>NZ_JAHKPE010000029.1:95751-104092 GCF_018860305.1 Celeribacter halophilus
CCCCCCCCCCCCCCCCCCTTACCGCTAGGTGCGTCGCAGGCGTCCGAGAAACGTGCTTTTGACCTTCCGCGGCCTGTCATCGGACGCGGGGGCCGCCTCTTGTGGCGTATCCTCGGCCGCCTGTTTGAGCGCATCAAGGTCCTGCCGCGCGCGCTTTGCAATGATCTTGTTAAGCTCGGAAAGATGCGCCGCAGCCTTTTCCAGAACCTCGACATGCAAAGACGACGTGGGCGTCTTTTGGTAGGCTTCCAGACTGATCTCGAAAGCCATGTCATAGTCTTTCGCCTTGAGCGCCAGACGCGCCCGATCAATCGCCCGAAGACGCTCTGGCGTCTGTGTGGTCGCCTCCCAGGATTTACCGGCCAGCGCCGCCTGCTCCATCGACAGAGAGTTCTCCGGCGTATAGCCAAAGAGCTTTCGCCGCGCCGTGCGCTCGAACCTGTCCTCGCGGGTCATCGGAAGACCGAGCAGCTTGAGCAGGGCACTGTTGTCCGGCACCAGCGTCTTAGGCTGCATCGAGGCCGCCAACATATCCACTTTGGCCTGCACCTCTTCGGCGCGCAGGGGATAATGCGTCTCGCGCCCCTCCAAATCCGGATACATCAGGGCGGACAACATCACCGGCACGCGGTTGCTGTTTTCCCAAGGCTGCAACCGGTCAAAAAACGCTTCGGTTCGGAAATGATAGGCCTCGATCCCGAACATGGCATGGGCCATCGCCATCCCCGTTGAAAAGACCGACGCCACAAAGGCCGGACGGCTTTGCAACAAGAGCGTTTCGAGGGAATGCGACGAGGTAATCACGGTCACGTCGAGCGCGGCAAGCGCAGGGGCCTGAACCAACTGGTGCAGCATCCCTTCCGAGAAACTGGGATGCGGTTTGAAGGCCACACGTTTGGACCCCGCGCGCGCGGCACAGGCCACCAAACCGTCAGCATAAAGGGCGATTTCCTCTTCGGCACTCATAAGGTCAAGCGCGGAGAGGTATTGACCGAGGAACAAGGGCCGCCCCTGAAGATCGACACCGCCGTCCTGCGCCCCGTCCGCATCCATAGCCTCGAAGGTGTCCCGCAGCCCCTCCATCCCCAGAGGGTGCAATTCGACTCCGGCCTCTCTGAGCAAAGGCGGCGTCACACCGGGCAGGAGGTCGGGGTAGAAGAGTCCCTTGATCCGCGACAAAACAGTCGCAGGGAACCGGCTCCGGCTTGGGCTGAAAGTCATCAGCCCATCGGAACAGATATTGATACGCGCACGGTTGAAAACCTTCATCAATGTGTTCGAAGGCGGAATGATCGGAGAATCTACATAAAGCTCAGTGACTTCCGATGCGCCAAACGCATAGAGTAGAATGCTTTGCAATCCGAGCAGGTCCAACTCCGTGCCTGGGGCCGACCATGATCGGGGGTGAACCGGTGCCAAAAGCACATTGAGATCTATGACCTTCTGAAAGGTCTCATTTACAAGGCTGTGCGCGCTCAATATCCGGAAAAAATCGTGTGAAGCCTCCGGACTATTGGACAGGTCCGAAATCAGGAGAACCTTATCCTGATCCTCATGCCGGCCTTGCAGAGCATGGAGCAAAACACGCAAGGCGAAAGGTGTGGATGCTGCGCATAAAATCATGCCGTGACCTCCTCGATAAGTTTCGCGCGTGCTTTATCGAACTGCTTGAGCGCGACGCCCAAATCCCGCTCCGGCAATGAGGACAACAAAAACCTGACCTGTGTCCGGAAACTTTGGTGCAAAGCCGGATCAAGACGATCGATATTCTTGAGGTGATAGGCCGTCACAGCCAGCACTTGCCGGAGAAATTTGGGGACATAGGCTTGCTCCCCGCAAGACATCACAAAGGTTGCCGTCTCAAGCAGGGCGGGAATGATATCAAGCTGTCTCCTGTCACCAATTTGCGTCAAGCTGCTACCACTACCTCTGCGGTAAAATATCTGGCTCTCTTCAGCGACGAGGCATTTCTTTACCAGCACCTGCCGCTCCCAGACAAACTTGCGGTCCTCCGCCGTCTGCAGGGGCAAAAATCGCATCTCATTGCGGTTCAGAAACTCCGTGGAATACAGGCCCGCCCACGCATGAGGCTGATCGACAAGCGTGGACCTGTCGTCCGGCAAAATGCCCAGCTTCGGGTCAAAAGGTGCGTCACACAGGGGAAAGGCCGCACGCACCAGAACGCGCCGGACACCGTGGCACTCGATATAATGCGAGCGGACAAAATCCAGATCAGGGAAATCGGAAAACCGTCTGACGAGGTTTTTATAATAACTCGCCCCGACCCAGTCATCACCATCGATAAAGGTCATCAAAGGGGTGCCGACGTCATCCATTGCCGCATTGCGCGCACGTCCCAAACCGACATTTTTCTCCATCGGCATAAAGCGCACCGTTTTCCAACGATCCGCGAATTGCGTCATGATCTGTGGCGTCTGGTCCGTCGATGCATCATCCACCAGAAGGAGCGACATCCCTTCGGCCAGAGAGGGCTCAAGCGATCTGAGCGTGTCTCCAAGGGTTGTTTCAGCGTTGAATGCCGGCAGAACAACCGTCACGTCTGCAAGAGTAAATACCATTCTAAAACTGCCTCAAAACTGCCGTGTCAGGTTTCATGGGGCCAAAGGCGCAAGGGACGCCTGCGGTGTTTTTCCGTGAAAGAGGTTTCATGCCTCACGTGCCCCCGGTCTGCGCCCTGTTTCATTCATCTTTCGTCAACTCACGCGGGTAGAACAGCTTGAAGTCCTGTTCGTAGCGCTCCCTGATGAGCTTGAGCGTCGGGGCCGGAATGCTGTCCGTAGGGTCAAAGCCATCCTTCTGTCGCGCGTTGACATGGCGCAGCGGACCAAGACCCACGCCACGAATGGAGGTTTCAAAGCGCACATGATCCCAGTCGGCCTCCATACATTCCACACGCCCGACAAAATGCGGAAGGAGTCGCCCCTCGCAGGTCAGGATCGACGCCTGTGACCGCACATGGATATCGGCCTTTTCATCCGGCGCGTCATAGACCTTTTGCACAAAGCTCGGAAAATCCATGCCCAGTTCGACACCCATCTTCTTGAACGCGCGCGCGAGCGTCGTGTTCTCGATGATCTTGTTGTTCCAACAGGAATAGAGCCGCGTGACCGGATGGCGGACAAAGGTGAACAGCCACGCATCATCGCGATCCGTGCGCTCGAAGAACTCCTCATGCGTCAGGTTCACCGCCTGCGTTTCGTCCTGCTCCGCCCAGAACTTGTCCTGATTTGGCCGCTGTCCCTTTTTGCCGGTCAGCTGAAAGGTTTTCGCCAACTGAAACCGGATGGAGGAATTGGCCGCCTTCGGAATGCGGAAATACCCGAGCTTTTGCTGGGGGAGCCAGATCAGGTGATGATCGGCATAGGAGAATCTCAGTATTTTATTCAAGAGGTTGTCTTTGATGCGTGAGGCCATGCCGGATATATGATCCGTAAAGGTTAACTATTCGTTAAACCCCAACACCGATATCGAGCGAAACCGCCCCGCGCGACGCCTCACCTCCGACCAAACGCCCGCATCTCCGCAAGGCCCGCGCCTTGCCCCGCCACAAACCCCTGTGCGAAAAGCACACAAGCGGTATGCGGGCCGCAGGTTTCCGGCTGACGGCTTGCATCTTCACCATATTTTCAGCCATATGCGCAATAAATCTGCAATCCGGAGAACTTTGCCGCAGCTATATAAGGCCAGACGGGACTCTTGGGATTGTTTGTTGAAACGGGCGCATCTTGGACGCCCTTATCTGAACTGTCTGGGAGGACGTTTATGAATACCTTTTTGAAAGCAACTGCACTGGCAGCTGCAACCCTGAGTGCAAGCGCGCTGTCTCTGGCGGCAGAAATTGATCCGGTCAATCTGCGCCTCGCCCATGTTGTGAACGAACAGGACGGTTTCCACGCCGCCGCCGTGAAGTTTCAGGAACTGGTCGCGGAACGCTCCGACGGTGCCATCACAGTCGAGATTTTCCCGAACGCCACATTGGGTGACGAACGCACCCTGCTTGAGGGTATGCAGATCGGCACCGTGGACATGGGCGTGATCACCAACGGTCCGGTTTCGAACTTCCTCGAAGATATGGCCGTTTTCGAAATGCCGTTCCTCTTCCCCTCCCCCGAAGCGGCCTATAGCGTTCTCGACGGTGAAATCGGTCAGGAGCTTCTGGGTCGCCTCGAAGAGGTCAACCTCAAAGGTCTCGCCTATGCAGAGCGCGGCTTTCGCAACCTCACCAACTCCAAACGCCCCGTGGCCACGCCCGACGATCTCGACGGCCTGCGCATCCGCGTGATGGAAAACCCCGTCTATATCGACACCTTCCGCGAACTGGGCGCCGACGCCGTACCGATGGCATGGACCGAAGCCCTCACCGGCATGCAGCAGGGCACCATCGACGGTCAGGAAAATCCGGTCGGCGTGGTCTATTCCTTCAAGCTGAACGAAACCCAGACCAACATGACCATGACGCGCCACAGCTATGCACCGGCGATCTTCGTGATGGGCATGCCGAAATGGAACCAGCTTTCCGAAGACGCCCAAGAGATCATTGCCGACGCTGCACAAGAGGCCGCCGAATACGAGCGCGCGCTCAATGCCGCGCAAGAAGGCGAACAGCTTGAAGAGCTGAAAGCCGCGGGCATGAACGTGATCGAAGATGCAGACCTCTCCACATTCTCCGACGCCGTTCAACCGGTCTACGCGAAATATGGCGAGAAATTCGGTGACTACCTGCCGCGCATCCAAGAGGCATTGAAATAAGATGCTGAGCTGGCTGGCGTGGCTTGACAGAAAGGTGGGGGCACTGCTCAAACCCGTGGTTTTCGCGGGGATGGCGGGTCTGACGGCGGTGATCACGCTACAGATCGTGTCGCGGGTGCTCTTCACCTCCGTGAGCTGGACAGAGGAGGTTGCACGCTTCCTGTTGATCTGGATCACCTTTCTGGGGGCTGCGCTGGCCTATCAACAGGGGCGGCATATCGCGGTCACGGTGTTGCGTGACAGCCTGCCGCCCGTGTTGGGCCGGATCGTTTCCGGCGTGGCGACCCTTGTTGCCATCGCGTTTCTTGTGACGCTGGCCAAGATCGGCTGGCAATACATGAACATGCAGAGTTTCCAGAAATCTCCCTCGCTCCGCCTGAGCATGACCTATGTCTATGCCGTCATGCCGCTGTCCGCGCTGCTGATGGCGGGGCTCTCCGTGATCGACCTGATCCGCCTTCTGGCCGGTGCGCCGCTCCGTGAGACCCATGTGGAGATCGACAACGATCTGGAGCAGGAATTGCAGGGAGATCCCTCATGAGTCTCGTTCTCGCCGGTCTTTTCGTGCTCTTTCTGCTCATGGGCATCCCCGTCGCCATTGTGATCGGGGCGGCCACCATGAGCGCGCTCAACCTGTCCGGCGTGCCGCTGATGGTCGTGCCGCAACAGATGTTCTCCGGCATCAATTCCTTTGCGCTTGTCGCCGTGCCGATGTTCGTTCTGGCCGGTGATGTCATGGCGCAGGGCGAGATTTCCAAACGTCTCGTGGCCTTTGCCGACAGTATGTTCGGCTTTATCAAAGGCGGGCTGTCCATCGTCTCGGTGCTGGCGGGCATGTTCTTTGCCGCGATCTCCGGTTCGGGCGCCGCGACCACCGCCGCCGTGGGCGCAAGCCTTGTGCCCGAACTCAAGCGCAAGGGCTATGACCCCGCCTCCGCCGCCTCTCTGATTGCCGCCTCGGGCACCATCGGCGTGGTGATCCCGCCCTCCGTGCCCATGATCATCTACGCGGTGATTGCACAGGAATCGGTGCGCGATCTGTTCCTCAACGGCTTTATCCCCGGCATTGCGATGGGCGTCGGCCTGATCTTTGTCGCCCTGCTGCAAGGCCACCGCCGCGCCTATCCGCGCGGCACGGCCCTGAGCCTCAAAACCATTGGTCGCACCTTTCTGTCGGCCAGCTGGGGGCTGATGGCTCCGCTCATTATTCTCGGCGGCATTTTCTCCGGCATTTTCACCCCCTCCGAAGCGGCGGTGATTGCGGTGGATTACGCCATTCTCGTCTCCCTGTTCATCTATCGCGACCTGACGCTGAAACAGCTTTACCGGATCATCATCCGCGCGGGCGTGACCACCTCTGTCATCATGTTCGTGATCGCAGCCTCGTCGGTTCTGAGCTGGACCTTGTCGAGCTGGCAGGTGCCGAACCAGATCGCCAGTGCCGCGCTGTCGCTCTCGTCCAACACCTATGTGCTCCTGCTGCTGGTGATGGCGGTGATCCTTGTGGCTGGCGTCTTTCTGGAGACCGCCTCCGCGCTCATCATCCTGACGCCAATGCTCCTGCCGCTGGCAGCACAGCTTGGCATTGGCACGGTGCATTTCGGCATCATCATCGTGGTCGGTCTGGCCATCGGCATGGTCACGCCGCCGGTGGCGATCAACCTCTTTGTCGCCTCAACCACGGCACGGCTTCCCATTGAGAAGATCACCCGCGCGGTCCTGCCCTATCTCGCGGTGCTGCTCTTCGTCTATCTGATGATCGCCTTCGTGCCGCTGTTTATCTAAATCGTGGCGAACGTTTCGCTTTAAGAGACACCCCACAAGAAAACGGCCCCCGACATGCGTCCTTTGAAAGAGCATGTCGGAGGCCGCAAAACCCTGCGAGAGGCCAGACCTCAGGCGTTGTAATACTGCCGATACCAGCGCACGAAATTGGCCACGCCTTCGGGCACCGCCGTTTGCGGCGCATAGCCCGTGAGCCGTTTGAGCAAGGATGCATCGGCCCATGTTGCGGGCACATCCCCCGCCTGCATCGGCATCAGGTTGCGCTCGGCCTTTTTGCCGGTGGCGTTTTCAATCGCTTCGATAAAATCAACCAGTTGCACAGCATCATTGTTGCCGATGTTCACCACACGGTAAGGGGCCACAGGGGACAGGCTGTCGCCCTCCTCCACCTCTCCGTTTTCGGGCCGCACAGGCACCGCGTCGATCAACAGGCGGATGGCGTGAACGAGGTCTTCGACATAGGTGAAGTCGCGTTTCATATCGCCGTAATTATACACGTCGATCGGCTTGTCTTCGAGGATCGCCTTGGTGAACTTGAACAGCGCCATATCCGGCCGCCCCCACGGGCCATAAACCGTGAAGAAGCGGAACATGGTGATCGGAAGATCAAAGAGATGAGCATAGCTGTGCGCCATATTCTCGGTCGATTTCTTTGTCGCCGCATAGAACGACATCTGGTGATCGGCCTTGACCGTCTCCTGATAAGGCATGTCGGTGTTCGCGCCATAAGCCGAGGAGGTCGAGGCCAGCAGCATGTGCTTGGGCGGATAGGCCCGCGCCGCTTCGAGCAATTCAAACGTGCCGACGATATTGCTCTCAAGATAGGAGCGCGGGTTCTCGATGGAGTAGCGCACCCCCGCTTGGGCTGCGAGGTGGATCACGGCGTCGGGCTTTTCCTCTTCGAAAAGCGACATCAACAGGCCGGGTGTTTCGACCTTGTCATGCACTGATCGGTAATTCTCATAGGCCAGAAGCGTGTCCTCGCGCCGCGCTTTGAGCGCCACGTCGTAATAGTCGGACATGCAATCCAGCCCGATGACGCGCCAGCCCTCTTCGAGCAGTTTGCGGCAGACGAAAGAGCCAATAAATCCGGCGGCACCGGTGACAAGAGCTGTGGGCATGGGTCTTTTCCTCAATCAGCGTGGAACAGGTCGCGGGTGAAGATCTTCTCCGGCACGTCCGAGATATCATCTGTCACACGGTTGGCGACGATCACATCGGCCTCGGCCTTGAACGCATCAAGATCATTGACCACCCGCGAGCCGAAGAAATCCGGCTCCGTCATCACCGGTTCATAGACGATCACCTCGATGCCCTTGGCCTTCACACGTTTCATGATGCCTTGGATCGAAGACTGGCGGAAGTTGTCGGAGCCCGCCTTCATCACCAGACGATAGACGCCGACCACTTTGGGGCCTTTCGCGATGATCTGGTCGGAGAGAAAATCCTTGCGGGTGCGGTTGGCATCCACGATGGCACGAATGAGGTTTTGCGGCACCTCGGAGTAGTTCGCCAGCAACTGCTTGGTGTCTTTCGGCAGGCAATACCCGCCGTAGCCGAAGGACGGGTTGTTGTAGTGATCGCCAATCCGCGGGTCCAGACCGATGCCGTCGATGATCTGGCGCGTATCCATCCCACCGGCCATCGCATAGCTGTCCAATTCGTTGAAAAACGCCACGCGCATGGCAAGATAGGTGTTGGCAAAGAGCTTGACCGCCTCGGCCTCGTCCGCATCGGTGAACAGCACCGGCGCGTCCTTTTCCACCGCCCCTTCGAGCAGCAGATC
>NZ_JAHKPE010000009.1:0-2018 GCF_018860305.1 Celeribacter halophilus
AAACGCCCAATTAGAGAAGCTGCCGTTAGCTAAAGACCAGAAATTCTACGAATGCAGTCTGCTTAGCTGACATTCTTCCCAATGAAGCGTCGTTACGAGATTTCAGTATTGTTGGCTTCGTACCATTCCCTAATGGTTCTTGTCAGCGTTGACAAAGCAAAGCCCCGGCTCATTCGCACATCAAGCATTGAAAAGCCTTCCGTGAACTTCACAGTGTCTTCCCCAATAGCCATAAATTCAAACTGCCCAGTAGAATACTCATCGTCTGGATCATAGCCTACGACACGCCAAGCGCCGATGATTTCTCCGTCGCGAGAAATGACCTCGCCTTGTGACAGGCGCGGATCGTACCCACTATACATCCACTCATCGTGGCCGACGAAGTTGATTGGATAAATTAGTTCCATTGTGTGAGACTGCGCGAAGATGCATTCCAGTGCAAGTCGTCACACACAGTTCGAAAGCTTGCATCGGCACGTTCCGGACCTTCGCACCACACTCAGAGTACTGTGATTGCAGCCCGCTTTCCAGCCATTCGCTGCGCGCGAAAAGCTAGAGATGGCCGAACTCACACTATGCGGGCAAAGCCCCATTTCGTTGCGGCTGCGCTAATGTCGGCTTTGGCAAACCGTTCAAAAAGTGTGAGTTTTGGAAGTAGTGCATAAAGACAAAGAACTGCAGGAATTAGGTCAATTTACGATTTTCCCATGATGACCTAATCGGAAGTGGAAGCTAAAGCTGTAGAAAAAGGAGCATTCAAAATGGCACCAGATTCACAGAAACATCTAGCATCATGTCATTGCGGCCGTGTGCAGTTTGAAGTCCGTCTCACCGACGGATTTAATACTATTCGCCGCTGTTCATGTTCCTATTGCCGCATGCGAGGAGCAGTAGCCGTTTCGGCGGAATTGGACGGCATCAACTTTTTGAAAGGCAAGGACACTTTAACCCTCTACGAATTTAACACAAAAACAGCCAAACACTACTTCTGCCCAGTTTGTGGAATTTACACCCACCATCAACGCAGATCCAATCCCACTCAGTTTGGTGTCAATGTTGCTTGCCTTGAAGGCGTAAGCCCGTTCGACTTTGCGGAGGTTGTTGTGTATGACGGCGTAAATCATCCGTCTGATGCGTCGTCAGGACCACTGGTCGCAGGTATTTTACGTTTTAGCCCTACCTAGAGCGTTTCATTAGATGACTGATTTTTTCAGATAATTGCCATTCATTTGTGTTCAAAAAAAACCTGGTTTTTGGAACGTTGGGTTGAATTGGCAAAGTGAAGATTAGCGAAGACCTTTGACAATTTTGGCACCTAGAGCGTTTTTGACATGATCAAGGCATCCGCCTTGTCCCTCTGGAACCCATAGTTTTCATAGAATTCCTGAGCTGTCGCCGTGCTTTCAAGATGGCCGCTGCTGATATTGTGAAAGCGTAGCTCTTCTTCCATTGCTGCCAACATGGCTTTGCTGACGCCCGAAAAAACGTGCGTCCGGATGGACATAGTTCAACATGATTTCGCCCTGCAAACTCACCATACCGACGCCAACAACCATTTGATTTCTATCAGCGACGAAGACTGTTGCGTCGTCGCTTGCAATCCACTTAGACCAAGCCTCTACTGTTTTATTGCTAAGCCAAGATTCAATCTCCTGCGGGTCACCATCATGGTCGGCAACACACAATTCAGAAATTGAACGACGCAAAGTGTTGATCGCAGATTCGGCGTCGGAATTCAGGGCCTTTCTGATTTTTGTCACTATCGCATCCTCTTTGGTCAACCAGACTTAGCAAAACAGAAATCTACAGCAGAGGTTTCTTTAATCAAGCATTGTGGACTTTAGGGTTTTCCCAAAACGCTCCTTTTTGGCATGGCTGAGGAACGATCGATTTTCGGCTGCCAATAACCCCGTTCAAAACTCAATCAGTTGTTGAGGATTTTTGGCTGTCTCATAACAGCGGACATCCATGGGCCGTGCAGCATTGGTTACATTGGGTTCAAACCGGACTTGCGGCGG
>NZ_JAHKPE010000009.1:2075-71473 GCF_018860305.1 Celeribacter halophilus
ACTTGCGGCGGTGCGACACGTAAATCTTGACCTTGCGGGCTTCGGCGCGACCAACCGGATGACCGGTCCCAGCCCTTCCAAGACATTCGTGCCGGGCGCAGCATGACGAAGGGCATACACTGGGAGGGCGGATTGCGGACCTTTGCGGCAGGTGCGACCTGAGTTGAACAACTTAAGAAGGCGGACACTCTGGCCTTCGATTCAATGTTCCCGATGTGCAACCGCAACTCTTGACGTGTGTCGCCCAAAAATCGACATACTTCAGTGTTAGCTTTGAGAAACGTTGCTCCCTTCTTTGTGGGTTTCTACATATAAAAATTGATGCAGCATGGTCTACATCTGACGAGGGAGTGATTATGGCGTTCATATCAGAAGTGAACTTTCGTGGCTCCGGCGCTGCAAATTCAGGAGAGTTTGTTGAGATCACGCTTGGCCCCGGCGATGATCCCGCCGACTTTGTTGTTTCGGTTTATGATGATGACGGAACCTTGCATACTGGTGCCGGGTTAGCTGAGGGGGAAGTTAATCTTGGTGACCTAACCACCGGTATAACGACGCACCCAGACAATGATGACTACACCATCTACACCATCAAGATAGGGCTGCGTAACGCTGTAAGTGATGCCAATGAAGGTAGCGGAATTGCGTTAACAAATGTCGATACTGATACGGTAATCAGCTTCTATAGTGCTGATAATATTTCTGCCTTCACCGCGAGCGAAGGTGCGGCGGAAGGCGCAACCTCTGAATCTATTTTGGAACATACGGATGTTGTGGATGGGGAAAGCTATCATTGGGACATATTCGGCAACCTCACCTATGAAACAATCAGTTCTAATGACTCCGCTTTATGCCTAGCTGGTGATACGCGCGTCCACACAGAAAGCGGCGCATTGCAGGCACAAGACCTGAACGTAGGTGACATGGTTTGGACCGCCGACCATGGTTTTCAGCCGATTCAGTGGCTTGGGAAGACTGTGCTTTCAGCAGAATATCTGAAAACAAATCCAAAGCAGCAACCGATCACACTGACGAAAGACAGCTTGGCCCCCGGCGTTCCGCAGTCGGATCTAACTGTTTCAAGACAACATCGTGTATTGATCTCATCGCCTGTTGCCCAACGTATGACAGGCAAATTTGAAGTCTTAGTCCCAGCCGTGAAATTGCTAGATGTAGTGGGTATCGAGTTGAGTGTTCCCAGCGACGGCGTCACGCTTGTACATATCCTTTTTGAACGGCACGAATTGATCGCCGCAGAAGGTGCGTTAGTCGAAAGCCTGATGGTAACGGATCACGTCAATTCGAAGATCCATGGTGTAGATTTAGGTGACAGAAAGATTGACGTGCCAGCTCGCCTGATTGTCGATAAAAAAAGAGCAAAGCAACTTGTGTCGCGTATTGTCAAAAACCAGCGGCCACTATTCGAGCCCAGAAAGCGGCATAATTTTAGAATGCTTGTTGCATAGAAGTTATCATCGTAACCGATGAGTGCCTTGCCACTACCGCCGATATCCTACGTTCCGTCCTCAGGATCGGATCGGTTGCCAGCACGATGCTACTCGCAAAAATGCCTGAACTCGGTCAGATCAATGGCAAGCTGTCAATCGCAGAGTAAAAAGGGACCAGATCGCGGCGTAAAATGGGTCCGCTGAGTTCACAGGTATTCTGCGCGATGGACGAATGGCCGGTTCGGTGAATCTGCGCTGCGGCGTGGCCGAGCCCCGCCAAGGTCGGCTCTGGGCCGTTCGCCCCATCAAGGTGACCCGCTGACCACGACTTTGCAAATGTCTCTATCTGCACGTTGCTGCCCTTAGGGCATGGCGCGGCAAGAGCTAACGTGCAAGCGGGGATGCCAGTGTCGGGTTTTCACAGTACGAACCAATGATCGCGCACCTTCAGAGGATGTCTGCAAACCGCCGTTTGGCCTGCGCCTGATCCGAGGCTCGAAGTTCGTGGACCGGCTGGGAGCGGTCAACTGCTGCGCGCTTCCTGAACGGCATTTTGGGGCCGAAATTTACATATCTATCATTGTGCCCGGCCGAGAGATCCATTTTCCTCGCCAGACGGACGTAGCTAGTTTGCAACAAAATGACCTCCCGCCACTACTCCCAACTTTCATCCATGAAGCGTTTCATGTCAAAGTCTGGATCTGGTGGCCTCATGCGTCCAACCTGCTCCTGAAGTGACCGCAGACGCTTGCGCAGGTCTTCTTTGACCTTCAAGCGGTAGAGTTCGCGAAGCAACACCGCCCTTAGGTGGTCATTGTACACATCAGACGACACGTTCACCTCGGCCATCCGCAACAGCAGAGACTTCAAGCGTTCGACTTCATCATCCATTGCTGATGCTCCTTGCGACAACCTCATGCTCTGCAACTTGCGATCGCTCGTAGACGCGAACGTGTCGGCCACGGCAGGTGACTGTCGGGACCCCTTCCCTATCCAGCCGCCGCGCCAAATGTATTGGGGCAACCCGCGCCGACGTGGCAAGCTGTCCAAGCGTGAGAAAACGCGTCTCAAATTCCCGAATACTGGATTGGGTTATCAGGGAATGACGATGATTGGTATCTGCGTTGAGGCGTTTCGCGTGACCAAGGTAACCCGCATCCCGCAGCGCCCGAATGGCTCCGACCCCTATTTTCAGGTAGGCTGCGGTTTCCAGCGGCGTAAGGTCTCGCGTGGCGGTCGGGGTGTCGCACACACCAACGTCCACATCTTGCGGCACATAGATCGCCTGAAGTCCTATCGCGTCTGCCCCCCGGACAAAACCGCCGACCCTGCCCTCCCGCCAGAGAGTGATCAGACGAACCAGTCCAATGCGCTGATTTTGGCAATGATCACGAAGCGGAAGGAAGGCCCCGACATCGGGCAGCTCAGGCAAGGCAGCCACTTCTGCTAAAAGCCGGTCCACATCCTCAGCGAGGACATAGCGCAGCGCGGTTCCAAACCGGATCGAGCGCAATATCCCCCTTTCGATCAGCCCCTTCACCTGCGTCGGAAGCACATTCAATGCTACTGCCGTGGATTTGAGATTTCGCAGCCCACCCCAGAAGTTAATCGCCCTGGACAACTGATCAGGCGTTGTTTCCGTCAGCGCTGCGGACGGTGCCTCAGAGAGATTATCAACGTGACTGATCAGCCGCTTAAGGAACCCCACACTAAGCCCTGACTGTTCACGGGCCGTTTCAAATGACATGCGTTGAACGGCTGGCACCGGCCTACCCAACACGCGTTTCTTGGGTTTCATCGTGTAGTTTCGGACTGCAAACGCATGGACGCTATCAACGATGGACTTGACCTCCGCGTCACCATGCGCGGCTCGTATCCAGGAATAAAATGGCCCAAGGTCTGTCGAGAAATAAGAACGCCGAGCGCCGGGTCGAGATTTCAGCCCCTCCATGCACACCATCAAACTGTCTGGACCAGCGGATAGAACGCTAAGCCCCTCCGCGCAGAACTCACGTTCTAGATCGGAATTGGTAGTTTCAGGACTTGAAAGGGGCGATCCACAGATCGCGGCTCCAAGACTCAAGCAAGCGCCATGCAATTGACTAAGCTCTAGCTCGCCTAGCCAATCGCGCCGCGGACCATGGGTGATCCTCTGCCTCACGTACACCTCGAATGCGGTAGGAGCAATTTTCGGGCCCGCATCTGCAGCCTTTTTCACAGCGTCGCTGTACCGGGCAATCTGAGCGACGACGTCGTAGGTTTCGTGTGAGGTTCCAGCACGTGGGAGCTCAACAAGAGGCACCTTGTGGTGTTCACAGCCGTGCAAACACATGACGTTCCATTCCAGAAGCTGATGTGCACCATGGCGTCCGTCTTTTTCTAGCGCCTGTTCGATACAGACTGGACAGACCCGCGTCGCCGTGCGTCGAAAGACACCAGTGCTGCTTCGGGTCAGCCCGACCCGGTAGCGTCCGATCCCGATCTTTTCCGGATTCCATTGCTTCAGGTTCGCGAGCTTGAGCCCTGCTACATCGGCGAGTCCGGACAACTGGTCTGGATATCCAGAGCAGAGGAACGGCCACCTCAGCCCCAAATCCGAGCATAGGTTCCGAGGAGAGATCGCGTTTCTCGCCGCGATCCGCGAAACGATGCTTGCCGGGGTTTCACCGGCAAAGGGCGCAACAGTCAACCCGAGTTGTCGTTCATGTATCTCAGCGTCACGCATCATCACCCCCGTCATCAAAGCACTGCCGCGGATTGATCCGAGTGAAGTCCTCAGCAAGAAACGGGTTGAGCCCCGGCATGGCCGCGGTTCGCATGAAGTAGACCTCCGAAAAGTGGCGTTTGCAAAGGCTTGCTTCCAAGCCATCGGAGCGAAGCGCGCGTGTCAGCGCTTCGACGATGAACTGCGCCAAGAGGCCAAACTCGTAATCTGCCGCGTGCATCAGCCTCGAAGCGAACTCCGTCGTTCTCACATCATCATCGCACTGCACCTTCGCCCTGTCACAGTAGCGCGCCACGAGGCCAAGGACCTGATCCTGCCCCGCGAATTGCGACAGGCGTTCGATTTCTATCGGGTACATCCGACGTGCTAACTGTGCATCCTGATTGATGATTGATTTGAGGCCCGGCATTCCAGTCAAAAGCAAGCCAACCGGCCACTGACTATTTTCCATCAGGGACTTAAGCGTATTGACGATGGCCTGCCGCTCCTTGTCGGTCTGGTGCTGAGCCAGATCCTGTGCCTCGTCCATGTGCATGAAGAGGGTTTTCCGCAACTTAAACTGCTGTTTCACGAGCCCCCAGATAACTGCCGCCGACCGATCGCGGACAAGCGGGTAACCAGCAGCATGGAGCGCCGCCGTCGCCACGAACTTCATCGTGGCTGGAGATGGCACCTTGAGGCCGACCATCTCGTTGATGCCGTCCGGGCCATCACAGACCAATCGGTTCTGGTAACGCCGCCTCAACTCTCGGATCGCCGTCGTCTTCCCCGCCCCTGAGCGACCGACAAGGACGATGCCTCTGAGATCGGATACGATGCCCTCGTCGAGATCTGCACGCCGCTGTTCGAGAAGTTGGTCGAAATATTCGTCGAGGCGATCATAGGCCATGGTCGGGACATAAGCGGCCCGAATGTCTTGAATGACCTGGCGGACTTCAGGGTTACTCTTGTTCACCTTCATCGCTGAACCTCCATTCGGGTTGGGGATCTTCGGGCAGCTCGGGCTGGCCTGGGGCATCGTCAACCGGGGATGAGCCCTCGATGCTTGTCCCCTCTGATGTAGCAATTTCGGAGAGCCTGCCGGTTAGGCTTGCCGTCCCTACAACAGAAGGTTTCTCTCTGACCTCGCCGGGGACGACTCCGAAACTCAGGCCGTAGAAGCTTTCGTGCTCTGCTCTGCGAATATCTTTCGCGGAAACGGTAAGTGGACCAATCTGGCGCCATGCGCGTTGGTGATCATCGATTTGCTTGATGCGTTCGAGTGCCGCGTCGACGATTTCAATATGGAGGCGTGCGGCAGCCTTGTTCGACCGTCGCAGCTCCCGGATCATCGCCTCCCAAACGGCTAGCGAACTACCACGCGCATTCGGCAAGCCAGCCGGGATTGTATGCCATGCATCGTCGAACCATGCAGAGACGTATCCCATGTCCTCAGGGTCTATGCGTAGATCGATCTGTTGCGCACCGCGACGCTGGAAAAAAGTTGCAAGATTGCGACTGGTGTAGGCAATGCCGCAGACCAGTACGCCGTGCCGACCAAGCTGACGTTTCAGAGGAATACCAAGGAAATGGCGCAAGACATGGGCTGACTTGGCAGGGCTATGTCCGTAGAACCCCATTAACCGGCCCCAGGTATCGGCGGGCGTAGCATACTCCAAGCCACGATGCTCTCGATGGTGGTAGATATCGACGACGAAACGGACCAGTACCTCTACGATGCTGTCCGCAGTATGAACCACATATTTGTCAGAAGGATAGTCGCCGCGTTCCTGCGGATTGCTAAATGTTCTGCCGGTCAGAAACTGCATTAGCTCGGTGCCGAATGTACGAAAGACGCGTTCAATGCGGCCACGCAGCTTGGGCACGCCGGCTGGCAGCACTTCATACCCGATCCCAAGGTCCGTGAGCGCGGCCTTGAAGTCCGCGTTGACAAACGAACTTCCGTTATCCACGGCCACGTTGAAAATGTGGCCGTGCTCGCTCCACTCCTTCTTGCACCCAAGCTGTTTCGATATCTCGCTCTTGTTCCGCATAGCCAACCATAAGGTTGCCAATGCTGTCTCGACGTGAGACTCTGTTCTGCTCATCTTTATGGCCAAGATTACTCTCGTCGCCGCGTCGATGGCGACGCAGACCCAGAAGCGCCCTTTCCGAAGTTCATCGAACTTCGGCTCGCTTACGTCGACTCCAGATTCCTCCAACAGGGCGATGAGGTCGATCAGCCACTCGTCCATTTCGATGCGCTGCAAAGGCGCTTCGATCTCGAGGCCCTGACCGTAAGGTCCCAACTTGTTCTTAGCCACAGCTACCCCTTCTCGGGCCGCGCAGACCTCGAACTGATCGAGATCTGAAATGCGTCGTCGTACCGTGTTTTCGGAAACCTCCCGCTCCGGCAGTTGGCCGCTGAACGCAAGCGACTTGTTCAATTCTCGAATAACTCGATTTGCCTCATCCGCGATGTGCGGAATATGGACGCGGCCTGGATGCAAATATGTCTTGATCGCCGTTTGCATGGCACTCTCGACCTGAGGCGAGACCCGCTTGGCATTAGCGCCGTTGAACCGGCTTTTCTTGACGAAACACATGGGATCATGTGTTTTCTGCCACTCCCGTACCCAGGCCATAAGAGCTGTCCGGCCCGGATGCTTCATGGCGAGGAGCTTTCCAAGCTCTGCCCCATCCTGACCAAGGCGTATCTGCTCCAGAATCTTGGCCTCGACGCGCTTACCCAATTCGGGGAGGAATGCGACGCAGCGGTCATTGGAGCGGCTTACTTCACCATCTGCTTCCGCATCGAGAAAGCACTTAACGTAAACCTGCTTGCGGAAAATCTGAGCCTTTTCGGCTGCGCCCATCCGGCTGATAAGCGCGCTGCCCGCCAAGGCTCGGCGGGCAGCTTGCGCACCAGAAAAATACCCGTACTCAATGGATGCCTTGCACTCATCAATCATGCGTTTGACATCAGCGTGGCTGAAACAAAGGAGTTCCGAGCTGCCGTCCAAAGGACGCAGTTCCAGCGTGCTATCCGAGACGGCACAGACCACATGCACGGTGCTACCAGCGACCAGCGCATCTGATTTGTTGATGCGTAGCCTGACTGCCATTAGCCCACCTCCGGCATTGAGAGTATGCTGGCCTCGGTCACGGGAAGGGACAGGTTCGTCATGGCGATCCCGTCGAAAACCGCCTTGAAGCCTGCACGGAATGCCCTCCCCTGTAGGCCGGCCGCAGCGACGACCTGCCCCAGAGACGTTTCACAGTTCATGCCTCGGAGTATCTGCTGAACCACCACGTCAGCTTCGACATCCTCAGTTTGCCGGAACATATGAAGCAACTCTGCATTGCGCACTTCCGCCGCGGAGAAGCTACTGTCCATGACGAGTAGCGCGTCGTCGGCGAACTGCTTCGCAGTCTGTGCCTTGATCAGCGCAAACTCTCGGTCAAACCCATTTCGTTCGGCCAACGCACCCGGCTTGACGGCAATCGCGATCTTTTTCCCGTCTTCTAACGTGACAAGATAATCGAAGGTGTGAGATGTGGCCTTGCCCACCTGGTTTCGATAGGTGATCTGCGGCGGCTGATCCCAGATATTGACGACAGTTCTCTGCGACAGCAGCACCAAGAGGCACTTCCGCTCAAGGTCGCTTTCAAAGATGAGCTGCCGCCAGGCCGCACTGGCACGTAGTTGTGCGATCACGAACCCACGTCCGCTCGCCCGCGATCGTGCCGGAAACATCCGCGTCGCGCGGGTTCGCTCCGGCGGGACATAAGACCCCTCGAAATCATCATCATACATTGGCTTATTTACCCTGCACCGAAGGCATGCCTCTCGGTGCAACGGGTTCCTCTTTCATTGAGACAAGAGGCCCCGGCCCACAGAATCCACTGCACGCTTGACCGGGGCCGAAAGTTGAGTCATGAATGAGGTGTATCTGGCTTCAACTTGATACACCTAAAGGGCCTCTGGAGCTGTAACTCCGAGGCCTTTTGCTTTTTCTAGGCCATGATTGCTCCTTCTTCTTGGAAGTCGGGAAACAAATCCTCCGGCGATGCGCCCACGGCCAAAGCCAGTGCTTTTTCAATGCGCTGAGATCGGCACATCCGCTTGCCGACCAATGTCAGCGCGGAGTCGCTGACCCCAAGATCGCGCGAGATCTGCGCCAGTGAGGTTCCACGAATCCTGAGTTCCGCTTTCAGACGCTCATGGGCGTCCAGATCTGCCTTTGTCGGGGTGCGCAATGGGGCGATCTCCAGATTATATGAGTGTAAAATGAGACGAATTCACACCCCAGCTAAGGAACTCCACCCGAAGCAGTCAACCTCTCAAGACACTGGATTAAAACAAAAAATTATCCGGACCGATTGGCCCGCACGGACCAATCGGTCCACCTACCTTAAATTATTGACCACTGAGACACTTTCTCAGTTAAGGTTCCTGAGTCGCCTTTTAAGGCTCAATCTTTGGATCAAGGGCTTTGGCCAACTCGGACAAACATTACGAATCGATTGCTAGACAGATAGGTGCGGCCAATCTATTGGCACTTCGTACATCTACCGGCATGAGCCAGCCACATTTCGCGGCGGTCATCGGTTTGTCAGACCGCGCACTACGTCGCTACGAGCGTGGAGAGCGTGAGCTTCCTCAAAGGACACGGCTTGCGATCATCCAAGCGTTCAAGATCGATCCGTTGGCGAGCGATCAGTTAGCCGCAGAGCTTGGATTTGCAGCCACAGACCTCTCATCCCGTCCGATAGGCCAAAAAACGAAGGATGGAAATTTCTGGAAATCGTTGAGAAGAGAAAGCCAGGACTTCAGAAAGCGAAACTATTCACCGCTCGGACAGCTTTTTCTAAAGATCCGTGACGAAGTTTATTTCTGCGCGACGATTTATTTCATGATGCAGAACATCGCCTTGGCCTTCAACCTCCCCTTCGGTTTCGAAATTAATGGCGTCGACTGGATGTTTTTAGGCTCCTTCGGGGTGATCTTGCTCCTGCTCCCATCCGTCGTCGCAGAGTTGCCCATACTAAAGGCGTCACAGTACATTCTCAGGAATTCTAAGGCGCGCATGTCGCCGTGACGCAACAGCATGCATAACGCAGAAGGGGCGGAAACCGGACCTTTGTTGCATCTGCAAACATCTTTTTGCAGATCGGTAAAAGCGGTCAATCGAGCCCCTGAAAGCCTAACCAACCATGCTGCGCCAGCCATCAAGGTCAGCTATGCGCAGATACCCAGCATTGATTACTGGCGCAAAACATGACTGCTTTCAACAATTCCCTACTAAGATTTATTTGCTCATCGCCTGCATCGTATTAAAAATTAGTCAACAGGTTGGGCTCACTGCTTTCTAAGTTTAAGCTAAACATCTCAAAGCGCTATTCTGAATCTATATCTGTCCGCGCGATAGGAAATCTCAGCAAATTCGATCGCAAGACGACTGGCCGAAAACGCAGTCCGCCGAGCGATAAGAACTGGCTCTCCGGGATCAATTTCGAGAATTCGGCTGAGTTCGTTCGCTGCAAGACTAGCCTCGATATACTCGACACCACCGGTAATGCGGATGCCGGCATTTTCCGCGATCCAGTCATAGAGGGAGCCTGATCCAAGCAGTTCGTCGGAAGGTGGCGCGACGCCACTGAAGATGTCGGGCCGCAGATATGAATCACTCATTCCGATAACCCGTCCATTGGCTCTCAGAAGCCGTTTTAGATGAAATGGCGCATCTCCGGCAGGAATGCCAAGGGCCTGACTGGCCTCTGGTGGCGCGCTTGAAAACCCGGCGGAGATCACATCGTAGCTAGCTGTCAGACCGCGCGCCTGCATGTCCTCGGAAAATCCGCGAATTTTCCGCCGCTCGGTGTCTATCTTTCGGTCAATGACGGTCGTGCCGTGTCCGGCGACCCGCGAGATAAGCCCTTCCGACACGAGTTGCTGCATAGCAGCTCGGGACGTCGTTCGACTTACGCCGAAATGTGCGTTGATTTCCGCCTCCGTGGGAAGCGAGGCGCCGGATGGAAATTCGCCGCTATCAATAGCATCACGGAAAATTCCAGCAATCCGGGCCCAAAGCGGCCCCTCGCGCGTGTCAAGAGTGTGCTCCGACCACATACCAGTCTCCAAAGAAATAAATGTAGCTACATTTAATCATTTCGCAGGTTCATGTCTATCGCACAAGTCAGGCATGTATTGGGGCGTCGGCGTTGGGAGAGACAACCATTTCCGCTTAATGTGTTCGCGTTTGGGTATATTTTATTCGATAAATTCGACTGAAGGCCTCCCCGCGGCTGTATCTGCTTGACTTAAAAGTCATTACAAATAATCAAATGTAATAACAAATGGAGGGGCTATGAACAGGATACTATTTGTAGGTGACATCAGCTGGGATATGTCATTCATGACCCCGCATGTGCCTGAGCCTGACGAAAAGGTTCACGTCAAAAACTATATCGAGGGCCTCGGCGGCGTCGCTTGCAACACAGCTATGGCAGCTGCCAAGGCTGGTGCAGATGTAACGTTCTTTGGCGTCTGCGGTACGGACATCTTATCTCGCGCTGCAACCGAAGCGCTAGAGGCCAGTGGCGCGAAAACCAGTCTCGCCTCGCGTGCTGGATCGATTTGCCGTGTGGTCACCATGATTGAAGCGCACGGCGAAAAACGTCTCCTGCTCTATCCCGGTGTATCGCTCTACCCTGCAGAAGAAGACCTAGAACTCATCGACTGGACCGAGGTCGGTCATGTGCATACAGCTATATATGGTTTGGCGGGCTGGGACCTCATTACGCAGGCCCGGCAGCGTGGCGCGTCTTGGTCACTCGATCTCGAGCCATCGACCTTCAGTAACGGTCTTGCAGTGCTCGACTACGCCATTAATGGAGCAATGACGCTATTCGTCAACGAACGTGCCGCAGCGGCCCTCGGCAACGACCCCGTGAACACTTTGCTCGGTATGGGGGCCCGCAGTGTCGTTCGGACATGCGGCGCGGCGGGGGCCATCTGGACCGACGGGCAGAATACCTTCAGCGCTGCCTGCCCCGATGGGAGCACTATCTTGGACACCACTGGCGCCGGCGACTGCCTCGCGGGGTGGTTTCTGGCCGGCATTACGCGACACGGCGACCCTGAGCTCGCGCTTCAGGATGCCGTGCTCGCCGCAACACTTTCCTGCTCTGCCTTCGGCGCCCAGGCGGGCTGCCCTACGCAACAAGACTTAGAAGAAAAGAAAGGAACTTTTCAATCATGAACGCACCTATAGTGATGCCTTCCAAGGGCGATACACTCGGTCAGCTCTTCGACGTGCGCAAGCCGATCATCGGAGTTGTCCACCTCGCGGCGCTTCCCGGAGCGCCACGCTACGATGGGACTCCCGTGCGCGAAATCTATGCCAAGGGGGTCGCAGACGCCAAGACGCTGACCCAAGGTGGCGTCGACGGCATCATGATCGAGAACGCGGGCGACATGCCGTTCTCGCGTCCCGAAGATATAGGCATGGAGACCGTGGCCTGTCTGACATCCGCCTGCGAGGAAATCCGCACTGCCGTGGAGACGCCGATCGGCATCTGCTGTGTCGCAAACGGCGCAATTCCCGGTCTCGCGGTCGCCAAGGCAGTCGGCGCAAAATGGGTACGGGTGAACCAGTGGGCCAACGCCTATGTGGCGAATGAAGGCATCCTGAACGGGGCTGCGGCGAAGGCGTTGCGCTACCGCGCGACGATTGGCGCGGCTGACGTGAAGATCCTCGCCGATGTACACGTCAAGTTCGGAGCGCATGCCATCACCGCAGACCGCACGATCACCGAACAGGCCACCGATGCCGAATGGTTCGACGCGGATGTGTTGATCGCCACCGGCCAGCGCACCGGCTCACCGACCCAGCCCGAAGAAGTCGATCAGGTCCGCGCGGGCACCCACCTTCCGGTGATCGTGGGCTCTGGCCTTAATCCCGAACAAATCCCGAAACTTATGGACGTAGCAGATGGTGCCATCGTCGGCCAATGGCTCAAAAAAGACAGCTTATGGTGGAACCCAGTCGATGCGGGCCGCGTAGAGCGTCTTATGACGGCAATGCGGGAGGCACGCAGGCAATGAGCGCGCTCACCGGAGATACTGACGTTTTTACCGCTGAAACAGAGGGCGCGCCACGGGCCTGCATCGTCTTCACGGGCACACGTCAGGACGTGCTTCCTGGCATTTATACCGAGGAGCATCGCGTGGCCATTCTCGCGGTGCTGGTCGATCTGGAGGCCGAGGGCTGGGTGCTGAACCAACGCCGTGTATTCGACCCGAAGGAGCCCACAACGGCTATGGGGCTCGACACGGGTTTCACCCATGCCCATGACATCGCGGGCGTTTTCGAGGCTCCAAGCCTTGACGCAGCCCTCGCAGGCACGGTCCGCCTCGAAAAGGCGGGTTGGGCGCGTGCGTTCAAGACCGAGTGGATGATTGGCCTGCGTGAATTCGCTCCTGTCGTTGGCAAGAGGGCGCATTCGGATCACGGTTGGGCGTTCATGGCTCTTTGGGAGTGGAATGATCAATGGTGCGAAGCGACACCTTTGGAGCGCGACGAATACGACCTCGAATGTGACATCGCCTTCAAGGGCGACCTCGACCACGAGGTAAATATCTCTGGCCGAATGCGTCTCGATATAGCGCATGGCTGGCACCACCTTGGCTACTGGGAAATCGCCGGACCGGACGTTGCCGACTGCGCGATCCGAGGTCATGAGACGGTCGCCGATTTTAAGTTCACCACATCACGACACATTGTCGGGCGCATTCTGCCGCTGAGCACCCTGATCGCACCGAAACATGACAACGGAAAGGCCGCCCATGTCTGAAAACATGTCAAAAAACACCGCCCAGCCCTGTGCATGGATCCATTACGCGCGACCGCGACCGCACTGGTACCTTGTCAACGACATTGAACAAGCAAAGCTCAAAGCGGATTGGGCCGCCGTCGAAGTCAAGGCGCGCGTAAACGGTGGCATCTGCACCGGCACCTACCACATTCGCGGTCAGCATGATTTTGAGACGGTATCCGTATGGATCTTCCCGACATCTCTGGCGGCCTATGAGCATTGGCAGGCGCTTGTCGAGGCTCGCTACTCCGAATTCTTCGCATTTACCAACAACATCGGCCTTGAGCTGGAAGGCAGCAACGATGTCTGAGCCCATTCTCGAAGCCTCCGGAATTACGCGCACATTTGGCCATGTTCAGGCCCTGCGTGGCGTCGATTTTAAAGTCATGCCGAGCGAGATCGTCGCCCTGATCGGCGACAACGGCGCGGGCAAGTCTACCCTCGTAAAAATTCTCTCCGGCGCGGATCGCCCCGACGGCGGAGAGATCCTTCTGAACGGCAAGCCTGTCAGTTTCGGCTCTCCATCGGATGCGCAGGACGCAGGCATCGCAACAGTCTATCAGGATCTCGCCCTTGCGCCAGACCTGCCTCCTGCAGAGAACCTCTTCCTCGGTCGGGAGCGCGTAAAGTTGGGGTTGGCAGGCAAACTCGGCTTTCTGGATCGGCAAGCCATGCGCGATGAAAGCGCCAAGGTCTTTGAAAGTCTGGGGGTAAACCTCAAGTCTCACCGAGTCTCCGTTGATACGCTTTCGGGCGGTCAACGCCAGTCGGTCGCCATCGCTCGCGCGGCCATGTGGGCGGAAAAAATCGTCTTCCTCGACGAACCTACAGCGGCGCTCGGCGTGGTCCAGACACAGCGCGTTCTGGAGCTGGCTAAGCGAGTACGCGACAGCGGGACCTCGGTCGTCCTCATCAGCCACAACATGCCACAGGTCCTCGAAATTGCAGACCGCGTCCATGTCCTCCGGCTGGGCGAATCCGTGGCCAACCTCACCCCCGCAGAATCCTCCGTGGACGACCTCGTCCGTGAGATGACAAGCGGGACCAAAGAAGGATTCACCGCATGAGCACATTAGATGCAAAGCTCCCGCTGGAGAGCCGTGAAGAAAAGATGCTGCGTTTTCTCGCCTCAGGCTGGATCTTCCTCCTACTTATCGGCCTGATTGCAATCTTTGCCATCTTGCGCCCGCAGCAATTCGCCTCAAGTTACAACCTACAACAGCTCACCATCAATGCAGCAATCATTCTTGTTCTGTCCATCGGGCAGACATATGTGGTCATTTCCAACGGGATCGACCTCTCTGTGGGCTCAGTCCTAGTGTTCTGCTCGGTCGTCTCTGCACAGGTCATGCTCATATTGTCAGGCGAGCCCGGCACGACCTTCGGCACCACATCTGCCGGGTGGGGGGTGGTCCTACTTGGAACGGTGGCGGCTATCTTCACTGGCATCGTCTGGGGTGTGCTGAACGGCTTCCTTGTCGCGGTTGCCAAAATCCCGGCACTGATCGTGACACTCGGCACCATGGGCATGGCGCTTGGCGGCGCACAGATACTCTCCGGCGGCACCGACGTGCGCGCCATGCCGGAACTGCTCGTGGCGCACGTCGGTTCGGGCCGCATTCTCGGCATCCCCGTCCTCGTACTTATTGCCGCAGTGACCGTGATAATCGCCGGTCTCGTCCTGCACCTGACGCGTTTTGGCCTGCACACTTATGCGACCGGCTCCAACATGGAAGGCGCGCGTCGCTCCGGTATCAACGTGGTTCGCCAAACCATCGCGGTGTTCGTCGTTTCCGGTGCCATGGCAGGCATCGCCGCTGTGATGGCCAATGCACGTTTTGCGACCACGACAATCAACGGGCACGCCATGGACAACCTCACGACCATCTCGGCGGTCGTTTTGGGCGGCACCTCGCTCTTTGGTGGCCTTGGTTCCGTCTTTGGAACTGTGGTGGGGGTCTTCATCCCGATCATCTTGCTCAACGGATTCGTCATCCTTGGAATCCCACCCTTCTGGCAAACTGTTGCCATGGGGGCGGTGCTGATCCTTGCCGTCTGGATCGATCAACTCAAACGACGGCTTCGAAAGCGTGGCTGAACTGCGCTCTTCCTCCCAACTCCTCCCAACAGGAAAGGTACTTCCATGAAACTCAAGTCCCTGACAGCCTCACTTCTGGCGACGGCCGCCAGCTTCGGCATGACGCTTACGGCACAAGCGCAAGAGACAGGCAGCGTCTCCCTCGTGCTCGGCGTCTCCGGCTCGCCCTTCTATCAGGCGCTGCAATGCGGTGCGATGGCCCGCGCCGAAGAGCTTGGCCTCGAACTGACCGTCTCTGCAGGCAGCCAGTTCGCTGCAGACAGCCAGATTCCCGTGGTCAATGCCGTTACCGCAGCGGGCCCCGACGTTGCGGCCATTGTGCCCACCGACATGCAGGCGCTGATCCAGCCAATGCGTGAACTGGCCGAACGCGGCTCCAAAGTCATCACCATCGACCAGACTATCGCCGACAACAGCTTCATCGAGACCGAAGTATTGACCGACAACGAAGCTGGCGGCAGGCTGGCGGCGGACGTCATGGCAGAAATCCTTGGCGGCGAAGGCAAGGTGCTCGTCATCACCCAACCGCCGGGTTCGCTAGCACAGGACGCCCGCACCACAGGCTTCGAAGAGCAGATCGCGACCTATGAAGGCGTCGATTACATTGGTGCGCAGTACCAGTCCGACGATCCACAAAAAGCTGCCGAGATCGTGACCTCCACACTCTCCGCACACCCAGATCTCGCAGGCATTTTCTCGACCAACGACCAAGGCGCAATCGGTGCTATTACTGGCCTGCGCCAGGCGGGCGCAGTCGGTCGCGTAAAGATGGTGGCCTATGATGCGGCCACGGCTGAAGTCGCTGCGCTCAAGAACGGCGCGATCCAGGCGCTGATTGCCCAGAACCCCGCACAGGAAGGTGCTGTCGCCATGGACGCCGCCTTAACGTTGATCAATGGTGGGACGTTGGAAAAGACCACGATGACTGAGCTCGTTGTCATTCGCGAAGACCAACATGACCTCGCCGATCAGTACGAATATATAGCTAACTGTATGTGATCCTTTGATGAAAATCACCTCTTCCCGCCGCGCGACCAAGCCGGCGGGGGGGGCTGAAAACCTTACAGCGCGTGGCCACACACAAGTGCTACTCCGCAAGGCTTGCCCAGGAACTAGTGAACGCCGTACAGACGACGTCATTGGTGGACTGGTGACGCAAACAGAATGTCAGGACAAAAATGCGGGTCACGATCCGCAGAATTTTGAGGAAACACGGGTTCCCGCCGGATTTGCAGGCGGAATCTGTGAAGAAGGTTCTCCAGCAGGCAGAAGTTTTGGCCAAGGAATTTGCGTGGCTCGTGACGTGGTCTTATGACTGATTCCAGCCCGAAGCGGACATGACCTCTGCAGCCGTAGTGCCAGAGGCTTTCCGAAGTAAGGGCGGAGAGCCAACCTTCTCTGCACCTGCAAATAACTCACCGCCATCCTGCAAAAACAGACATTGAACCTGAATGCGCTTTTATGCGTGATCTCCCCCTAACATCAGAGAAGTCGATCTTTTAGCTACTGTTACTCGATCCTTAATCTCTTAATGAAACCACGGTCTTTAACCTGATCGTAGATTTCCATAGGAAGATGTGCTTTGGGTTGCCAGACGCGGGCAAATTCTATGCAGCAGGCAGCTGGTGCCGCTGGAAAAACACTGATCTCCACGGCCTCACCGTGACATTGTCTGATCCGGTTGAATGTAGATCTGACGACCGTCCGAAAATCGCTCAGGTCTTCACGCGTTGAGAGAACGTCATAACCCGGCCGGTCGCAAGTGATCTCCCAGATCGAAAGGTCGTTTTCACCAATAGCAGATTGCACGCGCTCGTCGCTGATCCTGTCTGTAACACTGAGTTTGATTGCCACTCTGTTCGATTTGGCCGCCCCTTCGGTGCAGTAAGGTTGAAACGTCGGCGCACCATCTTTCCAGCACCATGAGGGCGTGGGCTCCCGGTGGCGCGTGAAAACATCAATATCGTGAAGGTCAGGCAGTAACTGTCCCAGCTTCATCAAAAGCGGCATCGGTCCAAAGCCAAATACAGATAAGTGGCGGACTTTTCCCGTATTGAAGTAGCCCTCGAACTTCCTGTTGAAGAAAGTCTGAAGATCGCCCGGCTCAGCGGCCCAGTAGACATCGTCAGTCTCGTTATGCCCTGACACTCCGATTTTGAGGTCGATCGCATGAATGCTCGCAGGCGTTTTCCCGATGGCCTGCATGGCAAGAACGCAGTCGTCCAACGGAATGGCCGTTTCGTTTGCCTCGATCCGGTTGGTAAACCGCAGAATGTGGGATTGGCTATCCGGCTTGAGGCCGACAGCTCTGGAAACCCAGGCTTCATGTCTGCGTTTCATGTCATGAAGCCGGGCCTCAGGGTAATCGTCAGGATGTTCGCGGTCGATTTCCCTATGGCAGCCGTCGCACAACAGCATCACATTGTCCGGATCCTTGGCGAGTTCCTTTGATCTTTCAGGATCTCCCCGAGGGCCATCCGCGCTGGAGCCAATAATATGTGCAACATAGCCTTTGTTTGCTCTTCGGCTGCCGATCACCAGATGCCTGGTTAGGTCTTCATTACAGCCATCAAGCTGGCAGCGCCCGGCGGATCGGGCCCAGACAAGATTCAATGCCTTGCCCGTCACATTGCCATGTCGACCTTTCTTGTTGGTATCTTGCTTCGCGGTCATGTTCTGGCGGCCTTTCAATTCGGGATCGCTCCGGTTCTATTCAACATCGTAGGAGATCTTGCCCATGCCCCTTCGCAATGTGAGCCGGGGTGGGCCAACTACGTGTGATCACCAGGGACATACGGTCAGTTGTCATAAATCTGCATTATGGCTGATGGGACATACCCATCCACAAAAAGGTGCGCACTGCTTTCGAAACGCCCGAACCACTTCAGGCGCGCGATCAGAAGCACCGCAAAGTCGACGCCCCCGGATCCGTCAACCAAATCCTGCATAGCGTGCATATCCTGCAAACTCGGATGCACACTGAAACGTGGATGGGTGTGCCATTCGCCCAGATAGTTGAACCGGTGATAATCCGCCCCGGTCGTTTTGAAGAATTCCGCGAGTGCCTGATCGTGTTGTTCGGCGTCGCGGGTAAAATTTGAGGGCGATCCACTTGTGGCATCAATTGTGAAGTCAACGACACGGAATTGCTGATCACCCGTCTGTTCGCCCATGATCATGCCACCGATTTCGCGACTCCCGGCGCGCAGCATATGTCGCCGCATCCTGCGGATTACATCAGCCTGCAGACACAGTTGCATCCGCAGTCTCCTTGTCAGGCAGATGGTCCTTCAGAAGCTGCAAGAGCGCGTCCGGTTCCAACAGGTCCGCTGTTTCCCCCCATGTGCCGATTGGCTGTAAATCGATGGGGCGCGTGTCAAAGGGCTCGTTAAAGAGCCATTCCGAAGAAAACCCTATGACATAGGCAGACATGGGAAAGATGCTTGCATCCGGTCGCGTCAGGATGTCGGTCGCGTAGCGCGCGGCATGGGCTGCCATGATCGCAACCTCGGCATCTTCGGCAATAAGAGGCGTACCGTCGCTGCCGCGATTGCCATAGGGATCAGTTCCGGCTGTACGAGCCCATTCCATGCCCTGATCGTTGCACCAAATCTCAATTTGTGAACGAGCCGCCAGCGGTACAGCATCTATGTCAGGACGTGACCTGGCAACTATGCCGCCAATTCCGCCAGCAAGCACTTCTGTCCAGATCATCGGCTTTCTTTGCCGTGTGGATACCGACGCGATCATATTGAATGCCGAGGGATCTGCTGTGGCGTCGACAAGAAGATCACATTTGCCGAGCGCCTCAAGCGCACCTGCCATGGAGTTGGCGCTTTCCTGGCCGCCCAGTGAGATGCGCAACGCTTTAACGTCAATCCGGGGATTGATCCGCAGCAATCGGTCACGCAGGGCATAAGCCTTGTGTGATCCTATGTCATTGAGATCCAGTTCATTGCGGACAATGTTGCCAGGAAAAAAGATGTCCTCATCAATGAGGAAGAATTCTCCAACACCGGAGCGACACAGGCTGGTTGCAATTTTCGACCCAACTGAACCACAACCGACGATACCAACCTTCTTACCAAAAAGGGATGCGTGGCTGCCCGGCAATCGTGGTTTAGGTTCTGGGATAGGCAGCGTCGTATAGTTGATGACTTTGCGCTTGCCTGCTTCACCATAAATCCAAAAGAGTTCCCAATCCGCCGCATCGCCGATCAGCAGATGCTCATGTCCGTCGCTCTCCAGCACTGTATTGCCCAGTTCCGCCAGTCTCACGCCCTCCAGAAGCGCTTTCAGGTCATCTGCACTGATGTCCCCTTGCTTACCCGCTCCGGGTACACGTACGACAAACCCGTTTTCTTCCAAACCTCCTTTGGGTATGAGCAAGTCGCTGACCCAGAACGGCGTGTCCTTCTGTCCGACAGAGACGATGGACGAAATCAGGCTTGAGGCCGCTTTGCGATCATTCAGAATCAGGGGCTGCGGTGTGTATTCCGACAGCGTGTTCAGAGCTTCCAAATCTCCCGGTGTCAGAAGTAGGCGACAATAGTGCGAACGCATGTCGCGCCCTAATGACGCGATATGCGCCGAGCGAGCATGAACGAGTGCGCCTTGTTCCGGACGCTCTTCGGAGAGAAGCCGTTGGCAACTGGCAATCATGTCAGCGCCCGTGATCGTGGGGAGCCAGTTGTCAGGGCGATGTTCAAGACACAGTTCGCCCTCAGCGCCATATTGATGTCCAGAGACCAATGACCTGTCTTGCGTGTAGATCATCGGGGGGGCGTCCGGAAACACACTCGGGTAAATCATTTCAAAGGCAAATTCATCATCGCCAGTGACAATCCGAAAAACAACACACATGGCGAGGTCAGAATTGGTTTGCCACCTGCCAACCTGGAGCCAGTCAACACCAGCTTCCAGATCAGCAATGGCGGCTTTCTCAGAAGAAAGACGGGTACTGCGCGTGAACCACCAGCTCATGCGAACCCGTCCGGCCTTTTCGGATTTCGCGGTGCATCCGAAAAGGACACATTCGGGGCTGACGTGGCGGAGGCGGCCGTGGCTGCTCCCAATAGCCCGGAACCACCGGACCGGGTTGGCTTAAGGACCGCCTCGCTCACCTGATCCGTCAGGTCGCGCCCCATACGGTCCGCCAGTACGCTCGACATACGCCGGTGCTCGACAAGCCGGCCAGCGCTGGCAAAGTCCTCGCGAGCCTGCTCAAGCCATGTGAAGAAGGCATCTGCCCGCTCTGGGTGTGTTTCCCACTTGTCAGCAAAGTTTTCGAGGGCATCGGTCGGATTTCTGATGATGTGTTTTTGACCATCATATTCGATCGCATCTCTCATTTTTCTCAAGATCGAGAGCAGAGCATGTCCAATTGTTTCTTCCCCCTGATAGGCGTGAGCCGCCAAGGTCGAGATGATGATTGAAATAGGCTTGTTTTTCGCATCATCGGCAAACATCGTATCGCGGTGACGCTTCAATATCATGATTGCAGACTGAAGCGGTGTGCGGACACGATAAGTCGGAATATCTTCCACGCTTGCTGTTACACCCTTCGCGCGCATCTCGTTGAGAACTTGCGCCCGCCGCCGTTCGAACACCTCCCCCATCCGAGACTTGAACCATTCGGCGTAACCGCGCGGATTGGATCGCGGCCAGTCATTTGTAATCTCAAAATATTGCGGAAGCACTTCGTTATCTGTAATTGCAATCGCCGTATCTGCAAAATCTGCGTCCAGATTCCTGGCTTCAAGCAGGCGGCGCTGATCATTCCCGTTGGGGATAGCAGGCACGATATCCATATGAAATTGTGCGCCGTCAGCGTAGTCGAGGCGCCAGCAGCGCCGCCCTTCGTGTACCTTCTTCGTAATTCCCTTGCTCTTGCGATAAAGTTTGATTTCGTCCCCAAGCAGCTCCTTCAGCTGCGCCTGAGACACGTTAGATTTGCCCAGGTCTTTCAGGGAACACGCGCAGTCGACGTCATACTCTTCATCGTTGGAAAGCGGTTTGATGACTGTACCCAAACGGAAAGACCCCTGTACGAATACGTCTGGGTCCAGGTGGCTCACAATAGAGCCGTCGCGATGAAGCCAATCGCCCAGTGACTTGTAGCTTTTTTCCGCCTGCTCGTAACGGGAGGGGGGAATCTCAAGCGCTTTAGCCAGTGTTTCGAGATAGGTTTCAGCCTGTTTTGTTATTGTTAAGGTCATGCCCACTATTTCCGTTTCGTTCTCTATCGAAGTTGGGTTCCCGGCCGAAAAATTTCAACGCAAAATGGAAGATTTACCAATATTTTTGTGGTTTGCCAAGAATTCTAAGCTGCCCATACTCGAAACAGTAAAGACCATTCACGACGCTTCCAACTTCGCCAAAACCGACGTTAGTGCAGTCACTGCGACTTAAGGCTCTGTCCCGCAATCCCGCGGCTCGGTCGATTTTGAACCTTGCAGCTGCAGCGAAAGTCCGAATTTACGGGCCGCACCGCAGCATACAAGTGGTGAGTGAATGGCCGCCTTGGGCCGAAAGGGTCATTTTTCGGTTGTTAGGTCGACATTTACATCCTCGCGCCAGTAGATCCGGCTTAGATCATGGGGCATCGCCAACAGGGTCACATTGGCATTTCTAAGTTTCATCGAAAATGCGCCTTGTGGGCGCTGCGTGATCTCGGCGAGCTCACCCAAGGAAATGAAGCTCTTCTGAAACTGCGTCAGACTATCAGCGGTAACAACTGTCGCCCCTCGGCGGTAGAGTTCTGAGGTATCCACCCCGCACAGCATCCCATGCTGGATCAAATACCCTACTGTTTTGACTGTCACTTTTAACTGCCGAGCGGCGTCACCGACGGAGAGGCCGCTCTGTCCCGACGCCCTGACGTTATCGGCACCATACGCGCTAGGTTTAGCTTTCTCATGCGAATTCTTCCCGGCCCGAAAAAATTTCTTCTCGCGCTCGTAGGCGTCAAGCATTTCCTGGGTTACAAAGTTCAACGGTACAATACCGCCACCAGCGTCACGCGTTGCGAGTCCTCGACAGAGCAGATCCTCCGCATTGCGCTTGGCGAACCCCTTCAGCGAGAGTGACGTCTGTGGGTTCGACGAAGCTATTCCCTCCGAAGGCACGCCAAGCACCAGGACTCCTTTCCTGACGGAAAAATTATCGAAAACGTGTCGCCGCACGACGTCACGCAGAGGCTCGAACTCATCGCCGAGACTCCGGCCCTTCAACCAAGCCATCCATGGGCCAAAGAGCCGACCGAAAAACCTGCCGTCCACTCCGTCCACGCGAGCCATCGCAGATAAGCAGTCGGAAAGAGCGTCGGGACCGTCTTTCAGTATATCATAGCCCAAGGCACCATAGTTCATCCAGTCTGGCTCACTGTGCCCCGCTAACGCGGCATCTGGTCCCTTTGCGATACGCAGCCCCAACACTTCACATGCCCGTGACGCCACGTTGAGTTCGAGGCGGTCGATCCATCGGTCTCCCCGCCCGCTCATGATACGGTTCGTGAGGTACGCCTCGAAAGGGCTAGGCGGCGCTTGGACCTCCGGCTGATCCATGATCCAACCGTAGTGTTTTTGCAGCTGCGCTGCGAAGTCTCTGGCGTCCTTATTGAACCTCTCAGATGGAAGGCATTCGAGCATGCTGCCGTGTTCCGAGCAGCTCCTGATTGATGAAAATTTCCACTGAAGGCGGCGCGGCACACGCCACGGCTCCGCGGCTGACGGCATCTCGGACCGTATACACTCCGGGCAGACGCGGATGCGCGTGCGCTGAAAGCTCTGGAGAGAAGCAAATTCTTCTCTCAAACGGAAGTGGCCCTTACCGAGGTGGCGGATAGATACCCGCACAAGTGCGCCCACGTCACACCCTGCAAGCTGCGCCAATTGCTCTATGGCCACCTTCTCACCACGAAAGAGCGGGTCGATCGGAAAGGCAATGTCGCCGCAGAACCTCTGCATCGAAATGGCGCCATTCCTGGCTGCAAGTCGTGACAGTAAGGAAGTAGCAGGCTCGCACGCGGCATGTGCCACCGTCAGCGGCAACTGCGGGAAATTCGTTCCGGGAGTGGCAGGTAGGCTTTTGACCAAGCGATGCTTCCGAGATCAGACAAAGGCAAGATTTGCTTGATCTTACGATCACCCGCTCAACTGAGCAACGCTGCGATGATTTCAGGAAATTCCGCCAACTGGGTCAGTTATCTGTCACAAAAGTCGGTTTTGCTTGGCATCTGACAAAGAAGAAAAATGGTGCACCTAAAGGGAGAAACATCGAACGCACTTTTTGCGGAGCTAACTCGGTGGGAGATGCGATTGAACTGTTTGATATGTGGAGACGTTTAACTGAAACTGCGTATCCGTTGCAGTCACCTCTAGTGATCTCTTTCTTGAAAAGGAAAGCAAACAATTGTGGTAATATTAGAGTTTACCCAGTTTAGGAAATGCATCAATAGACGAGGAGGGCTGGCGTTTTCACGCCAACCCTCATCCCGCTAGACATTGTTGAAGGGGAGGTCCTCCGTAAGCGCGATGCCCGGCGTCGTCATCCAGTTATACAAATCACTAACACTTAGATTGCCATCCTTAATGCGAAGGTAGGCTTCAGCCAAGTCAATCAATTCAACAATACTGAGTTGATTGCATCCAGAAATCGCAGTTGGGACACTCGGTTCTACTCCCGGGCTACAAATTGTAGAGACAGGCAAGCCCCCAAGCCCAGCAATTGCAGCGGCACTGATGACTTCAATCGCATCATTTAAAGGAACGAGAGCACTTTCCTTCTCTTTGGATTTTACCTCTGCCACTACATCTGAGGTCATACCATTCGCGGAGAATTCAATCTTTAAATCCGGCCAAGCCGACCTAGTTCCATCGTCGAGTACAGTGCATTCTATCCCTATATCTGCAAGGATCGCGATGATTGCCGCTTCAAGGTCCTTTCCGCGTGCGTCATACAGATTTGAAACAAGCCCTTCTCTTCCATGACGTACTGCCTTTTTCTCATGTCGATTCCGGAAGTGCCTTCTTTGATCGATTTTCCAATTCTTCGCGGCATCTCTAACAAGGTTAGGATAATTAGCGCCACCAACTTTGGGAAGCGCAGCAGCACGTAGCTCGTCGTACTTTTGGCTCCCATCCATTAGAAGGTGTGGTTTAGAAAGACCTTGCTCGTGGAGTTTAATTATTTGTTTACGTGTGAGCCTTTTCGATGGTCCTTTTAGCTCCAACTCTTTCAGCCAATAGCATTCAGATGGCAAACCATAGGCGATGCGGACAGCGTACCTGCGCAAGACCCGTGAAAATTTCCGAATTTGTGCAAGGTTGGGATTGGTGGATGCCAGAAGTGGGTGCCGAGCTGCGTCAGCAAGCCTCGAGGCTGACGAGGTCGCGATAACTTGAGCGACAGCGGACAGAAGCCAACTCACGTCCCTTGCAGTATTCTCTATCAGGCCGAGGCGAACGCCAGGCAAAATTTGTTCCAACGTTTCTCGGTCCGCACCAGATGCCCACGCAGCCAACGCTCTCGCGCCATTGGCAGCACTCGGGTTTGCAACCCATGGACGTTCAAAAAGAATATCCTCTAAGCTTTCCGCTTGCGGATTGCTCACCGGCCCATCGCTCCCGAATCTCCAACTGATATGCCTCGTACGAGGGCCGCCAGTTAGATTATATTCAGGGGACAGTAAGCTTCCGTGGGTAAAGATAAATAATAGATCGTCATCGCACCCCTCCCTCTCGGGCGTGGGGAGCAGTTCGGAAATACGCTCGCCGAATTGGCTAAGGTAATTTAAGAAGTGCGCAGCAGTTTCTGGCTTTAAGCCGCTCTTGGCTACAGCTTGGCCGTACTCCGTAACTACAAGCCTTTGATTGGCCTCGATTAGACAATGTGTTTCAATCAGTCGATCAATTTGTTGATCGAGGTGAGGCCTCCAATGCTCCACACTACCATTCCCACGCTCAGCTTCACGGCTTGCACTCAGTGTCGATGCCATCAGAGCGAAAGCCTCTTGTCGTGTAGAGCATAGACCTCCAGCGAAAAGCTGTATTACCAACGATCCGAAGTCATCAGGCGTAATTCCATTGCCCAGCGTTTCCTTTTTAGAGAAATCTATCAAACATTTGAGGCTTTCGAGTTCCACTGCGCCTCCCGCAGTTGCCAACACAATTCCTTCGCTAGCCTCTTGTCCCATTCGTCCGACGCGCCCAGCCATGTTTTGAAACTCATCTCGTCGAATTGGAACGTGTTGTCTTTTGTCAAAGTCCCATCTCTTCCATTTTGAAAAGACAGCACTTCCAAGAGGAAAGTTCACGCCCGCAGCTAGTGTGGATGTTGCAAATACAACGTCAATCGTCTTGTCTTGCATGATCTGTTCAATATAAGCGCGCTCAGCTTCGCTGAGTTCTGCATTATGAAACGCACATCGTTTATTAATCAACGACAGCAAAGTCTCATCCAGATCAAGTCCGGGGGGCGGGACCACTAATTGCTCAGAAGTTTTGGAGGCTGCCCATTTTTCTGCGAGATTGTAAGTGTCGTCTACCTTCATACAGAAGACAATGACGGGTTTCTTGTCTGCTGCGACGAGTTCATCAATCATCGAGTTCAGCCGCATCTCCTTTGCTTTGGGCTCTTGGCGGAGAGGCGCTATGCCCTCAGGACTAGTCGTCGCGATAAGACATCCGTTGTTCCATCGGCCCTCAATCGTCAGAGTTTTCTCCCGCGTTTCAGTCTTAACAAGAGTTAGATTGAGCCAGTGAGCGAATTGATGAGCTCCAGCGTCGTCCATAACAGCAGACAATCCGACGAACTGATACCAGCCGGTCCGCTTTAGCACGGAAAGCAATAATTCTACGTGTTTTCCGCGATTTCCGTCTCCGATAAGCTGAACTTCGTCACATACAAAGACCACATCAGACAAGTCCTGAGGCGGACCACCAGCCGAGATAAGGGCAAGGTATTTTTCATAAGTCGCGACCAGAATCGTTGCCGCAAGCGGCGCACTGTTCGCCCGACCACTTCCATCAATAACGCCATCCCCGGTAGCGCACACCAAAGTCGATGTATCCCCACCAAGCCATGGCCCCAGAAACAATGACTGAATTTCCTCGAACTTTTGGGAAGCCAGCGCGCGGTGGGATACAAGGTAGACAAACCGCTTGCCACGCTCGAGGCCGGATGCTGCCGCCCACCAACCTATAAGCGTTTTGCCGGTGGAGGTCGGAGCTGACACTAGCAGACTTTTCCCTTCCATAAGTCCTGCATCAAGCGCGGCGTACTGAGCATCAGTAATATTAATGGTGCCTTCATGGCGTGGCATCAATTTGGGAGTATCTAAAATATGCTGACTGACAGAACAGCCTGTAGGCAAAGTCGCCTTCATTTTGGCACCTCAAAAAATCTTCGTTTAACAAGGACAATACTATACATTGCTAGCGTGAATTCTAGGAGGAGATTCAATGGGCGACGGTTCACATTGAACGGTCAACCTCTGCAACTGGACGTCGACAAAGGATGGGCGTGTCATGATGCAAAAATAAACCTATCGACACACTTGCAACCAGATTTTCAAAGCTACTGAACACCTGACATAACAAATCCTCCCTTTTGAAATCATTTTAGGTGGCTTTGAGCCAGCTAAGCAAAGTTCTCTAATATTTGTTGCCGATTCGCGTAGAGCTTCATGTCACACAGGATGACATGTGCTTTTTCCAGAATTCGTCTATGTGCTTTTTCCCAAACAGCGCGGGCACTGGTTTAACGGGCATTGATCCGACACGATCAAGATGTGCAAATTTCCGTTTTTTGAGATGTGCTATTTTCAACGAACAATGTAATTTATTCTTTCCTTTTCAACTGCTTAGATTTCCACATATCCTGATGTTGCCCTCGAGTTTTAACGAGAGTTCTTACATCAACAAATAAGGAGAGTTCGAACATGAACCACGAATTGAACGAAAGCGAAGTCATCGATTTCGTCGAATCTAGAAACCGTCATCATCTGAACCGGAAACAGTTGAAAATCGACATTGAACGCTATCAAAGTTACCTTGACGGCAGCGACCTTTCCAACGAGCAGAAGGTAGAATTTTTGAATGCGCTTTGGACGGTGATCGTAGCCTTTGTAGATCTTGGCTATGGAGTTCATCCCGTACAGGCGGGCGGCGCAGATATAATTGATTTTCCTACGCCTCGGTCTCGTTGCAGCAACGTCTCCCAAAAAATCGGAGAGACGGCACATGTTTGATAAGCAAGAGAAGCAGAAGCGGACCAAGTGCGTCATCTACTGTCGCGTCTCATCTATCAAACAAACGATGGATGGCGCAGGACTGTCGAGTCAAGAACGGAGCTGCAGAGACTATGCTGAGCAATGCGGAATGCGGGTCGAAGACGTTTTCACCGACGTGATCTCTGGCGCGAGTTCGGACCGTCCCGGAATGAACTTGCTCTTGGATTTCCTGAACCGTGTTGATGCTCGTGACTATGTGGTCATCGTAGATGACGTTTCTCGATTTGCGCGTGATGTAGGTGCGCATACAGAGTTGCGGAACAAGATCATGACTGCCGGTGCTGCTATCGACAGCCCCAAGACAAAGTTCGGAGTGGATGCGGAAAGCCGTTTCTTAGAGATGCTCTGGGCATTGTTAGCTTCTCGAGACCGCGAGAAGAATGCCGAGCTATCCAAGACCCGAACGATTGCGCGACTAAAAAATGGATATTGGACGTTCTCTGCTCCAGTTGGGTATCAATATGCCAAGGCTCCAGAAGGAGGAAAGATACTTCTACCGAAGGAGCCAGAGGCCTCCATCATTCGGGAAGCGTTGGAGGGATTCGCATCCGGACGGTTTCAAAGCCAAGCGGAGGTGAAGCGCTTCTTGGACAACAATCCCGAGTTTCCTCGCCCTCGTGGCGCAAAGGAAGTCAAGTTCGACCGAGTGACGGGCTTGCTGACCCGTTTAGTGTACGCGGGGTATTTGGAGAAGCCTGAATGGGGTGTTCCGCTGACGAAGGCTCAACATGAGCCATTGATCTCCTATGAGACCTATTTGATCAATCAGGATCGCTTGAATGGAAAGAAGGTCGCGCCGGCCCGCAAGAATATCGACCGAGACTTCGTCTTACGCGGCTTTTTGACGTGCAGTGAATGCGGGTATAGCCTGACTTCCTGTTGGTCAAAAAGCGGAACAGGAAAGCGATACCCTTACTATCTCTGTCACCATCAAGGCTGTAGCCAACGTGGCAAGTCGATCGCGCGGGACAAGCTGGAGACCGAGTTCGACCACGTCTTGAAGGGGCTCACACCATCAGCCAAGACGTTCGAACTTGCCAGTCTGATGTTCCGAGAAGCGTGGGACCGCTATCGTTCCAACTCAAAAGAAGAAGCTTCACGGCACAGAACCCGACTACGGCAGATTGATACCGAAATCAATTCGCTTATCGACCGAGCTGCTCGAACTCAACACGACGAGACCGCTCGTGCCTACGAAACTAGAATTGCAGAATTGCGCTCAGAAACCGCTGTACTGCAAGAAAAGCTAGCCAATCGAGACCTTCCAGAAGGAAACTTCGATAAAATGTTCGAACTTTCCATGGCGTTTTTATCAAACCCTTGGAAAATTTGGGAAAAGGGTTCCTACGAACTCAAGAGAACGGTGTTACGACTAGCCTTTGCCGCGCCTCTGAGTGTATCACGCGAAATGGGACTTCGAACTGCAGAAACTACCTTACCCTTCAAGGCGTTACGGTTCTTATCTACATCTGAAAGTAAAATGGTGCACCCGAGAGGATTCGAACCTCTGACCCCCTGATTCGTAGTCAGGTACTCTATCCAGCTGAGCTACGGGTGCACTGTGTGGGCGGAAATACATATAAGCTCGGAGGGGCGCAAGAGGCATTTGACATAAAAAGTAAAAAAATGTCACGCGGCTGCCTGATGCCTCAAATTGCGGCCTGCGGGTCGCTCTCCTTTTCCGAAGCTTCGCCCGCGCCCTGATGGGAGAACCCTTTCGGCAGGTGGATGGCAAAGGCGGTGCCCTGTTCGTCGGAACGCTCCAGCACAAGCCGCCCGCCATGTCCCTTCGCCAGCTCGGCAGAAATCGCAAGGCCAAGGCCGAATCCGCCCTTGCGCGTGCCGCCCTGAAACGGCTGGAACAGGTATTCGCGGGCTTTGGGTGGCAGGCCCGGTCCCGTGTCGGTCACAGAAATCACCCACTCGTCCTCATCTTCGCGTCCGGCGACAGAAATCTCGCCGGGCTTGCCCGTGGCCATGATCGCCTGACGGGCATTGCGCACCAGATTGGAGAGCACACGGTGCATTTGTTCGTGATCGGCACGCACCACCATGGTGGCGGGGATGTCTTCGGAAAAAGACAGATCGAAATCGCCGATGGAGAGACGCTCGCCCTCAATCACCTCAGCCACCAGTTCGGCAAGCCGCACGCCGGTGAGTGTCGGCGCGGGTTCCTCGGCCTTGCCAAAGGCCAAAGTCGTCTCGCAGAGGTTCACGGCCCGCTGGATCGAGTTCACCAGTTTCGGCGCGGAACGCGTCACGGCGGGGTCGTCGGACATTTCCAGACGGTCGGTAAAGAGTTGCGCCGTGGTCAGGATGTTGCGCAGATCATGCGAGACCTTGGCCACCGCACCGCCCAGTTGCGCCAGACGCTCCTTTTGCCGCAAGGAGGCTGTGAGTTCGGTCTCCATGACCTTCAGCGCGATCTCGGCCTCGCGCAGTTCCGGCACTTTTGCGGAAGGTTCAATAATACGGCGCGCGTCTTCGGGCGCTTGGGTATAAGAGGTCATCGCGCCGACCACCCGCTTGATCGGGCGCACCAGAAGGGCACGCACCGCGAGGAACAGCAGAAACGCGGTGATAAAAGAGATCACCGCCGACAACAGCAGGATGCGGAAACCGTAATCGAGCATCGCCACGCGCAAAGGCGCCGTTGGCAGCGTGACCTCGATCAAAAGCCCCGCCTGTTTGACCGGATCACCGATTACACGGATCACCCGCTCTTCAGGATCAAACAGCGTCACCATCGCGTCCCGAATCAATTCGAACCCCGTGGCCTCGCGCAAATCATAGGTGGCGTGAATCTGGTCGGGGATCGGGGAGGACAAGACAAGCTGGCGAATCTCGTTGCGCCGCAAGACAACGTTATAGACGCCCGCGTTTTCGAGAAGTTCGTCTTCAAGGTCCATGTCGAGACTGTCATTGGCTAGAAGCGCAAGCGAGGCGATCTGCGCACGCTCCAGCCGCGACAGCAGAAAATCCTCACGAAACCGCGCGACAGAGGGCATGAAAATCATGATCTCTGCGGCCATCACGAAGATGACCGTCAGGATCAGGAAACGCCCAGACAGGGTATTGATGAAACGCGATAACGACATGGTTCCTCTTCGCCGCTGGGGAAGACCTTTGACCTAGGGCACAAGTCTCTGAATTGTTTTGACGATCGCTTTGACCTTGCGGCTTTCGAACAGTCTGGGGGTAAAATAGGCACTCACGGCGCGTTTGTTAAGCTCGGCCAATGTCGGATATGGCGCGACCATGCCCGCAATTTTGCTCATCTTGAGGTTCAAAGACAGAACCAGAGACCAGAAAGCAATCATTTCCCCTGCATCCGGCCCGACAATCGTGACCCCGACGGGGCGGGATTTGACGACCATCAGTTTGATAAAACCGCTGCCCTCCCCTGCCCGTCCGGTCGCAATCGCCCTGTCATTGCCGGAAATCTCGGCACGCACGACTTCGAGCTTGTCCTGATAGGTTTCGCGCGCGTCCGCCTCGGTCAGACCGACCTGCGCGAGTTCGGGGCTGGTGTAGGTGGCGTGAGGAATGTGGTGACGCGCGGCCTTGGCTGGCAAGCCGAACAGAAGCGGACGAATGACCACACCCGCCTGATAGCCCGCCACATGGGTGAATTGCAGCCCGCCTGCGATCACATCTCCGATGGCATAGATCCGACGATTCGACGTGCGCAGATTATCTCCCACCTTGATGCCAGTCTTGGTGCGGTCCACCTCCGCATGTTCAAGGCCGAGGTTTTCGGAATTGGCACGCCGCCCAGTGGCCACCAATAGATGCGACCCTGTGACCGTCTGCCCGTCGGACAGTGTCACGCAGGTCTGCCCGTCGACAACAGAGACACGTTCCGCGCCCTTGCCTTCGATCAGTGTCACACCTTCGGCTTGCAATGCGGCTTTGACCACAGCTGCGGCCTCCGAGTCTTCGCGCCCGAGTGCCGCGAAGGCCTCGATCACCGTCACCTGCGCGCCCAAGCGCCGATGCGCCTGCGCCATTTCCATGCCGATGGCTCCGCCGCCCAAAATGACGAGATGCTCTGGACAGCTGTTCAGCCCCCAGATGGTTTCATTCGTCAGATAGGGCACGGAGGCGAGGCCTTCGATCTCCGGCACGCGCGGGCTGGACCCTGTGGCGATAACGAAGCGGCGTGCCTTGATGGTCACACCACCGACGTCCAAGGTCGTGGGCGATGTAAACCGCCCCTCGGCGCGAATGACTTTACAGCCCAGCCCCTCAAACCGTTCCTGACTGTCATGCGGCGCAATGGTTGCGATGGTCTGCTGCATATGGGCCATGGCATCGGGATAACTCATGCCTTTGGCCGCCGCGTGCAAAAGCGCCTTGGAGGGCACACAACCGGAGTTGAGGCAGTCGCCACCCATCTCACCCTTTTCTACGAGCACGACCCGCGCGCCCATTTGAACCGCGCCCGCCGCGACGGACAAGCCGCCAGAACCGGCCCCGATCACGCAAACGTCTGTTTTAATATTGGTCATACGACCTCCTTACGCCAAGTCTTCCACAGAACTGGCAAGAGTGCGAGCAAGCAAAGCCCTAAAAGCGGCAAAAGGATCTGTGGCGCGAAGATAATGCCGAGATCGGGAACTTCCCCCGCCTCGAACACAGCGCCAAGCCCTGCCCCGACAGATGTATAGACCAGGGTTCCGGGAATGATGCCCAAGGCCGTCGAAATCACAAAGCGCGAGAAACGCACATCAAAGAGTGCAGGCAACAGATTCGCCACGAAGAACGGCACCACGGGCAAAAGCCGGATCAGAAAAAGCATGGACCATTGATTTTCATCAATGCCGCGCTTGATCTTGTGGATACGCCCCTCGGTGGCGTCAATCTTGCTCGAAAGCCAGTCGCCCAATCCCCAGCGCGCCGCGAGAAACAGCAAGGACGCGCCCAGAACCGCACCCGAGATGTTAAAAAGCACCCCCGGAAAAGTGCCAAACAGAAAGCCGCCCGTCAGTGTGGCCACGGTCGCACCGGGCAAAGACAGGCCGACAATCGCCGCGTAACAGATGACAAAGACCAGCACGGCAAGGCCGGTATGTGCCTCTGTATAAGAGAGAAGTATAGCGCGATTGGCCGCGAGCGCCTCAAAACTGAGATGCTCCCGAAGCAACACGGCAAGCCCCGCAGCCACAAGGGCCAAAAGCACCAATGGCCATATATGACGTTTTTCTACAGTTTCCGACACGCGTCTATCCTTTGATCTGGGTGTTTGCGGCAACATGGTGCGTTGCATTTGCCGAAACCAGCATTTTCGGTCATATTCACGGCTCAGTGATGGTCTGTTATAAGAAACCGACCTCAACGGGAGATTTGTTACAGATTTCCGACGCATGAGAATTGACAACTGTCCGAGAGCCTCCTATTGGCAGGGCTTCGAACGATTACTCGCCTTCGAATCCCTTTGTCATGCCGCAGGGTTTGCATTTGGGGGATTTGGGCCCCAACGCAACCGATGGAGATAGCGCGATGAAACGCACCTATCAACCGAGCAACCTCGTCCGCAAGCGCCGCCATGGCTTCCGTGCCCGTATGGCCACCAAAGCGGGCCGCAAGGTTCTGAATGCACGCCGTGCTCGCGGCCGTAAGTCCCTTTCCGCGTAATTCACGCTTAGGGACGCCTGTATAGGCTTCAAGACGATGACACCGCCGGACGCACCCACAGCAAAGGCCAAGGCCGGAGCCCACGGGTCGCAGTCGGCGGTTTTGTCATGCGCAAATGATGCGCCTTCGATGGAAACCCTCGCCAAGCGCGCGGATTTCCTCAAGGCTGCCCGTGCGCGCCGTCAAGGCACGTCGAGCTTTCTTTTACAGGGCCGCAAACGCGGGGACGGTGAGCCAGCCAAAGGCATTCGCGTCGGCTACACCTGCTCCAAAAAAGTCGGCAATGCCGTCGCCCGCAACCATGCCAAACGGCGGTTGCGCGAAGCGGCGCGCCTGCTGATTCCCGAACTGGGACAAGACGGCTGGGACTATGTTCTGGTCGGCAAGAAGGGCGACACCCGCACGCGCCCCTTCGACCTGCTCCTCAAAGACCTCCGATATGCGCTGAAAAAGGTTCACGGAGATGCAAAGGCAGGGCGATCATGACCCCGCTGGCCTTTGTCGTATCCCTGCCCGTCCGCGCCTATCGCCGGATTTTCTCTCCCTTCGTCGGGCATAATTGCCGGTATCAACCGACCTGTTCGGCCTATGCGCTCGAAGCTCTGGAAAAACATGGCGCGATCAAGGGCACATGGTTGACGCTGCGCCGGATCGGACGCTGTCACCCCTTGGGCGGCATGGGATATGATCCTGTTCCGGAACCGAAATCCACGCCCCTTCCCCCGAAAAAGCCGAGCGAGGAAAACTCCGATGCTTGATGATCTCGACGACATCCACCCGCTGTTTCACGGCGCACCCTCCACGACGGAGTTCAAGAAGCTGCGCAAACGGATCATCCGCAACGTGCGTGAGGCCATCGAGCAATACGGCATGGTCGAACGCGGCGCGAAATGGCTGGTGTGCCTGTCCGGCGGCAAGGACAGCTATACGATGCTTGCCGCGCTCTACGAACTCAAGTGGCGCGGTCTGTTGCCGGTGGAGCTTGTCGCCTGCAATCTCGATCAGGGCCAGCCGGGCTTTCCGGCGACCGTCCTGCCCGAGTTTCTGGAGCGTATGCAGGTTCCCCATCGCATCGAATACCAAGATACCTATTCCATCGTCATGGACAAGGTGCCGCAGGGACGGACCTTCTGTGCGCTCTGTTCCCGCCTTCGCCGCGGCAATCTCTACCGAATCGCCCGCGAAGAAGGCTGCACAGCGGTCGTGCTCGGGCATCACCGTGATGATATTCTGGAAACCTTTTTCATGAATCTCTTCCACGGCGGACGGCTTGCGACCATGCCGCCGAAACTGGTGAACGAAGAAGGAGACCTCTTTGTCTATCGTCCTATGGCCCATGTCGCCGAAGAGGATTGCGAGAGATTCGCGCGCGCGATGAACTACCCGATCATCCCGTGTGATCTCTGTGGCTCTCAGGACGGATTGCAGCGCCAGCAGGTCAAGCAAATCCTTGACGGATGGGAGAAAAACAGCCCCGGCCGTCGGCAGGTGATGTTCAAAGCCCTGACCAACATCAGGCCCTCGCATATGATGGATCCGAAACTGTTCGACTTTCTGGGTCTCACCCGCTCCAATCCGGCGGACAACAGTGAAAATACGGACAATTCTAACGAAATTCCAAAGCTGCGTTAACCGCCAGACTACTTTCTTGCTGCACTCTACCCGACACCACGGCCATCCGGCCAAAAGCTATCGGGACAGAGATCATGCAAAAACTCATCGCAGACAAGCTTCATCGCCTGCGCGACATCCTCACGGGTCCACATACGATCGCGTTTCTGCCCGCCCTTTGTCTGGGGGCCTATTGGTTCGGCGGAGAACACATGCTGATCCTCTGCGCTCTTGTGCTTCCGGCACTGGCCGCTGTGTTGAATTTGACCATATCAACCACGCCCAAGGCAGAATGCGCCAAGATGCTTGCCAAAGACGGGCTGACCGGCCTGCCGCTGCCGGAAAGGCTTGTCTCGGCCATCGATCACGTTCTGGACACTCAAGAGGCCGCCGGAAAGGCAACGGCCTGTCTGGCCCTTGAAGTTGATGATTTTCACAGCCTTCAGGCGACCTTCGGCAATGCCGCCGGTGATCACCTTCTGACCAGTGTTGCCCAAAGGTTGCAAGACGCCTTGCGCGAAGGCGATACAATCGTGCGTCTGCGCGGGCCACGCTTCGCCATTGCTCTTGCCCCGATGCGCACCGCCGATCTGGAGACCCTGATCCAACTGTCGTCACGTATTCAACAGGCCCTGTCAGAGCCTTACCCTCTCAATGCGACCAAGGTTTACATCACCTGCTCCATCGGGTTTTGCACACCGAACCGCGCCCCGTCTCTTTCGGGGCAAGCCTTTCTAGATGCCGCCGAAACTGCGCTCGGTGACGCGCAACACAATGGCCCCGGTTCCATTCGCGCCTATTCCCCCGCGCGTCGCAAGAAACCGGCGGAAAAGACTCCCTCGTCCACAGACGTCGGCCAAGCCCTCGAAAACGGAGGAATTGTTCCGTGGTTTCAACCACAGGTCTCGACAGACACGGGTGAAGTGTCCGGCATGGAAGCATTGGCCCGCTGGACGCACCCCAAACACGGCGTTCTCTCACCCGCCAAATTCATGCCCGACATTACGGACCTCGGCCTGACAGAGCGCCTGAACGAAGTCATGCTCTACCATGCGCTCATGGCGCTTAAAATCTGGGATCGCGCAGACTTTCATGTTCCTTCGGTTGCTGTCAATTTTTCATCGACCGATTTGGCTAATCCGAAACTTGCCGACAAAATCCGTTGGGAACTGGATCGTTTCGAGTTGGAGCCCTGCCGACTGAACGTAGAGATTCTGGAATGCGTCATTTCGATTTCGGACTGTGATACGATCAGCCGGAACATCTGCGCCCTGAAAGAAATGGGGTGAGGCATTGATCTGGACGACTACGGGACAGGCCATGCCTCCATCACCAACATCCGGCGATTTGCAGTGGACCGGATCAAAATTGACCGCTCCTATGTATCCCGCTGCGATCTGGACCAAAGCCAGCAAAGCATGTTGGCCGCCATCCTCAGTATGGCCGAGCGTCTGGACCTGCAAACCTTGGCCGAAGGCGTGGAAACAGTCGGCGAACACGCCATGCTGGCGCAGCTTGGCTGTGATCATGTGCAGGGCTATTCCGTTTCCGCACCGATGCCTCTGGAGGAAACACAGGACTGGATGGAGCGACATAAACGCAAATTGGCCCAAACACCGCGGATCGGACGCCGCGCCGGTTGATCACTTTGCTGCATTTTCCAAAAGAAATCCCCGAAACCGCTTGACCTCAGGCCTTCTGGAAGGTTGAACCCTTCGAGACTGAATTCCAACAATCGGGCGGCCGAGATGGACGATCAAAACAAGAACTTGATTCTTGCCGTTGTACTGAGCGGCATCGTATTACTGGGGTGGACAATATTCTTCCCGGCCCCGGAACCTGTTACGGATCCGAATGCTTCTGTCGCTACAGAAACGGCTGCTACACAGAATACGGACACAACAACAGCCATTGCACCTCCGGCGGCAACCGGACAGAGCGAAGCAACGGGTTCTGAGCTGCAAACAGCTACTCAGGCCGCAGATGCCCCGCGCCTGTCCATTGAGACACCTCGCGTAGAAGGGTCTATTTCCCTCATCGGCGGGAGAATCGACGATCTGGCGCTGAAAGACTACAAGGTTGAAATCGACGGGGACGAAATCGTCACCCTGCTTGAACCCGTCGGCGCGGAAGCGCCCTATTACGCGACCTATGGCTGGGCTCCGGGCGGTTCGCTGACCATCGACGATGTCCCCGGTGCCAATACGCTCTGGTCCGTTGAAGACGGGGCCACATTGACCCCCGACACGCCGGTCACCCTGACTTGGGACAATGGCAACGGCCTTGTCTTCCACCGCAAAATCGCGATCGACGAAAACTATCTGTTTACGGTGACGCAATCGGTGGAAAACAACACGGACACGTCTGCACGCCTGTTCTCCTACGGCGTGGTCGCACGTCACGGCACGCCCGAAGTCTCCAAATATTTCGTGCTGCACGAAGGGCTTGTGCGCCTGTCGGACAAAGAACTCGACGAAGAAAAATACAAGAACATCGCGGATTTCGACTTCGACCCGCGCGAAGGTGGCCGGACCTCCACCATTTCTGTGGAAAGCAACGGCTGGACCGGCTTTACCGACAAGAACTGGATGACCACCCTGATCCCGACACCGGGTCAGAGCTTCACCTCCGTCGCGAAATTCGTGGAAACCGCGAATATTTACCAAGTCGAAACGCGTATGCCTACGGTTGATGTTGCCCCCGGCACATCCGCCGAAAGCACCTCCTACCTCTTCGCCGGTGCGAAAGAATGGGAAACCATCAAGCACTACGAAGACGACAAGAGCTTCTACCGTTTTGTCGATTCGATTGACTGGGGCTGGTTCTGGTACTTCACCAAACCAATCTTCCGCATCCTGCACGCTCTGAACGGCCTGATCGGCAACATGGGCTGGTCCATCGTGCTCCTAACGCTGATCATCAAAGGCGTTATGTTCCCGCTGGCCTATAAATCCTATGTCTCGATGGCACGGATGAAAGAGCTTCAGCCGGAAATGGAAAAGCTCAAAGAAGCCGCTGGCGACGACAAGGAAAAACTCCAGCGTGGCATGATGGAGCTTTACAAGAAGAACAAGGTGAACCCCGCCTCCGGCTGTTTGCCGCTCCTGCTGCAAATTCCGGTGTTCTTCTCGCTCTACAAGGTGATTTTCGTCACCATCGAACTGCGCCACGCACCTTGGATCGGCTGGATTCGCGATCTCTCCGCACCTGATCCGAGCTCCATCCTGAACCTCTTCGGCCTCTTGCCCTATGCGCCGCCGGAACCGGGTTCCATGCTCGCCTTCCTGAGCCTTGGCATCCTGCCGATCCTGCTCGGTATCTCCATGTGGTTGCAACAAAAACTCAACCCGGCCCCCACGGATGCGTCGCAAGCCATGATCATGGCATGGATGCCTTGGGTGTTCATGTTCATGCTGGGCAACTTTGCTTCGGGTCTGGTGCTTTACTGGATTTGCAACAACACAATCACGTTCACACAACAGTACCTGATCATGCGCAGCCACGGACACAAACCCGATGTCTTTGGCAACATCCTGCGCTCGCTCAGGCTCAAGAAAAAGGACGCCTGAACAAGGCGTGTAACCGATGGAACTACCATTCCCCATCGCTGAACCAGATGAAGCGGCCCTTGAAAAGGGCCGCTTGCTGTTTGCTGGCGAAACCGAATTTCTCAAAGGCGTCGTCGCTATGGACGGCATGCCCCCCGCCGACCGGTTGGAAGTCTGCTTTGCCGGCCGCTCGAACGTCGGGAAATCCTCCCTGATCAACGCGCTCACCGGTCGCAAGGCTCTGGCGCGGGCCTCGAACACGCCGGGCCGGACACAGGAGATCAACTTTTTCACCTGTGCAGACAGCCACTATCTGGTCGACCTTCCCGGCTACGGCTTTGCCAAAGCCCCTGTCAAAACAGTCGAGAAATGGCAGCGCTTGCTCAAAGCCTACCTGTCGGGCCGCGCCACCTTGCGCCGCGCCTTCGTCCTGATCGACAGCCGGCACGGCGTGAAAGACGTTGACGAAGAGATCATGACGCGCCTCGACAAGTCCGCCGTGACTTTTCAGGTCGTGCTGACCAAGGCCGACAAGGTCAAGGAACAGGAACGCGAAAAAGTCATCGCACAAGTTCGCCAAGCGGTCTCCAAACACCCCGCCGCCTACCCTGAGCTGATTGTCACCTCATCGGAAAAAGGCTGGGGCGTCGATGTGTTACGCGCGGTGATCGCCACACTCGTCTGAAACCGCACCCGCAAACCTGTCTCTCACGTTTGCGGGTGGTTCTGGCGAAAGCGATGATGTCGCAAGTCTGCTTGGCGACACGCGCGGAACCCTGTATTGAGGATCAAACCTCGTCTGGAATTCCGAACATGAAGAAGCAAGACATGAACAGAGACTGGATCGCGACCGCCCGTACCCTATCCCAAGCGCTGCCCTATTTGCAGCGATATGAGGGGGCGACCGTCGTGATCAAGCTCGGCGGGCACGCCATGGGATCGGATGAAGCCATGGAAAGTTTTGCCCGCGACGTGGTGCTGATGCAGCAGGTCGGCGTGAAACCCGTGGTCGTCCATGGCGGCGGCCCCATGATCAACAAGATGCTCGAACAACTCGGGATCGAGAGCAGTTTCGTGAACGGCAAACGCGTGACCGACAAGGCCACCGTTGAAGTGGTCGAGATGGTGCTCTCCGGTCTTGTGAACAAACGCATTGTGCAGGCCATCAATTCTCAGGGTGGCCGCGCCATCGGGATTTCCGGCAAGGATGCCAATCTGATGGTCTGTGAACAGGCCGACCCCGCGCTCGGCTTTGTCGGCACGCCGGTGGCGATGGATCCGTCGATTGTCCACGAGCTTGGCGAAGAAAACCTGATTCCGGTGATTGCCCCCGTGGGTGCGGGACGTGACGGAGAGACCTTTAACGTGAATGGCGACACGGCGGCTGGTGCCATTGCAGGAGCGCTCCACGCGGATCGGCTTTTGCTTTTGACCGATGTCTCCGGCGTGAAAGACGCCAATGGCGAGGTGCTCACCTATCTGTCGTCGCAGCAGATCAAGGACTTGACCGAAGCGGGCGTTATCGCGGGCGGTATGATCCCCAAAACCCAGACCGCGCTGGATGCGCTACGCGACGGGGTGCGGGCCGTGGTCATCCTTGACGGGCGCGCCCCCAATGCCTGCCTTCTGGAACTTTACACCGAACATGGGGCCGGCTCGCTCATCCGCGACACGAAACCACGTGTGAAACCCGCAGCAAAAGCAGTCTGATGCCCCGCCTGATCCTGATGCACCATGCCAAATCGGGATGGGACGATCCACGTCTGGACGATATTGACCGCCCACTTAATGCGCCCGGCCTGCGCAATGCGGTGACAATGGGCACTTGGTTGAAAGCCAAGGGGTATGTCCCCGATCAGGTGCTTCTCTCCTCATCAACGCGCACCCGAGAGACTTTGGAACGCGTGGGACTGGGCCTGTGTCCGAACACGACCGTATTAGACGCGCTCTACCTCGCCTCCGAACATCGCATTCTGAGTGCATTGAAAAAGGCCACAGGTGACTGTGTGCTGCTGATCGCGCACAATCCCGGCATTGGGGAATTTGCAGCGGATTTCGCCTCCCACCCGCCGCCTCATCCTGATTTCCTACGCTACCCGACGGCGGCCACCGCCGTTTTCGAGCTGAAGGCGGACAACTGGGCGCAGGCGCGGTTCGGGGAAAACGAGGTGATTGACTTTGCCACCCCGCGAGAACTTGAAGCGGAAACATGAAAAAAGGCGCCCCGAGAGGCGCCTTTGTCTTTAAGAGCGTGGCGTTCAGTGCCCGAGAATTTGCGAGAGGAACAATTTGGTCCGCTCGGATTTCGGGTTGTTGAAGAACTCTTCCGGCTCGTTCTGCTCGACGATCTGACCTTGGTCCATAAAGATCACGCGGTTGGCGACCTGTCGGGCAAAGCCCATTTCGTGGGTCACACACAGCATGGTCATCCCCTCTTCCGCCAGTTCGATCATGGTGTCGAGCACCTCCTTGATCATCTCCGGATCAAGTGCGGAGGTCGGCTCGTCGAAGAGCATGATGCGCGGCTGCATACAGAGCGAACGCGCGATGGCCACACGCTGTTGCTGGCCGCCGGACAGCATGCCGGGGTATTTATCCGCCTGCTCGGGGATTTTCACCTTTTCGAGGAAATGCATCGCCAGTTCCTCGGCCTCCCGTTTCGGCGTCTTGCGCACCCACATCGGCGCAAGGGTGCAGTTCTCCAGAATGGTCAAATGCGGGAACAGGTTGAAGTGCTGAAAGCACATGCCCACTTCCGAGCGGATCTTGTCGATGTTTTTAAGGTCCGAAGTCAATTCGGTCCCATCGACAATGATCTTGCCCTTCTGGTGTTCTTCGAGCCGGTTGATACAGCGGATCATGGTGGATTTGCCGGAGCCGGACGGCCCCGCAATCACGATCCGCTCGCCCCGGTTCACGGTGAGGTTGATGTCACGGAGAACGTGGAATTCTCCATACCATTTGTTCATGTTCGTGATCTGGATCGCCACCTCGTCGGAGACGGTCAGTTTCGAACGGTCGATAGCGCGGTCTTGTGCGAGAGACATTTCCGGTCTCCTTTCTTAACGATGGTCGGTGCGGAGCTTGCGCTCCAGCCACTGAGAATAGCGGGACATGGCGAAACAGCAGATCCAGAAGACGAGGCCGATAAAGATGAACAGCTCCCAATAGATACCGTTCCAGGCCGAGTTGGCCCGGATGGCGTTCGAGAGGCCCAGCATGTCGTAGATGCCGATGAACATCACCAGTGTCGTGTCTTTGAACAAGCCGATGAACGTGTTCACGATGCCCGGAATGGAGATCTTGAGCGCCTGCGGCATGATGACCAGACGTTGTGCTTTCCAGTAATCGAGGCCCAAGGCGTCGGCGGCCTCATATTGCCCTTTCGGGAGCGCCGCGAGGCCGCCACGGATCACCTCGGCCATATAGGCGGAGGAGAAGAGCGTCACCATGATGATCACCCGCAAGGTCAGGTCAAACGCCGTGCCTGGAGGCAGGAAGTAGTTCAACAGAAGCGATGCCGTGAACAGCAGGGTAATGAGCGGCACGCCACGAATGAACTCGATGAACCCGACGCAAATGGTTTTGACCACAAACAGATCCGACTGACGCCCCAGAGCCAGAACGATACCGATAGGCAGAGAGAGCGCGATGCCGGAGATGCCGATGATCACACAGATCATAAACCCGCCAAGATCGCGGCTCTGGACCTCTTGGAGATGCCCGAAGGGCAGGACCGCATTGAGCCCGTCAACCACAGAGGGGCTGATAAAGAGCCACCAGATCGCGGCGACCACCACAGCGGCAATGGCAGAGAGCGCCATAGAGCCATAACGGTCCACAATTTTGAAGGCCATCCCACCGAGGACAAAACCGGCCGCAACCGAAATCACACCCCAGAGCGTACCGCCCCAGACCAGCCACACGAGCAGGAAGGGAAACGCCATCGTCAGGTAGAGCATCTTGCGCGGGATTTTGTCGAACAGGACGGGAGCCAGAGAGGCCAGCATCAGGAAAAAGGCAAGATTCGCGCGCCAATATTCCGTTTCGGGGTAGAACCCGTAGAGCAACTGGTTCCAGCGCTCCGTAATCACGGCCCAGCAGGCGTAATGGGTGTTGCCAAAGCGTTCGTTGAGAACCGCGCGGCATTCTTCCAGAGAGCTTGCGTCCCAAACACCCCCCAGAAGCCACGGCAAAGTGGCGGCGGCGACTTTGTAGATCACGAAAATCGAGACCAGTGTCAGGATAGAGTTGAACCATCCGGAGAACAGGTTTTCCCGCACCCAGCGGGTAAACCCGACTTGAGAGCGCGGCGCAGGTTGCTGTTCCAGAATCTCTTTGCGCACATAGGAGAGGGACTTTGTCGTGCTCATCTCAGCGCTCCTTCAGCTTCACGGATTTGTTGTACACGTTCATACCCGAAGAGATGAAAAGGCTTACGATCAAATAGATCAGCATCATCAGGAGCATACATTCCAACTCGCGCCCCGTGGTGTTGAGGGTCGTCCCCCCCAAGGTCGAGCGCAGGTCCATATAGCCAACGGCCAGTGCCAGCGAAGAGTTCTTGGTCAGGTTCAGATATTGCGAGATCAGCGGCGGAATGATGACGCGCAGCGCCTGCGGCAGGATCACGAGGTTCATCGTCCGTGACGGACGCAGCCCGAGCGCGAAGGCGGCTTCGGTCTGGCCTTTGGAAATCGCCAGAATACCGGACCGCACGATCTCCGCGATGAAGGAGCCAGTATAGAAACTCAGGGCCAACCACAGCGCCAGCATCGAGTTGCGCATATGCAGCCCGCCGGAAAAGTTGAACCCCTTGAGTTCCGGATAGGACAGGGTCACAGGCCGGCCCATCAGGAAATAGACCAACACGGTCGGCACAAAGAAAATCGCCAGTTTGATCCAGAAACTCGGAAGGATGTCTCCGGTCGCTTCAAAACGGCGCTTGGCATATTTCCCGAACGCCCAGATGCCGAGCAGCGACAGCAGGAAGGTGATGACAACAAACACCGAGCCTTCGCCCCAGATCGGAGAGGGCACATAGGTGCCGCGATTGGTCACAGCCACACTGTCCCAGAGCCACATGGACGCCGATGGCGTCTCCCCGCGGAATGCACGCGGGGTCGGCAGTGCTTCGGACAAGACCGCCATGAAGGCGAGAATCCACAAAAGCACCGGAATATTGCGGAAGCTCTCGACATAGAATGTCATGATCTTCGCGGTCAGCCAGTTCTTCGACAGGCGCAAAACGCCCGCAATCACCCCGATGATCGTGGCAAGAATACAGCCGAGAAACGCGATCAAAAGCGTGTTGAGCAGCCCCACCAAAGTCGCCCGCCAATGCGGGTCGTCAGAGCTATAGGGGATGATTTTCTGGTTGATGTCATAAGCTGCACGGTTGAACAGGAAACCGAAATCGATGTCCTTGCCCAACGCCGAGAGGTTGATGATCGTGTTACGAATGAGAAATGCCGCGATCAACATGAATGCAATCATGGCGATCACCTGAATGGTAATGGCACGATAGCGCGTATCATAGATCAGCTGGCTAAGCCGAAAACCTTGGTCTTCCGGCGAGTCTGTCGCTGTCGTCATGAGTGACGGTCCCCTGTTTGCCCAGAATAAGCCCTACCACCGCCCGGGTTGGCCCCGTTCGCGTGTTAGATGGTCTTGATGTGAATAAGGCTAAAAGGCGAAAGGCGCGGAGTGTTCCGCGCCCTTCACTTGACTTGGTCTTAGCGGAAGGGCGGCGAATAGATCAGGCCGCCTTCGGTCCACTGAGCGTTCAGACCACGAGCCAGACCCACCGGAGTGTTCTCGCCAATGTTCTTCTCGAAGCTTTCGCCGTAGTTGCCGACTTGGGTCAGAATGTTCAGAGCCCAGTCATTGTCGAGGCCGAGCATCGCGCCCAGTTCACCTTCAACACCCAGAAGACGGTTGATTTCCGGGTTGTCTGTGCCGCTGGCCAGTTCGGCCGCATTGGCAGAGGTCACGCCGTATTCTTCAGCCGCGATCATCGCGTTCAAAGACCAGCGCACAACGTCGCCCCAATTGTCGTCGCCATGACGCACGAGCGGGCCGAGCGGCTCTTTGGAGATGATTTCCGGCAGAACAACATAGTCGTCCGGTGTCTCGAAAGAGGCACGCGATGCGGCCAGAGCGGATGCGTCGGTGGTGTAAACGTCACAAGCACCGGCAAGGAACTGCGTCTGTGCTTCGGTGAAGCTTTCAACCGGAACCGGTTCGTAATCCATGTTGTTCACACGGAAATAGTCGGCAAGGTTCAGCTCGGTCGTGGTGCCGGTTTCGATACACACGGTTGCGCCGCCAAGTTCTTTCGCGGAAGAAACGCCGAGATCTTTCGGCACCATGAAGCCCTGACCGTCATAGTAGTTGACGCCAACAAAGGTGTTTTTCAGGTCAACGTCACGCGAGAACGTCCAGGTGGTGTTGCGGGCCAGCATGTCCACTTCGCCGGAAGCAAGCGCGGTAAAGCGCACGGCGGAGGTCAGCGGGGTGTATTCTACGGCTTCGGAATCCCCGAGCACAGCAGCGGCAACAGCGCGGCAGACATCCACGTCAAAGCCGACAAACTTGCCATTTGCATCCGGCGCAGCAAAGCCGGGCGTGCCTGGGTTGACGCCACATTTGAGAACGCCGCGCTCTTTAACAGCTGCGAGCGTAGACGAATCCTGAGCCATCGCCGTACCGGCAGCGAGACCTGCCAGCGTCAGCGCGCCAAGAAATACGGATTTTTTCATATTTACCTCTTCCTGATAGTGCGCCGTTGACGGCGCTTCTTTCCGACCCTTCCCTAGGAGCCGGGGGCGATATCGAATTGAGCAATTGCCCCTTCAATGAGCTTAGTTTGGGAGGATTCATTCCAAAACGTCAAGGCCATGATCACAATTACGCATGGGAACTCATCATTTGATCAAATAGAATGCATTTATGCGCGGCTTTTGTTCGGCCGAAAACGCGCAGCGCCTCTTAATTGACCACTCGGTAAAATCGGGCTGCCTGAACAAAGCTCTGACGCTTGATCTCTGCGGCTTCGGCGGCTTCTTCGTCCTCGCCCCATTGCTCGATCTGATAGGTTTCATCCACGCGGGACAGGATCCATGCCGTATCGGGGTCCAGATGCTCTTCTGTCACCGCAAAACCGAGAATCAGTGACCCCGACAAGGTGACCAGATCGTGAAAGGCCGCCAGCTCAAAGGCGGTAAAATCATGGGTCTTTTGCCGCAGAACCGACAGCGCGTCCTCGGATTGCGGCGCATGAAGAATACCCGTCCGCGGCTCCAGACGTGCCCCCAAGGCCGTTTCCGCCCAGTCGAGAACCGGATCCCAATGCTCGTTTTGCCGCAACACGAGTTCCTGCGGATGCTCGGCGCGGTAGCACAAAAGGTCGCTGTCGCCGTATTCCGCGAGCATATCGGCCACTTCGCCGTGCTGGATCATGACCTTGTCGATCGCGGCATTGGCGCCACGGGTTGCAGGCATGGTGTTCGGGTCGATCACATCCACTTGCGCCTCCCATTCCGAGGCAACCATCTCTGCCAGCGCCTTGGTCGGCAGAATCAGCGGCGATTTGGCAGGTGTCCGCACGGGCCGACCGTCGAGATGGACTTCAAACCCCGTCTGCGGCCCCTCCTGCACCTCAGTGACCTTGGTCTCTTTCCAGAATCTCTTTGCTGCCCACTCCGCCACGTCTCAATCCTTCCAAATCTCGTCCAGCGCCGCATCAAGTTGGTCGAAGCGGTCCAGCACAGTCCGCGCTCCGGCACTCAACAGCGCCTCCTGCCCGTGATAGCCCCAGCGCACGCCAATCGATGGCACCTGTGCGGCACGGGCCATTTCCATATCAAAGGTCGTATCTCCGATCACCACTGCATCTTGCGCAGAAACGCCGCAATCCATCAGACAGGTCATCACCATCGACGGGTGCGGCTTTGACGGGTGATCATCGGCGCTTTGCGTGGACATGAAGAGGTCGGCAAAATCCCAACCCGCCATCAAAGCGGTCAGCCCCCGCCGGCTTTTCCCTGTGGCAATCGCCAACATCACATCGTCACGCGCGCCCAACCGGCGCACGGTGTCTTCCGCACCGGCATAAAGCGGCGAGGCCGCCGCCCCCTGTGCCATGCGGAGATGTTGGAACGTGGCTTTATAAGCGTCGATCATGCGTCCGAGCGTGGTCTCATCCACCTCCGGCGCCAGTTCCCGCATCGCCAGCGGCAGGGACAGGCCAACAATCGAGAGAACCGTCTCGCGCTCCGGCATCGGCACATCTGCCTCGGCAAAGGCCGCCGCCATCGACGCGATGATATGCGCCTGACTGTCCACCAGCGTTCCGTCCACGTCAAAAATGACGAGTTTCATCCGCGCAGCTCCTTGAACGGATCGTCCGCCGCAAGGTCTTCGGTCCAGCCGAACGTGTCCCAACTGTGCGCCATGTGATCCGGCAGGGGGGCGGTCACCGTGACCACCTTGCGCGTCACAGGATGCTCAAAGGTCAGGCTACGCGCATGCAGGTGTAGCTTCTTCGAGATGATGCCCCCCAGTTGCGCGCCCCAACCGTCACCGAGGTTTTCCTGCCCCGAGCCGCCGTATTTCCCATCACCGATGATCGGATGCCCGATCTCCGCCATATGCGCGCGCAGCTGGTGCGTGCGGCCCGTGATCGGCTCCATCGCCACCCAAGAGGCCCGCGACCCGACACGGTAGAGCGTGGCATAAAGCGTATGCGCCCGCTTCGCGCCCTCGGTTGCATTGATGTCGCGCGGATGGACGGCAATCATCTTTTCGCCCTCGCCGCTCTTGCCGCGCCCGCGCGCTTTGACGAGACCATATTTGACCTCGCCCAGATAGGGCACAGGCACACCGGCGACGAGCGCCCAGTAGATCTTGCGCGTGTTCTTGTGACGGAAGGCCTCGGTGAGCTTCGACGCCATCGCAGGGGTCCGCGCCAGCGCCAGAACGCCGGAGGTGTCCTTGTCCAGCCGATGCACAAGACGCGGCTTTTCGTCATATTCGCCGCGCAGCGCCTCCGACAGACCATCCACATGGCGGGTCTGTTTCGAGCCGCCTTGGGTCGGCAGCCCCGCAGGCTTGTTGATCACGATGATATGGTCGTCCTGATACAGCACCGCATCGCGCATCATCTTCGCATCAGACGCGGTGATAATCATATCCCGCTTGGGCTTGGGCGCGTTTTCATCAGGCAGCGGCGGCACACGGATTTCCATGCCCGGCCCAACCCGCGTGTTGGATTTCGCCCGCGCACCGTCGACACGGATCTCGCCCTTGCGGCACATCTTTTCGATGTTGCCCTGCGTCAGTTGCGGAAACATTTTGCGGAACCAGCGATCAAGGCGCTGCTCCGGCTGGTCGTCGCCAATGGTGATCATCTGAACCCGGCTCATGCGTAAAAACTCCGTGCGGAATAAAGGCCGAGGGCGATACCGCCGAGGGCAAGAATTAGTGTTCCAATAACATAGACGCTCGCGAGACCATACTCGCCACGTTCAAAAATTGTCATCGCGTCGAGGGAAAACGCCGAATAGGTCGTGAACCCGCCCAACATGCCCGTCATCAGAAGAGGCGCGAATTTGTTGCCGTTCTCATGGGCCAGCACCACCACGACCACACCCATCAGGAAAGAGCCGAGGAAGTTCACCGTCAGCGTCCCCCACGGGAAATCCTTGCCCAACAGCCGCGCCATAGCGTTGCCAGTCAAATAGCGGGCCGTCGCACCAAGCGCGCCGCCCAGAGCAACCTGTAACAAGGGGGTCATATCCGTCTCTCCATTTCGCGTCCTGCCATGCGGGTCGGGGTCCAAAATGTCAAGTTTTGCCGGAGGTCTTGCGGCTTTCACGCAGTTTGTCGAAATAGGCGACACGTTTCGACAGGTCGCGCTCGAAACCGCGCTCCACCGGCTTGTAAAACTGCGTGCGCGGCAGGGTGTCTGGGAAGAAGTTCTGGCCCGAAAACGCATCCTCGGCATCATGATCATAGGCATAGCCCGCGCCATAGCCTTGCTCCGACATGAGCTTGGTCGGCGCATTCAGGATGTGTTTGGGCGGCGGCTCCGAGCCGGTTTTGCGTGCGGCCTCGCGAGAGGCTTTGAAGGCCGTGTAGACCGCGTTGGATTTCGGCGCGAGCGCCAGATAGACCACCGCCTGCGCCAAGGCCAGTTCCCCTTCGGGAGAGCCCAGACGTTCATAGGTTTCCCACGCATGAAGCGCGATTGTATGGGCTTGCGGGTCCGCAAGCTGGATGTCCTCGACCGCCATGCGCAACAGGCGGCGGGCCAGATAGCGCGGATCTTCGCCGCCCTCCAGCATCCGGTTGAACCAGTAAAGTGCCGCATCAGGATCGGATCCGCGCACGGATTTATGCAGCGCGGATATGAGGTTGTAATGCTCGTCCCCCGACTTGTCGTATTTCGCCGCCCGTCGCATCAGACGCTTGCCAAGCTGCTCCGCTTCTAGAGGCGCCGACACTTTCCACGCCGCGATCTGTTCGATCAGGTTCAAAAGCGTGCGCCCGTCTCCATCCGCCATCTCGAACAGCGCGGATCGGGCGCTTTCGGTCAGTGGCAGGTCCTTGCCAAGTTCACCTTCTGCACGGCGGGCCAGATCGTCCAGATCCTCATGTGACAGGCGGGTGAGCACCATGACCTGCGAGCGCGACAGGACAGCGGCGTTCAGTTCGAAAGAGGGGTTCTCCGTCGTCGCCCCGACCAACAGGATGGTGCCGTCTTCCATATGCGGCAGGAAACTGTCCTGCTGGGCTTTGTTGAAACGATGGATTTCGTCCACAAACAAGAGCGTCCCCTGCCCGTTCGCGCGCCGTATCTTTGCGGCCTCGAACACTTTGCGCAGTTCCGGCACGCCGGAGAAAATTGCGGAGATTTGTACGAAATGCAGATCGGTCTCATCCGCCAGAAGCCGCGCAATGGTGGTCTTTCCCACACCGGGCGGCCCCCAGAAAATGATGGAGGACAAAGACCCTGACGCCAGCATCACACCCAGAGGCGCATCGGGGCCAAGCACCTGCGTCTGACCGATCACCTCGGAAAGATGTTTCGGGCGCAAACGGTCCGCCAGAGGACGGTGCGCCATGCTCGGTTCCGTGACGGGATCATCTTTTGAAAACAGGTCAGCCATAGGCCGCAGACTACGCCGAGCACCGCCCATAAGGAAGGGGTCGGATGCGAAAGAACCGCGTTTTACAGACCTCTGCACGCCTCTGTATGACCCGTTGGCGACAGGCGGACGTATTTGGTGCTACACGGAGAGAGGTGCGCCTATAACAGCCTGATTTCGATGGCTTTCTGAATGGCCTCCGAAGTCGTGCGGGCCATGAGACGTTCACGCGCGGAGACGAGGCGGGCCTTGAGCGCGCTTTCGGAAATTCCCAGCTTGGCGGCAGCGGCGGCATGGCGGTCCCCGCCCGCAATACAGCGAAGCGCCTGAATTTGCGCCTGTGTCAAATCGGCTTTCGGCTCCGATATCTGATGCAGCGTGCGCACGACCGTGGCGATTTTATCAATCTCCTGATCGGCAAACTCACGATCCGAACGCGCACATCCGACAATAGATCGCGACTGGATCGCGCCACAGGACACGGCCACCCCGAAGTTCAGGCCGAAATCGGCCGCCTCCCGCCATATATCAAAGGGATCAGGCAACGCGATCTCGCTCCACCTCACAGCCCCTTCGCAACTCAGGCCCCAAGCAATCAAGGGATCACGCAAGGCATAGGCATTGGTCGCGTAATGATCGAGCCACTTGGGATCATAGGTCGACTCCGCCACAAGTGGTCCTGCGAAACGGATGTGCAGTCCGACCGAATAACCGGCAGGCGACATCGCTCTCAACTGAGCAAACTGACGATTAAGTTCCGTAGTGTCTGACATCCAGAAAATTCATTCTTCCGCAAAAGAGGCATCAACCTACAGGCGATCATAGCCCATAAAATTACACCAGAATATCAATTTCGGAAAATCACATTAGAGCAACCGGATAAAAATACCACAAATATCTCTATATCTGAATTATACTCAATGAATACAGAAGGTTGCCCCAACACGTCGCGTCGGAAAAACCTCAAAATAAAAGATGGAAATCCCATCTGTTACAAAGAAAAAAGCCCCGCTGAGCGGGGCTTTCACATAGATCAGACGGAAGCTCTTAGTCTTCTTCGGCCATTGCAGCGTCTTCGGCTTCGAGGCGAGCTTTGTCAGCAGCACCTTTCGCAGCCGGATCGCGGTCAACCAGTTCGATGATCGCCATCGGCGCCATGTCACCATAACGGAAACCGGCTTTGAGAACGCGGGTGTAACCACCGTTGCGCTCAGCGTAACGCGGGCCAAGGATTTCAAAGAGTTTCGCAACGTCTTTGTCTTGTTTCAGCTGGGCAGCAGCCTGACGACGGGCGTGAAGATCGCCACGTTTTCCAAGGGTGATCAGCTTGTCCATGATGCGCTTGAGCTCTTTGGCTTTGGGCAGCGTGGTTTTGATTTGTTCGTGCTCAATGAGCGAGCCAGCCATGTTGGAGAACATCGCTTTGCGGTGTTCGTGGGTCCGGTTCAGGCGGCGGTAACCTTTAGCATGACGCATTTTCTATCTCCTATAGCGTGTTTTGCTTTGTCTGGCAGCCGATGCGTGTCAGCCACTCTCCTTGGGGCAAGATGCCCGGGTCGTCTCGGGCACAAGGCCCGGATTTGAGGGTCGGAAACCTGTCGGACTTTTGTCGGACAACCGTCGGACTTTTTCCCCGACCCCCAGATAGTCAGATCAGAACTGGTCTTCGAATTTCTTCGCCAGATCTTCGATGTTCTCAGGCGGCCACTCTTCGACATCCATACCGAGGTGCAGGCCCATACCGGACAGCACTTCCTTGATCTCGTTGAGCGACTTGCGACCGAAGTTCGGGGTGCGGAGCATCTCGGCTTCGGTTTTCTGGATGAGATCGCCGATATACACGATGTTGTCGTTCTTGAGGCAGTTTGCCGAACGCACGGAAAGTTCCAGCTCGTCCACTTTCTTGAGAAGCAGCGGGTTGAACTCGAGACCATCGTCTTCTTCCTGACGACCAGCCGATTCCGGCTCGTCGAAATTGACGAAGATGCCCAGTTGATCCTGAAGAATACGCGCAGCGAAGGCCACAGCATCTTCCGGAGTCACGGAACCGTCTGTTTCGATTTTCATCGTCAGCTTGTCATAATCAAGCACCTGACCTTCGCGGGTCGGCTGCACGTCATAGGACACTTTTTTGACTGGCGAATAGATCGCATCAACCGGGATCAGGCCAATTGGCGCATCTTCCGGCTTGTTCTTGTCGGCAGAAACGTAACCCTTGCCAGTGTTCACGGTGAGTTCCATGAACAGATCGGCGCCATCGTCGAGGTGGCAGATCACGTGATCCTTGTTCAGAACCTCGATGCCTGCGGATTCGGAAATATCCCCCGCAGTCACAATCATCGGCCCTTTGGCGGAGATGGAAAGGCGCTTCGGCCCTTCGACTTCCATGCGCAGGGACACGCCTTTGAGGTTCAGAATGATGTCGGTGACGTCTTCGCGGACACCAGCAACAGAAGAGAACTCGTGCAGAACGTTATCGATTTGCACAGAGGTGATGGCCGCGCCCTGAAGCGACGACATCAACACGCGCCGCAGCGCGTTACCCAAAGTCAGACCGAAGCCGCGCTCGAGCGGTTCGGCAACAATGGTTGCTTGACGTGCAGGCTCGTTGCCCGGCTTAACGTCCAGCTGTTGCGGTTTAATGAGCTCGGCCCAATTTTTGTGGATCATGCTAGTGCCTCCATTCTTGTTCTCGCGCCCATGTCCTAAAGCGAGAGAACGCCCGAGGGGTCTCTAAAACGCAAAACGGATCGCGGGCGAGAACACCCGCGACCCAATAATCTTACAGTCGATTACACGCGGCGACGCTTCGGAGGGCGGCAGCCGTTGTGGGCAATCGGGGTCACGTCACGGATGGACGTGATATTCAAGCCGACGGCAGCCAGCGCACGCAGCGCGGACTCACGGCCAGAGCCAGCGCCCTGGACTTCGACTTCGAGAGTTTTGACACCGTGGTCCTGAGCTTTTTTACCAGCATCTTCAGCAGCCATCTGGGCCGCGTAAGGTGTGGATTTCCGCGAGCCTTTGAAGCCCATGGTGCCAGCAGACGACCAGGAGATCGCATTGCCTTGCACGTCGGAGATCAGGATTTTGGTGTTGTTGAAGGTGGAGTTCACGTGAGCAACGCCTGCGGCGATGTTCTTGGAAACCTTCTTCTTTGTCGTACGACGGGTATCGCGTGCCATTGGTCGGTTCTCCCCTTACTTCTTCTTGCCAGCAATAGCCCGTGCAGGGCCTTTGCGGGTGCGAGCGTTGGTGTGGGTACGTTGACCGCGAACCGGAAGGTTACGACGGTGACGCAGGCCGCGGTAGCAACCGAGGTCCATGAGACGCTTGATGTTCATTTGAACTTCACGGCGCAGATCGCCTTCCACGGTGTAGTTGGCGTCGATGTGCTCACGGATGGCGAGAACTTCGGCGTCAGACAGCTCGTTGACGCGACGGGTCATGTCGATGCCAACAGCTTCGCAGATGGCTTTGGCGGAAGTGTTGCCAATGCCCGTGATGTAGGTGAGCGCGATGGGAACGCGCTTCGCAGTCGGGATGTTTACGCCGGCGATACGTGCCACGTTATTTTCCTTTCGTTGCGGTTCCGTAACTCCGGAACCTTTTTTCACAACGGAGGCTCGCATGGCAAAGCCGGCGAGCCGCAGCTGAATTCAGGTGATGATCGAATCAGACCATTATAATTTCGAACGGCCTGTTTGCGATTCTGGTGTCCCTAAGGGATGGTGTGCCATAGAGGCGAATCGCCGGAGGGTCAAGCCCTAGGGGACGTTGCGGGCATATCCGGTGTCGAAATGATGTGATTTTCACCCGTCACACCTCTCGAACCGTCGTTTTCAGGGACGGGCTCTTGTGCGAGAGCGCCCTGCCCCATCCCGCGATCGTATCGGATATTACCAACCGTATCCGAAAGTTTCAAAGTCCTCTCGGAACAGAAGCTCGATCAGTCTCTTCTCTTGGGGAGTAAATGGTTGTGTCGGCTTTTCGGAGCGATTGAGAACCGCCAGATTTCGATCAGGTGCGATCCCGCAATGCACCTCGACATCATTCACAATTTGCGGCCACGCATTTGCAAGAGATTCCATGTGGAAGATTTTCAGCCTCGGATCATCAAGCGCGTAGTCAAGCAAAGAGACCTGCGGTTTAAAATGGCAATCCCTCACCCAACCAGGCGTGACACACAGCTTTTCGAGAAACTCCTCAAAACCAATTCCGCGCGCAAGCCCCAAATTCCGCGACGGCCTAAAACTTTTCTTGATCTTGAAGCGGTGTTTGGGCTCAAACCAACCCAACTTATTCTTGTAAGTGGAATAAATTCTCTCGGCAGGATGGCGCACCACAGTGAAAATGTAGGCATCATCTGCGGCAACCGAAAGGCTCTCTTTCAGGCTGCGCTTGTCGATTCGCCCATCATGATGAATGTTCTCGACATCAACAGAGGCCAAACCGAAACACGGCTTGAGTGCGGTGCGAATAGATGTATTGGCGGCTTTAGGGATCGGGACATACACCGCTTTAGGCGTGTCGGATTGCCCAAGACAGAGGGCCTGCCAATCCCTCGGATCAAGCTGGCCCTCTTTCAGTTTGGTCAGCTGCCTCCTGAAATACCGGTTTTTACGCCGGTTCAGGGCGACAGCTGTGTTATCAAGAAAGAGCATTGGCGATGTCCGCTGCGACCTCGTCCATGCTTTGCAGACCATCGACCGTCTTCAGGTCGCCTTTGGCATAATAATAGCCAATCAGCGGCGAGGTCTTTTTGTAATATTCCATCAGGCGGATTTTGACGCTCTCTTCGTTGTCGTCGGCCCGCACCGGTTTGCCGGCGGCAGCAGCCTCGGCAGCGCGGTTGACGATCCGTTTGACCAGAGTGTCGTCATCGACCTCAAGCTGGATCACGGCGTCGAGCTGCACCCCGTTGCGGGAGAGAAGCTCGTTAAGCGCATCAGCCTGCGCCAGAGTGCGCGGGAAACCGTCGAAGATGAAACCGGCGGCATTGCCGTCTTTGAGTTTCTCTTCAATCAGGCCGATCACGATCTCGTCGGTGACGAGTTCGCCCGCGTCCATTACGGCGGCGACCTTTTTGCCCATGTCCGTGCCGGACGTCCGTGCCGCACGCAGCATGTCACCGGTGGAAAGCTGCACCATGCCACGCTCCTCCACGAGGCGTTGCGCTTGAGTTCCCTTGCCCGCGCCCGGCGGTCCAAGCAGAATAATATTCATCGTCTTGCTGTCCCTCTTTTGCTGCGCTTCCTCCCACGCAGCTGAGATTTCTCGATCAGCCCCTCATACTGGTGTGCCAGCAGGTGAGACTGAACTTGCTGAATGGTGTCCATCGTAACAGATACCACAATCAGCACCGAAGTCCCGCCAAAATAGAAGGGAATGGCAAACTGGCTCCGCAGAATTTCCGGCAACAGACAAACTGCGGCCAGATAGGCGGACCCGATAACGAGGAGACGTGTCACGATATAATCGAGGTGCTCCTCGGTTTTCTTCCCCGGACGGATGCCGGGAATGAAACCGTTCTGGTTCTTCAGGTTCTTGGCCACGTCTTCCGTTTTGAAGGCGACGTTGGCTGTGTAAAAATAGGCGAAAAAGACGATCATCGCCGTGAAGAACACAAAGTAAAGCGGTTGACCCGGCCCGAAATAGGCGAGGATCGTGGACATGACCGGACCGACATCGGCCTGACCGGAGAAGGTCGCGATGGTGGTCGGCAGCAACAGAAGCGACGAGGCGAAGATCGCGGGGATCACGCCCGCCGGGTTCACCTTGATCGGCAGGTGCGAGGATTGCGCATCATAGATCTTCATGCCCTGCTGGCGACGCGGATACTGGATATGCACCTTGCGCAGCGCACGCTCCATAAAGACCACAAAGGCAATCACCGCCACGATCATCACAAGGACGATCAGCGTCACCGCCGGAGAGATCGCACCGGAACGGCCCGAGGCAAAGAACTGGGCCAGAGCGCCCGGAATCTCGGCGACGATACCGACGAAGATGATCAGCGAGATGCCGTTGCCGATGCCGCGGTTGGTGATCTGCTCACCGAGCCACATCAGGAACATGGTGCCGCCCACCAGCGTGATGACCACACCGGCGCGGAAATACCAGCCCGGATCATGGGCAAGGTTGCCCGCCTCCAGAGAAGCCGCGAGACCATAGGCCTGAAACAGCGCCAGAGCGACCGTGCCGAAGCGCGTATACTGGTTGATCTTCTTACGCCCCGCTTCACCCTCTTTCTTGAGATTCTCAAGCGAAGGCACCATCGAGGTCAGAAGCTGCACGATGATGGAGGCGGAGATGTAAGGCATGATGCCGAGGGCAAAGATACCCATCCGCCCCAATGCGCCGCCGGTGAACATCGACAAGATGCCCCCGATGCCGGAAGCTGCCTGATCCATGAAGTCCTTGAGCGCATTGCCGTCAATGCCGGGCACCGGAATATAGGTGCCGAGACGGTATACGATCAAAAGACCGACGGTGAAAATGATACGCTGGCGAAGCTCTTTGGCTTTCCCGAGGGTGCCCCAGTCGAGGTTCGCTGCCATTTGTTCTGCTGCGGATGCCATATGGTCTCTCTATTCACGTCAGCGCCGCCCGTCCGGCTTTCCGGGGGGCGGCGCTTGGAAAACTCAAACCTGATGTAAGGGGCCGGGCCCCTCGTCACAAGTCTTATTCGGCTGCCGCTTCGGCCTTTGCGACCACAGTGAGCGAGCCGCCGGCTTTTTCAACAGCTTCAATCGCGGATTTCGACGCGCCGGTGACGGAGATGGCCAGTTTGGATTTGACCTCGCCTTTCGCCAGAACACGGATGCCGTCGAGCTTGCGACGCACCAGACCGGAAGCCACAAGCGTGTCTTCGGTCACGTTGGCCGCGTCGAGTTTGCCAGCTTCGATGAATTTCTCGATCAGGCCGAGGTTCACAACCGCGTATTTCTTGGCGTTCGGCTTGTTGAAGCCGCGCTTCGGAAGACGTTGGTAGAGGGGCATCTGCCCGCCTTCGTAGCCTTTGATCGCTACACCGGAACGGGATTTCTGACCTTTGATACCACGGCCACCCATTTTACCTTTACCCGAACCCGGGCCACGGCCAACGCGCATGCGTTTCTTGGTTGCGCCTTCGTTGTCGCGCAGTTCATGCAATTTCATGTCGCTTCTCCTTGCCGGATATGCCCTCCAGCGACGGAGCGGGCAAACGCGGCGTATAAATGTTGATTCTCATGGACAGACGAGTCCACCGAGGGCGTATAGACTTCACAGGCCTTTATTGCAAGCCGGCAGACGACAGATTGAGAGGCGTGGCCTCAATGCGTCCAGGGCATCCGCCGGTTGGTGGAGAAATTCTCGCCATAGCCTGCGGGGCGGATGTTGTGGCTGCGTTTGTGGGGCTCTTGCACGACATAATCGATCCCGTGCTCTTCGGCATAGGCGATGGCATGTTCCTTGCTGTCGAATTTCAGCCGCACCTGCGTCTGGGTATCTTTGGACGAGGTCCAGCCCATCAGCGGGTCGATGTCGCGGTTGGAGGCAGGGGCGAAATCGAGCAACCAGTGTTTGGTTTTGCCTTGGCCGGACTGCATCGCGTTGCGGGCGGGTTGATAGATACGAGCGCGCATCAGGAGACTCCTTTGTTCCTTGCTCCGCTTATCCCCGTTTCCGCAGGCCGTTTCAAGCCTTTCGCACCGGTTCCCGCCCAGCACCCGACAAAAAAGACCCCGCCGAAGCGGGGTTATCAGGATGGCACAGGGAGATCAGGGGGACTGTCCGACCGGATGCGAGGGGAGTGAGGGGGGACTTTGTGCACTTCCGGCCGGAACAGTTTCGTTTGCTGCTTGTAGGATCAGACTAGGCGCGAAAGCTTGTGTGATGCAAGAATTAAATACCGTTAAAGTTGTATTGCCAAATCTTCCGATCTTCTTGGGGCTGAATTCCCCGCCCCTTTCCGTCACATTCCCACATCTTGCCGCCCCTGCCCCGCGCAATCGCATTTCGATGTCGTCCAAGGCTTGAAAGGCGAACAAAAAGGGATCATTTGTTAGAGCACCTGCCCGCCGCCTGCGACAGCACAAGGAGCGCCTATGGACCCGCTGAAGATGACCGACCCGCCCAAGGAGGCGAAGAGACGCCCGAAGCTCGAAGGCGGCAAACGCTTTGTCATGCACAGCACCTTCGAACCCGCAGGGGATCAGCCGGTCGCGATCAGGGAACTGTCGGAAGCCATCGAAGCCGGAGAGCGCAATCAGGTGCTCTTGGGGGCCACCGGCACGGGCAAGACCTTCACGATGGCCAAGGTGATCGAACGGACCCAGCGTCCGGCGATCATCCTCGCGCCGAACAAAACGCTGGCCGCCCAGCTATACGGCGAGTTCAAGGGCTTCTTCCCCGAAAATGCCGTCGAATATTTCGTCTCCTACTATGACTACTACCAACCCGAAGCCTATGTCGCGCGGTCGGACACGTTTATCGAGAAAGAAAGCCAGATCAACGAACAGATCGACCGGATGCGCCACGCGGCCACGCGTTCGCTTCTGGAACGCGACGATGTGATCATCGTGGCCTCGGTGTCCTGTATCTACGGCCTCGGCTCGCCGGAACTCTACATGGCGATGACGATTGATCTGATGATGGGGCAGGAATACGACCAGCGCCAGCTCATGAGCGATCTCGTCGAGTTGCAATACCGGCGCAATGATACCGCCTTTGATCGCGGCTCGTTTCGGGTGCGCGGCGACAGTGTGGAAATCTGGCCCGCCCACATGGAGGACCGCGCGTGGAAACTGTCGTTCTTTGGCGAGGAGCTTGAGAGCATCACCGAGTTCGACCCGCTCACCGGCAAAAAGACCGACACGCTGGAACATGTGCGCGTCTACGCCAACTCGCACTATGTCACGCCGAAACCGACGATCAAACAGGCGATCAACGGCATCAAAGCGGAGTTGAAACAACAGCTCACACGGTTCACCGATGAGGGCAAACTGCTCGAAGCGCAACGGCTGGAGCAGCGCACGAACTTCGATCTTGAGATGCTGGAGGCTTCGGGCTTTTGCAACGGGATCGAAAACTATTCGCGCTATCTCACGGGCCGCGCTCCGGGCGAACCGCCACCCACGCTGTTTGAATTCATCCCCGACAATGCCATCGTCTTTGCCGACGAATCCCACGTCTCCGTGCCGCAGATCGGCGGCATGTATCGGGGTGACTTCCGACGCAAATCGACGCTGGCGGAGCATGGTTTCCGCCTGCCCTCCTGTATGGACAACCGGCCACTCAAATTCGAGGAATGGGACGCGATGCGCCCGCAATCCGTCTTTGTCTCCGCCACGCCGAAAGACTGGGAACTGGAGCAATCCGGCGGCGTCTTTGTCGAACAGATCATCCGGCCCACGGGGCTTCTGGACCCTGTGGTGGAAATCCGTCCGGTGGGCACGCAAGTAGACGACCTGCTCGACGAGGCCAAACGCATGGCCGAACTGGGCCGCCGCATCCTCGTCACCACACTGACCAAACGCATGGCCGAAGATCTGACCGAATATCTCCACGAACAGGGCGTGCGGGTGCGCTATATGCATTCTGACATCGATACGATCGAACGCATCGAGATCCTGCGCGACCTGCGCCTCGGGGCCTTTGACGTGCTGATCGGGATCAACCTCTTGCGCGAAGGGCTCGACATCCCTGAATGCGGGCTGGTCGCCATTCTGGACGCCGACAAGGAGGGTTTCCTGCGCTCGGAAACCTCGCTCATCCAGACCATCGGTCGGGCAGCTAGGAATGCGGACGGGCGGGTGATCCTCTATGCCGACAAGATCACCGGCTCCATGCAGCGCGCGATGGACGAAACCAACCGCCGCCGCGCCAAACAGATGGCCTATAACGAGGAACACGGCATCACGCCACAAACCGTCAAGAAGAACGTCGACGACATTCTGGCCGGTCTGTATCAGGGCGACGTGGACATGAACCGCGTCACCGCCACCATCGACACACCGGCGGCGGGGCAGAACCTGCAAGCCGTGCTGGAAGGCCTGAAAACCGACATGCGCGTGGCCGCCGAGAATCTGGAATTCGAAGAAGCCGCACGGCTGCGCGACGAGATCAAACGTCTGGAAACCGTGGACCTTGTCCTGCACGAAGACCCGCTGGCGCGGCAATCGGCGGTGCAAGAAGCCGTGGCCGATGCGAAGGAAAAAAGCGGCCGATCAACCGCAGGCCGCGCAGGGATGCGGGGAGGCAAAGCTGGGAGAGGGCGGAAGAGGTGAAAGATCGAGTTGCAAAACCCAACCTCGTCTAGCAAATTGTAGTCGCATTCATTTAAGGGGGAATTATGCGTTACATTTCTATGGTTTTCTTTGCTCTACTTGCAGCATGTAGCGGCACCATGACAGGGCAGGTTCGCGGCACAGGAGAACAAGTGCAATTCAATTACGAGCAAGGCCTCGATCACGACATTTATACCGCAAGAATTGGCTCCGAAAACTTCACCGGAAAAGCGATCATGGATGGCTCGGGCAGCACCTATGCCACGGCATGGGGCAATGACTTTGCGAACGTCTTCGGCTCAACAACAACCAACCGTTTCATAGCCGTTTTGCTTGGCGACCAAGGCAATTCACTAAATTGCCAAATGCGATATGCAGATTCCAGCGGCTTTACAAACGCTGGCGGCGTAGGTGTATGCAAACATTCCGACGGGCGCATCATAGACATCGTTTGGTAAGCCGGAGCCTCACACCGAGAACGGGAGCATGAACCGCTCCCTCTCCGCTTCACACATTCAACCCAGTGCCGGCAAACCTTTCAAATGCACCCGCCCGCGCGACCAATGTCCGCGCACAAGAAGGTCTTGCTGGCGCAGGATTTCGAAGTCATCCTCCCAGTCACGATAGCGATCATTCGTGATAATACGGATATTATCGAATTTTGCCATTTGAAGAATAAGCGGATCGGCAGGCGTCCCGCGCGGGGACACCAGAACCTGTTTGGCCGACAGCCCGAGTTCATTCGCCAACCGGCCCGGCCCCATATATTTATCCGACACCAGATATCCCACGTTAGCGTCGAACCAGACAACCGGCACATACCCCTTGGTGATGGCCTCCTCGACAGCCAACCGAACAGTTTTCAGCTTCGGGGTTCCATTATGCCAATACATAACGTTTGACCCATCAAGAATGACAAAAGTCGTCCGCTTCCGAAACAGGCGCTTGAGCGCGACAATAACCAGAAAGACAACAGCGACACCGGCCAGATACGGCCAGTAAGGGAGCGCGACCTGAACCCAGGGTTCTCCCATAATCTCTTCAAACACTTGGAAATATTCTCCGACGCAATATCAATATTCGCACCATAGGGGAACTGAAGCCGGTGAGACAAGTCTCTCCGCTTCAAACACTCTAATTCAGACCTTGGCTCAAAAAGAATGCCCAAATCCCTGATTTGGGCACGCCCCCACCCCTAGGGTCATGCGCGACATCGCGCGACAAATGCGCAGTCTACCCCCTCAATACACGCCCTCCACGTCATACATCACCGGCTCGAAGGATTTGCACATGCCGTTGATCTCGCGGTTGCGTTTGCGCATTTCTTCGGTGCGCAGCATGGCCTGAAAATCCTCGCGCTTTTGCCATTGCGAATAGTTGGCGATCCGTGTCTGGGCATCGTTGATATGCAGCGCCGCCGAGATAAACCCCGGCTGTTTCGAGATCACCTCCGCATAGGCCGACTGTAACGCCTCCATGAGGTCATGCGCCGAGCCGGGTGTGGTCTCGAATGTGGTCAGAACGGTCTGACATGGCTGGCCTTTTTTAATGACTGGCATGGTTTCCTCCCAAAATCCTGCTTTGCCCCCTCAATCACGCCGCCCTGAAAAACGGCGCAGACAGGGAGATGTCGCGAGCATAGCACGGATCATGCGCAACGCGAAAAGGTTGGGACGGGTCTGTTTCGAAATGCCGCGTCAATCCTTATCGTTTTACTCTGGAAATCAGAAGCGCGGCGCAGTAACCTGCCTTCATGAGTAAAGACAGCCCCTCCCCCATCCGCCCGACCGACGATGACGCAAGGCATTTGGCCCGCAGCCTGATCAAAGAGTCGCGGATCGCGGCTTTGGCTGTGCTAGACCCTGACAGCGGCGCGCCGATGGTGACGCGCATCAGCTTTGGTCTCAGCGCACAAGGGGCATGGCTGACGCTGGTCTCCGATCTTGCGGCCCATACCCGTGGCCTGCGCGAGAACACGCGGGTCGGGCTGCTCTTGGGCGAAGCGCCTGCAAAGGGCGACCCGCTGGCCTTTCCACGCCTGTCGGTGCAGGCGGAACCCTGTTTCGTGGCCCGCGACAGTGCCCTGCACCAAGCCCATCGGGACGCATGGCTCGCCCATCACCCGAAATCTGCGCTCTATGTCGATTTTCCGGACTTTTCCTTTGTGTCCCTGACGCCGGTCGGGGCCGATCTCAACGGCGGCTTTGGCAAGGCCTATCGCCTGTCTGCGGATGATCTGCACGGGCAGGACTGAAAAACCGGATAGCTTTCGCCATCCGGTTTCTCCCAGTCCATCACAATTATCGCGCACCGGTCAGATCGGGCGGTCTCAGATCGGGCGGTCCATGCGGGTCACAAGATTGACCGTGCCTTTCACCGCCTCCTCGAAGCTCAGCAAAATCTGGTTGCTCCCGGCACCATAATTCACCGTGGCATAGGGCGTTGTGAACACCGCGTTGTCGCTGGCATCCGTCAGCGCGTTGCGAAAAACCACGCTTTCCACCACACGCGCCCAGCCGCCAAAGGGCAGATAGCCTGACGGGTCGAGCACCCAAGAAGTCGAGGCCGTGTTCTGAGTGAACTCCAGCGACACAGGGTTGATCGTGTTCTGGCTCACCCCGTTGAAGGAATTGCCCTCGAAGGTGACATTGCGCGAGGAATTATACTCCAGATCGGCAAATGTCGTATCCACCCGCTCCACACGGTCGATAAAACCGTTGAGCGATTTGAACGTGTTGTTCTGCACAGCCAGCCCTTGCAGGAAATGGCCCGCCCCATAGGGCTTGATCACGATCCACGAAAACGCGCTGGCGCTGTCGTTGACCGTGAAAATATTGCCCGTGATGGTCAGCCCGCCAAAGGAATATTCCGCCGCAAAATCCGGCGTGGCATCGTGTTCGTTCGTCATCTCGATGAAGGAATTGTCGATGTAATTGCCGGTGACGACAGATTTCACATTGGGATAGGTGAAGACCAGCCCCGCCTTGCGCGGACTGTCCGTGAAATCGTCGCCCTGAAACCAGTGGTTGCCGACAAACATATGACCGTTGCCATAGACGACGCCTGTGTGCCCGAAACGCTGGAACCGGCTGTCGCGGATTTTGGCGTCATTGGCATTGACGTTGAAGGCGACGGACTGACGATCCTCGGCGCGCAGGGATTGCTCGTTGGAGACAAAGGCGCAGCGGTCGATATGCAAGTCCTGACAGCCGCCCCCGATTGAAGTCACGCCACGGTTCAAAGGGGATTTGATGTGGCAGTCGCGCAGGTGGAAATTGTTCCCGCCCGGCGCAAGCATCACCCCCGAGGCCCGACCGTTGCACAGCAGCTCCACATCGAACAGCTGGAACTGCGAAAGCTTCGAGAGGCCCGAAAAGTCGAAGACATATTTGAACCGCGTGAACGTGTAGCTCTGGGTCGCATTCGGCCCGTAGAGCGGATGGTTCAGGGTCAGCGACTGGTTGCCGACATTGACGGATTCGACATAGACCTCCCGCCCGACACCGGTGCCGGTCACGAGGCTGCCGACCTTGATATTGGCGATGTTGCTGACATTGGTCAGCGTGCGGGGATTGGCCGCGCTGTAGCTGGCCTGAGAGATGACCTCCTCCGTGTCCCAGTCGGGAGAGCTTTGCACGTTGATCTGACCGTTGCGGATCACGCGGCGCACTTCGAGCGTGTCAGCCCCCGAAATCTCGGCAATATCCAGCGGTGCGTATAGTTCAATCCGGCGGCCGCGCATGTCGAGACTGTCGTGATCCGTATAGTAGAACATCGCCTGAATGGCGCGTTTGAAGCCTTCGACCTCGTCCCCGAAGGCATCGATATAGGCGTTCAGATGGAAGTCATGGCGCAGGACAAGACGCGCCTCCTGCGGCATCAATACCGTGCCGTCGAATACCACTTCTTCTGTGAAGGACACCGTGCCGCTGAGGTAATACTCCCCTTCGGGCACAAGAATTTTACGCCCAGCGGCAGCGGCATTGGCGGCGTTGAATGCGGCCTGACAATCGGTCGTGCCATCGCCCACAGCGCCGTAGTCGCGCACGTCGATCATGCCGGAACTGTCGCTCAGGAACCACGCAGAGACATCTTCGATCTCGATATCGTCGATCCGCACCGTGCCCCCGTTCGCGCCGGTCAGATCAAGCCCGAAATGCCCGTAGACCGCATCCAGCCCCCACGGCATGTCCACACCGCTGCGCGCGCCGGAGCCGACAATGGCCGAGACCTCGACCACCTCGCCATATTGCGTCAACGCCACCTCACTGCCCGTTTCGGTCACGCCGGAGACATGCGACAGGGCGGCATCCCCCGCCCAGCCCGCAATCCGCACGGAGGGAAGATTGCCGGACACCGCTTTGATCCGCGCCTTGATCCGCAAATACATGCCCGCTCGCAACGAGGTCTCCCCCATGTAGCGCAGCTTTGTCACCGTCTCGGTCTTGACTAGTTCCAGACAGTCCCCGAAATCGGCATCCGCCGTGACCAGCGCGGCATTCGCAGCCCCGTCATAGGGGGCCGACCCCGGAGTTCCGTCCTCGCTGGACCACAGATCCAACCCGCTCGCAAACGCCGGCGGCATCAGCGCCAGCCCTTCAGTAATGGCCTTGTTCATCCGAACCCCTTTCAATCCATCAATTCCACACGCACCGATCTGCCGGACGGTTCTGACCCGAAGCACAACACCTCCGGCCAACCCCGGTCGGGATCACACGTCATCACCCCTCGAGGCGCAAAGCCCCGAGACGGCAAAAGGTCTACATGAACAGGATCACCCCCCACTTAACCCGCCGCACGCCCGAACCGGTCACGGCGCAACGGGAGGGGGAGCGGCAATGAGGGAAGGAGACATAGAAAAAGGCCGCCCCGCGAGGGGCAGCCTTTCAATTGTCAGAGCCGCACGGTCAGAGGTTACGACAACTCGCCGTTCAGCCCTTTGTCGAGCAGAGCGATGGTCTCGTTCACGCCGTAGAGTGCTGCGAAGGAGCCGAAGCGCGGGCCTTGGCTTTGGCCCAGAAGCACTTCGTAGAGTGCCTTGAACCAGTCGCGCAGGTTTTCGAAGCCGTGGTTCTTGCCAACCGCGAAGACGATGCTTTGCAGGAAGTCGCCGTCGGTGAAATCCGCCTCCGGCAGAGGCTCGTCATTGCCCATAGCCGCGTTTTTCTTGGCGATCATGTCCAGCGCCACATCGGCAGACCCAAAGGCCGCTTTGAGGTCTTCCATCGCGGCACGCTCGGCGTCACTCGGTGCGCGGAAGGTTTTCTCGGGCTTCACAAAGTCGTTGTAGTAGCGCAGCGCATATCCGACGGCGGCATCCGTTTGCGGGTGGCTCTCGGGCGTGGCCTCCGGCGCATAGCGTTGCAGGAACTTCCACAGATGCGCTTTTTCTTCGGCTCCGGCCACGGAGGCGAGGTTGAGCAGCATGGTGAAAGGCACCACCATGTCGGAGGCGGGCACATCCTTGCCGTGGATGTGGAACACCGGATTTGCCACCTGCTTGGCCGCATCCTGTGTCGGATAAGCGCGCAATTGCTGGTGATATTCATCCATCGCCCGCGGGATCACATCGAAATGCATCCGTTTCGCCGTTTTCGGCTTCTGATACATGAAATAGGACAGGCTCTCCGTCGAGGCATAGGTCAGCCATTCGTCGATCGACAGCCCGTTGCCGGAGGATTTGGAGATTTTCTGACCGTTGGCGTCAAGGAACAGCTCGTAGGAGAAATGCTCCGGCTTTTTGCCGCCGAGGATTTCGCAAATCCGGTCATAGATCGGCGTGTTGGTCGAGTGGTCCTTGCCATACATCTCGAAATCGACGCCAAGCGCCGCCCAGCGTGCGCCGAAGTCGGGTTTCCATTGCAGTTTCACATGACCACCGGTGACAGGCAGGGTCCATTCGCGGCCGTCTTCGTCGTCAAAGGTGATGGTGTAATCGTCCTTGTTCACCTCTTTCATCGGCACATAGAGCACGCGGCCGGTTTCGGGGTGGATCGGCAGGAAGATCGAATAGGTCGCCGCGCGTTCCTCACGCAGCGATTTGAGCATGACTTTCATCACCTCGTCATATTTGTCCACAGCGCGTTTGAGCACCTCGTCGAACTGGCCGGATTTGTAGAACTCGGTCGCCGAATAGAATTCGTACTCAAAGCCGAACGTGTCGAGGAACCGCCGCAGCATGGCGTTGTTATGGTGGCCGAAGCTCTCGTACTCGCCAAACGGGTCCGGCACGGAGGTCAGCGGCTTTTGCGCATTCTCCTTGAGCATCTCCTGATTGGGCACGTTGGTCGGCACCTTGCGCATCCCGTCCATATCGTCGGAGAAACAGATGAGCCGTGTCGGCACATCCGAGATCACCTCGAAAGCGCGCCGGATCATCGTGGTGCGCAACACCTCGCCAAATGTCCCGATATGCGGCAGCCCCGATGGGCCATAGCCCGTCTCGAACAGCACGTAATCCTTCGCCGCGCCCTTCTTCTTGGATGCCTCATAACGTTTGAGTACCTTCCTCGCCTCGTCAAAAGGCCAGGCTTTAGAGCTCATACCGGCTTCACGCAGGTCCGTCATGGTTCGCAATCCTTTTCTCACGCGGGTCGCTCCCGCAAGGCGCAACTCCTATTGAACCCCCCCGCTTCCGTCAATATTGTTTGACCGCACACGCCCCATGAGGAGCCAATAAAATGAACGATATTCCACATTCCCTGAATCCGCAGGACTGTCTCGTTGCCGTCATGATCGCACAATCCATGTCCGACGAGAACATTCGCACCGCCGAACTGGTCACGATCGAGAATATCGTCAACCATTTGCCGATCTTCGGAGAATACGACCCCGACCGGATCAAACTGGTCTCCTCGACCGTTTTCGATCTGTTTTCCGAAGAGGACGGGCTGGACGCATTGTTTGGCCTGATCCGCGACAACCTGCCCGATTACCTGAACGAAACCGCCTATGCGCTGGCCTGTGATGTGGCGGCGGCTGACGGGCATACTTACGAGGCAGAGCTGCGCCTGCTCGAAGAGATTCGCTACGAACTCAACATCGACCGGCTCCATGCCGCAGCCATCGAGCGCGGCGCACGGGCACGCTATATGCTGCTCCATCAGACGGAAAACGGAGCTTAAAGCGTTTTTCGTTTCATCTGAATCAGATTGAGCGAAAAACGTTTCCACACTGCATTGATGTTGCGGCGTTTCTCAAAAATTGAGTGCCTCAAGTCTTTTTTGAGAAACGCTTTAACCGTAGACACCGGCCCAGCGTTCAATCAGCGCCTGTTGCAGCTTCTTTGCCCGTGTGTTGAAGGTCCGTGCCCCTTGCGGACGTTCGGCCACACCCGCCGCCTTCGCCGCACGCCGTTTCGGCAGGTCTGCAGCAAAGGTGGCAAAAGCCATACGCTGCCCGCCCGGTGCATCGACATAGCCCGCCAGACCGGACACGAAATCCAATGTGCCGGTCTTGGCATGAACGCTAACCGGATGGTTTTTAACCACATTTCCCTGCCCGTCGCGCAGGAGAACCGGCTTCATCAGCGGCGCAAGCGTGGCCTCCACGCCTGCGGCCCCGAGCATATGCACCATGTCCACCGCTGTAACTTCGGACGCGCCGCCGAGCCCCGAGTGATCCACCAGCGCAATATGGCGCATCCCGAACCTCTGCCGCGCCCAATCGCTCATCGATGCAGCCGATGCCGCAAGCGAGCCTGCCGCCACGCCCCGCGCACGGCTGGCCGTCAACCCCAGCACCTCTGCTGTCAGGTTGGTCGAATATTTCAACATATCGCGCACGATCACGCTCAAAGGGGCGCTCTCGATCCGAGCAACTTCTTCCCCCGCGCCGGATTTACGCTGTCCCTGCGGCAGGCGTAGCCCTTGCGCACGCGCCACCGCCTGAAACACTTCCGCCGCATAGAGGCCGGGCAGACGCACTGGCAGCCACCGCGCCCCGCCATTGCCCAAAGCACTTTGCGCAACGGTCCATTCATCGCGCCCCTGCCCTGCGACATGGTCGAAAACCGGCAGGTTGCGCGCCGCCACCTTCACCCGTGCGACCTGCACATCCGGCGCGAAGCGCTCTGCGCGGGCGTCCATCTTGAGGCTGTAGCCCTCGCCCTGCCGCTTCCATTCGAAATGCACGCGGTTGTAATTGAGGTTCAGGCCGGACACCGTCGGATTATAGCCCGCATATTCGGTCTGCTCCGTGTCGATCTGTGCGATTCGCGGCAAGGCCGTATCATCGATCAGCAAGCGCCCGCTGACCCTCGTGATGCCCTGCGCCACCAGCTTGCCCGCCAGCGTCGCCAGACCATCCGTGTCCAGCGTCGGATCGCCCCCGCCGACAAGGATCAGATCGCCCTGCACCACACCATTCACCACCGGCCCGCTGCGCAGAACGCGGGTTGTGAAACGATATTCTGCTCCGAGATGCTCCAGCGCATAGAGGCTGGTCACGGTCTTGGCCACAGAAGCCGGCGGCAGGCGCAAGAGCGGCGCGTGGGTCTCGTAGATCTCCCCTGTCGCACTATCGGCCACGGCAAAACTCACCTGACCCGACAGTTTGGACGCCTTGATCAGCGCCTCGGCGGAGGGGATGGACTTCCGATAGAGATCGGCCGGACGCGGTTTCGGCAGGGGCGAGGCCACAAGCCCCTCGGCCAGAGCAGATTGCGCCAGCCCGACCTGCGCCGCGCCGCCCAACAGCAACCCCAGCATCCCGCGCCGGTTGATCTGAGAAACCCTGTGTTTTGTCATGCTGCGAGTTAATCCTGCGCGGGACGATTGAGCAAGGCGGGAAAACCGCTCTTTTGCTCCCCCTCCCGCATTTTCCGCTGTGCGCGCTCGCGGCGCTTCAGGTCAGTCCCGCGTCCAGCCGCCCTGCGCACGGATTTCCGTCGACGAGGCATCAGACATCGGCACATTGATGAAACACCAGCACGGCGTCTCGCTCCGCCCCAAAAGCCGCGAGGCGCGTGACGGGAGTTTTGCATGGGCAAAGCTCTGCGCCGCCATGGAATTGCGCGCCGCGCCGCGTGTTCCGGGACGTGCAATCACCCCCACAGGCGTGGTCTGCATAATGCTGCGCCAGTCCTGCCACAGATGGAACTGCGCCAGATTGTCCGCGCCCATGAGCCAGACGAAGTGCACATCGGGATAGAGTTTGCGGATCGCCTGCAGGGTCGCGGCCGTGTAGCGCGTGCCCATACGGGCCTCAATATCCGTCACATCGACCCGCGGGTGGTCCATGAGCTGACGCGCCCGCGCCATCCTCTTTCCCATCTCAGCAGGCCCCTGCGCCTTCAACGGGTTTCCGGGGCTGACCAGCCACCAGACCCGATCCAGATTGAACCGTTTGAGCGCCATCTTGGTGATATGCACATGCCCTTCATGCGCAGGATCGAACGATCCCCCGAGCAGACCAATGACCTGGCCCGAACGTGCATATGGCAATTCACAACGCATGGCGCACTGCATGGCCGTATGGGCGGACGCTGTCAATGTTTGAGAGGTGCGGAATGTGGCGGGACGGGGGATTTAGAGAGAGAAGGGGGGCGAGGCCACGTCCCTATTTCTTCCCTGTTGCTTCCAGCGCGCATGGCTTAGAAACGCCAAAAGCGCCCGTTGGGGCGCTATGTCGTTGTATTATATGTTGGATTTTGGTTGCGGGAGTAGGATTTGAACCTACGACCTTCAGGTTATGAGCCTGACGAGCTACCGGGCTGCTCCATCCCGCGACGGTATTAGTTGTCTATTTGGATATACATGT
>NZ_JAHKPE010000023.1:0-12681 GCF_018860305.1 Celeribacter halophilus
CGCCAGCCGACATGAAACACATTCACGCCGGGGCGGGTTGGATAAGGGTAGGACGCACGCGATGATCAGGACTGTGTCCCGTTGATCACCGGTTTCAGCGGAGAGCTGGGCGCGTGGCGGGCGACAGCTGAGATCGGCATATCTGGTCTGGCAGTCAGATCATGTCAGCCGAGGCTCACTCACGAGAAAACACACAAATCGGGACCCGCTCAACTATGGTTTCCGGAAGGCCTGAACGAATCTTTCGGCGCTCCAAAACCACAGTGCGGATTTTGAGTCAAGCCAATGATACTAAACAATAAAATACGTTTAAAAGCGCGTTTTAAATTTTCGCAAACTAGAATGCGCTCGAATTGTGTAGGCTTTGAGTCAGGCAAATTGATTCAGTTGAATGAAACCTGGTGCTTTTGCCGCTGAGTGTCCTTGTTTCCTTGGTTTTTCAAATCGCCAAGAACCTATAAGTTGGTCAAAATGCTGCTGAGTTGACGAAAATGAACTTAGGTTTTTCGCACATTATTTTTGGGCTCATCTGCCCAATTGCAAAGAGCATTGGATCTATACAATTATCTCGGTGCAATTTGGCTTGCGCCTCGCTCACGTGCAAAAAGCATCAACTCTAAACAGCGTACCAGTGTGGGGCTATAGTCATATTTTTCGTTAATTTCTTTTTCAACCACCGCAAACCAACTATGGTCTTTCAAGATTTCTATATGTACGAAGTCAAAATAGCATAGATAGTTTCGCTTACTATTTATTTGGTATGGCCACCTCAGATCGAAGTTCTTTGCTACACGGCTGTCCCAGATTGGAAATAACTTGGGGTTGAGAAAGTGCATTACCTTGCTTGTTCCAACCCAAGACCCATTAATGGGAGCCTTGTCTCCCATGCTTACTAAGAATTTCCTAGCCTCGCATTTGTTGTCTAGTGCTCTAATTTCACAAATCGGTTTTTGTGATTTGAATAAAGCCATATCACATTGCCCTAAAATTGTTGGCATCCAACCATAAGCAGCGAAGGCTAGACTCAACAACCCATCATGTCGATCATCATCTTTGACGCTCTGAGCAAACAAAAGCAAAGCGCGATATGCATCTAAATATTCAACAGAATTCAGAACACTGATAGCATATGCATCTGTCAAAGTAGAAAGGTAACGATTTGTGCCCTCCGAATTGTAGCGCATATACTTGCTCCTCATGATTTCTTTTCGCAAACATAAATTCCTAGTGCTTCCGAATGCCGCACGTTTATACCAGTCAGGGTATAGTGGCTCATTCCAAGTGCCAACATCCATCTTAACTGTAGACCCATCCACACATGATCATTAGGCTGCCGCTATGGGGAAAGCGATTCAACACAATCGGACGCAGTGGGCAACGCATCGTCGCCGAGCGTACATAGAGCACCAATTGTTTTGGTGTGGCCATCTTGGCTTGTCGGATTTGATGAGCACTTTCGATCTTTCAAGAGCACAAGCTTCGAAAGAGATAAACGCCTATAAGAACGAACATCCCGAAAACATCGTGTATGACCTGAGCGCAAAAACTTACGTTCCTATTGAAGGGTTTGCGCCCAAATACGCGCAGCTTAATCCATCAACGTATTTGAATGACTTAGTGGCAATGTCTCGCGGGGAGGCAATTCCAGATGCATCATGGTATTCTCTGACTCCGGAGGTATTTTCTCCACCAATTCCGGTCAGAGGCGTTAAGGCCGAAACGCTGCGGCTGTTGATGCAGGCCATAGATTCAGGGCGACATGTGCGTACCCTATACCAGTCAATGTCTGCTCCGGAACCCAAAGAGCGAACCATTGCTCCGCATGCGCTTTGTTTTGATGGATTTAGATGGCATGTACGCGCCTATTGTTTTGATGCAGAAGAGTTCCGAGATTTCGTTATTAGCCGGATAGTTAGAGCGAAAATTGTCGAGCAAAGTTCACCTGTTGGGTGCTGCGAAGACGTAGATTGGAATACCAATATCACCCTCGAGGTTGGCCCGCACCCGGATCTGTCCGAAGCTCAAAGGCGAGTGGTCGAACTTGATTACGAAATGACCAACGGACGCGCGCAGCTCGAAGTGCGTAAGAGCATGCTCTTCTACACGTTGAAACGACTGGGGCTCGATACACCAGTCGAGGCTCGTCCCGCTCATCAGCAACACATCATTCTCACGGGCCCCTCCGACCTCCTCAAACAGATGAGGGGCGCTACATGACTCTGAACCATAACCTTATCCTCGAACTCTTTTGAAATCGGACGAGACCCGCAATGACAAAACTTGAAGACATCAAACCGGGTGGGCGCGTCTCTGGGGTAACACCCGGTAATGCCGTGGAAGTGGTATCTGTTGAATGGATCGGCAACCAAGCTATCAACGTCGTATTTCGGCAAGGGAACGGGTCAGTTTCTGAGACGACGATTTACCGTGACGATGAACATCGCCTTGATGTTCAATCCGCGGGTCGGAATTGGTCGTTCGATGCTGATGGTGCTCTCTTACGGCTAGTAACCGAAGCAAACCGTATCAAGCTGGCCCATTTCTTCGATCCGTATCTCGCGATCCATACCAGCCAGGTCGACCCTCTCCCTCATCAGATTTCTGCGGTGTATGGAGAGATGTTGCCACGGCAACCTTTGCGCTTCCTGCTGGCTGATGATCCCGGCGCGGGAAAAACCATCATGGCCGGTCTGTTGATAAAAGAGCTTATTGCTCGTAGCGACCTTGAAAGATGCCTGGTGGTAGCCCCCGGTAGCTTGGTCGAACAATGGCAGGATGAACTTGGAGAAAAATTCGGTTTGGAGTTTGATATCCTGAGTAAGGACATGATCGAAAGCTCCCGCTCCGGCAATCCATTCAATGACTGTAACAGGATGATTGCCCGTTTAGACGTCTTGGCCCGCAATGAGGATCTTCAGGAAAAGCTCCTCAAGTCGACTGAATGGGATTTGATTATCGCTGACGAAGCCCACCGGATGTCCGCGACATTCTTTGGCAGCGAGGCCAAATTCACTAAACGTTATCAGCTTGGACAGAAGCTAGGGCAAGTCTGCCGCCACTTCCTGTTGATGTCGGCCACCCCGCATAACGGCAAAGAACGCGATTTCCAACTTTTCATGGCTCTCTTGGACGGCGACCGTTTTGAGGGTCGCTTCCGGGACGGCGTCCATGTCGCTGACGTGGAAGACATGATGCGTCGTCTGACCAAAGAAGAACTGCTGCGGTTTGACGGTCGCCCGTTGTTTCCAGAACGACGTGCCTATACAGTTAAATACGACCTCTCTCCGGAAGAGGCAGCTCTATACACCGCCGTAACTGATTATGTCCGCGACGAGATGAATCGCGTTTTGCGGTTCGCAGAAACCGACGGGCGTAAAAAGAACAACGTCGGCTTCGCTTTGCAAATCCTTCAGCGGCGTCTAGCCTCCAGCCCTGCCGCAATCTATCAGTCTCTCAAGCGACGCCGAGAGCGACTTGAGGCAGAGCTGAGCGACGTTCGGCTTGCAGCAAAAGGTGAGGTGGCAGGCCTTGCACAGCCCAAGGTCAACCAAGACCTGCTGACCAACACGGACGAGTATGGCCAGGACGAAATTGACGAGATGGAGGATCTGATTGCAACCAGTGCTACCAGTGCGGAGACGGCCGAGCAGTTGGAGATCGAGGTCGAAACCCTGGAAGGGTTGGAGGGTATGGCCCTTCGCGTCCTGCATTCCGGGCACGACACAAAATGGCAGCAACTCGACAAGATTCTCGACGATGATCTGATGCTCGATACTGACGGGCATCGTCGTAAGTTGATTATTTTTACGGAGCCGAAAGACACGCTCGAATACCTCCGCAATAAGGTGACGGCGCGCCTCGGAAAACCCGATGCCGTGGATGTGATCTATGGCGGCGTAACGCGGGAAGAGCGTCGCAAGGTTGTCGAACGCTTTATGCAGGACAGGGACATGCTTGTCCTTATTGCCAACGATGCGGCGGGGGAAGGCGTCAACCTTCAGCGTGGACACCTGATGGTGAATTATGACCTGCCCTGGAACCCGAACAAGATCGAGCAGCGGTTCGGTCGCATCCATCGGATCGGGCAAACCGAGGTCTGCCACCTCTGGAACCTTGTTGCGAAGGACACCCGTGAAGGCGACGTTTATGCGCGCCTGCTCGAAAAATTGGAAGCTGCCCGCGAGGCTCTAGGTGGACGGGTCTATGACGTCCTTGGCGAACTGTTTGAAGATAGGCCGCTTCGAGACCTGCTTCTGGAAGCTATCCAGTACAATGACGATGAGGATGTGAAGGCGCGCCTCTATAATGCGGTCGATGGCGCGGTGGATCAGAGCCACCTTCTGACCCTTCTGCAGAAGCGACAACTCACTAACGACACGATGCCCGCGGCTCAAGTCCAAGAGCTACGAATAGCGATGGAGAAGGCTGAAGCCCAACGCCTTCAACCGCACCATATCCAGAGCTTCTTCGTCGAAGCGTTTCAACGACTCGGCGGACAGATTAAAAGGCGTGAAGAAGGCCGATGGGAGATTACCCACGTCCCGCTCATCATCAGGGAGCGGGACCGCCAGATCGGTCGCGGAGCACCGATCCAGAAGAAGTACGAGAGAATTTGCTTCGAGAAATCGAAGATAAACCAGCAGCCGGTGGCAGCCTTCGTTTATCCTGGACATCCCTTGTTGGACGCGGTGATCAGTATCATCCGTGAACAGAATGATCACCTTATGAAGCAGGGAGCCGTGCTGGTCGACGATACTGACGAAGGGACGGCAGTCGAAGCCCTCTTCTTGCTGGAACACTCGGTGCAGGATGGGCGTTCTGGTCACGCAGGCAATGCCAACATCGTCTCAAAGAAACTTCAATTCGCGACGGTCAATCAAGCAGGAGAAATCCATGACGCAGGGATCGCGCCGCACCTGAATCTGCGGGCAGCGACACCGGAAGAGATTGCTTCTGTCCAACCAGAGATCAGCTCCCCCTGGCTTACAGCAGACCTAGAGAAGCGCGTGGTCCAATATGCGACCATCGAGCTTGCGCAAGGCCATGTCGCCGAAGTTCGCGAGCGGCGCCTTCCGGAGATCGACAAGGTCGAGCACGAGGTCAAAGCCCGGCTGAAGAAAGAGATCAACTATTGGGATTCCCGCGCAGCCGAGCTGAAGGAAGAGGAAAAGGCGGGCAAGAAAGTACGTCTGAACTGGCGCAATGCAGAACGTCGTGCCGAGGATCTGGCTGAACGCCTGCGCCTCCGTCTTGAGGTGATCGAGCAGGAGCGCTTCATCACGTCCCAGCCCCCGCGCGTCCGGGGCGGTATGGTTGTGGTGCCGAGGGGCCTACTCCTGAACAAGGGCAGCTCTGCCAAGCCCAGTGGCTTCTCCGAAGACCCAGAAGCCCGCCGCGCGATAGAGTTGAAGGCGATGAATGCCGTCATGGCAGCCGAGCGCGCCCTTGGAAACGAGCCCGAGGACGTGTCAGCTCGCAAGATTGGCTACGACATCGCTTCGTTCGATCCGCAAACCAACCACATGCGGTTTATCGAGGTCAAAGGTCGGATCGACGGCGCGGACACAGTGATGCTGACGCGACAGGAAATCATCACATCGCTTCATGAGCCCGATAAGTTTATTCTGGCGATTGTGCAGGTCAAAGGCGGGTACGCAGCAGAGCCGCGCTACCTTCGAGGTGCGTTGGATACCCGTGAGCCACCATTTGATCAGAATGCGATCCAGTTCAACATCAAAAAACTGCTTGATCGGGCCGGAGCACCTCAATGACTGGAACAAAACGATGAGAACCGCCATTCGGACGCAACACGCAGAACAGATCATCGCCGACAGCTATGCCGGTGCCAGCAAGCCGCTTACGAAAACGACCAGTGTGCGCGACATCCACGATGTCCAGTCGTGGCGCAGCAGCCCGCGCAGAGAGCGCAGGGCCGACACTGCGCGCAAATTTGCCGCAGTGCCTTTCTATCTTGAGCTAGCAAGTCACTGCCCTGATCCTTTACCACCCAACGGCTTCCCCGCGATCTTCGATCTGGCTGACGGGCAGCGCCGCTACCCGGACAAGGGCCTTATAAAATCGCTGCTGGACCAAGGTCTGATCTCTGGTCAGACAGTCAACGATGAACTCGTGTTCGTCCTGACCCCGCCCGGCCGGGCGACATTTGAAAGATGACAAGTATGACGACACCCTACAAAAAGAAACTCATCGAGGTCGCCATCCCTCTTGAAGCGATCAATGCGGCCTCGGCGCGGGAGAAGTCGATCCGACATGGGCACCCATCCACGCTGCACCTGTGGTGGGCGCGGCGGCCGTTGGCTGCGTGTCGGGCGGTGCTGTTTGCGCAGCTGGTGGACGACCCATCAAGCCATCCGGACAAGTTCCCTACCGAGGAGGACGTGGAGGCCGAGCGTAAGCGGCTGTTCGAGATCATCGAGGATCTGGTGAAGTGGGAGAATTCGACCAACGAAGAGGTGCTGGAACGCGCACGGGCCGAGATCCGCGCCAGCTGCGGTGGTGAGCTGCCGCCGGTCTATGACCCGTTCTCGGGCGGTGGGTCGATCCCGCTGGAGGCGCAGCGGCTGGGGCTGCCTGCCTATGGGTCCGACCTGAACCCGGTGGCGGTGATGATCGGCAAGGCTATGATCGAGATCCCGCCGAAGTTTAAGGATATTGAGCCGATCCATCCGGGCATCAAAGACCGGTCATTCTATCGCAATGCCGAAGGACTGGCCGAGGATGTGAAATACTATGGCGAGTGGATGCGCGAGAAGGCGTTTGAACGCATTGGGCATCTATACCCGAAGGTTGACCTGCCGCAGGAACAGGGTGGCGGCGAGGCGACAGTGATCGCTTGGATTTGGGCGCGGACCGTGCCAAGCCCGGACCCAGCCTTTGCAGATGTGCATGTGCCGATTGCTTCCAGCTTTTTGTTGAGTTCAAAGAAGGGGAAAGAAACGTGGATCGAGCCGATTGTTGATCGTGCATCGAAAACTATCACTTATGAAATCCGCACTGGCGGCACCAAAGAAGACTGGGCCAAAGCGAAAGAAGGCACCAAGCAGGGGCGCGGTGCCCATTTCCGTTGTCTAATGTCAGATACGGCGATCACTCCGCAGCATGTCACATCCAGCGGGAAGTCTGGTACAATGGGGCAGACATTGATCGCGGTGGTCGCTGAGGGCAAGGTCGGGCGTATTTTTGTTCAGCCAAACGATTTTCAGGAAAGTTCTGCGGCGACGGCAAGTCCGAGTTGGAAGCCAAATCAAAGGCAACCAGACAACCCGCGATGGTTTTCGCCGCCTGCATACGGGATGGAGACTTTTGGAGATCTGTTCACAGATCGCCAGTTGGTCGCACTCAATACGTTCAGCGATCTGGTGCATGAAGCCCGCGCTCAAATTGAGGGTGATGCACTAGCCGCAGGAAGACTGGATGATGCTACCCCGCTTCGAGATGGCGGCTGCGGAGCAAAAGCCTATGCCGAAGCAATCAGCGTGTACTCTTCGTTTGCTATAACAAAAATGGCCGATCGCGGCAGCACGATTTGCTCATGGGATTCCAGCAGGTCAAGTCTTAGAAACACTTTCGGCAGGCAGGCAATTCCCATGACTTGGGATTTTGCCGAAGGTAACCCATTCTCTGGATCTACAGGTAGCTGGGAACCATGTGTTGAGTGGACATGGAAAGCTGTCGAAAATTATATGCCATCTGTGTTCGGTAAAGAGATTCAACATGATGCACAGACGGTTAAGTATCCCGAAAATACGGTGATCTCCACTGATCCACCGTACTACGACAACATTGGCTATGCCGATTTGTCCGATTTTTTCTTTTGTTGGATGAAGCCGGTTATCAAGCCAGTTTTCCCTGACTTGTTTGGTGTCCTTGCTACGCCCAAATCCGAAGAGTTGGTTGCGACACCGTACCGACACGGCGGCAAAGATGCTGCGGAAGTCCACTTCCTGGAAGGCATGAGCCGTGCAATTGCCAATATGGCGCAGCAATCTTCTGACGAAGTTCCTGCAACTATCTACTACGCGTTCAAACAAAGTGAGATTAGAGACGAAGGTATCAGCTCAACTGGTTGGGCGACGTTCCTGCAGGCTGTCGTCGAAGCTGGATATGCTGTCGTCGGCACATGGCCTTTGCGTACAGAAATGGCCAACCGCATGATCGCGTCTGGTACCAACGCATTGGCAAACTCGGTGGTGCTCGTTTGTCGGAAGAAAGAAGAAACAGCGGAGACAATCACCCGAGCTGAGTTCATCCGCGCCCTGAAACGCGAACTCCCACCAGCCATCGGCGAGCTGCAAGCCGCCAACGTCTCCCCTGCTGACATGCCACAATCGGCCATTGGCCCTGGCATGGGGGTCTTCTCCCGCTACAAGGCGGTGCTGGAAGCGGACGACAGCCCGATGACGGTCAAGACCGCGCTGCAGCTGATCAATGCCGAGCTCGACGAGTTCCTGAACGACCTGCATGGCGAGTTCGACCCCGACACCCGCTTTGCCGCGACCTGGTTTGAGCAAAATGGTTACACCAAAGGCGACTATGGCGCGGCCGACAACCTTGCCCGTGCGCGCGGTATTTCGGTTGAAAGCGTCAAGCATGCCGGGATTATCGAAAGTTCAGCCGGGAAGGTCCGTATCCTGAAGCGCGCGGAACTCGACCCAGATTGGGACCCCGAGGAAGACACGCATCTGACCATTTGGGAGTGCTGCCAGTATTTGATCCGTACGCTCGAAAACGAGGGTGAATACGCCGCGGCGGAGCTGCTCAAGAAGATCGGAAGCGAGCGGGCCGAGACCGTTAAGGATCTGGCCTATTACCTCTATGACGTCTGCGGCAACAAACGCCAGGACGCAAAAGAGGCGACCTCTTACAACGGCTTGATCGCTGTTTGGACTGATTTGACCCGTCTGGCGGCTACGATCCACGTGACCGACAAAAACCGCCAGACCCGTATGGATATTTGAAGGTGATTTGAGATGGCAAAAAGTACGCGCCAATATGTGTTTGAAGGCATGGAGCATATGCAAAAGGGCTTGCAGCCTTTTGTGATGCAGCGGCTTGAAGCGGGGCTTGGCAAGGGGTGGCCGCAAGAGGTGATCTCCCGCTTCCCGCACTGGCGGCCGGAGGGTAACGGGAAGTTCACGCTCGACACCCAGAAGCTGTTGCAGATCATGGAGCGCCTTTGGAACGATGCGTTCCGCGATGTGCTGGATCGCACGCACCGGTCGATCGTCAACGAGCTGATCGACGTCCGCAACAAGCTCGCCCATGACGGTAAGTTCTCCTATGACGATGCGGAACGGGCGCTGGACAGTATGCGCCGCATCCTTGACGCTGTGAGCGCTGGGGACAGCGCCGACGAGATCAGCAAGATGCGGGAGGCTATCCTGCGGACCAAGTTCACAGAGCTTGCCCGGAACGAGGAGCGCAAAAAAAGCAGTTCCACGACGATTTCGACAGAGACGGTTTCTGGCCTGCTGCCCTGGCGCGAAGTTGTGGAGCCACATCAGGACGTAGCGACCGGCGAGTTTCAGCAGGCTGAGTTCGCGGCTGACCTTGCAAAGGTCCACAAGGGGACGGCGGCGCAGGAATACAGCGACCCGCGCGAGTTCTTCAGCCGTACCTATCTGACTGAGGGCCTCAGCGCCTTGCTCAAGGGGGCGGCCAAGCGCCTGTCCGGCGCCGGTGGTGATCCGGTCGTTGAACTGCAAACCAATTTCGGCGGAGGCAAGACGCACTCGATGTTGGCGCTTTATCACATGGCCGGACAAACCGGTGTCAACGATCTGCCGGGCCTCGATCAGCTGCTTTCGGGTAACGGGCTGGATGTCCCAGAGAAGGTGAATCGTGCTGTCTTGGTCGGAACATCGCGGGGGCCGCAGGACGTCATCACCCTAGAAGGAGGGCAGGTCATCAAGACGACCTGGGGCGAGCTAGCATGGCAGCTTGGTGGTCAGGCTGGCTTCGACATGATCGCGGAAAACGATGCCCGCGGTATAGCGCCGGGCTCGAACCTGTTGGAAGATATCTTCAACAAGTTCTCGCCCTGTCTGATCCTGATCGACGAATGGGTCGCCTACCTGCGCCAGATCTACAAGATCGAGGGACTGCCGTCCGGTTCGTTCGACGCAAACCTGTCATTTGTTCAAGCGCTGACCGAGGCCGTGAAGGCTTCACAGCAAACGTTACTGGTCGCCTCGCTGCCCGCCTCTCAGATTGAGGTCGGCGGTGAAGGTGGGCAGGAAGCTTTGGCCCGCCTGAAACAGACCTTCAGCCGCGTCGAAAGTTCTTGGCGGCCGGCATCGCAGGAAGAAAGCTATGAAATTGTGCGACGGCGTCTGTTCAAGGAAATCCCGAGTGACAATTACCGTCACCGCGACAACACCCTGAAGCAGTTCGCAAAGTTATATCGAGAGAACCCGAACGATTTTCCGCTTGGCTGTGCGGACGAAGATTACCGCCGGAAGCTGGAGAAGGCCTATCCGATTCATCCGGACCTGTTTGACCAGCTCTATACCGCTTGGGGGTCTCTGGAGAAATTCCAACGGACACGAGGCGTTCTCCGTCTCATGGCACAGGTCATTCACGAGCTTTGGATGTCCGGCGATCCGTCTATCATGATCATGCCGGGAAGCGTGTCCATCAGTTCCGAACGTGTGGAACCCGAGCTTTTGCACTACCTGGACCCATCATGGCAGTCGATCATTGCTGGCGACATCGATGGCACGTCTTCGACCCCATATAGGATCGACCAAGCCGCACCGAACCTGAATCGTTACTCGGCCACGCGTCGCGTAGCCCGTACGGTATTCATGGGTACGGCGCCGCTGCACTCTCAGGAAAATAAGGGCCTCGACGACAAACAGATTAACCTTGGTGTTGTACAGCCGGGAGAGAAGATCGCAATATTCGGTGATGCACTGCGTCGCCTAACCAACCAAGCAAAGTTCATGCATGGTGACCTGGGCCGATATTGGTATTCTATGTCTGCGAGCCTCAACCGCATAGCCGCTGATAGGGCAGGACAACTCGAAGATGCCCTTGTCCTTGTCGAGATAGACAAAGCCCTGTCGACATACATCAATGGCCTTGCAGATCGAGGGAACTTCGACGCTGTGCAGGTAGCCCCTGACAACTCCGCAGCTGTACCGGATGAGGCAGGTGGCGTCCGTGCCGTGGTTCTGGGTGTGGCGCATCCACACAATGGCCGTGATAGCTCCGATGCAATGACGGAAGTAAAGGACATCCTGCTTCAGCGTGGCTCAACGCCGCGCGTCTATCGCAATACTTTGGTATTTCTGGCTGCGGATGCTCGTCAACTCGACAACTTGAAAGATGCTGTGCGTTCCCTATTGGCGTGGGATGAGATAGTTCGCGATGCGAGCAGCGGTCGATTGGATCTCAAGTCCAGTGAGATGTCGCTCGCGAAAGACAAGGCTCTGGAAGCCAAGGAGACCGTTCAGACACGGCTTAAGGAAACATGGGCTTATCTGATCTACCCTTATCAGGACAGTGCGCAAACTGACGTCTACTTCTCATCGGCCCGCATTCCTGCCCAGGATGGCCTCCTGAGGCGGGCAAGTAAAAAACTCGTCAGTGAGGAAGCCCTTCTCCCTGAGATTGGTCCAGAGCGCCTAAACCGCGAACTGGAAAAATACATTTGGAATGATCGCGATCACCTGCACATCAAAGACCTGTGGGAATACCTGAACCGGTATACCTACCTGCCAAGACTGAAAGATCGGGATACTCTCATTCGCTGTATCCGTTCTGCAATATCGCAAATGGTGGCGGGCCCCTTCGCATATGCTGAAAACTACGATAGCTCTAAGAACGAGTACTACGGCCTCTCCATCGAAGGGGCTGGAAACATTGCGGTCACAATTGACGCTGACAGTGTTATCGTACGGCCAACGGCTGCAGAAACAGCGAGAGCGAAGAAAATACCGGCTCAGGCTGAAGGGGCAGCCGGCACATCGGTAACTTCCACTGATGCTCAGGTAAAGCCGACAACCATAGGCGGGGAAGATGACGATGGTTCTGAGCACCGTGGTGCCCAAGCGACAGAAGCGCCCCAAGATCCAACCAGGTTTCAAGGTACGGTAATGATCTCGGCTGACCGCCCAGCTAGAGACATGGCCCAAATTGTTGAAGCGATTGTTGAGCAATTAACCACCATCCCGGGAGCTGAAGTATCTCTCCGGTTGGAAATTGATGCGGAAGTTTCTTCGGGTCTTGATCGCTCGAAAGTGAGAACTTTGACTGAAAATGCAACGACGCTCGGTTTTATCGATAAAGCGATCACGTGATTGCCCGATTTTCCATGTTCGAAGAGTGGACCAAACCTAATGCACAGAACGTTTGACCGACGTCCTCTTGGAGAGGCTGACCCACCACTTCAATATCCTGGAAATGAACGGCAAAATCTATGAGCTTAATCAAAGCCGCGCCCATCTCATCAGCGTAGGGAAATAATCCTCACAGAATTGACCCGGTAATCCCCTGTTTTTAATGGGGGATTGCCGTTTAACCACAATATCTAACTGGCGACCTTTCTCTTTATTCAAACTCGAACAGTTGATTGGTAAGTAAGCGCAGCGAATAACAGGTTTTCACCATCTCTACCTAAGTAGCGTGAACGGCCCGAAGCATGCGTAATTGGGCTGC
>NZ_JAHKPE010000001.1:0-29765 GCF_018860305.1 Celeribacter halophilus
AGGATCAGCGCTTTTGCCCATACTGATTTCATCGAAATGAACCGGGGCCAGGAGATGGGAGAGCTGTTCATGTTTTGATTAAAAATACTCATTCTAGATCAAAGCAAAGCACAATTCGCATAAGTTGTGTGCGAATTATGAAATGTAACAGTTTTATGACAGCAATCGATTGTGGCTCCTTACAAAAGGAATACTCAGTTCCAAACTGAAGCTGCCAAACCCTAACAAACGAAAGAATGCCAGATGAAAACCAAACCGCTCAGAACAACCAGCCTTGCGACAGTTTTTTTATGTATGTTTTTCAGTATCGAGCAAGTGGCTGCGCAAGATGCAGATATCTCTGGCTCAGATCTGATTGTTTATACGCCGAACGAAGAAGGCATGTTGGATAGCCTGATCCCCGTATTTGAAGACGAAACTGGTGTTCGAGTACAGTTTGTCACTGCGGGTACAGGTGAACTTTATCAACGCATCCGTAGCGAGGCAGGCAACCCACAAGGTGACATCATGTTTGGCGGCGGCACCGCACAAGCAATCGCCAACCTTGAACTTTGGTCACCGTATGTTTCCGTCAATGATGAGAACATGGTTGAGGCCGGGAAAAACACGAGTGGATATTTCACACCCTATCAAGCGGATGGTTCAAATCTACTTGTGAATACCAAGGAACTTGCAGAAGTTGGTGTTGAAATCGCTGGTTATGTAGATTTGTTGCAACCTGAACTGCGCGGTAAAATCGCATTTGGAGATCCGACGAGTTCTTCGTCTGCTTTTGCTCAACTGACGAACATGCTTAAGGCAGTTGGCGGAGACTACGATTCTGATGCATCTTGGGACTATGTAAGTGCCCTCGTAACACAACTTGATGGTGTTACTATAGGATCCTCAACTCAGGTTGCTCAAGATGTGGCAAGCGGCGAATACGTTGTGGGCCTAACATACGAGCCGCTGTCGCTGAACTTCGTACTGAGCGGTGCCCCTGTTGAGATTGTATATCCATCTGAAGGAGCAGTCTTCCTGCCTGCGACTATTCAGATCATCAAAGGGGGACCAAACGAGGATGCTGCCAAAGCATTTATTGACTTTATCACATCTGAAACCGGTCAGACGATTATTGCCGAAGAGACTGCGGGGCGTCCATTGCGTGAGGGTATTGAGAAACCTGGGCTCGCGGCTTTTTCAAAGTTCGCGACGATTTCTGAAGACGACAGTTTTGTTGCAGAGCACCGCGACGAAATTGTGAAACATTACCAAGAAATCCTCGAGGCGCAGTTTTAATGAAGAATGTGACGAAAGCGGAGGCTTTAAAGTGACCACCATCTCTCTGAATGCTCTGCGTAAAGAGTATGGCGACCAAGTCGCCATACCCAACTTAAATATCGATATCCGTGATGGTGAGTTCTTCACCTTGCTGGGACCTTCGGGCTGTGGGAAAACAACACTGTTGCGAATGATTGCTGGATTCAATTCTATCGAATCTGGGACGATTTCATTTGATGATGTGGTGGTTAACGATCGCTCGCCTTCTGCACGCAACATAGGCATGGTGTTTCAGAATTACGCACTATTTCCACAGATGAGCGCCGCAAAAAATGTGGCATTCGGTTTGCAAACCCGTAGCGTGGATAAGCCGGAACGTGCCCAGCGTGTGAACGAAGCACTCGCGGCGGTTCACATGGATCATCTGAAAGACAGGCTTCCGGGTGCGCTATCTGGGGGGCAACAGCAACGTGTAGCGCTGGCCCGCGCGTTGGTTATTCGCCCCGCTGTGCTGTTGATGGATGAACCGCTCTCTAATCTCGATGCAAAACTTCGCGTCGAAATGCGAGATGCGATCCGTGAGGCGCAACGGACATCTGAAATCACCACGGTTTACGTAACGCATGACCAAGAAGAAGCCATGGCCGTATCTGACCGGATTGCTGTTATGAACCTTGGCGTGGTGCAGCAGGTGGGATCACCAGCTGAAATCTATCGGAACCCTGCGAACACGTTTGTGGCGCAATTCATCGGCAAAACCAATTTGTTAACACGCAACATTTTGATCCAAAATGGCGCCAGCATGATCGACTTTGGTGATGGTGTATCCAAGGACGTGACGTCTGCGATTAATGCCGGTGCAAAGGGTGAGGTGCGTATATCTGTGCGTCCCGAAGCTGTTCGCATTGCAGAGGGAGGCCTCAGCGCCGAAATAATCGACGAAACATTCCTCGGGTCACACTCGCAAGTGCGTGCGCGTTTGGCATCTGGGGAGACGGTCGAATTTCTAGAGTTTTCCCACCGTTCTTCGGGCAGAGATCGCGGAGAAAAAGTGTCTCTCGCGCTCGACTTTAGCATGCTGACACTTTTTGATGCCGAAACTGGAGAAAGCATAATGCGTGGAGCTATAACGTGAGATTGTCTGGAGAACGGTTTGATGGTTGGGCGTCGATCGCGATCGCTTTAACGGCGGGTTACCTATTAATGGTAATCTGGCCATTGGGTATGGTCTTGATTGACAGTGTCCATAGTGAGGGTGAATTCACATGGGCCGGTTTCGCGAAATTCTTTTCGTCTCGCCTATATTATGGCACCCTTGTGAATAGTATGCTCGTAACTGTTTGCGTGACAGTGCTCGCGTTGATTGTTGCATTTCCTTTATCATATTTCATGACAATGTTTCGCATCCGTGGAAACCGAACCATACAGATGCTGATACTGGCATCCATGATGTCGCCTCCGTTTATTGGGGCTTACTCGTGGATATTGTTGCTCGGCAATAATGGTATGATTACCCGCTGGATTGAAAACACGTTCGTAATTGATGCCCCCAGCATATACGGATTTCCGGGCATTGTTTTGGTGCTAACACTGCAATTGGTGCCTTTGATTTTTACGTACCTTATGGGGGCGTGGCGCACGATTGATGTCTCGCTTCTTGAAGCCTCGGAAAGCATGGGGATCACCGGGTGGCAGCGAGCTTTTCAGGTGATTTCACCGTTACTGCTTCCGACAGTACTTGCCGGCAGTTTGTTGGTTTTTGTGCGTGCATTTGCTGATTTCGGAACGCCAATGCTGATTGGGCAGGGGTTCCGCACAGTTCCGGTTTTGATCTACAGCTCGTTTGTTGGCGAAGTGAGTATCGACAAAAGCTTTGCTGCCGCCGTGTCAGTCATCGTCATTCTGGTTGCGCTGTCGGTGTTTTTGGTGCAAAAATATATCGTAAACCGTCGCCAAATTTCGATGACGGCTCTGCGCACAATCGAAGCGCGTCGTTTAGCTGGTTGGCGTGGAGCGGCGGTTCACTTCTACGTCTATGGCTTTCTGGCCTTAGCGCTTGCGCCGCTTGTTGTGGTCGTGGTCAGCTCATTCCGGAATACCCTTTATGGACAATTTGTTGATGGGTTCTCACTCGACAACTACGCTGATTCCACACGAGATATCATCCGTTACGCGACCAATACATTCAGCATAGGGCTGACTGCGTTAGCCATTTTGATAGTGATTTCTGTGCTTGTTGCCTACCTAACGGTGCGGCGTCGCGGCACGCTTAGCAACACACTGGATACAATGACCATGGTTCCATACGTCGTTCCAGGCCTTGTGATCGGCATAGCCCTTGTCACGACGTTCAGCCAAGGCCCGATTGTCCTTACCGGAACATTTACCATTATGGTTCTTGCATTGACGCTTCGTCGTTTGCCCTATGCTGTGCGCTCAACAACCGCGCTGATGTATCAAATCAGCCCGAGTATTGAAGAAGCGGCCATTAGCTTAGGGGCTTCGAAAAAACGCACACTGTTGCAAATTATTGTGCCGGCATTGGCTCCTGGTATTTTGGCTGGCGCGGTTCTGAGTTGGGTGACAATCATTACAGAACTGAGCACGACATTGTTTTTGTACAACACGTCGACGCAAACACTGTCATTGGGAATCTACGCCGAAGTTATTCGAGGCCAGTTGGGCACGGCAGCAGCTCTGTCGACTTTGCTACTTATCTTAACGATGGTTTCTCTGTTCCTGCTCATGCGCATGCCAGGGAACCGCACCAATATGATGTAGATAGTTTGAAGCCTAAAATATGGGGCGGCTGTGAATTTAATAGTATGACCATGCAAACGTCCGCCCCTTTTTACATTTTAGTAAATTAACTCGTTCTCCCAAGTTAAAAAAGAGCATTATAATGGATTAACGTTTTCAAGGCGGTTTTGACTAAGTTACAAGAGATGTTGTGAAGGTATGTGATATGCAGGTCTGATCAAGGATGATGACAGGTGCTTAAGTCACCACCGGCACATCACGAACCTCGTCACCGGTCAGATTTAACCACGGGAGACACATCGTTCTGGTCGGCGATTAATTTAATGCCAATGCGTTGCAACATTCGACACTATAGACGAATAGGAAAGGACGTGATGTTATTAAACTGGGCAAAGATCAGAGATGGTGGCCCCTTTCACGCCAGTTTTTCTTTTTCCAGCTATCCCCCTGTACATTTAGGCCGCGAGCCTAGGCTAATACTGCAAGGATGGTGCTAGCAATCAGTCTGTTGTAGAATAATAACTAGTTGTGGAGTTCGTTAAATGAAGCAACCCCACTCTTGGAACGCGATGGCTTGAGTAGATGGCCACTTGCAGAGGCCGCCACAACAAGTGATTCATTTCATGAGAATACAGATCACTCCTAGTAGGACACGTGACATAAAGCAAATCATGTGTGCAAAACTTCACCGTTGTGTTCAGAACGAAATGTCCATCAAGTACCATTCCTATGCCTCCATTTTGTGAAGACACTCAACCTCTCAAAAGTCTGCCAAGGGCCCGATTTGATGAATAATATCCTAGCAACCAGATGGATTTTCTTTTTGCAACCTCTGGTTTTGGGCGCTTGGTTCCCGCGGATCCCGCAAATGCAAGCTTTACTTGATCTCAGTGCAGGTCAGCTAGCGATTGCGCTCATGGGCATGCCGTTGGGATTGCTAGCCGCATTGTCCATTGGTGGCAAACTTTCCGAGTGGCTCGGAACACGACGGCTTTTGACTGCGGCTTTTGTCGCGCAAACGCTGTGTCTGCCATTGCCGTCTTTTGCGACAAGTGGGGTGTTGCTTTTTGGGTTTTTGGCCGTTGCAGGCTTGGCGCTTGCCTTGGCGGAACTGGGCCTCAACGTAACAGCCTCAGAGGTCGAGGCGCGTGCAGGGCGTCATATTATGAACGTCAGCCACGGGTGTTGGAGCATCGGAGTGCTCTGCGGCAGTGCAATCGGTTCTCTTTGCGCGGCTTGGCACATCGCTCCGAACCACTCATTGATTGCGGTGGGCTTTGTGAGTGCCATTCCGGCGATTTGGATCGCCCGTCAGATCACCAATTTTGCAGTCGTACCATCCTCATCGGATGAGCCGAAAAAGCGAGGCATTTCAAAAGGATTGATCTTTATTTCTCTGTTTGCCTTTGGCGTGGCTATGTCCGAGGGTGCGATGGCCGACTGGTCTGCGGTTTACTTTACAGAAATCTTTGCCGCCACGCCGGGTGTTGCCGGGGCCAGCTATACAATCTTTGCACTCTGTGTGGCGATTGGTCGGTTCCAGGGAGATCATTTGAAAGCGCGGTTTGATGTTGCTGTTCTAGGACAGAGCTTCGCGCTTCTTGCTCTTGCCGGTCTGTTGGTGTTGATCTTTAGCAATTCGGCGACAACGGCCTTTATTGGGATTTCCCTATTCGGTTTGGGCCTGTCGATTGGTTTTCCTGTGGCCGTCAGCGCAGCGAGCGTTTTGCCGGGGCGATCAAGTGCAGGCAATGTTGCTGTCCTGACGCAAATGACCCTGTGCGGCTTTTTGATCGGTCCGCCGATGATTGGCTTTGTAGCGGAGCATAGCAGCATGCGTGGTGGGCTGGCCGCTTTGGTTCCTGTACTGGGGATGGCGCTTTATTTCGCGCGCCATCTCTCCAGTTCAGCTCGGACGGTTTCACCCTAGTCTATCCAAGCGGCTAGGCTGTAAACGGCCAAGTCCCGGCGGGACGATGTTCATTTGCCAATTGCGAGAGGTCCTGACACACCGCGCCCTCGGTCAATGCCATCATTTGTTGGCGTGGCAAATCCCGTAGATCGGGCGAGAGGTAACCTGACTTTACGACCAATGTTTGGAAACTGTCCAAATTCAAGTCCAGCGCATAGAAGTCCGTGAGGTTATGAAAGGGTCGCCTGCGTTTTGTGAGCACTACTACGAGGCCACCCCAGTCGAGAATGGCACAATCATTGGCAAAACGGCATGTGTCTGGTGTGATCGTAAGACGTGGACCACCGCCGCCAAGAGATCCGCCGATGTCGACGCTAGATGCGCCATTCAACAGTGCGTCATATGCAGCCGGATCGGCGATGCCTGCAAAGAGGGCAGAGGATTTGCCACCCTGAGCAAATGCTGAAAGCACATCGGCACGATCGCCCACACCGCCAGCTGTCGGGTTGTCGCCGCTATCTGCCAAAATCGCTGGTGAATCGCCCAGTTGCGAAAGCGCATCACTGAGGCTCGCCGTTGGCATATCAAAGACCAATTCGTCGCGCACAGTGTGGTAGGATTGGGCGATGCGGTCCGACACGGCTTGGCCTGCTTCAGTATCCGTGGTCGTGACCACAGCCGACGCCGTGGCGCGTGGACTGTCCGCCCAAACATATCCGATCATCAGATTGCTGTCCCAAATCTGCGGGGACGCATCATGGTTTGGCAATGCCGCATAGAGGGCGTCACAAGGCGCCACAAATGTAGAGGTCATTTCGCCGGGGGCCAAAATGGGGATGGGGGTCCAACACACCATAGGACGCTCGAGTGGCGTATGAAGCGCTCGAGCCAGCATCTTTGCCGCACGCTCATGGGTTTGCGGGACATCGATATGGGGGGCTGTGCGATAGGCCGCAAACATATCCAATGCGTCCACTATCTTTTGTGTCACTTGGCCATGCAGATCGAAAGAGGCAGAAATCAATGCCTCTGGCCCAACGATATCACGGACTTCGGTGATGAACGCGCCTTCGGGATCATCAAGGCCGGGTACGAACATTGCACCATGCATCAATAACAATACGCCATCCAAGGGCCCTGCTGCGCGCAGTGCGTCCATGAAGTCTGTCCGCTGTTTGGCAAAGGTTGCGGTGGCCACTGGCCCACCCGGTACCGCGCGGTCTTGAAACAATGGTATGGCTTCGATGCCTTCTGACGCAAAGTCAAAAGGCACGGCGTCGATCAACGCCAGTCCTGAAAGGCGGGTAAAATCGTTTAGGGTCTGTTCCAGCGGAGAATAGCTGGAACATTCGGTGTGCAGTCCTCCTATTGCGATCCGTTTCATAGCTGAGGCATCAATCGTGAGAGTGCTGCGAAGCGGGGCCATGATTTTTGCGACGGATCTGTCCACCCCGCCTCAGCGACCGCTGCAATCCGCGGAAAGGCCAGCGCATTGATCCGTTCTGGTGTGTCGAAATATTCGCTCCAGATGGCAGCCTGTACGCCTATAAGTTGCCCTGGCCCCTCTGGTAGCCCCTCACTGACTTCGTAGGTGTAGCTGTGGTAGGGAGTGGAAATGCCGGCCCAAGAAATTCCGTTGGCATCCCAACCGTCAAATTCGATCATATCAAGATAATAAGCCTGGCCCGGCGTTGCGATCACGTCATAGCCTTTCGACAGGAGCTCTGCGGTTTTCTCCTTGGTGCGCCACGCAAACAAAAGCGCATTGTCAGGGGCTATGCCACCGCCTTCTGCAGCTTCATCCCACGCCGCAATCCTGCGCCCGCGCTCGCCCAGATGCGATTGCACATGCTTTAGAAAATATGCTTGCATCTCATGGGTGTTGTTGAGCCCTTTTTCCTTTGCAAACGCCTGAGCCGCAGGAGAGTTTTGCCATGCAGAAATTTCCACCTCATCCGCGCCCACATGGATCGTGTCAAAGGGGAACAATTCAATCGCTTCGTCCAGAAGCGTTTCCGCCACTTCATAGCTCAAGGCAAGCCCCGGATTGAGCGCGTTGTTGGTGAAGCCTTGTACAGACCGGTAGATATTGTTCGGTTCATCCTTATCGCGAAGCCCCGGAATGGAGGCGATCAAGGACGCGGCATGGCCGGGCATTTCAACCTCGGGCATGACTTGGATGCCCAATGCGTCTGCGTGGCCCAGAAGTTGGGCGATATTTGTCGCACTATAAAATCCGCTCTGGCCATCTGGGCCATCACGGTACTGTGGCGGGATCGGACCGTCGATGTGGCGCGACGCACCGATTTCGTTGAGCGCAGGATAGGCCTTTGAGGGCATGCGCCAGCCTTCGTCGTCAATCAAATGCCAATGAAAGCGGTTCATCCGCATCCACGCCATAATGTCCAAAAGGCGCAAATGGGTGGGGAGCGAGTGAAAATTGCGTGCGGCATCCAACATCACGCCGCGCCACGCAAAGCGCGGTGCATCGCTGATTTCACCTTTCGCCGGGAATTTGAAACGCTGGTCCGTCCGTGCGGAATGGGCTATTTGCGCCAAAGCGATCAAGCCATGTTGTGCGCCCGTATCCCCGTGATGTGCCAAAAGAATTTTATCGTCGGCAAAGGACAACTTGTATCCATCCGCGGGCAGAGAGGCGTCATTTTCTAGCATCACCGGCAGACCATTCGCCAACGATAAAACCGTCGGATCGGTTGGGAACAGCCGGCGATGCAGAGCACTTACTGTTTGAAAGACCGCTTTGTCTTTGTCATTCGCCGGGTAGAGCTTAGGCGATTGATCTGACCATGCTGTGATCGTAACGGATGAGGGCCACGGGAGGACACCCAACGGCACTTCGATTTCGCCTGTTGGCCAGTCTTTCCCGGCCCCGCGCGGGAGACCATCGGCGGAACAAATGTCTTCGACTGTGGCCTCAATGACTGAGCCGTCTTTGGAGATCACCCAAGCGGTCAAAGCGCCTTGGGTCCGTGTGCGCACCCCGTAAATGAGACCTGTCAAACGCAGTTCCCATGTGCCACCTGCCGGAATGTCCGCATTGGGAACGACTTCAACAAAGCTCCCCAAATTGCGTGTTAAAGTGCCGCCGCTGATTTGTGTTGTGTCATCGATTCGCGCCAAGGCAGTGTAGCAAAACCGCGTTGGCTTGATGGCGGATTCGCCTTGATTGTGTAGGGTCAAAACCAAGGTGCCAAAAGTGCCCTCAGGCGCGGCGGCCCAAGTTTGGGTGAGATGTAGTGTCATGTTAGGGTCACAGTCTGAAAAGCGTCATCAAGGGTCAAAAGCGCCGAAACTGGCATGCCTTTGCACGGTGTCAGAGGCGGCAGGTCCATGACCTGACGCGGAATGTCGGAAACCATTGGGATTGCCTCGGCAAGAGGAAGCCCCACTTGGCGCACAAGATTGGCAAGGCTTTGCACAAGGTCGATATGGGCACCCGCAAGAGAGCCTTCGGCATTGACCAAAGCGCCGTCTTTGACATGAATGTCCTGACCATAAAGCGTAAAGTGATCTGGCCCGCCCACGGTGGCCATCGCATCAGAAACCGCGAATGTTAGCCCCGAACGCGGCCGGGATCGCAACGCAATCCGCACCATATCCCAACTCACATGAATGCCATCGACAATAATCCCGGCATAGGCTGTCGAGTTTAAAGCCGTCCCTAGCAATCCCGGATCACGCGATGTCATCGGTGGCATCGCATTGTACAGATGGGTGAAACAGCCTAACCCAGCTTCTAAAGCATGACGGGTTTGCTCGGCCGTCGCTTTTGAATGGCCCGCCGAGATCACCGCGCCACTTGCCGCAAGTTCGGCAAAAAGGTCAGGATCTGCATGTTCAGGAGCAAGTGTGAGCATCACATTCAAGCCCTGTCGCCGGACATCGCACACAAGGTCCACTGTGGCGCGGTCTAGAGGACGAATGTCTTTGGGATTGTGAGTGCCGCGCCGCTCCAAATCAAGATGCGGCCCTTCGATATGGATGCCGCCGATTGTGTCCTCATCTTTAAGGGCCAAGGCGGCATAGGTGGCTGCTTCGATCACTTCGTGTCGATCGGTAATCACGGTCGGCAAGATTGTCCCCGTGCCAAGCCCGCGATGCGCATTGGCGACTTTGCGCAATCCTTCAGGTGTTGGATCACTGTTGACCATTGTGCCGCCACCGCCGTTGACCTGAAGATCGGTCAAAAGCGGCAAAACCAATGGCACGTGATGATCCGCCGTTGCATCGCCTAACGGCGCAATGTCCTCAATGATACCATCTTTGACCCGAAGTCCGATATCGCGATGCAACTGATGGTTCAGCCAGATGTGTCCTGCAGAGATTAACATCAGATTTCTGCCTTGAAATAGGGCATGAGAGCGGATTGCACATGGGCCACTAAAAGCGCGGTTGCCGGAGATAGATCCAAAGTTTCGGCACGTTTTAACGTTTCTGGCGCGAAATATTGGGCAAGCAATGGCAGGGGCGGCGACAGAGCATCGAAACCAGATTTTAACTCGTGCAGGGCCTCCAGTGCTTTCGGGAGGGTCCAATAGTAGCGGATGCGATCTGCGTAGCCAAAGTGGCGCAGCAAATGCTGTTGCTCGGGAGTGCCGTGATAATGCCCCTGCCACGATTCTGGCGCGTCAGTCATCAGGCCTTCCATGACTTCGCTGATATGGGGACCACCCTGCATCCAGACCATCACGTGAGACAGTGCATAAAGTGCCTCTCGCCACGCAAAGGTGAGAGCGGGCCCGACTTTCAGAATGGCGAAATGGCGTTTTGCCAGTTCTGCGTAAACTTCGGGGTATTGATAGTCTGTCGAATGTGCTTCGAAACACAACGCGGGGTAGGGGGAAAGAACCGAAGACAGATTGTCATCGCTCTCCATCGGGAAATGTTCGATATGCGCAGGAGCAAATTCCAGACCAGGTTGCACAACCAATCCGCGCACACGTGAAAACGCGTCTTGCAATCCCAATTGTGCGAAGGCCTCTTCGTGAGCTTTTAATGTCGCGGTCGCCCGTTTAGGTGAGGTTGGCGCGATGCCTTCGTCATCATGGCGCGCGCCGCCCGGAGGTGGCACTTCGGTGCCTACGATGTAGCGCAACGCCGACGGGTCTGGCGCAGCCTCTTCGGCAACCTTGGCCAAATGCGCCGCGCGTGAGGCTGCGGGGCCATCACTGAGTGCGGCGGGTTCCCCTTTGCAGCCTTCAGAACAATCCAAATGGATTTTCGTAAAGCCCGCTTTCACATATGCAGCAATCATCTGTTCTGCTTCGGCCATCGCGCTGTCGGCCTCTTGGGATTTCCACGCCTGCGGTCCAAGATGGTCGCCACCAAAGAGCAAAAGCTCGGGGCGCAACCCGAGGTCTTGCGCACGGTTACGCAAATTTGTGATGAAATCCTGTGGCGTGAGGCCGGTGTAGCCTCCTTTGTGATTGACCTGATTGGATGTGGCTTCAACCAAAAGCGGACGGTCCAATTCCACTGCCAGAAGAATGGAAGCGGTCAACACATCGGGATGGGCTGAGCAGACCGAGGGCAAGGCTGCACCACCACTGTTCCGGTTCTCGTCGATGATTTTATCAAGTTGGTTCATAGTCCCACCGCCATCAATGCTGCGCCGCGCGCACCTGAACTGTCACCATGCTGAGCGATGCGTAGTTCTGGCAGAGGTAGGCCAGAAAACGCATGCGCAGCCATGCTTTCGTTGAGTTTTTCTACGATGTGCGGCATATTCGATAGGCCGCCGCCCAGAACAATACAGTCCGGTGCTAAAGTCATTTGAAGTGTCACAAGACATTCTCCTGTTATGTCAGCCCAGATATCTAGACAGTCTTGATGTTTGTCTTTCACCACGGTTTCCGCAGAAAGACGTTTGCCCAAACGCGCCTCGGCAATATTCGAAAGGCCGGTTCCGGATATGTAGGTTTCCAGACAGCCGATGCGCCCGCATCCACATTGGAAAAGCGGCAAATCATGGCGTGCGATGGCCGTTGCAGGGGCTGCACTGTGTCCGATTTCAACGGCGAGGCCGCCGTGACGTTTCAAAAGGGTTTTGTTTTGCGAAACGCCAGCACCCAAACCGGTGCCAAGGATCAATCCGACCACTGTCTCAAAGGCGTCCCCCGCGCCTCCATGGGCTTCGGACAATGTGAACGCCATGCAGTCGTTTACAACTGGCAGGTTGCGCCCGTACCGGCTTTTTAGTTCAGGGCCGAGTGTCTGGCCGGTTGCAACGATATTGGCCGCAAACATCAATTGAGTTTGTGGGTCGATAACGCCGGGCACCGCTATGCCGATGGGGAGGTTTTGCGTCCCTGATTGATCAAGCAACCATTCGATTTGCTCGCCCAACCCATCCAAAAAGCTCTCGTAGCTTTCAGTTGGCGTGGGGATTCGTCGAGAGGTGGAGGTCTGCGCTGCGGCCCCCTCAAAAAGGCGGGCTTCGATTTTTGTGCCGCCTAGATCGATCCCGCCGCAAATCATCGTGTCGCTCTTCATTTCGGAACCGATCACTTCGCCCATGGGTACAACGTGACGCCAGAGACAACGCGGGTTAAGTTTTGGCCGTGGAACGGATCATCGACATTGAGGCCCAATTCATCAGACCATTGGCTTGCGCGCACCTGCGCCAGCAAAATGTATAAAACAGAGTCGACCAGCGCATCGCCCGTGGAATTCCACGAAATATCCCCGTTCGGTCCCATCGTGGTCACAGAAATATTGGGGTATTGGGCACGAATTTCTGAAGCAACATCCATATCGTAGCGCGCAGTCTGCGGATCAGGATGCAGCATAACGTAGACATGTGTATCTTCGTTCACCGCCGCTTTGGGGCCATGGCGATAGCCTAAAGTGCTGTCCCACTGCGTTACGGTTTGCCCCGCTGTCAATTCAAGCACCTTCAATGCGCTTTCACGCGCGATGGATTTCAAGAGGCCGGACCCCAAGAATACAGCACGTTCAGGGCGCGCCGTTGCTGCTGCTGCGAGGTCCACCAAAATCTTGCGCGCCTCTACGGCCAATGTTTTGATTTGCTCTTCTGTGATCGCATCGAGGCAGGCGAGAGCCGAGATCAACATGGTGGTGAAGCTGGAGGTCATCGCGAACCCTCGGTCATGGGTTGCCGCGGGCAGAGTTAGGACCTGACATTCGCCCGGACCAGGGGCCGGGTGGGTGGCCAGTGCCCCATCAGCATTACAAGTGATATGCAAACGATCAATGTCGGGGCGGTGCGCATCCAAAAGAGCCATCACGCCGACAGATTCCGAACTGTCACCTGAGCGCCCAAATTGTAGGGACAAAATGCGACCCTTTGCGTTCAGCGCATCCTGCGGACAGGCGACAATGTCTGTTGATGCGCGGTTTTCCAGGCGCAAAGACGAAGGTGCGGCACTGATCACGCTGCCGACAAATTCCGATGTGCCTGCACCGCTAAGCCAAACGGTTTCAATCTCGCGTGCCTTGATCCATTCGCGGATCTGGAGCGCTTTGTCAGCCAGTGGGGCGGCCCAGTCAGACCAAATTTCAGGCTGCGCCATGGTTTCTTGCCAAGTCGCTGTCTCGGTTAGTTTCATCTTGGGTCTCAATCCTTTGAAGTGGCTGAAATGACCTGAACGCCATGCGCCTCAATGGTCGCGATAGACGGGTCGTCTGATGCTAAGTCTGTCACCAGAATGTCGATCTGTTTCATTTGGCAAATTTTGTGCAAAGCAGGTTTTAGGAACTTGGTCCTATCCGCCAAAACGATCACTTTTCGCGAAGCTTCCATCATGCAGCGTGTGGTATGAGCCTCGTCCTCATGAAAGGTCGAAACCCCGTGCTGTGGATCAAGAGAAGCCGCGCCCATGACGAATGTGTCGAATTGCATGTGTTGGAGCGATGCTTGAATCAGTGGGCCTGTCATCGATAAGGAGTTGGGACGAATGCGCCCACCGGGCATCATGACCGTGTGTTTCCCGTGGGCTAGGATTTTTTGCGCCACCAAAATACCATTTGTCATAATCGTCATCGCAGGGACATTGGCGAGTTCATTGGCGAACGCCTCTGCCGTGGAGCCGTTGTCGATCAAAAGGCTTTGTTCATTTTGAAACAATGTTGCCGCCACACGTCCGATGTTTGCTTTGCCGGACTGATTCACTTGTCGACGGTCAAGCGCCAGTGGCTCGACAAACCGAGGCTTGTCGCGATTTTGTGCAAGTGCCAAAGCCAAGTCGATTCTAAAATCTGACAGCCCAGCGTAGCCGAAGGACTGACAAAATTTGATCAGTGTGGGTTCCGATGTCTTTAGCTCGGCACAAATTTCTTTGCTTGTTTTGCGGATAAATTGCTCTGAATGGTCTAGGGCATAGGCCGAAATTGTCACAAGCTTGGGACTCATATGAGTGCGAGCTGCCGAAATAGCAGAAAGAAGGTCCATCTTTTGAGAAGCTTGTGACATTCACACCATCATATGTTTTGCTGGCTTAAATTAGTGTCCAAAAATCGGGCGCTGTCAAACAAATTTCCAAAAATTATTTAGGTAAGATAAAATAATTCTTGATTATGACTAAATCCTAAGATCATCTGAGCGAAATTCAAACACTTGGGTCGTTATGCTCACCACTATGCCTTTGGAAATATGCGTGGACAGCGCGGACAGCTTAACGGCTGCGATCACGGGTGGGGCGGATCGCATCGAGCTCTGTAGTGCTCTTGCTTTGGGTGGCTTGACGCCAAGTGCGGGGCTTATGGCTTACGCTGCTGCGGCATCGGCGCGGTGCCACGCGATGATCCGACCAAGGGATGGAGATTTCTGTCTCCGCTGGGGTGATTTGGACGCCATGTTGGGTGACATTTCCGCCGTGAAACAAGCTGGCTTGGCAGGCATTGTGATTGGCGTCAGTCATGAGGATGGTAGCCTAGATCGAGATGCGCTCGCACGTTTGGTCGAGGCCGCAGGAGGGCTTAAAATCACATTGCATCGCGTGATCGATCTGACGCCTGATCCATTTTCTGCTTTGGATATTGCGATTGAGCTTGGCATCAACCGTGTGCTGAGTTCAGGTCAACAGGCAGCGGCTCCAACGGGCGCGAAAATGCTCGCGGATCTCGTCTCACATGCGGCGGGGCGGATTGAAATTATGGCGGGTGGCGGCGTGACAAAAGACACGGCTTTGCAGCTCATCGCGACAGGGGTCGACGCTTTACATAGCTCGTGTCGGGTACGTGATCCGCTGAATTGTCCAAGTCAGAGGATCGGAATTGCCCCACGCGATGTAACGGACGCGGCGACAGTTGCCGCATTGAAAACCATTATGACACAAAGGACGGTGCAGGCATGAAAATCGGGATCGTTGGTTTGGGAGATCGAATTGCCTCTCTGTTACCACGCATCAAGGAAGAGCATTCAGATGCGGAGTTCGTTGCCGTTGCTGATCCTTCGGATGCTCGCATGCCCGTTTTGGCGGCGCTTGGTGCAGCGCCGACGCGCTATGATGATGCGTCTGAGATGCTGTCTGCGCATCGGTTCGATTTGCTGATTGTGGGCTCTCCAAACCACTTGCATCTGGATCATCTGCGCTTAGCATTGCAAACGGACGTACCGTTTATCTTTGCCGAAAAACCACTTGTGATTTCGGTTGAAGAATCCTTGGAACTGGCGCGATTGGTTGCCGCGCATAATGGACAAGAGCGTATCATGGTTGGCATGGTCTTGCGCTATTCCCCCTTGTACCGCGCTTTGCGTCAGGCGCAGGCAGACGGGCATTTGGGCGAGATCATGTCCATCGAGGCATCTGAACATATCGCACCATATCATGGCAGTTTCTTCATGCGCGATTGGCGCCGTAACAGCGACATGTCTGGCGGGTTTATGTTGGAAAAATGTTGTCACGACCTTGACCTTTATCAGGGGGTTGTAGGCGCGCGTGCCAGGAAGGTTGCGAGCTTTGGCGGACGTAAAAAATACCTTCCTGAACATCGGCCTGTTGCGGCGACTTATCTTGACGAAAAACTTCCGCGTTGGAGTGGCGTCGAGGATGCGTTTTCGGGCGGGGGTGATCTGATCGATTACCAGACCGCGTTGATCCAATATGAAAACGGCGCCTCCATGAGTTTTCACACCAACCTGAACGTCCCGGATGAATTCCGGCGTTTTGCGGTGATCGGGCGCGATGGCATGGCCGAAGGCGATTTCATCAGAAACACCTTTAAAGTGACACTGTCAGATACCGGTGACGTGCCCGTTGAATCGATGGAACTGGCTAAGTCGAGCCAGGGAAATGTCGGTCACTATGGTGCGGATGCTGCAATGATCCGCGATTTGATATCCTTTATGGATGGTAAATTGGCCGAGCTGCCACTGAGTGTGGTTGATGCCCTCGAAGCCGGAATAAGTGCTTTGGCCATGGATGCTTCAATGCGCGACGAGCGCATCGTGGATTTAACCTCAACATGGCAAGCCTTTGATGCTGCTCTCCAAGGCGAAAGGACTGCCGCGTGAAACGCCGCTTTGATACCTTCCCCTATTTGTTGCTGATCCCTGCTCTTGTCCTCATCATGGCAATTGTGGCTTGGCCGCTTTTTGAGACGTTCCGGCTTTCGTTCACTAATGCCTCGCTTCGCCCCGGAGAGCGTTACGTGGGCTTTGAAAACTATATCGAAATTTTCGAGGACGACTTTTGGGAAGTCATAGCCCGCACATTCGTTTGGATGGGGTTGGGCGTGACATTAAAGATGATCATGGGGCTGTTTGGCGCGGTATTGCTGAATGCGGCTTTGCCTGGTCGGGCGGTGTTCCGGATTTTGGTCATGCCACCTTGGATTGTGCCAGTTGCAATCGGTGTGTTCATGTGGACTTGGCTCTACAACGGGCAATTCGGCATGATTTCCGGCCTAGCGCAACGGTTTGGTCTACTCTCGGGACCTTTTGAATTCTTGGCTTACAAACAGTCATCTTTCATCGCCACGATTATCACCGATGTGTGGGTTGGCACACCTTTGGTGACGTTATATTTTCTCGCCTCGATGCAATCTATTTCTAAAGATTTGTATGAGGCCGCTTGGACAGATGGAGCCAGCCGTTTTTACCGGTTCCGTAGGATAACTCTGCCATTGCTGTCGCCTGCAATCTTCACAATGGGGCTCTTGTCAATGATTTGGACGTTCAACTCGTTTGAGGTGATCTGGATTTTGACAGAGGGCGGACCACGTGGGGCGACCACGACCATGATCATCGACACCTATAAGACCGCGATCAGTCGCTTCCGCTTTGGCGAAGGCTCCGCGCGAGCTGTGATGATCCTTGTCAGCATGTCTTTGTTTATGGTCATCTACTTAACCGTCATGGCGCGCACCACGCGCAAGCTGGGAAATACGCAATGATCGATAAGTATAAGCTCCACGAGAAAATCGCTATCTATGCTGGAATTTTTGTATTCTTGGTCTTTTTGTTGGCTCCTTTTCTCGAAGCCTTCCTTGTGTCATTGCGTCCGCTAGATGCTGTGTTCCGTGCGCCATACCGGTTCTTCACCGATGATATGTCGTTCAAATCCTATGTCGACATTTGGACAACCGTGCCGAACTTGCCGCGCTATATCTTCAATTCGCTTTTTGTCTCAACGGCAGCAACGCTATTGGCATTGGTTTGCATTATTCCTGCTGCCTATTCGGTCTCGCGGTTTCGTTATGCTGGGCGTGATACCTTTATGGGGGCTCTATTGGGCATTAATATGGTTGGCTCTACCGTGCTGATCATTCCGCTGTACAAGTTGATGCTCAATCTGGGTCTGCTCAACACCTATTGGTCCATGATTATACCGGGAGCGGCATTCACTGTACCTGTCGGGATTTTCCTGATGCGCAGCTATTTCTTGCGCGTACCGAAAGAGCTTGAAGAGGCCGCATACGTCGATGGTGCATCGCGGGTCTATACGCTGTGGCGTGTGATACTGCCTGTCGCAGCGCCGGGTATCGTTGTGGTCGCCGTCACGGTTTTCCTGACCACCTATGCTCAGCAATTTCTCTTCGCTCTGACATTCAATTCGAAGGACGCTTTGCATCCGCTGCCCGTTGGCTTGTTTGCCTTCTTCGGTCGCGAGCGCATTGTTTACAACGAACTTATGGCGGCGTGTCTGGTGGGTATTGTCCCCGTGCTGATCGCCTTTCTTTTTCTACAAAAGTATATCGTCGCCGGGCTGACCGCCGGTGCGGTGAAAGAATAACGGTCACCAACAGAGGGTTATTTCAATGAACGTGAAAACATGTCTTTTGGTCAGTGCATCTGCGATCTTCGCAGCACAAATGGCCAGCGCTGCAACAGAAATCAGCTTTATCAACTGTGGCGCCCCCGATGGTGTAGCACCGGAACAGCAAAATATCGACGTTGCTGAATGGGAAGCGCAAAACCCCGACTATAAAGTCGTGCAGGAATATGTACCTTGGGGTCAGTGCCAAGAAAAAGCAATCACATTGGCGTCTGCGGGCGACCCGGCCGCTTTGGCCTATATGGGCAGCCGCACTTTGCCGCAACTGGCGGATGCGGGCCTCATCTTGCCAATCGAGTTGAGCGAAGATGAACAAGCCAGCTACGAAGCATCCGTTTTGTCCACGGTGAAATTCGACGGTGAGATCTGGGGTCTGCCGCGTGCTTTCTCCACGAAAGCGATCTTCTATAACAAGGCAATCTTTGAAGAAGCCGGCCTTGATATGCCAAACGGCCCGCAAACATGGGACGATATGTTGGCCGCTGGTAAAGCGATCACTGAGAACACAGATGCTGCGGCCTTCGGTATGCCTGCTGCGTCTTTTGACAATACGATGCACGCCTTTTTGAACTTCATCTATTCCAACGGCGCAGAAGTTGTGAACAGCGACGGCGAAGTTGTGTTTAACAGCCCGGAAGTTATTGAAACATTCCAGTTCTACAAAGATCTGGCGGAATATTCCCAAGAAGGCCCTGTCGCCTATGATCGTGGCAAAATCGAGCCGCTTTTTTCCGAGGGAAAAGTTGCGATGATCGTGCAAAGCTTTGGTTATCGTGACCGGACTGGTGATGTAGATTATGGTATCACGTGGATTCCGAATGGCCCAAGCGGCGATCACTCCACCTTGTTGATCACAGACAGCTTGGCTGTGTTTAAAGGCACCGGTGTAGAAGATGCTGCCATGTCTTTGGCCAAGTTTCTCAACGAGACCGATCGTCAGGCTAAGTTTGACGACATCGCGGGGTGGACGCCTGTGCGTGACACAGAAATCAGCCGAGCTTTGGTTTCCAAAGATCCAAACTGGAAATACTACCTCGAATCCATCTCGGCGGGCGGTCCTGAGCCACAAGTCATCGACTACACTGCATTGCAGGACGTGATGAACGAAGCGATCCAAGGCGTTGTTTTGGGAGAACTGACCCCAGAAGACGCAGCAGAAGAAGTTGCAAACGATCTTGAAGATCTGATGGACTACTAACTTCCCGACCGTTTGGGCGGCACTCAAAAGGTGCCGCTCATTCACACAATTGCAGGGGGTCCTATGGGACAGCTGAAACTCACCGGTATCACCAAATCATACAACAAAACGCAGGTCATCAAACCGATTGATCTAACCATTGATGAAGGTGAATTTGCCGTCTTTGTCGGCCCTTCTGGCTGTGGCAAATCCACCATGCTGCGCATGATTGCCGGTTTGGAAGAAATCACCTCTGGCACCGTGGAAATTGATGGGCAGGTAGTGAATGATTTGCCTCCAGTCAAACGCGGCATTTCAATGGTGTTCCAATCCTATGCGCTTTATCCGCATATGAGTGTTTTCGAAAACATTGCCTTTCCTTTGCGCGTGGCGCGAATGGAAGAAAGCGAAGTCAAAGCTCTCGTTCACAAAGCAGCGGACGTCCTCAAATTGACTGAACGCCTCGAACATCGCCCTGGTGAGTTGTCCGGCGGGCAACGGCAACGTGTGGCCATTGGTCGTGCGATTGTTCGTGAGCCACAGATTTTCTTGTTCGACGAACCTTTGTCGAATCTTGACGCTGCCTTGCGAGCAGATATGCGTGTGGAATTGTCACGGCTTCATAGCAAACTTGGAAATACGATGATCTACGTGACCCACGATCAGATCGAAGCCATGACCATGGCGGATAAAATCGTGGTGTTGCGCGATGGCATAATCGAACAGGTCGGTTCGCCTTTGGAGCTGTTCCACAAACCCGCGAACAAGTTTGTTGCGGGCTTCATCGGCAATCCGAATATGAATTTCATGCCCTGTCTCTGCACAAAGGTTGAGGCACTGTCGGTCACAGTGTCTTTGCACACAGGCATAACGGCGAAAATTCCCGTTCCGGGTACAGATGTTGCGGTCGGTGATACATTGACCTTGGGCATTCGCCCTAGTGACATGACTGTTGGAGCAGGGGAGGTGTCGATACCTTTCACTCCTGAAGTCGTCGAGCGTCTTGGCAATGAGACTGTTATCTATGGTGCAACGGGCGGCGATACGCCACTTTGCGTTGTCGCCGACGGAAATGTTCGCGTGCAGACTGGTGAGGTGCAAACATTCGGGTTTTCCTCCGTCGATGCTCATCTGTTCCGCGCAAACGGTGTGGCATTTGCGCGTAAAGTTGATCTCGCGGCACTTGCAGAATTGGATTGAACTATGCGGGTAGTCATTTGCGATAGCGCAGAAGCAGCAATCTCACGGGTTGCGGATCATATCAGCCGCCACATTCAAAGTCAGCCCAAGACCGTTCTCGGACTTGCGACCGGCGGAACAATGGAACGGCTATATGCTGTGTTGAGAGAGATGCATGAAACGGGCCTTTCGTTTGCTGGGGTCAAAGCTTTCAATCTCGATGAATATGTCGGAATTTCCAGTGAGCATCCGCAGAGTTACGCACATTATATGAAACAGCACTTGTTTGATCATATTGATATCAATCAGGACTATTGTTTTATTCCGAGTGGCACAGAACACCCGTTTGAGGCTTCTCGTGATTATGAGAACCTTCTCTCAGAGCACGGCCCTATACAGCTGCAGCTTTTGGGGTTGGGGCATAATGGCCATATTGGTTTCAACGAACCAGGCAGTTCACTGGCGTCACGCACGCGCGAAAAAGCGCTTAGTCAGACTACTTTGGAAAAGAACAAACGATATTTTTCTAAAGATGAGAAAATGCCGCTATCAGCCATCACCATGGGCATTCAAAGCATAACCGACAGCAAGGAAATCGTACTTATGGCGCTTGGGGCTGAGAAGGCGCAAGCGGTCAAGAGCATGGTTGAAGGACCCCTTAGTGCGTTCTGTCCTGCTTCTGTTCTGCAAATGCATCCGAGAGTGACTGTTGTTCTAGATGCCGCGGCTGCGGACGAACTTACTCTCAAGGATCACTACATTTTTTCGGAACGCCTCCAGAAGCGGCGAGAAGCTGCCGTGTCCGCCAGCACAAGTTGACAGGGATGGAGCCTGTCGAACAGCGTCTTGCTCGGTGGTCATTAACACGCTTGTTCCTTATCTTGCTGGACATGAGCGGCCTGATGAATTTCTATTCAAGGTCGCTCATGTTTAATCGTGCCATCCGCTTCCACCCGCCCGATGTTCGGACGAAAATGAAGCACGAGACTATGCTCTTAAACAAGAATTTCTGAGTGTATTCCCAAGTGTCAGCAGCGGTAAAGGCATAGTACTGTGCGATCGTCGGAAAATTCAGTACTCGATGATCCCTTAACCTCGGGAAAGGCGTGGATCTTGTGGGGATCTTCTTCTTCTATTTCGTCGAAGCGGGTTTCCCAATTCGCTACGCGATTTCCCTCTGGTAAGCCGTAATAACCGTCAGAAAAAATTTCCAAAGATTGGCAGTCGGCGCAATCAACGAATTGATCGGTGATACCAAACCCTTGCGGTGGTGTGGCGTTGATCGAGGCAAAGCCCAACGGGTGCAGGGCATCGTTGGCAAATCGGGGTTGTACGCGAATGCCGCCCCGCAGGAAGCCTTCAAGATCGTCGCAATATGTCCCAAGAAGCGGTGCAAATCGGGCGATCACCTCGCCTTGCACCGCATCGGCTTCGACAGTGGTTAGGATCCCGTCATCAACTGCGGCATCCAGCCCAGCATAGCTGATGCGCCGGCCAATTATTTCGAGTTTATCGAAATCCGAAATTCGACCTGCCAACCTAGTGCGTACCGCAATGCGCGCACTGGCGCTAACGTCGTCAATAAGTTTGTCGTTCTGAAACAGTTCTGAGCCGTTGAGCCGTATCCCGCTATCTCCGATCAACACTAGTCGAAAGCCGTCTGGACAGGTGATTGCTGCTGCAAGAGTGGTCGAGGGAGGGTGTGTCGCGCCAACTTGTTGGGCAGCTTTCGCCACAGCCTGCGACAAGGCATCACCGACCTGCGCCATATCCACGCGTGGCCCCTTTTCCAGAAGCAGTGACACGAGAGCCTGCGCAGCGCTGCGTGCCGCCAATCGGCCCGAGCTTTCGCCGTTGTATTTTTTCCCAGTGGGATCGGTCGCGCCGTCCAGAACGGCATGCACCAGACCCGGAACGACCAGTGCAATATCGTCTCCAGGCGCGTCGGAAAAGCGCTGCTTCGAGCGCGAGAATAGTTCAGTCTGCATATTTTTTCCTCAGACGAAGTTGGTTTCACGATCTTCCGACAGCCGGAAGACGAGAAAGACGCAAAGTCCAGTGCTGATCGTAAGAACCGTCGAAAGTGCGGCGGCCACACCAAATTCTCCGTCCACGACAGACAGGTAGATCTTGACTGGCATGGTGACGGTGCTCGACGTATAGACGATCAGGGTCGAGGACAATTCGTTGATCGCTGTGATGAAACTCATCAGCGATCCGACGATGATCCCCGGCATAATCAGCGGCACGGTGATCTTTGCGAAAGTCTTGGCCGGCGAAGCTCCTAGAGCTATCGCGGCTTCTTCGATCGAGGGTTTAACCTGTCGAAGCACCGAGCTGGTCGAGCGCACGCCATAGGGCAGGCGGCGAATAAAGACGATCAGCACGATCATGGTTGCGGTTCCCACAAGGTTGTACCAACCGCTGCTGAAGGTGGTCACGAAGCCGATTGCCATCACCACGCCCGGCACCAAATAGGGTACCATCAGGATCAGATCCAGTAGTCCGGAGGTAAAGCTTTCGCGGCGCACCACTATGAAACTCAGCAGGCTCGAAACCACAGCGATTAGCGCGACGGCGCAGAGCGCAAAGATGAAGCTGTTTTTTACCGCTTCGGGGGCTTCGGCCATGATGCGACGGTAGCTGTCCAGCCCAAAGCCGCCCGAGAAAACGGGCCCGTTCGTGGCAAGAAACGATGTCCAGATCACCACGAAGGAGGGGATCATCCCGGCCAGAGCGATGGAATAGGACATGACATGCACCAATACCGATTGCCACCACCCCCGCAGCGGCGCGCGCCGGCATTTGTGGGTCATCGATGAAGCATAGCGACGCTTAGCCAACATCCGGCGCTGAATCAGGAGGGCTAGCATCGAGATGGCAATCATCACCATTGAGATGGTTACTGCCATAGTCGGCGTGCCGCCCATTTCCGATGTATATTGCGTGTAGGCGATGGTGGACAGTGTGCGCACCCCGCGACCGATTATGGCGGGTGTGCCAAAGTCGGCGATCGACAGTACGAAAGATATAATTGCACCGGTCGACACGGCGGGAAACACCAGTGGAAAGGTCACCTTGCGGAACCGCCGCCAGGCACTGCATCCAAGATTTTCGGCCGCGTCTTCGAGGCTCTTGTTGATGCCATTTAGTGCATTTTCGGTCATCAAGTAGATGAATGGAAAGAACTTAAGGCTGAACACAAGGATAATCCCTGACATGCCGTAAATAGAGGGCATGTCGATGCCGATAGCTTCAAGCGCGTTGGTGATCGCGCCGTTGTTGCCCAGAAGCATGATCCAAGCATATGCGCCGATAAAGGGGGGCGAGACCAGTGCAAGTACGGCCATCGTCGAAATCAGCGTCCGTCCACGCAGCTGAAAACGCGACATGCAGAAGGCCAAAGGCACTCCTAACAGACAGGCGCCGATCATCCCGGCAAAGCCGACGATCAGAGTGTTGCTCAGCGCCGACACATAATAGCGGCGCGTAAATATCTCAACGTAGTTTTCAAGGGTAAAGCGGCCGGTTTCGGCATCCTCAAAGCTGATCACAAATACCGACAGGATCGGTAGGAACAGCAGTACTGCGAGCATGACGCATGCGGCGATCATCACCCATGTCCAGAAGGATGGCGCGGTCAGGCGCAGTGATCGGGTGATCATGCCAGCCTCCGTCCGGTCACGCCGGCTTCAAAAACCTGTGCCTTTGTTGGATCAAAGGCCAGATGAGTGTGCGCACCACGCGGCAGGTCAAGCAGCGAGGCATCCGGGGCGCAGATAGCTTCAACTTCGTGGCCGTTTTCAAGGTGTAGTGCGACTGAGACCTCACGACCTGTAAAGGCCACTTGATCCAACGTGGCGGGCAGGGTGACCATACCTTCGGGGGCAGAGGCCGGGTCGGAGATGGTGTGCAGGTTTTCGGGACGCAGAGCTAGCTCGGCGCCTGTGGAAGGAACACCAGCAGCGAGGGGTACCGGTACGCCGGTGATGGCACCGTTTTCCAGCGGTACGAAATTGTTCGACCCCACAAAAGCAGCCACAAAGCGGTTCGCGGGACTATGGTAGATCTCCCACGGCGCTGCTGCCTGCTGGATGACGCCGCCGTACATAACGCAGACGATGTCTGACATGGCTAGGGCTTCTTCTTGGTCGTGGGTAACGTAGACGGTCGTCATGTCCATGCTTTGCTGCACGGCGCGTAATTCTCGGCGCAGATCGACACGCAGCTTGGCATCAAGGTTGGATAGCGGTTCATCCATTAGCAAAAGAGTCGGCTGCACGACCAGTGCGCGGGCCAGACCAACGCGTTGCTGCTGGCCTCCCGACAACGCGTGAGGCATGCGTTCGGCAAAGGCGCTGAGCTGTACCTTTTCCAGAATCTCGTCCACGCGGCGGGTGATCTCGGCGCGCGGCACTTTGCGTTCCTTCAGGCCGAAAGCGACGTTTTCACGTACCGTGACATGCGGAAATATGGCGTAATCCTGAAAAACCATGCCCACGTTACGGCGATGCGCAGGTAATTTTCCGATGTCGGTGCCATTGACTATAATCTCGCCACTGTCATGTGCATGAAACCCTGCAATCGCGCGCAGTAGCGTGGTCTTTCCGCAGCCTGAGGGGCCGAGCAAGGTAAAGAAGGTTCCTGTCGGGATTTCGATATTGATCTCGGAAAGAGCTAGCACATTGCCATAACTCTTTCGTACCTGTTTCAGGTGTACGTCAGCCATTAGAGGGGGTCTTTTTGTTAGGAAAAGGCGGAAATCGTTCGCTCGCTGGCAGTGCCAGCGAGCTCTTAGTGTTGTGATGATCAGAGCAGGTCGAGCGATAGTTCCTGCCATTCCTTAATCAGGCGCTCGCGGTTTTCTGCGGCCCAGATGGCATTATACTCACCGGCGGGAACCTCCTCGAGCGGGATCAGCGTGTCTTTCGACGGAACGTCCGAACGGATCGGGCGGCGACCGATCTCGGAAACCACGGCTTGCGCTTCAGGCGACGCAATGAAATCGATGAAGGCCTTGCCAGCATCTGCGTGCGGGGCATCAGCCAGTAGAGCCATAGCATCGGGCACAATGGCGGTGCCGTCGGTCGGATAGACGATCTCGACAGGGCCACCACCATCGCGATAACGCGACGCGGCATCTTCAAGCGTGATGCCGATGGCCAATTCGCCGTCGTTTACAAAGCGCGGGACTGCGCCGGTCGAGCTCGAAATCACCATGTTGCTCATGATACCTTTGTAGGTTTCCCAACCGGCCTCTTCGGTTTCGCTATTCTGCAGCACCGTGGCTAGCTGAATGTAGGCTGACCCTGATCGGTCCGCAGCCGAAGACGAGATCATGTCGTCGTATTCAGGCTTAGCCAGGTCCGCCCAAGAGGTTGGAACAGGCAGGCCGTCAAGCGCATCCTCGTTCACGGCAAAGGCCATGACCACAGCGGTGAATGGGGTCCAGATGTCACTTGTGCGGAAAATGTCATAAAATTTGTCCGCATCGGAGGGAGTGTAAGGCGCAAAGAGTTCTGTGTTGAGGTCGAGCAAAGAGCCGTCAACGCTCCAGATCACATCAGCAGTCTGCTGGCCTTGTTCGGCACGCAGACGATTGAGCAGTTCGCCTGAGCCAGCCTTGATTAACTCGGCATCGTGGCCGGAGGCTTCTTCGAACATCGGCAGAAGTTCGTCGATCATTTGCTGGGGCGCAGCAGAATAGATAACAACAGTATCGGCTTGGGCAATAGTGCCGCAAAGGGTAACTGCGGTTGTGATGAAAAGTTTGGAAAGGAAGGTCATGTCGGTCCCTGTTGTTTAATTGTCTACGTTGTTGGTTGGCCGTAGCAATATTAAATTTCTTTACGTAAAATAATATGTCAAGCATGCGGATGCACTTGTCACGGTTTTTTTGTTAAGTAATGTACATTAATCATGCTGGGTGCCGGGAGAGAGCGTTCGGGGTGCTTATCTCTTAGGCGGTGGGGAAGTAGAGTGATGCTGAATCTGGGGTATAATGAACGGCGCGCGTTGGAAATCATACGTAGTGATGGGCCGATTCCTCGCGTCGAGCTTGGTCGCCGGCTGTCGGTTTCGGCGCCTACCATGACGCGATTGACCGGCACGCTTGTTGACCACGGGCTAATACTCGAGACACACGCTGAAGATCCCCCTGAGGGACGCGGTCGGGGCAAACCCTCAACCATGCTTGATCTAAATGGTGACGGGCTGCATTCAGTAGGAGTTTTCTTTGACCCCGATGAAATGTCGGTCTGCGTATCCGATCTGCGTGGCAATATCCGCGCAGAACGCCGAATGGTGATCAATTCACGTCAGTTCGAGGATCTGATGACGCAGGCTTCGACTGCCGCAGAGCAGGTGCTAGCGGAGGCGGGGCTGGACCGCGACCGGCTTGTGGGCTGTGGGATAGCTTTTCCGGGACATTTCTCGAAAAACTCTGGGCGACTGACGCAGATTCCGCAATTTGCGGATTGGCGTGCAATCAATGCGCCCGATGATTTCCAACCTTATTTTGACATGCCCGTGCATCATGAGAATGATGGCAAAGCTGCAGCACTGAACGAGCTTTACTATGGGGTGGGCAAGCGGCGGGACAATTTTGCGCTTATTCTACTGACATATGGCATCGGCGGCGGCATCGTTATCCGGCGCTCACTCTATCGGGGCGCCCACCGCAACGCGGCAGAATTCGGCGGAATCTTTCCCAAGTCACGGCCGCGTCCTTCGGGTCAAGATCTGTGCGATCATCTGCGTATCAACGGCTTGAAGGTAGAGCGCCTGTCCGAAATTGGCACGCGTTACATAGATCACCGGCTAGTGGCGGACTGGGTCGACCGTGCGGCTGAGCAACTGCGTATGTTGGTGCTGATGCTGGCGCGAACTTTAGATCCGGGTGAAATCGTCATCGGAGGCACGTTGCCCATCGCTTTGCAGGAATGCATGCGCCAGCGGCTTCTCGAAGGTAGCCTTGGTGAGGATTTCTTAGTCGAGGCCCCGGAAATATCCGTCACGCCACACAGTGCCTTGATGCATCGCGGCGCGGCGACCATTCCATTGTACCGGACGATGACGCCAGGTCATTATCCTGGTCGGGTGTTGAAGGGTTGGCGCTAAAGTGGCTTTGATGATGTAACCACCCACCGACGGCATCGATGTGCCAAGGTGGGTCTGCAATGATCCACAAAAAGGAGAGAGGTCATGTCGGATATTACCACAATCTGACTCGATTTGCGAAAAATCAACTCAAACGCCTATGCTGGGTTGAAAAGAGTCCTAAGTCTAATGAGGTCACTATGTCGGTTGACGAAACTGCAATACGCCGATGGGCCGACCGCCACGAATGTCGTAGCCGCCTACCAATACTTGTTCGTCGACTGATTAGGGAGACCACGGAATCCCTTGTCTCAATGCGCTTTCCCGGAAACGAGGCTGTCGATTTGCCCGGGCTTGACGGTCAAGTGGAATGTGAAGCCGGAACAGTCTGGGTGCCGAAAGGCCGAAGCGTATGGGAAATGGGTTGCAATGTAGACCCTCGAAGTAAGGCCGACGATGATTATCGAAAGAGAACTAAAAAAACGCCGCCAGACCAGCGTGAGAATACTGCATTCGTTTTCGTAACGCCGAGGCGGTGGAACGGAAAAGAAGACTGGATTAAAGAGCGACGTGCTGAAGGCGCTTGGGCGACCGTCAAGGCATTCGACGCTATAGACCTTGAGACTTGGTTGGACGAAGCGCCTGCCACGTCCCGCTGGTTGGGTGAAAAGCTGGGTGTGGCCTGGCCCGGGCTAAAGACACCTCACGAATGGTGGAATAGCTGGGCGACAGCTTCGGTGCCGCCATTGTCCATCAAGCTTGTTTCATCTAGGCCGCACAACGAGCAACAGGTGTTGTTGCAGAAGCTGCGCGACCGAGAGCAGATAGTACCCGTTCAAGCTGACGATAGAGGGGAGGCCGTTGCATTTGTGGTTCAATGGCGGCTTCGGGGAAGCTGCGATGCGGCGTCCGCTCTCACCGCCAGCGTCCGCTTCGGGCTGGGACCGGTCATCCGGTTGGTCGCGCCGAAGCCCGCAAGGTCAAGATTTGCGTGCCGCAGCGCCGCAAGTCCGGTTTGAGCCCACTTTTGCCAATATACTGCACCGCCGCGAATGTCTGCTGTCGTTGGCTTATCAAAAACGTTCCAGAACTGGCCTGGTTTTGAAAGGGGTTTTCGACGGCTCAAAATGAGGTGGTTTTTGCATGTTCCAAAAACGAGCGTTTTTTGTTGCATTCCAAATATCTGGCATGGAGAGCATTGCACCCACTTCTAGGCGCTATAATACTTCAAAAGTGAATCACTTCTTCCAGTTTGGGACTGTGAAAAACCTAGGAGCACGGCCCATGAAATCCGCCATCTTCTTTTACTTTTTTATCGCCTGTGCAACGCCGTCTTTTGCAGAACAATCACTTGGTGTGACATCAATTGCTGTGACAGATGAAGCTCAAACTCGTCCATTGAATTTGTCACTCTGGTATCCGGGGAGCGGCGGCACGCAAGAGGATGTGGGTGCTAATGCTGTTTTCACGGGCGTTATTGCAGGCCGCGATGCGATGGTGACTGAAGATCACCTTCCAGTGGTGTTTGTTTCGCACGGCGGATTGCGATCCGCCGAAGACTCAGGTACATGGCTGACTGCCGGGCTTGCACGTGCGGGATATCTTGCCGTTGAGATCAACTCGCCACGGCCAACTAATGCTGCTACTGCCGTAGATGAAATATGGCACCGCCCCAATGATGTCAGTCGGTCAGTTGATGCAATTCTGAGAGACCCTGTTTGGTCAGAACGCATTGATAAAGATCGCATTTTCGTAGTGGGATTTGCACTTGGTGGCACGGCAGCACTGGAACTTGCCGGAGGCAACTTCGATTTACAATCCTATAATCTGTCTTGCGACGAGCCTGCCCAAGGACCGGACTGTGCTTGGTATCAATCCCAAGATGTGGCTTTGAGTGCCGTTGATCAGATTGAGTTGGCTAAACCCCGGCGAGACACCCGCATTTCCTCGGTCGTAGCGATTTCTCCTGAATACTCTGCTGTGTTTTCTGGCGGGCAATCCTCGGTAGAAGCGCCGACGCTGGTGGTTGCTCTTGGCCACGACAATGCGCTGCCATCCGTTACACCGACAGCTCTCTTCACCCAAGCGCCGTTCCCTGATGCGCACTAGAGCTGCGAAAGCC
>NZ_JAHKPE010000032.1:0-23304 GCF_018860305.1 Celeribacter halophilus
GCGCAGCAGGACGGCGGCGCCAAACTCACGCTTAATTATAAAGTGGCCGGACAAAGCGGCCTTCAGCGCATGTCCTGCGCTGTGTCGCGAGCTGACCTGCTGCAACTGGTGCTCTATGCCGAGGCGCTCAGCCTGCGCCGGCACTACGGACATCCTGTGGCGTCAGAGGTTTCGGCGGACGGGCTGACACTGCGCTATGATCTGGACAGTCCTGAACTGCATGTGGAGCGCCGCTCTGGTTACACCTCACAAAGCGCTACGATCCCCGCCCGCAATTTCCTGTCCAGAATGGCGGAAATGACTGACATCTGCATTGCGGAGAGCGAGGCATCGAAACATGGGCCTGCTCTGAAGTCTTTGCTGGGCGAATGCGCCAGACCTTCCGAGCTTGGAGCGATTGCGGAACCGGACGCAGCCGATCAGGCCCTGCACCAGATACATGAGATCGCGTTTCTCCTGTTGGTTCAGTGCGCCTCCACGCGTGGCTCGGAACTGGCCCGAAACCTACGCAAGAAGGCTTCAAGGGACCAAGCGCTGGAAATGGTCAATGCGACCATCTGCGCGCTTGTGACCGAGTTGCTGCCGCCTTTGGCGGGGTAGGGTGCGGGGCTACTCAAGCGGGTTTGGTCAGGACTTTCCGCATATGTCCTCTGACGCAAAGCGCGTTGACACCTCTCGGGCTGCACCATACCGCTGGCGCTAACACGCATCACACGGATACCCGCAATGCCTACGGTTGCGCCTGCCGCTCCTCTAGCCCATCTCTCCCGTCGCCGCCGTCTGTCGATCTACGCCTTCATGATGATGGCGCTGTTCATGGCGACGCTGGACAACCAGATCGTCTCGACCGCACTGCCTACGATTGTCGCTGAATTAGGGTCGATTGAACGCTTCGGCTGGGTCAGTGCCGCGTATCTGCTGGCGCAGAGTGCCATCATGCCGGTGTATGGCAAGCTGGGGGACTTGTTCGGACGCAAATATGTGATGATGTTTGCGATCTCGCTCTTTGTGGTCGGCTCTCTGAGTTGCGGCTTGGCGTGGTCGATGGACAGCCTGATTGCCGCGCGTGTTTTGCAGGGACTGGGTGGTGGCGGCATTATGGTGTCGATTTTCTCGATCAATGCCGATCTGTTCGAGCCGCGTGAACGGGCGCGGTATCAGAGCTTTTCCAGCCTTGTCCTCATGGCCTCCGGTTCCATAGGCCCAACACTGGGCGGGGCCATGAGCCAGTATTTTGGTTGGCGTTCGATATTTCTTGTGAACCTGCCTGTCGGGATTCTGGTTCTGTCCGGCATCTTTCTCTTGCTGCCCTATGTCCGCCCGAACCGCCAGCCGAAGATCGATTATGCGGGGGCTGCGACCTTGGCGCTGACGATCGGATTGATCGTGCTTTGGGCTGACGGGGCGCAGATTTTTGGCGGGATGTTTACCCCCGTGACCTTCGGCATTCTGGCTTTGGCCACCATATCCGCCATTGCTTGGGTCCACATTGAGCGCCGCTCGCTGGAGCCGATCATTCCGCTGAGCCTGTTCCGCAATCGCAACTTCCCTCTTCTGTTGATTGTGGCACTGACATCGGGCGGGATCGGGATTGGTCTCGTCAACTATCACGCGCTGTTTTTGCAAATGACCACGGGGCTCTCGCCCGCCCATGCTGGTCTGTTCTTCATTGCACTCACCTGTGGCATTGCCGTTGGGTCTCTGACGGCGGGGCGTTTGATCGAGCGTACAGGGCGATACAAACCGTTCCTGATCACTGGCACGACGCTCTCCGTGCTGGCCTTGATCGGGGTCTCGCAAATTCAGGTGGGAACATCGCTTTGGCTGATCGGTGCCGTGCTGGCAACATGCGGTCTGTCGATTGGTCTGGCGCAGCAATCGCCGGTCATCGGTGTGCAGCTGGTGGCCCCGCAGGGCGACATTGGCGCCGCGACTGGCGCGGTGACGCTGTGCCGGATGGCGGGGGCGTCATTGGCCATCTCGATTTACGGAGCGGTCCTGTCGGCGCGACTGATGGCAGGGGCAGGGGATGTGAGCGATATGCCTGATCCTTCCAGCCTGTCGCCCGACGCTCTTGCGGCTCTGCCGGAGACCAGCCGCATTGCGGTCAGTATGCTGTTCTCTGATGCCTTCACATGGCTCTACATGGTGGCGGCGGGGCTTTCGGTCATCGGGCTGACCGCCGCGATCCTGCTGCGTCCGACGCTCATGCCGGTGAGTAAGCGGGCGGGGTGAGCGCAGTCTGGGCGTCGCAAGCTGTGTGCATCAATAGAAAGTGTGATGCACATTTGGGCCGGAATTCATTGTTTTGCGTCGGAGACTTTGAAGCACTGCGGCTTCAAATGGAGCAATAGCCAAGTCTGTTAAAGGTCATGGCCATATGCACAATCCTCAAATTGCGCAATGTGTGGCCATAACCGGATCACCGTTTATCGGTATGGTGTAACTTGAATTTGTGCCGTGCAACTCACACGGTGCCATTATCCACCCGTACAGGCACCCCTTGTTCATACGACTGGGTCGCAGCATCCGCTAACACCTGTGCGCGTAATCCATCCACAATCCCGGGAAAGATGCGCTTTTGGTTGGTGACGGCATCGACAAAATAAGCCATCTCGGCGCGGTAGGCCGCATCATACCGTTCAAGAAAGAAATGCTGCGCGGGTGCTCTTTGAAACCCTGCCGCCGTGGCGATCTCTACGGTGTTTTCCAGAACATTCTCTGCACGTAGCATGCCTTTCTGACCATGCACTTCGATCCTCTGATCATAACCATAGCTTGCCCGACGGGAATTGGTGATCTGACAGATTTTACCGCTTTTCATAGTCAGCGTGACTGCCGCCGTATCCACATCTCCGGCTTCGCCGATATCAGGATCAACAAGGGATGCTCCAACCGCGTAAACCATCACGGGGTCCTCTCCCAAGAGGAAACGCGCCATGTCGAGATCATGGATCATCATATCACGAAACAGTCCACCGGAGCTTTTGATATAGCTGATAGGAGGCGGAGATGGGTCACGCGACTGGATCGTCACAATTTCAACGCCGCCAATCTCTCCGGCCACAATACGAGACTGTAGATTTGCAAAATTGGGGTCAAAGCGACGGTTGAAAGCCGTCATGAACGGCACACCGGCGGCCTCGACAGCCTTGATGCACTCCCGGATTCTTTCAGCGGACATATCCACCGGTTTTTCACAAAAGATGGCTTTGCCTTCTGCTGCGGCGGCATGGATTAAATCATAATGCGCATCGGTTGGTGTCCCGATCACTACAGCATCGACATCTGCATGCGCGATAAGTTCTACCGCGTCCATAACCTTTGCACCTGTCGCTTCAGCCAGCGCCTTGGCCGGAGCTTCAAAGGCATCGGCAACAGCCGTAACCCGAGCGCCGTCGATCTGGGATATTGTCCGGCCATGGACCTGCCCGATCCGACCGCATCCCAAAAGTCCGATATTTAACATCTTATGTTCCTTTGAAGGCTTGCAGCACAGTGCGGGTGGCGGCTACCAGCGGATCATGGGTTTCCTTTAAAATCTGGACCCGATCAAATCTGGTGGCGTCGTGATTGACCGCCGCACGCAGCGCCTGTCCAAACACCATACGCAATTCTGTGCCGATGTTGAATTTGCAGATCGCAGAGTTCCGCGCGAGTGACCGACGCTGTGCGACCGGTACTCCGGACCCGCCATGTATGACCAAGGGAACACTCGTAACAGATTCAATGGCGCGAATACGGTCTTCATCAAGACCCCCTTGCTTGTCCTGTTGCAAGTGCACGTTTCCCACCGAGATCGCCATAGCATCGACCCCGGTCTCCCGTGCAAACTGCGCGGCCTCCTCAGGGTCGGTTCCGGCAGAGCCCTCTCCGCCCGAATAGCCCACAAAACCGATTTCCCCTTCGCAAGACACCCCTGCATCATGAGCCATTTGCGCAATGGCCGCCGTCTCGGCAATATTTTCGGCCAAGGGTTTGCGCGAGCCATCATACATCACCGAGGTAAAGCCACTCTCAATGGCAAGGCGGCAATCTTCGACAGAATAACCGTGGTCCAAATGGGCAACGACAGGCACGGAAGCATTTTCTGCAAGGTAACGAAACATGGCTCCCAGAACGGGCAAAGGTGTGTGTTCCCGACAGGACGGCCCTGCTTGTAGGATAACGGGCACGCCCTCGGCCTCAGCCGCCGCCACATAAGCGCGCATGTCTTCCCAACCCAGCGTCACCAAACCCGCAACAGCGTAGCCCTGACGGAGCGCCGGTTGCAGCACTTCTGAAAGAGTTGCGATACTCATTTGAACTTTGCCACCATATCCATGATGCCCGGAATCGTGTGCAACTGTGCTGCATGGGTCGGCTGGAAATACTGTTTCAGGCTACGCTGGCTAAGCCCTCCGAGAATAGTGAAGTAATACATCTCGTAGCCGGGCAGCACGCAGCAGGGGTGATAGCCCTTGTCGATGCAGATCGTCGAGCCATCGACGATATGATAGGCGTCTCCGGGTTCATTGTCCTCACGTTGGAGCATCTGAAGACCCGAACCATAATTCGGTTTAAACCGGAAATTATAGGTTTCATCGTGGCGGGTTTCGACCAGTTCACCGTTCTCATACCGATCTGTGTCATGTTTGTGTGACGGGAAACCCGACCAGCCACCAGCCCCGACAGTATACAACTCGCTCACCAACAGACGTCCAACCTTATCGTGATGATTGGCACCTAGAATGTGCTTGATCTTGCGGTGGGTTTTGGTGTCGTCCGAGCCGTATTGAACAATATCAATCTCTGCGTCACGGACCTCGAACGGTTCCAGCACCTTGTCGTATTTGGCGCCGGCGATAAACGTCTCCGTTTTATCCGATACACAGGTGATACGAACCTTGGCACCCACGGGCACATAGACCCCCTCGGGCTCACCGTCCCAAACATCGGCATTGCGATTGCCAAGATGGGTATAAACCGCACCCTCGACATCCACATCGACAGTTCCCGTAGCAGGCACCACACAGGTCTCATATCCCGCAACCGAGTATTCAAAAACCTCGCCTTTTTGCAGTTTGACGATGTTGAAATAGTTCAATGGCACAAGATCGTGATCAACATCAACGATAGGCGTATTGGCATTATCATGGGGCGCGATATGCATCGGGCTTTCCTTTCAGATATCAGTGGGGCCGGAACACGCGGCCAAAAAGTCATTGAGTTGTGAAGTTGTCGGCATGGCTGGAGCACATCCCGGATGGCTCACCACCATTGAGGCGCAGGCTGAGCCGCGCAGCACCGCCTCTTTCAGCGGTCGTCGCTCGGCAATGGCCGCCAGCAGCCCAGCCATGAAGCTGTCGCCTGCGCCGTTCGGCTTAATGGCTGTGACGGGATAGATGCCGGTGCGTATCTCTTCGCCATCGGCAAAGGTCAGCGCTCCCTCGTGCCCCATCTTGTAGATCACCATCTTGCCTTTTGCGGCGAGCTCACGGGCTTTTGCCAACCCCTTGTCCATACTTCCGGCCATGAAGCCGAATTCCTCGTCGTTGCCGACGATCAGGTCGCTTTCCTCGCCCGCGCGGGTCAACACCTCGGAGGCAACTTCAGCCGAGGGCCAGCTATAGGGGCGATAGTCTATGTCGAAGATCACAGGCAGCTTTGCAGCGCGGGCGTTCTCGAAAGCGCGGAATGTGGCGCTGCGCGAGGGTTCGGCGGCAAAGACTGTCCCCGCCGTGATCAAAGCACCGAAATTATCATAATTCACCCGATCGACATCTTCTTCGGTTACCTGAAAGTCCACCGCGTTGTTGCGGTAGATGACCAGCTGAAAATCCTCAATACAGCTTTCATAGACCGCCAGAGATACCCGAGCTTCACCGCCCAGCACTTTCAAATACTGCGTATCCACACCGTAATGGCGCAGTCGGTTGGTGCAGAAACGCCCGACAGCATCGTCGGAAACCGAGGTGACCAGCGCCGATTGCATTCCCAATTTACACAGCCCTGCACAGATATTTGCAGAGGAGCCGCCAAGATCGGCGCGAAAGGTATCGGCCTCGTCCGCACGGGTGCCGGGGGGATCGGCAAACATATCCATCCCCGCGCGGCCGAAGACGACAAAACTGCCTTTGCGGATACCCGCTATCAGGGCGCTCATTACACGCCCCTCCGTTGTTTGATGCGTGACGCTTCCCAGTCTTCATGTGCTTTGCGTACACGCTCGCTTTCGGTCACAGTTGGCGTGCCAACCTCCCACCAAGCGTGACCTTCAGTGGTCCACCCTTCGTAGGGGTCGACATCCATTACGATCACATAGGTCTTGTCTGATGCTTTGGCGCGCTTGAATGCATCGCCAAGTTCGGCCGGATTGGTGACTTTTTCAGCTTGTGCCCCCATCGAGGCCGCATGTGCGACAAAATCCACGCCAAAGGGTTCGGGAATGGTCGGGCAATCTTCCAGAAGGTTGTTGAAACTTTCATTTCCAGTGTTGTTCTGGAGTTTGTTGATCACGGCAAAACCGCCATTGTCGAGCACCAGAACGATCAGTTTCTTACGGCTGAGAACCGATGAATAGATGTCCGAGTTCAACATCATATAAGACCCATCGCCGCAAAAAGTGATGGTATCCTGCTCGGGCTCCTGCTGAGCCTGTGCGATGCGCGCGCCCCAAGCACCGGCGATTTCGTAGCCCATGCAGGAAAAGCCGAATTCCACATCCACAGTCCCTACGTCCAGCGTGCGCCAGTTGGCCGTGACCTCGGCGGGCAATCCGCCAGCCGCGGCCACGATCCGGTCGCGGGGATCGCAGAGATCGTTCACCACACCGATGGCTTGGGCGTAAGAATTGGGTCGGTTGCCCGGCTTGACGTTCTCGGCGACGTAAGCATCCCATTTGGACCGTTCGGTTTTGGCCAAGTCCACCCAGCTTTGCGGTGCGGTATAGTCCAGTACTTCGGTCAGCGCAGCGAGCGAAAGCTTCGCATCGCCTACCACCGGTAGCGACATGTGTTTGCCCGCGTCATGGCGCGCCGCGTTGACCGAGATGATCTGCGCATCCTTGTCAAAGGCGGTCCAGGATCCGGTGGTGAAATCTTGAAGCCGTGTACCCACGGCAAGGATCACATCGGCTTTTTCGGCAATCGCGTTGGCGCTGTCCGATCCGGTCACACCTATCGGGCCGATGTTCAGGGGATGGGTCGCCAGCATATTGGCGCGACCTGCAATGGTTTCGACCACGGGGATGTTATGGGTCTCGGCGAATGTGGTGAGCTCTTCGACCGCGCGTGAATACTGCACCCCGCCGCCAGCAATGATCATTGGACTCGCCGCCTCTTTCAGCGCCGCAACGGCGTCGGCGATCTCGGCCACGTCAGGGGACTGACGGCGGATGCGGTGGACCTTCTTCGCAAAGAACTTTTCCGGATAGTCATATGCCCAGCCCTGCACATCCTGTGGCAGACCGATAAAAGCAGGGCCGCAATCGGCGGGGTCCAACATTGTGGCCAGTGCATTGGGCAGCGATTGAATGACCTGCGCCGGATGGGTAATGCGATCCCAATAGCGCGTGACAGGTTTGAACGCATCATTCACGCCAAAAGTCGGATCATAGAAGTTCTCCATCTGCTGAAGAACCGGATCGGGCAGGCGTGTCATGAAAGTATCGCCGCACAGCAGCAGCATCGGCAGGCGATTGGCATGGGCCAGCCCCGCTGCTGTGAGCAAGTTTGCGGTGCCCGGCCCCGCGCTGGCAGTGCAGAACATGAAGCGCTGACGAAGCCACTGTTTGGTATAGCCTGCAGCGGCAAATCCCATGCTCTGTTCATTCTGGCCACGATAGAGCGGGAGTTCTTCCTGCACGCTGTTCAGCGCCTCGCCCAAACATGTCACATTCCCATGTCCAAAGATACCAAACCCGCCACCGCAGACCCGCATCTGCTGGCCGTCAATCTCTATATATTGGTTTGCCAGCCAACGAATAACCGCCTGAGCAGTCGTCAACCGAATGGTGCCCTCCGTCTTGGTCATATGTGAGAACCCTCCCTGTAAAATCTTGTTTGCCGATCAATTCCAGCTTGCGCGATGTTTAGACTCACGATACACATTTTGCAACCGGTTGCAAATCATATTCGCAAAAAAGGGAGGTGAGATATGGCTGACATAGGGATCGGCATTCTTGGCGGAGGCTATATGGGCAAGGCGCATGCTGTTGCTATGTCCTCAGTAGGGGCGGCTTTTAACACCACGCTGCGTCCGCGACTGGAAATGGTTTGCGCCTCCAGCGCACAAAGTGCCGAGCGCTATCGGAAAGCCTACGGATTTGCGCGCGCGACAGACGACTGGCGCGTTCTGGTCAATGCCCCCGAAGTCGAAGCCATTGTCATCGCCACCCCACAAGAAACTCACCGCGAGATTGCAGAGGCAGCGCTTGCTCTTGGAAAACCCGTGTTTTGCGAAAAACCTCTTGGCGCTTCACTAGAAGACAGCGCCGCAATGGTCTCCGCCGCCGAAGCCTCCGGTGTCGTCAATATGGTCGGCTTCAACTATATCCGCACCCCCGCCAGCCAATTCGCCCGCCAGCTTATTGCTGCAGGCGAAATTGGAGATATCACATGGTTTCGCGGGGAGCATACCGAAGATTTTCTGGCCGATCCCAGTGCCCCTGCCAACTGGCGTACCAGCGGTATGGCCAACGGCACACTCGGGGATCTGGCGCCGCACATGATAAATGGCGCCTTGGCTCTGATGGGGCCTATTGCTCGAACAATGGGGCTTTATGAAACCGTTCACAAAGCACGTCCCGGCGGTGCGGTCACAAATGATGATCATGCCCAGATGATGTGCCGTTTTGAGAACGGCGCCATGGGGCAGATGTATTTCAGTCGCGTCGCGACGGGGCGGAAAATGGGATATGCCTATGAAATTTCCGGCACCAAGGGCGCGATCCGTTTTGATCAGGAGGATCAAAACGCGCTTTGGCTCTACCGCATGGACGGACCGGATGCCACGCGCGGCTTCACCAAAATCCTGACCGGACCATCCCACCCTGATTACGACGCATTCTGTCAGGGTCCGGGACATGGCACTGGCTATCAGGACCAGATCATTATCGAGGCAAAGGACTTTCTGCGCGCCATCGAAACCGGAGAAGCGCTATGGCCGACATTTCGTGACGGACATGAAGTCAATCGGGTGATTGCCGCAACAATCGCCTCGGCCGACAGCGGAAGCTGGCAAGAAATTAAAGACTTTTGATGATGGGAGACATCGAACAATGACGATCAGAATTGGCAATGCCCCTTGCTCATGGGGTGTGGAGTTCGCCGCAGATCCACGCAACCCGACTTGGCAACACGTCCTGAAAGAGTGTGCTGAAGCCGGATACAAGGGCATCGAACTTGGTCCAGTAGGCTTTATGCCTGAAGATCCCGCCCAACTGAAGGAAGGGCTGGAGGAACACGGGCTGGAGCTGATTGGTGGCGTGGTTTTCCGCCCCTATCATGACCCTGATGCGTGGGATGAGGTTCTTGATGCCACGCATCGCACAGCCAAAGCGCTCCAGGCGCATGGCGCTCAGCATATGGTAATAATTGACTCGATTTCGCCCCGCCGCGCACCAACCGCAGGTCGCGCCAGCGAGGCCGAGCAAATGGACAAGGCCGAATGGACCGCCTTCCGTGATCGTATTGCGACCAGTGCGCGGATCGGCGCAGAAGAGTATGGGCTAACCGTAGGCATCCACGCCCATGCGGCAGGTTTCATGGATTTCGAACCCGAACTTGAACGCCTTTTGGATGAAGTTGACGAAACCATTCTCAAAATCTGCTTTGACACAGGCCATCATTCCTACGCCGGATTTGATCCGGTCGCATTTATGAAAAAGCATATCGACCGGATTTCATACATGCATTTCAAAGACATAAATCCGGTTGTCAAAACAGATGTGATCGAAAAGCGTACCGGGTTTTATGATGCGTGCGGTCAGGGGATTTTTTGCAATCTGGGCGAAGGGGATGTCGATTTCCCGACTGTTCGCCAAATGCTTCTGGATGCCGACTTCCAAGGGTGGTGCACGGTGGAACAGGATTGTGATCCCTTGTTGAATCCGGACACACTGGGTGATGCTCGCAAAAACCGCGAATACCTTGAATCCATCGGGTTCGTCTGAGGAGGAAGAACATGACTAAACTAAACTGGGGAATGATTGGCGGCGGAGAGGGTAGTCAGATCGGACCCGCTCACAGACTAGGCGCACAAGCTGATGGTCGCTTTAACCTTGCCGCCGGAGCTTTGGATCACCGGCCTGAAGAAGGTCGCGCCTACGCACAGCGCCTCGGCATTGCCGCGGATCGCGCCTATGGTGACTGGACCGAAATGCTCGCCGGAGAAAAGGATCGCTCTGATCGGATTGATCTGGTCACAGTCGCCACTCCGAACGCGACGCATTTCGAGATCGCCAAATCCTTTCTTGAAGCAGGGTTCAACGTGCTTTGTGAAAAACCCATGACCATGACGGTCGAGGAAGGCGAAGAAATCGTCCGCGTGGCAAATAAAACCGGCAAGATTTGCGCCGTAAACTACTGCTACTCCGCCTATCCAATGGTGCGGCAGGCCCGCGCAATGGTTCGCAACGGAGAGATTGGCAAAGTCCGGTTGGTCGTCACCAATTTCAGCCACGGCCACCACGGAGATGCAACCGATGCGGATAATCCCCGCGTGCGTTGGCGCTATGACCCGAAGATGGCCGGCGTTTCAGGCCAGTTTGCCGACTGCGGCATCCATGCGCTGCATATGGCCAGCTTTGTCTGTGACGACGAGGTTGAAAAGCTGTCTGCCGATTTTGCCTCGACTATTCCGTCGCGTGAATTGGAAGACGATGCCATGGTTAACTTCCGCATGACGGGAGGTACGGTCGGGCGGCTTTGGACATCTTCTGTCGCAATCGGGCGCCAGCATGGGTTCGATATTCAGATCTTCGGCGAAACGGGCGGCCTACGCTGGGCTTCGGAGCAGCCGAACCAACTGATCTATACGCCTGTCGGCGGACGCACTCAGATCATCGAAAAAGGCGAAGCAGGTCTGCACGAAGGCGCGCAACGCCTAAGCCGTGTCTCGATCGCGCACCCGGAAGGTTTCCCTCTCGCGGTGGCCAATATCTATTGTGATCTTGCCGATGCCATTGCTGGAGAAACACGTGATGGCTTGCCAACAGCAGAGGATGGCGTGCGGTCGATGGCCGCCGTACATACCGCCGTTGCTTCCGCCCGGGACAAAGGCGCATGGCTGGACGCGCGCCCGCCGATGTTCCGTTAAGCTTTCGGAGCGGGGCGCAATGTACCCCGCTCCACCACTGCACATGAGAAGATCCGTGCTTCCGGAAAGCGTTCAGGATCGGCAAGGGTTGCTGCCATCAGTTCGATAGACGAAGTCACGATTTGGCGAATAGGTTGATGGATCGTTGTCAAATTAATGTTGTTCCAACGCGCCATCTCCATATCATTTAGCCCGATTATTCCGACATCCACCGGACAATTCAGGCCGCTATCACTAATCGCAGACAGAGCGCCGATAGACATCACATCATCGCCGCCGAAATACGCCTGTGCCGGAGCATTCTGCAGCAAACGCAGCATTTCATCGCGTCCGGCATCAAAGGAATAGGCTTTCGCAAAAGAATAGGTGACCTTGATATTCGGGTGCGCAGACATCTCGGTCATAAAGCCCGTGTAACGGTCTTGTGTTGATGTTGATGATTCCGGCCCCCCCAAGAAGCCCACATGGGTATATCCCCGCTCCACAAGCGTTCGCGCCGCCAAACGTCCGGCTTCACGGTTATCGATCCCCACGACATGCACCTCGGGGGACGAAGAATACCTGCCAAAAGCGTGAACCACTGGAACGCCCGCGTCGCGAAACGCCCTCGCAAATCCTGGTGGCAAGGTCGATGAGGCGACAATGACGCCATCCACAGAATACTGCCGCAGCATCCGAACCGATGCGTCCGGTTCGGTTTCATCCGACAGGTTCACCAGCAAGGGGCGCAATCCTCGGTCCTGAAGCCCTCGTGTGAAGAGATCGAAAACCTCCAGAAAAATCGGGTTATGAAAGTTGTTCGACACCAGTCCGATCAACTTGGTTCGACCCGTGGTCAGTGACGATGCCAGAGCGTTCGGACTGTATCCCAATTCCCGCGCCGCCTTTTCAACCTTGCGCCGCATTGCGTCAGAAACCGAGGCCCCATCTGTAAAGGTGCGCGATACGGCAGAGCGCGATACACCAGCTCTTTCCGCAACCTCTTTCAATGTTACCGCCAACCTACTACCCTCATTTATTACAGTATTTCCGACAATCTACCTTATGTTTTAGAGCAGAACATCCCCAAATGCGATTAGTTTATGCAACCGGTTGCAAAAATATCTGTTCCGCGTTAGCTTGCATATAGAGGCACAGGCCTAGCCGCCTCTACATTAAAAGTTCCAGGGAGGAAGAAATGAAATCGACTGTCAGGAAAGTTGCGTTGGCCACGGTCGCCGCCGCCGCGCCTCTAATCACCGCTGCAAGCGCATATGCCGATGGCGAAAGATACGTTCTCGTGAGTCATGCACCAGATAGCGATAGCTGGTGGAATACGGTTAAAAACGGCATCGCTCTTGCCGGCGAGCAAATGGATGTTGAGGTTGAATACCGCAACCCGCCGACGGGCGACCTTGCAGATATGGCGCGGATCATTGATCAAGTCGCTGCATCTGGACCCGACGGGATCATAACGACACTGGCAGATGAGGACATTCTCGAAGGTCCGATTCGAAACGCGATTGACAGTGGCATCAATGTCATCATCATGAATACCGGCAGCCCTGAAAAAGCCCGCGAAATTGGCGCTTTGATGTATGTCGGCCAACCGGAATATGATGCGGGTTACGCGGCTGGGCTGCGTGCCAAAAGCGATGGGATCAGTTCTTTTCTCTGCGTAAATCATTACATTGTCCAGCCGGCTTCAACAGAGCGCTGTCAGGGCTTTGCAGATGGTCTGGGTGTCGAACTCGGCAATCAAATGATCGATGCGGGCCAGGATCCGTCCGAAATCAAGAACCGCGTCATGGCTTACCTGTCGTCCAATCCTGACACCGATGCCGTTCTGACCCTTGGTCCGACATCCGCCAACCCAACGCTCTTGGCGTTAAACGAAAATGGCATGGCTGGTGACATCTACTTCGGCACATTCGATCTCGGCGGAGATATCGTCGAAGGTATCAAGTCCGGAATCATTGAGTGGGGCATCGACCAGCAACCGTTTTTGCAAGCCTATCTGCCGGTTGTGATCCTGACCAATTACGACCGCTACGGCGTTCTTCCGGGCAACAACGTCAACTCCGGTCCGGGGTTTGTCACCGCTGAAGGTCTTGAAAAAGTCGAAGAGTTTGCGGGCGAATACCGCTAATTCCCGTCTTGGAAGGGCCAACCATAGCGGTGAAGCCCTTCCGATTTTGTTCCTGAAAACCTAGTCATTGGGGAGATGTCGTATGTCAAACGCGGCCCAACCCACGGCAAAAACCGACGAACGCATCAAGGATATTTCCGCGTTCAGGAAGGCGTTGATCCGTCCCGAGCTGGGCGGCATCGTTGGAACCATTGCCGTGTTCACCTTCTTTCTACTGTTCGCATTCGATAGTGGCATGTTCAACAGCCAAGGTGTGATGAACTGGTCGACCGTATCGGCCCAGTTCATGATTATCGCCGTCGGCGCCTGCTTGCTTATGATAGCCGGTGAGTTTGATCTGTCAGTCGGATCCATGATTGGCTTTGCGGGCATGATGATCGCGATTTTTTCGGTCACCTACGGCTGGCCCGTCTGGCTCGCAATCATCATAACCTTTGTGCTTTGCACAGCAATCGGCGCACTCAATGGCTGGATTGTCGTTCGTACCGGCCTGCCAAGCTTCATTGTGACGCTGGCCTTTCTCTTCATCCTGCGCGGGTTCACCATCTTTTTGCCTCAGGTCATCGAGCGCAAAACAATTATTGGCGGTATCATCGATGTCTCCGAAGGTGATTGGCTGGCACCGGTGTTTGGCGGCAAGATTTTCGGAGAGCTTTTCACCTGGCTCGCAGATGCGGGTATGATCGCCATTTTCGAACGCGGCACCAAAGCCGGACAACCGGTGGTCGACGGCATTCCAATGTTGATCGTCTGGGCAATCATACTCATCATTTTCGGCCATGTTCTGTTGACGAAGACCAAATTCGGCAACTGGATTTTCGCGGCTGGAGGGGATGCAGAAGCTGCGCGAAATTCGGGCGTTCCTGTGAACCGTGTCAAAATTCTGATGTTCATGTTTACCGCCTTTTGCGCCACCGTTTTCGCGGTGTGTCAGGTGATGGAATTTGGCTCTGCTGGTGCTGATCGCGGCCTGCTCAAAGAATTCGAGGCCATCATTGCCGTTGTGATCGGCGGTGCGCTTTTAACCGGTGGATATGGTTCTGTTCTGGGGGCGGCGCTTGGTGCTCTGATCTTTGGTGTTGTCCAACAAGGGCTGTTCTTTGCTGGGGTAGAAAGCTCGCTCTTCCGGGTTTTCCTTGGGGTCATCCTGCTCGGCGCGGTCATCCTGAACACCTACATCCGCCGCATGATTACAGGGGAGCGTTAATATGACCGCTGAAACCAAGTTCCATCATGGCGATCCTCTCAGTGATGTGAAACCGATCATCGAGATGAGGAACATCGAAAAACACTTCGGGCGCGTCATTGCGCTTGCCGGGGTCAGCTTCGACGTGAAGCCGGGCGAGTGTCATTGTCTTTTGGGTGACAACGGCGCCGGTAAGTCGACCTTCATCAAGACCATGTCGGGGGTCCACAAACCGACCGCAGGTGAAATCTATTTCGAGGGAAAGCCGCTACATTTCGAAGATCCGCGAGATGCGATTGCCGCAGGGATCGCAACGGTGCACCAGCATTTGGCGATGATCCCCATGATGAGCGTCAGTCGAAACTTCTTCATGGGAAACGAGCCGACACGTAAGGTGGCAGGTCTCAGTTTTCTGGACAAGAAAAAGGCCGATGCCATTACTATGGAAGAAATGCGCAAAATGGGCATCAACCTTCGCGGTCCAGATCAGGCCGTCGGGACTCTGTCCGGCGGGGAGCGTCAGACCGTAGCAATCGCACGGGCTGTCCATTTTGGCGCGAAGATCTTGATCCTTGATGAACCCACTTCAGCTCTGGGGGTGCGCCAAACCTCAAATGTTCTGGCCACGATCGACAGGGTTCGCAAACAAGGTGTCGGCGTCGTCTTCATCAGTCACAACGTCCGTCATGCTCTGGCCGTTGGCGACAGGTTCACCGTGCTCAACCGAGGTAAAACTCTAGGCACGGCCAAACGGGGCGAAATCTCTTCCGAGGAACTCCAAGACCTCATGGCCGGCGGGCAAGAACTGGCTCAGCTCGAAGGTTCACTTGGAGGTACGGTCTGACCTAAAGACGGATAAAAATCAAAGATGCCGCTGGAGCCATTCTCCTTCCGGCGGCATTTTCCGAGGTAGATTAATAGAAAATCAGCCAAGACCTTGTACTTCAAGCAGGACAGTTGAACCGCCACAGTTATTGCGGATCTATCGGCTCCACATCCCGTCATTTTTGACACCATTGAGCTTAGGTTGCGCCTGCCGAGGAGTAGACCTGTGAATTCAGTTCGTGCGATTAAAGCGGGACGCAAGCTCTATGCTTTGTAGTGTTTTCAGGGCTTGCTGAAATCCCGAGGGGTTAGATTAAATTTTGTGTTTTTAAGAAACTTTCTGGCAACCATCTCGACAAGTTTCGGGAAGGGGCAGCCTCTGCTGCCGGAAACATGAGACATCACACGACAAATTGAAACTACGCCTGCGGCGTGAACTACGTCACAACTCCGTCATGATGAATTGGCAGGTCAACAAAGAATGTTGTCCCCTTGCCAAGCTCGCTTCCATAACTGAGCAACCCATCATGCGCTTCGACGATTTTGCGTGAAATATTCAGTCCGAGCCCTGTTCCCTCGAACTTTCTGGACGCAGAGGTGTCAAGCTGGTTGAAGGCCTCGAAAATGCGGTCTCCTGTGTCTTTCGGAATCCCGATCCCTTCGTCCGCCACAGTAATACGCGCGTAGTTCCCGAACCTCTCCAGTCCCACGGTAATCTTTCCGCCAGATTCCGAAAATTTGGCCGCATTGGAGAGAAGGTTGCTGATAACCTGCTCGATGCGTTTCTCGTCACAATCGACAAAGAAATCCTCATCAGCCAACGTTTTGCTCACGGTTACCCCTTTGTAATCTGCAAACGGCAGAAAGCGGTCGACGACATCCTGAAGGAATGTGTTGAGCTCAACCCTTTCATATGTGAAATCCAGCCGCCCTGCATCAATGCGTTGGAGCAGGAGCAGGTCTTCAACCATGGCGGACAGGCGGATCGCGTTTCGCTGTGCAATCTTGATCGGGGATTGCATCTTTTCGGGAACGTCTCCCAACACCCCCGAATTCATCAGGTCCAGCGCCCCTTTGATCGAGGTCAGTGGTGTGCGCAACTCGTGGCTGACGGTGCCGACAAACTCGGTTTTGGCCTGATATGCCATTTTTACCTGTTCGTGTTTCGCCTCAAGATCCATCAGGTTTTTCAGCGCATCGCTATAACTGGAGACAAAATTTCGTGCCAGTTCGACCAGAAACCCCAGCACGAAAACCACGGTGAAAAAATGGAGCCATATCTCGGAACCAAGCGGTGCGGAGGTGATCACAAGGTCATGGACGGGAATATAGATGATCGCTGCTACATAAATGAGCAGACGTGTGGCCAGAAGTGACAGAAACTGATGATTGTGCATGGTGGCAAAAATAGACGCCGAAACCAGCATGAACATCGGCATGAAATGCCCGCTTTCGGGAGATTGCTGCATGGCAAACGAGATCGAGAACACGGAGATCGTCACAGCGCTGGTGATCGTGCCCAGAAAAAGTTTGAATAAAGCAGAGCGAATGGCCTTTGCGGTCCAGACATTTTGCACACGGATGCGGCGCGCGACGAAAAAATCATAGGTTTCGCACAGGACGACCAGACAGATGAAAACCGCGGCCAAAGGCCAGCTATAATAGGCGCCCGCCAGAAGAATTGCGATTCCATAGATCAAAAACCGTTGGACAAAGAGCCTCTGCCCCGTTTCCGCGTAATCGAGAAGACGGCGTTGATACTCCCCGCGCGGGAGGTGGCGTTCGGCCCCGAGCGCTTTCTTCAGAAAGGCATAGAAAGATTTCATTGAGCCCCCGTCTTCAGCCAATAGACCTTCAGTGTTAACACAACTTCTAATTGCACGAAAGCAACACAACCCTCCAATAGGATGAATTATCTGTTGGAAATGTGGCACAAATGTGTTCATTGATCATAACAGCTAAGCATAAGGCGACACGAGCAAATTTTAACTGAGGCACAAACATATGGCTTTGCATTCGGATTCCAGACGGGGCTTGCCCGGACATGATCGACTTCCCGACCTGATGCCATGGGCGGACACGGGTGCCGCAGGTGATGTCCAGACCTATCAGAAACGTCAAAAGGCCATCGCCGCCAAAGCCGCGCAGAATGACCACATTCGCGCAACGGTTCTGTCAGTCGAGAACAACCATTTACATGGCGAGCTTTATGTCGAGGCGCTCAAGGCGCGCAAACGGGTCTTTATCGACAGCAAAGGCTGGGATCTGCCGCAGACCTCCGGCATGGAGTTCGACCAATATGACACGCCCCAAAGCCGCACGGTTGTCCTGCATGAATATGGGCAGGTGGTGGCAGGGATCAGGCTTCTGCCAACAACCGCGCGCTGTGGCTGCTATACCTATATGCTCAAAGACGCCAAGGACGGCGTCATTGATACGATCCCGCCCTATATCCTCTACGAAGACGCCCCCGTCTCAGACTGGGTCTGGGAAGCAACGCGCCTGTTCATCACACCGGAAGTCCCCGCAAACCGGCGCATCAGGGTGCAGACACGGCTCATGCATGAAATGGCCCGCACCGCTGTTGCCGAAGGCGCAACCCATGTGATCGGCATTGTCCCCTATGTGTTCAAACGCTGGCTGGAGCGATTGGGCATGAGCGCCCTGCCCGTTGGTCCGCGTGTGACATTCGACACCGATATTTCACAAGCCGCCTTGATGCATGTCGCAAAAGTCGGGGCAATGTAGGGGCGACATTTGCACTACACTTTCAGGTCTTTCACATGCCTCACGCCGGCTGTGTAAAATCTACGATTATAAGCGGCCCATTGCTTTTCAGATTATACATCTGGTAATTACGCCGATCTTCACCCATCCTGTGGCGCGAGTAAGCAACCATTCATTCTCTGGAAGGTTGTGATTGAGTATATGTGTTTTGCGAAGCGGGCAAAGTCGGCTGAGCAGTAGGAACCGGTTAAAGTTGATGCCCCAAAAGATCACCGACAAACTGATCGAATGCCTGATTGAGGCTGCGTCATATATCGCAATCCTCCTCATCTGCATCGCCGCCTACCTGATGCTGTCCTATACCGAACTGAATGAACTGCGCGAGGAACAAAGGCAGGAACTCTTCGCCGCACGTTCTGAAATCTCCGCCAAAATCCAACAGTCGTTCAGCAACAAACAATTGATTGCGCGCAGTATTTCTGCGGCGCTCACCATCAATCCGGACATAACCCAAGAGGAATTTTACGCCTTTGGCGATGCGATTAATGTCGAAGATCCATCCATCGACACCATAGCCCTCATAAAAGGCACAACCGTAACACGCGTCTATTCAACGGTCTCTATGGAAGACCTTCTGGGGCGGGACCTTGCCGAGCGTCCGGAACAGCTTCCGGACTTGGAAAAGGTCCGTCAAGAAGGCCGCACCCGCCTGAGCGGACCGACATGGCTTCTCAGAGAATATCCCGGATTTGTCATGCGCCAGCCCGTTTCGACCAAGAGCACCGATCGCGATGACACGGAAAATATTGACATCGTCTCGATTGTTTTCTCGACCAAAGCATTTCTGAACGAACTGGATCTGGAGGGATTGGCCGAGCGCTACAATATCGTGTTGAGTGTTGAGGGAGAGATCCAGCCGCCACAGGCCATCTACGGTGATCTTGCGACGCTTGATGACGCGCAAACCGTATTGACGCTTCCGATCCTTGCAACAGTCTGGAATCTGGCACTTACGGCGCGAGAGGCCCCAAGTCTTATTCCCACGCGAGAAAGCCGGATTGTTCCATTAATTCTGATCGGCGGCGTCCTCGCGATGATGCTGACCCGCTATCTGCATATTTTGCGCCGAAGAAACCGGCGCGCCGCACATCATATCAAAACGGCTCTCGATACGGCGCCCTCGGGCTTTGTTTTGTTCGATGCGAATGATCGCATAGAATTGTTCAACGACCGTTTCGCCGAATTGCTCGGTGATGCCGCGTCCTCGGTTCACAGAGGCGCGTCACGGGAAAGCCTGCTGCGCGCAACGCTGCACCACAACCTTTTCAAGACTCCGATTGAGGATGAGGAGGCTTGGGTCAAAGAGCAGATGAAACGCCTCACCGTGCGCGGCGAAAGGAACATCGCCGCCATGAGCGACGGCACTTGGCTGCAAATTCTGGAACATACAACAAGTGCCGGCGGTCGTGTGATGATCCTGAACGATGTCACAGAAACACTGCAAAGCCGCGAGCGCGCGAAAGTCGCTGAGCAACGGCTCAATGACGCCATTGATGCGCTTCCTGTCGGGTTCTGGCTTTTCGATGCGACGGATCGGCTGGTTCTGTTCAACACGGTAGCAAGCGAGAAATTTGAAGGCGTCAGGCGCGAACTGGCGCTGGGGCGCCCGATCGGCGACCTTGTCCGGCGCCGTGTAGAGCTCGCCGAGCTAGTGCTGCTGAATGGCAAACCGGTTGATGATTACAAACTCATCACACAAACCCTTCAGGACGAAACATCGCAGATCGAAGTCCGCTATGGCGAAGGCCGCTGGTTCCGGTATTACACGCGCCGCACCTCCGAAGGCGGGCTTGTCATGTTCCGTGTGGAAATCACGGACCTTCGCGAGCAGCAACGCCAGATTGAAGCCTCGAACACAGAATTGCGCGCAGCCTTGCGCAAACGCGACGAGGCGGAACAACGTTTGCAAGCCGTGGCCGACATGACATCGGAATGGTATTGGGAACAGGATACCAAGATGCGTCTGGTCCACATTTCAGAAGGCTTTTCGCGGGCGATGGATGTCGATCCCAAAGACTACATCGGCAAAACCCGTTTCGAGATTTTCGGCGCCCTTCCGAAGACAGCCGAGACCCCCTTTGGCGAGATGGTGCAAAAGATGATTGCCCATGAGCCGTTTCGAGACATTATTTACAGTCATAATTTCGAGCCGAACAAAACCAAATGGGTGCGTATGAGCGGCAAGCCGCTTTATACGCCGGAAGGTCTCTTTACCGGCTATATCGGAATGGCCGCCGATGTCACGCCGCTCTATGAGGCGTTGCGCGAAGCGAAACAGGCCGACGAGGCAAAAACACAATTCCTCAATATGATAAGCCATGAACTCAGAACGCCGCTCACTGCCGTTCTCGGGTTCAACAGCTTTCTCGCCAATCATACCAAGCTGCCCAGCTACAACGCATTGAAAGAGGCCCTGCCCTCAGGCGACGAGGCCACCATTCGAGAGGCGTTGGAGCAGTTTGAAAAGGATCTCGGCCAGTTTACCGGTCGGATTCAAGCCGCAGGCACACAGTTGAAAGCGCTCATCGACGACATGCTTGATCTGGCGCGCATCGAAGCCAATAATTTGCGGCTCAATCTGGGGTGTGTCGAAAGCGCTGCGGTCGCCCGATCTGTGATAGAACAGACCCAGACCCTCGCCTCCGAAAAGGGGCTTGAGATCAAATTCGACCTGATAGATGCACCCATTTATGCCGACGAAACGCGGTTTCGCCAGATTCTGACCAACCTTTTGGGAAATGCCTACAAGTTCACGGACGAAGGGCTGGTCGAAGTCAGAAGTTCCCTACAAGACGACATGGTTGTGTTTGAAGTGCAGGATTCCGGCATAGGGATTTCCAAGGAGATGCAAAATCAGGTCTTCGACCGTTTCGCGCAGGCCAAAGAAGGGACTGATCGCAGGAATAACGGCGTCGGCCTTGGCTTGGCGATTTGTAAGGATCTCATCTCTGCGCAGAATGGCTGGATCAAAGTCAAAAGCGAGATCGGCACAGGGACGACGATGCGCTTTGCGCTGCCGCTTTGGAGGCCAAAAGCCTAGCGCGGCTCTTCCCACAAACCCGTTTGACATAGTTCTTACTTAATTCTTCCTTATGGAAGCCCCGTTTGGGGTGAAAGTTATGTCGAGAATCCAGAATATCGATTATGAATAAGTCTTGGCCAGTCCGTATTAAGTGCTTTTGGGGTGTCGACATATGAACCATACAAACAGTGACTTCAACCCAGCCGCTCCCCCGGCTATGGCGTCTCAATCCCCTCTGCCCTCACCCGAAGACCTTTGCGCGGTGATGCCGACGCCGGTTCTCATGTTTAAGGGTGATTTGGATCATCCGATATATATGAATGCCGCCGCTCTGGAATTGTTGGGCGAAGACCGGATCGAGAGCGCCCTTGCAAAACTACACAACAGTGCGCTGTTCGGATCGAGTGAGGAGAAGGAAAAACTCCTCGGCACACTCCGGAGTTCCGGCTATGCCGAATTCAGCACCCAGCCGCGCTGTGTGACAGACACGATCATCGGAAATATCTACACATCAGCCGACCAGAACGGCGTTCCGTTCTACATCACCTTTCTCCGGTTAGAAGCGAAGCTGAAAAAACAAAAGCAATTTGCGCAGGATGTGAATTCCGTCATCACCCATGAGCTGCGCACCCCGCTCACCAGCATCAAGGGCGCGCTGGAGATGCTGCAGCCGAAGGTCGTCGGACCTTTGAGCGACAAGGCCACAGCGCTTCTGAAAATTGCACATACAAACTGTGACCGGATGCTTGAATTGATTCAGGACATGCTGGATTCCAACGAGCAGACACAGACAAAGAAAACCGCGGAACGCGAGGTTACGGCGCTTGCCCCCGTCCTCAGCAACATTGCGACCTCTTTGCAAGGCTACGGCACCTATCACGGCGTCGAGATACGCTTGAAGTCAGTTGACGATACGCTTGCGGTAAATGTTGTGCCTTCGCATCTGATCAAGATCGTCACCAACCTGATTTCCAATGCGGTGAAAGCCTCCCAGAAAGGTCAGCATGTCGAGTTTTGGGCGGAAACCGCCGAGGACAAGATTAAAATTCTGGTGAAAGACAATGGCAGCGGTATTCCTGCGGAAATACAGGACCGGCTCTTCGATAAATTCACGCGTAGCCAATGGCTCAACGAGAAATCCACCGGCAGTTCCGGATTAGGCCTGAACATCGTCAAGACACTGGCCGAAACGATGGACGGAAGCGTGTCATTTGTCTCCGATGCGGGGAAAGGCTCAACGTTCTGTGTCACATTGCCGAAGGCCCCACTTGCATAAAGCCATATGCAAGTCACGTGAGGCAAAGCTGACTGTGAATGACCTGCCTGGAATGCTCTGACAAAGCCGCCAAATATCCGCCGGTTCCCGCGACTGTCTTAGGCTCAGGACTCATAACCAGAACATGACCGTAGCTGCGAGAGCAATAGCGGAGAGGAAGACTTCGGGGCAGCGGTCGTATCGGGTGGCGACCCGCCGCCAATCCTTCAGGCGCCCGAACATGACCTCGATGCGATTGCGGCGCTTGTAACGGCGTTTGTCGTATTTGATGGGCTTCTTGCGCGCCTTCCGTCCTGGAATGCACGGCCTAATCCCCATACCCTGCAGGGCTTCGCGGAACCAGTCGGCGTCATAGCCGCGATCCCCCAGAAGCCACTGGGCTTTCGGCATGTTGCCCAGGAGCGCCGCCGCCCCTGTATAGTCGCTGATTTGGCCCGCCGACATGAAGAACCGGATTGGCCGCCCGTGGGTATCGGTGATGGCATGCAACTTGGTGTTCATGCCGCCTTTGGTCCGCCCGATCAGGCGCCCACGCCCCCATTTTTACCCCGCAGGCTCGATGCCGTGCGATGGGCTTTGAGATAGGTCGCGTCGATCATGATTGTCGTCGGGTCCATCGCCTCCGTGGTCAACCCTTCAAATATCCAGGCAAAAACACCCATTTCGCTCCAGCTGTTGATTTCCGCTGAGACGTGACCCGGTAGGCCGCAAATTTTTCACTGAGAATTGACCCATGTGAACATGATATCCCTGACGGCTTTGTTCAGGGAGATATGGAGTGA
>NZ_JAHKPE010000017.1:0-8974 GCF_018860305.1 Celeribacter halophilus
CCCTGAATAAAGCCGTCAGGGATATCATGTTCACATGGGTCAATTCTCAGTGAAAAATTTGCGGTCTACCGGGTCACGTCTCAGCGGAAATCAACACGCTTTACCTTACCGGACATGAGGGATGCTGTCAGTGCATACACTAGAGCTAAGGCGTTTCACCTGACTTGCCTTCTGAAACCGGATCCCATGATGACCACACTTCCGACAGATCTCGTTGCAGTAGAGTATCGAGGCCGGTGTTAAGGTCTGTGAAAAGTCGAGACAGGTAGTGTGCGGTCTCCGCTTTCATTTTTGGTGGAGTGTCTGCAGTCAATAGAAGCGGATTGATTTTATGGAAGTAGAATTGATAGATGCGATTGGCGATTTTCATGCGTGTTCCCGTTTCCATGCGCATGTGGGACATGTAACGCAATCTGGAAATACGTCTTCCGACAAGGCGGTTCACCCATTGCATCAACCGGGGTGAGCTTGGGTAGCTGGTCTTGTTGAACCAAAGTTCGTGCCCATCAAGAGAAAAGGGTTCCACTCCGATGAAATTCGCAATCCCGTTCATAACCAACTGACGGTCTTTCTGGAAATCTTCCAACAGAACCACATGCACCCGATCTTTCCCGAGCACATTTATCCAGTGAGATAAATGTGGCGCATAGGTTGAGCCGCTGACAATCTGGGGCAGGGCGGTCAGGGCACCTTCAAATGATGTGGTGACCCGCATCATTTTCATTGCATGCCAGTATTCTGAATAGGCGCGTTTCACTGGATCCCGCAGCATAAATATAATTTTTGCGTCGGGAAGCCTTTGTGCGACGCGATGCGGGACCATAGGAGAAAAAAGGTAACGTGTGCTATCTTCGCCGAGCAGGCGCACATTGCCCAATGCCTCATATTTTGCGTGATACCAGTTTCTGGTTTCAGCGTTGTTCGGCGCTGGGTTGCGATAGTCGAGATGACCGTTACGTTCGAAAAACAGATCGGGCCAGTTGAACGGGTCATCCGCGTCGAAATAGTTCACTTCATCTATCGGTAAGGCAATGTCGGGATGCTGGTCGAGAATAAAATGAAGGGAAGTCGTGCCGCATTTTGGTGCGCCGCCGATGATGAAATCGGGTTCGGGACGCCGCTTCTTTGGTTCTGTAGATGCGCTGATCATAACGTGTTACTCTTTCAAAGCTGTTTGCTCCAGTGGTCTAACGACCGATAACTGTAGGGGAGAGAGTTTGTGATGTCGTGCGAAAGACGTTCAGGGCCGACTTGGAGTTTTGATTGTCGATAAGAACCGTGAGGCCAACGCCAGCAAGACCCAAGCTCGCAGATATCGCCACATAGGCAAGGTCTGGCAGCTCTGTCAGGTGATCAACCAAAGCGTATACAAGTGCGACTATGCAGGCAACGATGCTGGCTGGGAGCAGTTGATTCAGACAGCCAGACAGGGTGATGGGAATCAGCCGAGCACCCAATTGCCAATGGCGCGGGACCATAACCAATGACCAAAGAGTAAAGCTCATCGCTACAGCTTCAAGACTGAACTGCAGCGAGATCCACATCATGACAAGTCGTAAGATCACGCCTTCAATTGATGTACGCAATAAAAGGTCTGTACGAGATACCGCACGAAATAAGGCATGCATGAAGAAAATGGCAATGGCTTCCAGTACCAGTCCTGCAATGGATAGTGCGAAAAGTATTGCCACCGGTTTCCATTCTGGCGAAAGGAGCACAGAAAAAATTGGTGTGCCTGCCACAGCAATCATTGTTGTGGTCGGGATCAGCAACACGGCCAAGAGCCTCATCCCGGCGTAATAGATATCTCTGAGTTTCTCCGGTGACTTCTGGGCTTTGGACATTCGAACATAGATCACGGAGGACATTGGCCCGGCCAGCCCGAATTGAGGGAGCCTGTTGAAACGCTGTGTCATGGCAAAATAGCCAAGCGGGATTTGGCCTAGAACCCGTGAAATCATCATCACAGGGAGCTGTTGCCGTATCACAATGAGAAACGCAGAGGCGAGTGTGTCACGCGCATAAATCAGATGCGGACGTAGGCCATAGGTCGAGAAAGTGAGACTGGGACGAAAGTGGGAAAGTTTAAAAATGCCCACCATTCGAACTGCGGCCAATAAGACCTGTTGTCCGACGAGTGCCCATATGCCCAATCCCAAAAGAGCCGCAGATACAGCGAACACCAATCCGGAAATTGTGGCGAGCACCTGAACTTTGGCAATTCCGCTGTAATTTTCTCGACGTTCCACCTCGGCATTCGGAGCAGCGCTCAGAGCATAGAACAGTGGTATGACCGACATGACAAGAAGTACGGGGACGAGGCGATCACTGTCGAAATAGCTGGCGGCGAGTGGAGACAGAGCTGCAACGAACACTGTGCAGGCAACGCCTGCTCCAATCATCAACCAGTTTACGGAAGCCCATTCAACCTCGTCGGCATCTTCGCGACGGATCAGAGATCGCCCCATGCCTCCGTCACTCAGTGTATTTGCGAAGATGACCAGTGTCATGGCAAGCCCCATGAGGCCGAAGTCTTCAACAGACAACTGACGCGCGAGAATTGGCAGTACAAGAATTTGCGAAACAGCTACAAAGCCTCTCGCCGAGATGAGGGCTCCGACACTAATGATAAAATTTTTGAGACCTGGGGGGGATACTTCTGAACCATTCACCGAAATACTCTTCTTTAATGGCGGGATGCGCTGACTATATATTGCGGCGCGTCCTGCTCGTCTGAACTACCCTTTTATGAGGCCGATAATAGCACATGGCATCAACTGCGGGAATGTCTCTCAAATATGACATTCCTAGGACGTCTTAAAAATAGCGCATTAAAATTCAGTATGGGGAATAAATGAGCAACCGATAGATTATTTCCGGTTGGCCCATAGGCTTCCCAATATGAGAAACAAGATCAGTATAGATCCAATGGCTGCGTATATCGGCAAAGCCCAGAACAGGGAAATATCAAACGACAAAAAGAAAAGTACCGTGAATATCAATGCGAAAGGAAGCGCAACAAGAGCAGCGCCCTTCGCTGGGCGCGTCGTTGTTGCGGCCTTTGGTTCTTTGGACTCGCTGCGGTTTGCCGCTTTTGATTGAAATTCAATTTTTTCGGCTTTGATTTTCACAAAATGATCCTCAATTCATGTTCGTTGCAGGTTATTTGGGCCAGTGCCGGATTAACACTGACATCAAGTTTGATAACGAACCCTGAAATTGCGTATCGACGGGACAATTTTTCGGGCAAGAGCACTCGGTAAAGGATACAGTGTAGTTTGTTCTCTAAACTGCTTGTAACGCCCATAGAGGCCTCTGAAAAGCAGTTTGATGGGCGGCTTTTTGCCATTCGCAACTGCTGAAGTCTTTCATCCGGATAGTCAATATGGGATGTCCTTCGTCGTCGAAGATTTTGGGGACTCTGGATTTGAAGGATGTAGAGAGCCGTAGCCATCTGTTTTTGCGAAGCATTGGTATTTTTCGGGGCTCCGGTCTTTCCTGCTGATTCGATTTTTTGAGCCTCCGAGTGCTGGACCTATGGTGCATCACTTAACCTAGGGTTGAGTCGCTGGTAGTCAAATCTTTTTAAACGGATTATTTTTTTGTCAAATGAGATTCTTTTTTGCAAAAAATTGCCGACTGGATCAAAATACGAACCGCATGCTTCTGCATTTTGCCAGCCGTTCAATTTGGTTAGGGCATTGTTAATTTTATGTTATTTATGTGTCTCACTGGCTCACAGCGCACTTCCAAGCTTGAAAATGTTTTATTAGGCTTTGAAAACACAAAATGCTTACTATGGAAGTTATAAGAGGGGTGCTGCCTGCATCGATTAGATGCGTAAAGTGCGCAAAGCACATTGGCAGACGAGGTTTTCGGGACTGAGGTGAGTGAAGGGGGGGCCCTTCATGACAACAGAACCTTCGCGCTTGGGGAAGCGCGAACTTTCATGAGCTTATGAAGTGGATTGTTACTATGTCGCAGATGGAACATCAGGATTCCACCACGTTACCACGCAGTCAGTATTACTACAATGTTATCCCAATCTATGCGGGGGGTGTAAAACGACTTGTTGATGTTGTTTTATCACTCATGCTTCTGCCGATGATTGTGCCGCTTGTTCTGGTTCTTTGCATCCTGGTTTCTCGGGATGGCGGATCTGGTCTTTTCGGTCACGCAAGGGTCGGAAAAGGCGGAAAAACTTTTAAATGTTGGAAGATCAGGACCATGGTCCCGGATGCTCAAGAGCGTTTGGAAGCGTTGTTGGAGGCTGATCCGATAGCTCGCGCAGAGTGGGAAAAAGACAGAAAATTGCGCAATGATCCGCGTGTGACACCATTGGGGGCGTTTCTTCGCAAAACGAGTCTAGATGAATTGCCGCAGCTTTGGAATGTTCTGAAAGGTGAGATGAGCTTGATTGGACCGCGCCCTGTTACAGAGTCTGAATTGACGATGTATGGCAAGTTTGCGGATGTCTATATGTTGCTACGTCCAGGGGTTACGGGGTTGTGGCAGGTTTCCGGACGCAATGACGTTTCTTACCAAGAACGCGTCGAACTGGATGTTCATTATTACAACAGGGTGTCGCTTTGGTTGGACCTGCAGATTTTATCCAAGACAGCATATTCGGTTATTGGCCGTACAGGTTGCTAACAAGGTCGGCGGATATGTCTGTGTGACGCCCTTGTGGGATAATTTCGAATTACTTTTTTAGGGGGGCCAGTTTGGTTCCCCTTTTTGATACGTATTATAAGCGGTGGTTTGATCGCTGAATCCGGGCGCAACCACGCCATTGATGAAGCGGCTTATGCCGCATAAGTGGAGTAATGCCTAAAAGTTGGTGACGGCCCGTAGGGGCGGCATATCATGGCGGTGTTCAGAACGCCGTCAATTCTCCGTAGAGAAAGGGATATGCACATGACGAAGACTACCATCACCAGCTTACCTGAAATGTTTCGCCAAAGATTTATGCTCCAAGGGTCCAGAAAACACAGCACAACGTGTTGATGTGGGTGGCCTTTCACACTCAACTTGTACCCCAAGTTAATTGTGAAAGGCTTGCATCCATCCGGATTTTCGACTGACCCGCTGACCGAGATTTTACGATCCGGCGCGCGGCAACTCATCGAGCAAGCCGTTGAAGCTGAACTGGCCGCATTATTGGAGGCCTACAAACACGAAACCACGGAAGAAGGCCGCGCCCGCCTTGTCCGGCATGGGTATTTGCCTGAACGCGAGGTGATGACCGGGATCGGCCCAGTGAAGGTGCAGATGCCTCGGGTGCGTGACCGTGGTGAGGCGGTCGAGAAAGTCCGGTTTACGTCATCGATTTTGCCTCCCTATCTGCGCAAGGCCAAGTCGATCGAAGAATTGTTGCCTTGGTTATATTTGAAGGGCATTTCCACCGGCGACTTTCAGGAGGCGCTGGCAGCTCTCCTCGGGCCGAACGCGGCAGGGCTCTCGTCCACAACCATCTTGCGGCTTAAGGCTGAATGGTGGGAAGAATATGAGCAATGGCAACGCCGGGATCTGAGCGCGCGTCGGTTTGTGTATGTCTGGGCCGATGGCGTCTATTTCAAGGCACGTATCGCTGAATAAAAACAATGTGTTCTGGTTCTTATCGGGGCTGACGAGTGGGGCCGCAAAGAGGTCTTGGGCCTTGTGGACGGCTTCAGAGAAAGCACCCAGAGTTGGCGCGAGCTGCTGCTTGATCTGAAGCGGCGAGGTCTGAACAAGGCTCCGGACCTGGCCATTGGTGACGGGACGCTCAGCTTTTGGGCGGCGTTGCGTGAAGTCTTCGGCACCACCCGCGAACAACGCTGTTGGTTCCACAAAACCGGGAATGTCCTCAACGCGATGCCGAAATCTCCCCACGCCAAAGCCAAAGGGCATTTGCACGATATCTGGCAGGCCGAGACAAAAGCCGATGCTGAGGCGGCTTTCGACTTCTTCGTCGCAGCTTATGGTGTGAAGTATGAAAAGGCGGCGGCCAAGCTGATCAAAGATCGCGACGTTTTATTGAGCATCTCAAACTTTCCCGCCGAGCATTGGAAGCACATCAGGACTTCGAACCCGATCGAAAGCATGTTCACAACGGTTCGCCATCGCACTGGCAAAACCAAAGGCTGCCTAAGCCGGAAGACCGGCCTTGCAATGGCCTTCCGGCTGATGATGTCGGCACAAGCCAAATGGCGAAAACTGGACAGCGCAAATCGTTTGCCGGGAATCATCGAAGGGATTGCGTTTAAAGACGGGATCAAGCAACTTCAAAATGCCGCCTGATCTCTGGCGTCACCAACTTCTGGGCATAGCTCGTGCGAAGCACCTAGGATCAAATTATCAGGTTTGCGAAATTTATATGCTGTGGGCAGTACCGCTTTACTCGGCACCCCAAGAGATGGTGATGTTCATTCAGGGCAAATCTTCCTTCATCAGATGAGCCATGGGATTTAATGCAGTGATGCCCGCCCCATTTTCCATACCATTCCCTCCAACCTTGCTTTCTTCATCTCTCCTCAGAACAGTAAATCACTACAGTACTACACCCGCTTTTTAGGAAATGATTTTTCCTAAAATTGGGCTTGGGCGGGTCAGGTTTTAGAGTGGCCAAAAAAGTTTCAATCGCCCCATCCGAAAATCTGTAGTGAATTCAGAAAGCTGATATTTTTTATCCTAAGATTCCGCCTTTTCTGGTGAAAAAAAGTATTTGCGGGATACCGTTTGACCTCCTCTCCTTGTTGTAGAGAACAAACAGAGGAAGAGCTTATGGCGATTAAAGTGACGGTAATTTCCAGTGATGAGCCGCGTCGGTTGACGAAACGTATCACGCTTCAGAATGAAGAACTTATGACGGAATCGGGCGGTCACATGTTGCGCGGCACATATGCTGTGCGCGCGTTTGAGACGCTTGCAGAATTTTCGGAAATGCTCGGGGCGCTGCGCACAAACGAGGCCATGGTCTACGGCGTCCCCACGGGGCCCGCTGTAGGTGTGGTTGTGACGAAATCCAATCTCGCAGCAATGCCCAAAGAGAAACGTGAAGGGCATATCGCGCGATCTAATGATCATTTCGATTGGTCCGATGGTCCCGGTATCTTCATGATTGATATCGATCCGCCGAAAGATGGGCCTGCTCTCAGCAAAGAGAGTGAGGTGCCCCTAATTTGCTAGACGCCTGCCTCGTTCATTTTCAGCTGTTTCATTTCATAGTCAACCGGTGACAGCCTGCCGTTGTTCGTGTGCTTGCGTGTAGGGTTGTAAAACATCTCGATGTAATCGAACACATCCTGCCTTGCGGCGTCGCGTGTGAGGTATGTTCGCCGCCTAATGCGCTCCCGCTAGAAGCTTTCTGCGACCGCGTTGTCATGACAATTCCCACGTCTGCTCATGCTGGCAACCAGATTGTGTTTGCTAAGGAACGACTGCCACTCTTTGCCAGTGAACTGTGAACCTTGGTCTGAATGGATCATGACTTTTTGCTTTGGTTTGCGCCGCCAAACAGCAGCCAACAAGGCTTGCAAGGCCAGGTCAGTTGTCATGCGAGATTGCATCGACCAACCAACGACACGTCGTGAAAACAGATCGATGACCACAGCGAGATATGACCAGCCTTCATGGGTTCTGATGTAGGTAATGTCGGTCATCCAAACCGCGTCAGGTGCCGCAACCTCAAACTGTCTGTCCAGCGTGTTGTCAGCGACAACAGCAGGTTTGCCGCCATAGCGACCAGGCCGACGCTTGTATCCGATCTGTGCTGTGATGCCCGCAAGGCTAGCCAATCGTGCCACACGGTTCTCGGAGCAGGTCTCGCCAGCATCACGTAGATCATCGGCCAGCTTCCGATAGCCATAGACCTTCCCGCTATCTGTCCATGCTTGGTGGATTAGCTCTGTCTGCCGCGCATCTTCAAGCGCGCGTACGCTTAACGGTTCTTTAAGCCATGCATAAAAGCCGCTGAAATGCACAGCCAGCACACGACACATCGACCGCACCGAAAACTCCGCACGATGAGCCTCAATAAACGCGTACTTCACTGTGACTCGCGCGCGAAGTACGCGGTCGCCTTTTTTAGGATTGTCCGCTCCTCAGTAACCCGTGCCAACTCACGCTTCAGCCGCCTGATCTCTGCAGCTTGTTCAGCAACCTCTGATCTGACCTGCGGTGACTTGGAAAATTGCGCCTTCCAAGTGTACAGAGATTTGGTGCTGATCCCCAGTCGTTCAGCAACCTCGCTGACTGAATATCCGCGCTCAACAACCTGCGCCAGAGCTATGAGTGAATCTGGTGTCCGGGGGATTTGAATGACGGCGGTGCATCTGGTTGGATTGGTGTTGCAACACATCCAGCCAACCATTCGAGGACACACCACCATGGACGACAGTACCATCATCAATTTCTCCGGTCGAGACACGATCACTGACCCGCTGACAGATATCTTGCGCAAAGGCGCTCGGGAATTGCTGCAGGCTGCGATTGAAGCCGAACGTGACGCCTTTCTCGCCGAGTTTGCCGAACGACGCACAGCGGACGGCCGCGCTGCCGTGGTCGGCAGCGGCTATCATCCGGAACGGGCGGTACAAACCGGAAGCGGGCCAGTCACAGTGAAAGTACCAAAGGTCCGGGCCAAGGACGGTAAACCGGTCACGTTCCGCTCTGCACTTGTGCCGCCTTACGTGCGCAAAGCCAGGTCCATTGAGGCGGCCTTGCCCTGGCTGTACCTGAAGGGGATTTCCGCGGGCGAAATGGACGCTGCGCTCAAAGCACTCCTTGGCCCTGAGGCCACCGGCTTTTCCGCGAAAACGATTTCCCGTCTGAAGGGCCAGTGGGCAGAAGAATACAATGACTGGCGCAAAGCCGATCTGAGCCGAGATGAATGGGTCTACATCTGGGCAGACGGTATCTACAGCGGCTTGCGCGGGATAGATGATCGGCTCTGCGTACTCGTTGTAATCGGGGTCAACGCCCGTGGGGAGAA
>NZ_JAHKPE010000038.1:0-30803 GCF_018860305.1 Celeribacter halophilus
ACTTCCGATACATAAGGGGCACCTCACTTCGTGGCACTTAGCAGAGGTCAATTTTCTGGCGTGTTGGGCTTTGTTGATGCCGGGAGGTGGGGGCATCCACGCCATCAACAAAGCCGCGCCAGGGCACAAAATATCTGATAGTCTCGAGACTGTCAGATTATTCATTGCAAGCGCTCAACGCTCGGTATTCTTCTTCCATCCTGCGACGATAACGCGCGAGCTTCGGAGCCATGTTGATTGCAATTGCACCGATCAACTCCTCACCACACCAGCATTCAGCCAATAATTTACGTTCCTCCAATGCACCAGCAACAATTTTAATCCGGTCAGCATCTGCGGGACGGCCGATTGACTGGAGCTTAAGCGCAAATTGATCTGACCAAAAAGAGGGCAACGGCACATAACTTCTGTCACGCACCCCGATCAAGGTGAGCGCCGCAGCAGCTCCTTGCTCGGACGCATTTGTCCAATGCTCTATACGAATCTCTGCATTGCCAAAGGCTGGATGCGGCCAGATTGCAATGTCGCCGGCCGCAGCAATCCGTCCCTCACCATTTCGGGCGCGGCATTGGGCGTCACAGACGACGCCGTTGCGCAATTCCAACCCGGAACCTTCAAGCCATCCGGTCGTTGCTTGTGACCCCACCGCCACAAGCACGAGATCAGCGGCAATGGTTTCGCCATCCTCAAAAGTAACGCCCGTGACTTGATCAGAGCCCTCAAACCTAGAGACCCGTGCACCAAAACGAAAGCTAACACCTTCCTCTTCATGGACATCGCGGAAGATTTGCGAAAGCTCCGTCGGCAGAACGCGCGACATCGGGCGTTCCATCTGGTCAATCACGGTGACGTCGAGACCCCGCATCTTTGCGCTTGCAGCCACTTCGCAGCCGATGAAGCCCGCTCCGACAATCGCGATCTTTTGGCCCGGTTGCAATGCGGCGTTCATGGCCTTGGCATCGTCAATGGTGCGCAGCGCGTGGATACCTGAGAGCCCGACATTGGGGATCGGCGGCACGAAAGGCGTCACGCCGGTGGCAATGAGCAACCGATCATATGGCAACACGTCACCATCGGCCAGTGTGATCTGACGCGCAGAGATATTGAGACCCGTTGCAGCTGCCCCAAGCCGCCATGTCAACGAAAGACTGTCCTCAATCGGAAAGACCAGATCCTCAAAGGACTGACTTCCGATGAGGATTTGTTTGGAGAGCGGCGGACGGTTATATGGCTGGTGGGCTTCATCTCCTACGAGGGTAATTTCACCCGAATAGCCATTGTCACGCAGCGCTTCTGCAGCGCGCAGCCCGGTGAGCGAGGCACCGACTATGACAAAACGTTCACACGTCTCCATGGCTTATTCTACCTTGATGGCAAGCTGAGGGCACGCTTTTGCGGCTTTCTCGACACGGGCGCGATGGTCTTCCGGCACATCCTCCGCATAACGCAGTTCGTCATCCTCATCGAACCAGAATTCTTTAGGGGCGACGAAAACGCATTGACCATGGTATTCACACAGGTTCATATCGACAGTTACTTTGGGCATTGCAAAACCTCCTCAGGCGTCTTCGGTTTGGGGGACGGCGTCAAAAGCGACGTGCAGGGTCTTGAACCCGCGCACACCAAACAGCGGGTTGCGCTCGGGCGTCGTGCCCTCCGCGATCCGTAGATTTTTCACCCGCGACAGCAGTACACGAATGGCGATCATTCCCTCACGGCGAGCGATCGTCTGACCGGCGCAGGCATGAATGCCGCGGCCAAACGCCATATGCAGCGTTTCTCGGTTGTCCCGATTGATGTCGAGCGCTTCGCCATTCTCGTAATGGGCTTCATCACGGTTGGCGGAGCCGAAATTAAGCATCAGCTTTGCCCCTGCGGGGATGGTGACCCCGCCCACTTCGACGGACTCAAGTGCGATCCTGTACATGGATTGCAGCGGTGCTTCATGACGCAGGTTCTCTTCGAGGAAATTCTGCAACAGGTCCGGTTCGTTACGCAGGCGCTCTTCGAGCCCCTTTGTTGTGGCAATGGCATAGACGAGGTTCGAGATGAAATTGATCGTGCTCTCATTACCGCCCACTAGCACCTGAGAACAGATGTTGATCACCTCGGCATCAGTCAGCGGGCGTTCGTCCTCGGGTGCGTTGAGCAGTTTGCCGATGAAACAGTCCGAGCCTTCGGTACGGGCTTTTTCCATCCGCTCAAGCACGAAATCCTCGAACACAAGCGTATCCAGTGCGGCCTTCATCACCGTCTCTTCCGCCACATGACCGGTAAGTGCGGAAAAGAAATTGTCCGACCAGCCTTTCATTTCGTAGACCTGTTTTTCGGTCACGTCGAAGATCATGCTTACCAGTGCCATCGGCAACGGTATTGAAAACTGAGAAACGCATTCGAATTGGCCTTCCTCGACAAAGCAGTCGATAAAACCGTTGACACGCTCCTTGATCGTTGGTCCGAACGCACGGAGCGTCTTTGCCGGCGCAAGTGCACGTTGAACGACCTTACGATGAAACGCATGGACAGGCGGGTCGGCGAGGATCAGTGTGCGCTGGCGCGGCAGGGCTTTTGACTTTTTCAAAACCTTGAGCGCGGCGGGGAAATCGCGATAGGCGTTGCCACTCGACAACGCCTCTTTCGAAGTGAATTTTTCCGGATTCGAGAGAACGTAGTCGACATCGTCGTAACGGCTGACGATCCAGAGATTCTGGTCCGGCAGATGATGTACCGGATCTTCAGCCCTCACTCTGGCATAAGCGTGGTAGGGGCATTCCAGTGCTTCCGGCGAGAGCAGCGAGATCTCATCAAGGCCGGGGGTGCCCGAGACGGGGCAGCTCCGCGCGGCGGGAGTTTGGACTTTGGCTTCGGTCATTGCGATCCGCCTTCCTGTTGTTTCAACATAGGGTTGTTTTGTGAGCCTCGGGAACATCGGCTGCGAGCGTTCTGCGCATTCAGTGTTCCGAACCTCTACCCTTTTGCACCTACCGACCAGTCGGTCGGTAATATACATTTAGTATTATAATACTTTTCACCCTGTCAATTTTCTTCTGAGGAGTTTCGTCATCCAGCGTAGTTTTTGCGTATTTTCGAGGCAGATTTTGGAGCAACAGGTGCCGAAAAGGCGCGAGTGTATAAAATTACTGTGCCAAATCCAAAACAGGATAAGTCAGGGAGCTTAGGGCTGATTTGCTCCGTCTGGCATTAGCACACCCATGCCCAACATCGCCCAAAACGCATCGCTAATTTCGCGAATGTCAAAATCCCCGGATGGCCGATACCAAAAATAGGCCCAACCCGTCATCCCGTCGAGCGCCAGCATCAAAAGATGACTGTCTACATCGGGTTTGATGGCCCCCTCGGATTTGGCTGTATCAATAAGTGCTCGGACGCGACGACGGTAATCTTCCGCCATGCGCGCCAAACCTTCGAAGGTGCGCGTGCCCAAAATAGCGCGCTCTTGCCAAGTAACTGTGAAAAGGTCCTGATGTTGTGTCACGGCTTCGAGACGAGAAATCACATAGTGATGCAGTGTCTGGCTCGGGGCGAACCCACTCCGCTCAACGACATCAAGATGGTTCAGCAAAATCTCCCCTGAGAGCTGAGCAATCACATGCAGGATCGTATCCTTGCTCGGCCAATGATGATAAAGACCTGGCTTTGAAAGTCCGACAGCACTCGCAATTTCGTTCATGGAAACGGCCGCAAATCCCCTCTCCCGAAATAAAGCGGCTGCGACATCAATGGTTTGACGTCGACCAGACGGGCCCTCGTCGAGATAATCACGCAACCCGTAATCAAGTGCGGTTTTAATCGGCGTCATTGACTTTGCCCCCCTCTCACGCGTGCAGGCCGTAGGCTTAACTCAAGGGTTCCGAGAAAAAATCGGTCGGTTTTGAACGAAACGACTCGCGCTCGTTTACGAAGTCCGAAACCCGATCGCAGAAAAGCTGGGTATGCTCTTTGCTCAGCGCCTCAAGCGTATCCGCCTCTCCTTGCTCTATCAGCGCGAGCATTTCTTTATGCTCGTCATATACACGATGGTAATAGCCATCGCGCAAACTGGGCTGACTGCGCGCCTTTTCAAACATCAGATAGGTCAACCGAAGCGTATAATTCAGTGCTGTTGTATAGGCTTCTGCCAAGAAGCTGTTGCCGGAAGCTTCGCCAATTCGCAAATGGAAACGGTGATTCATTTCCGTCATCACTTTATGGTCGTAGGCATCCGCCGCGGCAAGATAGGCCTCGTTTATCTCATGGAGTTCCTGCAAAATTTTAGGTGTGTGCCGCTGCGCCGCCAGACGTAAAACGGCCGCCTGATAGAGGTCCATCGCCTCAAAAATACGAGGCACCTCTTCAATGCTGATCAGTTCGACAAAATGCCCGCGATTGGCTGAAAATCGCACAAGCCGATCAGATTGCAAACGAATTAGAGCCTCACGAATAGGCGTGCGTGAAACGCCAAAGCGTTTTTCTAACAGGGTTTCATCAAGATATGTGCCAGGCTTGGCTTCAAGCGTCAGAATTTCGTCGCGTAAAGCGTCGTATACCATCTGTGTCGCTTGACCACGTGGCCGTCCGCGTTTTCCCCGCGTTTCAATCTCGGCGTGACCGAAATTTCCCTCGGCATTGGTGATCGTCGTTTTCGCCATATCCAATCTATCCTCACCGCGCCTGCTGCGCTTATTATTTCTCTGTCCCTACGACCACCCAAATATAATCAAGGCGCAGAACCTCTTAAAAACTCATCTTATATATTTAAAAATACGGCCCGACCGCAAGTTCATGCTGTCGGGCCGTATTTCCGCTATGCTAGCAAGCGGACGTGCCGATCTCAGGCCTCTTCATCCTCAAGCTTTTTCCGAATATCCGCGACCAACACAGGTTTGATAATTTTGCGCGTCGGCGTCATCGGCATTTCATCCAGGATTTCAAGACGCTCGGGCCAACGCATTTTCCCGATATGCTTGCTTTCAAGGAATGCACACAATTGCGGTAGATTGAGACTTTCTCCGGGCTTTAACACAGCATAAGCACAGATACGTTCCCCAAGAACCGGATCAGGCATTGGCACGAGCGCAGACTGAATAACCGACGGATGGGCATCCACGAGGCTTTCAATATCAGATGGATTAATCTTGATCGACCCGCGATTGATGATGTCCTTAGACCGACCGGTGATCATGATATTCCCCTCCTCGTCCAGCATAGCAAGATCGCCGGTGCGGAACCACCCATCGTCTGTAAAGGCGCTTTCATTGGCTCCGGGGTTGTCATGATATTCGCTGAGTACCGAATAACCAGAAAGCTGCATTTCACCCTCTTCACCGGCAGGAAGTTCCATGCCCTCTCGGCTCATGACCCGAATTTTGAGACCCTTGGCCAACTTGCCCACAGTCCCGTGGCGGATTGCCGGTGGGTCGTTTGGGTCAGTCTGGGTGGCAAGTGCCATCTCCGTCATACCGAACAAACTGCCCACCCGCCCGTTGGGCAAGTGCGCCTCAAAAGCCTCAGCGACTTTTGGAGGGCAAATCGAGCCGCCAACAATCACATCCCGTACCGTAACTGGCGGTTTATTTTCCATAGCGCCGCTTTTAAGAGTCGCTGCAAGGTGTGCAGGCGCGGAATAAACCACTGTGGGAGCCATTTCCGTGAGATAATGCGCGTAGATTTTAGGTGAAAACAACGGGATCGGCACAATAGCAGCGCCGGAATAAATCGCATTCCCCGCACAAGAGAGACCGAACACATGAGTGAGAGGAGGAGCAATCATGATCCGATCATCCTCTGTCATCGAGAGCATTTCGGAAAAGATGTGTGCGTTTTCGGTGATAATGTCCTGAGTGCGAAGCACCGCTTTCGGCGCAGCGGAGGTACCAGAGGTGAAACACAGCGCCAGTTCGCTCTTGACCGGAGGTACCGGAGGCAGCGGTTTGCCACGGTTCTCGTTGATCAGCATGTGAAAGCTCACCTCTCCCTCGGAGGCCTCTCCACCGACCACGATGATATGATCCATCGTGCCCGTTTCCGAGGCCAAAAGCGCCATAGTCTCTGGCCCATTGTATTTGCCAACCTGCGAGGTCAACACCGCTTTGGGTCGTGAAAAACTCACCAGCGGGCGAAGTTCTTCTTGGCGATAAGGCATATGGTATGTGGTCAGAACACATCCAGATATTTGACAGGCAAAATAAGCGGTCACAAATTCCGGCGACGAGGGAATCTGAATTGCGACACGATCTCCGGCCTTCAACCCAAGAGAAAGAAAGCCAGCGGCCAGCGCCTCGGCCTGATCCAATAGATCGGCATAGTTCAGACGCCCGTGATCATGGGTGTCTACGGCCAACGCCTCCGGGCGGGCAGTAGCCCAGTAACGCAACGCCTCGAGTATTGTCTCGAAGCGTTCCGGACGGACGGAAATCGGTGATTGGGTATCTGGAAGCATTCGTTTTCTCCCTTGAGCGCTTATGCTTGGTTATCCACGGAATTTTTTCCGCTTTTATTTTTCTTCACGAAGTCAAAGATATGCTGTGCGCAGAGCTCAGGCTCTTGCAGCTGCATGAAATGATTGGTGCCCGCCACCGACGCGATCGGGAAACCGAACTGCATCGCCATGATATCTGCGATATCGATCAAATAAGGCATGTCGTGGCTTACACGATCCCCTGTGATGATCTGAACAGGCGTTTTCACATTCGACAGGCCGTCCCAATACAAGTGCAGGTCATTGGCCTTGATGAAATTGAGCGCCTCCGCCTCGGGCATGAGCACAAGCTCCCACGGCTCTTCGGAATTGGTACCGCGTTCGAACACAGACCCCGCTGCGAGACGCTCAATCGAGGATTTGGGAATTCCCCCAAAACTCGGGGCCCGCTCAAAGGAGGCAGCGAGTTTTGCAGGGGAGGGAAAAGTCCGGCGCCGCTTAGCTGCACGCGCCGACAACGACGCTTGGATCTGGTCAAAGTCTTCCATCGCCTTCGATTGAACTGCTGGACGTATCGGAGGCTCAAAGAGAGTCAATGTTGACCAGGGGCTTGGCGTTAATGACTGAGCGATAAGCGTGCAGGCAGAAGCCATGGAATGAAACGCGCCGTGTGTTTCTTTCTCGCCGAAGGTTTCCGAAATGGCATTATAGATCAGCGGAACATCTGCAATATAACGCGGCCATGGGTCGTCGGGATGCGGGCTTTGCGGGCTCATACCATGATTGCGCATATCGAAGGCCACGATTTCGAATTCTGCCGCAAGCGCAGCACCGAATTCAGCAAAACCATCTACTGCCAGACCATTCCCGTGTGAAATCACGATACGCTTGTGCTTTGGACCGGACCAACGACGAAAGGCGATTTTTGCCCCGTCGTCCATCTCACAGAAATGCGTTTCACAGGTGGACAGGTCGATCGGCGGTGTCATCTCAGATCCTTGTTGTCGGCTGCCACACCTGCAGCAAATTTAATTAAATACTTTAAGTATAAAAAAATAAAGCTCCCAGTGAGGCTTCTTGTTTTCCCCACTTTATTTTCTTGACGTCTGCTTAAAATATGGGCGAGGTGGCGCTCTCTGAATCAAAAGCGCCCACTCGCGTATTCACAGCGACAGGCAACGCCGCGCTTTGCTGTTGGGGTCGGCCAGCTCCGCTGAGTCGCCAGACCATGCCAACGCGCCCTTTTGCAGAATATTGTGACGGTCTCCAAGTTTGCAGAGGGGCTTGAGACTCTTGTCTATCACAAGAATGGTCAGGTCCTCAGCCTTGAGAGCTTGCAGTGCCATCCAGATCTCACGCCGGACAACAGGGGCGAGACCTTCGGTCGCTTCGTCCAAAATAAGAAACTTTGGCTTAGTCATCAGCGCCCGACCAATGGCAAGCATCTGTTGCTCCCCACCAGACAAAAGATTGGCAAAAGATGTTTTGCGCTCCGCCAATCGTGGAAACAATGCGTAGATCTTGTCCATCTCAAGTTTGCGCTCTTTCGCAGTCTTCGCCCGCGCCGTCGCAACAAGGTTTTCAACTACGGTCAAAGTTGGAAAAACCTGACGTCCTTCCGGCACCAATGCGACCCCCATATTAGCGATCTTATGCGGTGCAAACCCGTTTATCCGAGTGCCATTCAGAACAATATCGCCTGTGATTTTGTCCGTGATTCCAAACAGCGTGCGGATAGTCGTGGTCTTACCCATCCCATTTTTCCCCAATAGCGTTGTCACCGTACCGCTTTCGACCTCCAACTCGAGATCAAAGAGGACCTGACTATCTTCATAGCTGGAGGAAACGCGATCGAAAGTCAGCATCAGAAATCATCCTCATCCGAAAGATAAGCGGCTTGTACTTCCGCTGAATTGCGGACTGCCTCAGGTGTACCTGTCATTAGCACATTGCCGTTCACCATTACGGTGATTTCGTCGGCGAGGCTAAAAACCGCATCCATATCGTGCTCGATTAAAAGGATCGGGATCTTACCGCGCAAACGGTGTTGGATCATCTCGACAAACGAAAGCGCGTCGGCCGTGGAAAGCCCTGCCAAGGGTTCATCGAGCAGCAGGATCGATGGTTCCGAAATAATCGCCATAGCAAGCTCTAGTCGCCGTCGATCGCCATGCGACAGTGAGGCGGGTACAGCATTAGCTTTGGCCGCAAGGCTGAAATCCTCAAGCACTGAATTAATCTCGGCCTCATAACGATTAGTTGCACTAAACCTCAACAGATCTACGAATGAAAGCCGCGCCCGATCACGGGCTTCAAGGCTCAAAAGGATATTCTGGCGCAATGGAATATGCTGGAACAGCGCGGTGAGCTGATATGTGCGCAATAGACCACATCGTGCACGCTGATAGGGTTTGAGATGGCTGATATCCTCCCCCCCAATCGCAACGGTCCCTGTGTTCGGAGTCAACTCACCCGACAACACCGAGACAAGCGTCGTCTTACCTGCCCCATTCGGACCGATAAGCGCGTGGATTTCTCCCGGCTGTAGCGACAAGTTCACATTGTTCAGTGCCAGAATACCGCCGAAACGTACTGTGATATCCGTCAGTTGCAACGCAGGCTGTATGGCTTGGGAAACTGTGGATAATGTCATCAGTGCGCCTCCTCAAAATCAGGTGTTTTCGAACGGTTAAGATGGAATACCCGCTCCACCCACCCACCTACACCGCGGTGCAGAAACAGCACCACGAGGATCAGGACCGGACCAAAGATGAAGGGCCAGTGATTGGTGAACGACGCCAAAGCATGTTCGAGCAGGACAAAAGCGAAAGCGCCGTACACGGCTCCCATTCGTAGCCCCACACCGCCTAAAATCACGATGGCCAGGAGCTCACCCGAGCGCTGCCAGCTCGCATAACCGGGCGTCGCGAATTCGGATTGGTTAGCCAGCATCAGCCCCGCTAGTCCACAGATCATCCCAGAAAGAACAAAAGCCAGAAGGCGCGTTCCAAAGACATGAAAACCAAGGGCCCCTGCCCTCTGCGAATTTTCTCGAGTCGCCAAAAGGCGCAGACCAAAATCAGAGTTAATGATCGCCGTCGTAATCCAGATCAGCACCAGAGCAAAGCTCGCAATGAAACCGTAGAAGTGCCACGAAGACCAAGGATCGTAAAAGCCGAAGAAGGTGCTGCGTTCATTGATGACCAGACCGTCATCCCCGCCAAATTTCGACGAGGACACAGCCGTGTAGTAAAAAATTTGCGCCAGAGCGAGAGTAATCATAATGAAATGCACCCCCGTGGTTCGGAGCACAATCAGACCGATCACCAACGCCACCACGGCACATACGGCCAGTACGAACGGCACATGAACCCACAGGGAAGTGATGTCGGCGTTGGACAATATACCTGTCGCATAGGCCCCAAGTCCGATGAAGACCGCATGACCAAAGCTGACCATGCCGCCAAAGCCGAGGATGAGATTGAGGCTTGCCGCCGCCACCGCAAAAATCAACGCGCGTTCAAAAACATGAAGCACATAGGCATCGCCGGTTATCAGCGCGTAGATCGGACCTATAGCCACGGCAATGAGCGGCACGAAAAGAGTTTGAAGATCGAAACGTCCCATGTGGTCAACTCCGTTTCTGCATAGGTACAAGGCCTTCGGGGCGGAAAAAGAGCACCACAGCCATAAGAATGTAGATCATCATTGAAGACAGCGCAGGACCCGCTTCGCTGGCCACGCTAGGGGACATGACAAAACCCAAAATATCGCGCAGAAAAGCCCGCCCAATCGTATCGATCAACCCAACAATTAACGCAGCGACAAGCGCGCCATTGATCGAGCCAAGGCCACCGATTACGACGACGACAAAAGACTGGATCAGGATGGCCTCACCCATACCGGGTTGCACGGAAAGCAACGGTCCGGCCATGGCTCCGGCGAAAGCCGCCAGCAGGGCTCCCAGCCCAAAGACAAGCGTGTAAAGCAGTTTGATGTTCACTCCCAAGATCGACACCATTGTGCGGTTGGAAGCTCCCGCCCGCACCAACATTCCGATGCGGGTGCGGTTGATCAGGAAGAACAGTCCTCCAGCTAGAACGATGCCCGAGAAGATCACCAAAAGCCGGTAAGATGGGTACTCAATGCCAAAGGGTAGATTTACTTGGGAAGAAAGTTCTGCGGGTAGACCAGAAAAAATCGGCACGGATCCCCAGATCAGGCTCACCGCCTCATTGGCAAAGAGAATCATCCCGAAGGTGACAAGTACATGGTCGAGGTGGCTTCGGTTGTAGAGATGCCGGACCAAAAGGACTTCAAACAGCACTCCGATGACGAAAACTACAAGACAGGCACATAGGATCGAGGCGAAGAAATTCCCAAGCACCCCCATAAAGGTGACCGAAAGATATGCCCCAAGCATGAACAGGGAGCCATGACTCAAGTTAATGAAGTCCATCACTCCAAAGATCAGCGTCAATCCTGCCGCGATCAAGAACAGCAACACACCTAACTGCAGGCCATTCAAGACCTGCTCGGCAATTAGAGCAGTCATTTTTAGTCCTCTTACTGTTGGACGGCCGTTTTGTCGGCTCATTTATTATCTTAAGGAGATGCCCGGCCCTCTTTCGGAACCGTGACGGGTATGCCTCAGCTACGACGCCGAAGTTGGCAGCTTTAAGTATTGTCCTGTCGAGGTCGCGATCAGCTTGCCGCTCTGCCAAAGCTCAGCGGCCGTAAAGGCAATGCTGCGTCCCGGCTTCACCACTGTACACACGACATCGATTGGGGTTTCCAAACAGCCGGCGCGCAGAAATTTCATTTCTTGCGCCAGGGTGACGCAGTCTGCGAAACAGCTCAGTTTTGCCGCTTCATACATACCGACATCCGAAATCGTCGAGAGCATCCCACCGTGCATAATACCCAAGGGATTAGCGGCAATACGATTGGCCACAATCCGGAGCACCACCCCGGCTTCCGTTTCCGCTCTCTCTGCCACACCGATAGCATTCATCAGAGCGTCGTCCTGGCGAAAGGGATGGAAATCGGGGCTCAACGACATGGGTCATCCCGCCGAACCAAGGGTAACTACGATTTTGCCTACGACCTTCTGATCGTGGATATCTTGCAGACCTTGCATCAACTCTGTGAAAGGAATGGTCTTTGTAACATTGGCCACGGCTTTGCCCTCTGCCATAAGTTTAAGCCACCAGTCTGTCCCGCCGCGCATTTGCTCAAGCGCATTATCAAAATGAATGTCGAGGGGCGCCCCCATGACCGATAGGTTATTGTACAGAAGGTAATTCGTCTTGGCGGAAGGAATGTCGCCCGAGGCAAAACCCACAACCACCAAGCGCCCCGCGAATCCAAGAGCACGCAGACCCGCGGTAAACATGGTTCCGCCAACAGTATCGACCACCACATCGGCACCACGATCGTCGCCCCATGCGGTGCGGACCTCTTTTTTGAAGAAGCTTTTGAGACCTTCCTCACTGCGATCCGCAATAATAAGAGCTTTGTTTGCTCCGCTGGCCAGCGCATGCTGCGCCTTCGCCTTTGACGACACAATCGCAACCACATCGGCGCCAAGGTTGCGCGCGACTTGCACCGCAGCTGCGCCAACGCCACCCGCAGCCCCTGTGACAATCACACGGTCGCCAGCTTTGACGCCCGCTCGGATCGAGACAGCCACAAATGCAGTATTGAATACCGTAATGCCCCCCGCAGCCTCAATGGCCGACACACTGTCAGGGCGATGGAAAACACGCGTGACGGGCGCGGATACAACCTCTGCAAACGCACCACTAAAGGTCTGCGCCACTACCTTGTCTCCAACTGTGAAGTCCGTCACCTCTGGGCCAACGGCAACCACGATCCCAGCGCAGTCACGTCCTGGAACGAAGGGAGGCTCAGGCCGCTTTTGATACATCCCCTGAACCATCAAAAGATCAGGATAGTTGAGACCGATTGCCTCGTTCCGGATGATCACCTGATCGGCATGGGCGGTCGGAGCGTCCACTTCTTGAAGCTGATGTGTGCCGGGTTTTCCATAGGCGTTGAGCTGATAAGCCCGCATCTGTCTCTCCTGTTATATACATACAGTATTTAATTTGACGGTACACGTTTACAGCAGCCGGTCAAGCGGTTTGGAACGATTTTACAATCGACAAAGAAAAAGCTTCAAAATTAAATACACAGAGTATAATAAATAGTCACACGTCAGCGAAATAGCATCATGCTGGCTAAAAACAGGGACGCCAGAGACCATCTGGCATGGCACAAACCGGCCTATAGAGATTCAAGCCGGTGCAAACAGGAGAAAGATCGTGTGGCAATTCTGGGTTGATCGAGGCGGCACTTTTACCGACATCGTAGCGCGCAAGCCCGATGGGGATCTTCTGACGCATAAACTGCTATCGGAAAATCCAGAGCAATATGAAGACGCAGCCGTACAAGGCATCCGCGATCTGTTGGGGGTCAAACCCCATCAACCGATCCCCCCGGGGCAAATCAATGCCGTAAAAATGGGCACCACCGTAGCCACCAATGCGCTTCTTGAACGCACTGGTGATCGCACTCTCCTTCTCATTACAAAGGGATTCGGTGATCTGCTACGCATCGGCTATCAGAATCGCCCTCGAATTTTCGATCTTCATATCAAGCTGCCCGAAATGCTTTATGAAACCGCGTCGGAAGTGTCAGAGCGCCTCGATCAGGACGGTACCGTGATCACCCCCATTGATCTCGACGCCACCAAAGCCGCGCTACAAGCCGCCTATGACGACGGCATCCGTTCGGTCGCCATCGCTTTTATGCACGGCTACAAAAACCCCGCACATGAAAAACAAGCTGCTGATATTGCCAAGGAAGTCGGATTCGAACAGATTTCCACAAGCCATGAAACCAGCCCCTTGATGAAGCTGGTCAGTCGCGGCGACACAACCGTCGTTGATGCCTATCTCTCGCCGATTCTCCGTCGGTATGTCGAACAGGTGCGTTCCGCCCTAGATGCGGGTGAGAATGACGACAAGAAACAGCTCCTGTTCATGCAATCCAGCGGCGGTCTTACCGATGCCTCGATGTTCCAGGGTAAGGATGCGATCCTGTCCGGTCCTGCTGGCGGCGTTGTCGGCATGGTGAAAACCGCGCTGCAAGCTGGCCATGAAAAGCTTATCGGATTTGACATGGGGGGTACGTCCACCGACGTCTGTCATTATGCCGGCACCTATGAACGCTCATTCGAAACCGAGGTTGCCGGGGTGCGGATGCGCGCGCCAATGATGAGCATTCACACCGTCGCAGCCGGTGGCGGGTCAATTCTGAACTTCAGGGATGGTCGCTTTCAGGTTGGCCCGGAAAGCGCCGGTGCCAACCCTGGCCCTGCTTGCTACCGCCGTGGTGGACCGCTGACTGTGACCGATTGTAACGTCCTCCTGGGTAAACTTCAGCCAGATCACTTCCCCCGCGTTTTCGGCCCCAACGCCGACGAGCCTCTGGCCGTCGATGTCGTCCGCGAGAAATTCGAGGCACTCGCCGTTCAGATTGCCCAAGAAACAGGCGAAACAAAAATGCGCGCCGAAGATGTTGCCGAAGGATTTTTGCGAATCGCAGTCGAAAATATGGCCAGCGCGATTAAAAAAATCTCAGTGCAACGTGGGTATGATGTGACCGGTTATACGCTCTCCAGTTTCGGCGGCGCTGGCGGGCAACACGCCTGCCTCGTTGCGGATACGCTGGGTATGAAACGCGTCTTCCTGCACCCGTTCGCAGGCGTTCTGTCCGCGTATGGCATGGGGCTCGCGGAAATTCGTGCTCTCAAACAAGCACAGTTCAGTCAGGCTTTGGAAGAGGCCTCTCTGGACATCGCACAAAACCAGGTTGCAAACCTGATGGATCAGGCGGTCACTGAAGTCATCGATCAAGGTGTCGACGCAGACAAAATTTCAGTTCTGCAAGTAGCACATTTGCGCTACGCGGGATCGCACTTGTCCCTTGAAGTACCTTTTGGCACCGTAGCAGAAATGCGAACCGCTTTCGAAGACATCCACCGCTCCAAATACGGTTTTGCTGAACCAGAGCGTGACATGGTGATCGAGGCGCTTTCGGTCGAGGCCATTGGCATGACCGAGGAGATCCACGAGGCCAAAGGCGAAAATGAGGGCGCCTTTGCCGCCCCCGCCACTGAGGTCAAAATCAGCTTCGGCGGCGCCCCGCGTAAAGCACCACTCTACAAACGCGAGGAGTTGCTCTGTGGTCAGGCCGTGGCTGGTCCCGCGATTATCACCGAACCCACAGGAACCAACATCATCGAAGATGGCTGGAGTGCTACGGTGGATGCCTGGGGGAATCTCATTCTCGATCGCACTACACCGCGTCGCAATACTACGACTATCAGCACCGAAGCCGATCCCGTGATGCTTGAGGTTTTCTCGAACCTATTCATGTCGATCGCCGAACAGATGGGCGCAACGCTTGCCAACACAGCCTTCTCGGTGAACATCAAAGAACGCCTAGATTTCTCCTGTGCCCTATTCAACCCAGAGGGCGAATTGGTCGCCAATGCCCCCCACGTTCCAGTGCATTTGGGCTCGATGGGTGAATCTGTGCGCACCATCATTCGCGAAAATGCCGGCAAGATCAAACCTGGTGATGTCTTCATGCTCAACGCGCCGTTCAACGGGGGAACACACCTCCCCGATGTGACGGTCATCACACCGGTCTTCGACGAAGCCGGGAAGAACATTTTGTTCTACGTCGGCTCGCGCGGACACCACGCCGATATAGGCGGGCGCACACCAGGCTCCGCCCCTCCCGACTCAACACATATCGATGAAGAAGGAGTCTTGATCGACAATTTCAAAATAGTCGATCAGGGGACGTTCCTCGAGGCTGCTATCCGTGATTTGCTAGGATCTGGCAAATACCCCTGCCGAAACATCAACAACAACATAGCCGACCTCGCCGCCCAGATTGCTGCCAATGAAACGGGCGCTACGGAAGTGCGCAAGATGGTCAAACAATTCGGAATCGAGGTAGTACAAGCCTATATGCGCCACGTTCAGGACAACGCTGAAGAAAGCGTGCGTCGCGTTTTAGGCGCACTCAAAGACGGTCATAACATCTACAAACTCGACAGCGGCCTTCAGATCGAAGTGGACATCAAAGTCGACCGTGACGCCCGTGAAGCGATGATCGATTTCACCGGCACCTCGGCGCAGGACCAGGGCAACTACAACGCTCCTATTTCAATCTGTCATGCCGTCGTTCTCTATGTCTTCCGGACACTTGTGGGTTCTGACATCCCGATGAACGCGGGTTGCCTCAAACCTATCCGAATTCATGTTCCCGAAGGCACGATGATCAACCCGAAATATCCGGCAGCTGTGATTGCTGGGAACACCGAAGTGAGCCAGTCAATCGCCGATGCTCTTTATGGTGCTTTGGGGGTGATCGCAGGATCGCAAGGCACGATGAACAACCACATCTGGGGCAATGAAAAGTTCCAAAACTACGAAACGATCTGTGGCGGCACCGGTGCCGGGCCAACATTCGATGGCACAGACGCGGTGCATTCCCACATGACCAACACATTGATGACCGATCCTGAAGTGCTGGAATGGCGGTTCCCTGTGCGGATCGATGAATTCTCGATCCGTCACGGCTCAGGAGGCACAGGCGCATTTGAGGGCGGGAATGGGATTGTTCGTAAACTGCGCTTCCTTGAGAACATGACCACCACGGTGCTCACCTCGCATCGTCAAGTCCCCCCCCAAGGCGCGAATGGCGGCGGCGATGGCGCCTGTGGCCGCAATGCTCTCGTGCGAGCGGATGGAGCCGTGATCGAGTTGCGCGGCAACGATGCCATCGACGTACACCCCAACGATGTTTTTGTCATGGAAACGCCAGGCGGGGGTGGCTACGGAGCAGCCTGACGCAGACAGAAATCTCGTGGTTCTGAATGGTTTCGACCCTGGCACTACGTGACGCACTTCACGTCCCCTGTGAAGACCTAAAAGTCGCAGCACACTTATGTGTTGCGGCTTTTTCAGCCCCTTTCCTACGATTTTGAAGAACGAAAACCCGCAAGCCTGCTGCCTCGGTTAAAACTGCCGCTTTTTCGCGCATTCCTTAGGAAACGGCGAAAAAATACAAGTTTATGTTGACCTTCTCTCAGCAAAGCAAATTAATATACAAAGATAATAAAATTATTCAACACGGGAGCACACAAATGAAACTCATGACAAAACTGTCTATGACCACTCTTGTCGCAAGCTGCGGATTGGCCTCTGCCGCAGTGGCTGATGTCAAAGTCGGCCTGATCTTTTCGCTATCCGGTCCCGGCGCAGTGCTAGGTGAAGAAATGCGCAATGGCGTTGAACTTGCCTACGAACAACTTGGCGGCAAACTCGGCGGCGTCGATGCAGAGCTAATCTATGAAGATGACCAACGCAAACCTGACATCGGCAAGCAAGCAGCGGAAAAGCTAGTGCGTTCCGAGAAAGTCGATTTCGTAATCGGGCCGAGCTTTTCGAACGTGATGATGGCCGTGCATCGCCCGGTCGTCCGGGCCAAGACGATCCTAATCAGCCCGAACCCTGCCCCAGCCCCGCTCGCGGGTGAAGACTGCAATCCCTACTACTTCGCTGTGCCCTACCAGAACGACCAGCCTGCGGAAGCAGCGGGCACCTATATGAATGATCATGGCATCAAAAAAGTCTATCTCCTCGCCCCGAACTATCAGGCCGGCCGCGACGTGATGGAAGGTTTCAAGCGCACCTACAAAGGCGAGGTTTTGGGTGAAGTATACACCTCGCTGGAGCAAACCGATTTCTCTGCTGAATTGACAGCAATGAAAGCCGCATCGCCCGAAGCGGTTTTTGCGTTCTATCCGGGTGGTCTCGGCATCCAGTTCGTCAAACAATATGATCAGTCAGGTGCAAAACTAAGCACCCCGCTTTACACGGTTTACACCCTATTCAACGGCGCCGCGAACGAGGCTGTGGGCGATGCCGGCTTGGGCGTCTACGCATCCACCCCGTGGACCTACAATTTAGACAACCCGGCCAATACACAATTTGTGGCCGCCTATCAGGAAAAATACGGCACCCTGCCCTCGGCATTTGCGGCCATGGCCTACGACTCGTTGCGCTTAATTGACGGATCCATTGCCGCAGCGGGTAGCGCAGACGATCTCAAAGCGGTTCGCAACGCAATGACAAGTGCTCCGTTTCAATCCGTGCGCGGCGATTTCGAGTTCAACACCAACAACCACCCGATCGAATCCATGTACCTGGGCCAGGTCGAAAAAGATGAAAACGGGCAGTACGTCCTGTCGAACCAAGCCACAATCGTTGAACATATGCCTGATGCCTATGCCGGTGAATGTAAAATGTGAAGATGTTTACAAGGAAAGATTGAGAGACGACCTCCAAATCGGAGGTACTATAACTTGATGTCCGAAAATTTGTTCTTGGTTTGCACTTTAATGCGTTTGACTGGTGGCATGCCACCAGTCAAACGCATCACCATCGTACTATCCTATGATAGTTTAGCAACATTCATGGAGAAAACGAATATACCAACGAAACGATCGAGGTGATTGGGAAACATCTAAGCGCAAATGGGCGGCCGATCCGAGCTGGGTCCTCTCAGTCATGATAATTGCCGCGTGCTCTGGTAGTTTTGCAGTTCAAACGCTTGAGGCTTTCAATAGCATTCGTCTTATAAATGATTTTGCGTACAGCTGGCGAAAAGGCGAAGAACAAAGTGACCTTCTGTTACACCGCACCGGAAATTCAGGGCTGTTCGTTACAGATGGCATTGGCGGGAGACCTCGGCCTTATCGGAGAAAATCGCTGCAAATACGTTACGAGAGACTGCTCTCGGCGCAGTTTTGGTGTGCGAAACAGACGTCGTTTCCGGCATAAACGGGATCGGATTGCATATTCTCAGTCCATTGCCGCATGAATCCCAATAGGGATGCCGCCCATTCTTAATAAGATTGGGCGACTATGATCATTCTAGAGCTTCGATAGAAAAGGCAGGAAGTGCGTAGACTTCCATATATCGCAGCGCTTTCTGCCTTTTCGCCTCGGACCTGCCGTTCATGGGGACAACTGTCGCTGCGGTGCGGCTTCCCCGAAGCCGTCCTTCACACGCGATGCAGCATTGGCACGACCGTCAAAGTCCGCTTTGCGGGACAAAGCTGCCATTTAAAGGGTTTTCCGTTCGGTCGGTGTATTGGCGCTGCACATGCAGTGGAAAGCGACGAGAGTTGCGAACTGGCTGTTTCTGCGTCGCGGCCCGCAGTCTGGCTGTATCGCTTAGCGACCAAGTTCATCAGCCAGAAACCGAACAAAGAGCAGCGTCAGGTTTTCCCGCCGCGAAGAGTCCGGCCAAACAGCATGCAGGTCGATATCGGGCGGTCGCCACTTGGGCAGAAGCCGGACAAGCGCGCCAGATGCAACACCCTGCGCGGCCAGATTTTCCGTTAGGACCGTCACGCCCACGTCCTGCAATGCGAAGTGATAGAGAGCGTTGACGCTATCAACCTCGATCTGCGATTGCCCGCTAATCTTTTCGGTTTTGCCCGTCTCTGAAATCAGATTAACCGTGTCGGAGCGTTGCTGGTATTGGATCCAGTCCCAGTCTTCCAGATCGGTGGGTCGCGCAGGCACGGGGCGACTTGCGGCATATCCCGCACCGGCGACCAGCGCCCGAGAGACAGCGCCCAGTTTGCGCGACATCATAGCTGAGTCCGCGAGCGTGCCCGCCGTAACCGCAAGATCAAACCCGTTCTCGATGATGTCGACCCTACGATCGCTATAATGCAAAGACAGGGCCACATTGGGGTACCGCTTGATAAATGCGGCCATAGCAGTCGACAGATCGGACATCGCCAGAAACGCAGGGACGGACACGCGCAGGGCACCGACCGGGTCTTGCGTGTTGGCGTTGATTTCGTTGAACCCCGCTTCGGCGCTGCGCAACATTTCGGTGACGCGCCGGTATAGCGTTCTGCCTTCTGTGGTCAGCGCAAGCTTTCGGGTCGTGCGATACAGCAGCGTCGTGCCGAGGTGATTTTCTAAATCGGTGATCATCTGGCTGACGCGCGACGGAGCCACGCCAATATCTTGCGCCGCCGCGCGGAAGGATCCCTTATCAACCACCCGCGCGAAGACGGCCATGTGTTTTAAATGATCAATCATTGGTCTGTTTTCCGGAACTATCAAATCACTATTCATACAATATTCGAAACAGTACCGAGGCGATAGATGTGACTTCAACACTGAAGGAGCACATCGATGAACACTCAAACGACATTCAAGACAGAGCATGCAAAGCGCTACCTCAGCACCTTGTGCAAACACTTCGGCCACAAGGTTCCGGTACAACTGGACGGCAAGCACGGCCGGATCGAACTGCCGTTTGGCCAATGCGAACTGGCCGCAGGTGACGAAGCGCTGGACTTGACGGTTTCCGCCGAAACCAAAGCTGACCTCGACAAGACAGCGCAGGTTATCGCCAGCCACCTCGAACGTTTCGCCTTTCGCGAGAACCCGCAGATCGAGTGGCACTGAGCCCCCGATCTGCCCCTTTCAATTCGATCCAATCACTCCTGAAACTTGGAGTTAAACATGACGATCAAGACACTTATGACCACCGCCGCACTCGCAGTTGCATTGCCAATCACGGCCATCGCCGACAGTGCAGAAAACAAGGCGTTCGTTCTCGAAGCGCTGGAAAACACGATTCTTGCAGGCGATGTCGAAGCTGTCGACAAGTATTTCGCAACGGATATCATCCAGCACAACGAGATGTTCGCCAACGGGATCGAAGCACAGAAAGGCGTTGTCGCCTTCCTGTCCGGCAACGGCGACTTTAGCGCCGAATATATCCGTGTGATCGCCGATGATGACATGGTCGCCGTGCATGCCCGCTACGAAGGGTTTGGCCCCGATTCGGTCATCGGTTTCGACGTCTTTCGCGTCGAGAATGGCAAGATCGCCGAACATTGGGACAACCTGATTACCGAGCAGCCGTTGAACCCGTCAGGCCGCAGCCAGATCGACGGCGCGACCGAGATTACCGACCTCGACCGGACTGCCGCCAACAAAGACTTTGTCGAGGATTTCCTCACCCGCGTCTTAATCAATCACGAACAGGTCGACTTCGCCCAATACATCAACCCAGCCAACTACGCGCAGCACAACCCGATGGTCGCCGATGGCATTGATGGCTTTGGTGCCTTTATGGCCCAGATGGCTGAACAAGGCATCAGCATGGACTACACCGAAGTCCATGAGGTGATCGGTGAGGGCAACTTTGTTCTGACACTGTCCGAAGGCACGCTGGGTGCGGATGCCACCGCATTCTACGACATCTTCCGCGTCGAAGACGGGCTGATCGTCGAACATTGGGACGTCATCGCGCCCATGCCAGCGGCAGACGCGCCGCACAACGAAGCTGGTAAATTCTAATTCAAACGTCGCGACGGCCTGCCCGCGGTGCACCAAATAGGAGCAAAAAATGAACCGCAGAACACTTCTGACAACATCGCTCGGCGCATCGCTGGCGATCATCCTTGGAACACAAGTAGGAGCACAGACCATGGACGAACAAACACAAGCCTCTTTCGACACAGTCATGGCCTTTATGGGCGCGATGGGGTCCGGCGATATGGACGCGATGGGCGCCCTGATGGCAGACGATATGGTCTGGCACAATGAAGGCGACGAAAGCCTGCCGTGGATCGGCGAGACCCGCGGCAAAGAGAATATCTTCGCCTTCCTCGGCGTCTTTTCCGAAAATCTGCAGACGACCAAATGGGAAAACACCGACGCCTTTGCATCGGGCGATACCGTTGCAGTTTTCGGCGTGATGAACGGCATCACAACGCATTCAGGCAAGGAAACAGGTGACTTCTCCTTCGCCCTGCGCGCCAAGGTCCATGACGGGCAGGTCGTCCTGTGGCACTGGTTTGAAGACAGTTTCGCAATCAGCCAAGCCTACCACGGTTGATATCCAACTCACCAGAATGGCCTGAGTGTCGGGCCATTCAAACCTCGACCGATAGGAGAGACTTATGATCTATGCCGTAACAGCCGTTTCCGGACAATTGGGTCGGGAAATTGCCCTTAAACTCATCGACCAATTTGGCACCAATAACGTCATCGGTCTGGCCCGCACGCCCGCCCATGTCGAAGGGTTGGGAATCGAGGTTCGCCCCGGTGACTACGATAAACCTGACGATTTGCGCACATCGATAGACGGTATCGACGCACTGGTCCTCGTGTCCGGCATGGCCCCGCCCGAAGACCGCATTCAGCAACATCGCAACGTGATTGAGGCAGCCAAGGCCGCAGGCGTGCGCAAGATTGTCTACACCAGCATTCAGGGCCCAGACGAAGACACCGCATTCTCGCCAGTTGTTGAAAGCAATCGCCAGACCGAGGCGGACGTTCGCAACAGTGGGCTTGAGTGGGCGATCGGGCGCAACGGCATCTATATTGAACCGGATGTAGAATACATCGACAGCTACCGCGCCAAAGGCGAGATCTCCAACAGCGCAGGCGACGGCAAATGCGGCTACACCACGCGGTCGGAATTGGCTTATGCCTACGCCGCATTGGTGGCGCAGGACGGGTTGAACGGACAGACAGCCAACCTGAACGGCACGCCCATCACACAGCAACAGCTGGCCGGATACCTGAACACTGCCTTCGGCACTGACCTCACCTATCGCGCAATGACATCGGCAGATTTCGTTGCGGACCGTACAGCAGAGCTTGGCGACTTCATCGGCCCCATCATCGGCGGCATTTACGATGGCATCAGAAAAGGCAACTACAACAGCGCCGGCGATTTCGAGGCCGTGACGGGCCGCCCACACCAAAGCTGGGATGATTATTTCTCAACTTTCGCGAAATAGCTTCGACGTAAGCGCAGCGGCGCTTCGTATAACTCTCGACCTTACGGAGACACCCCATGTCCACACTTAAATCCATATGGGATTATCCCTACACGTTCTGGGCGCTGCTCAGCCTTCCTGCTATTCCGATGATCATCGGGCTGACCTCAGGCGATCCCGACGCGGTGGAAAATGTCCTGCACCCGTCCGGCGAATTCGCGGCACGGTTCATGATCATCACCATGATGATCACGCCGCTGATGATGCTGTTTCGTAATTCAAGCTGGCCGCGCTGGATGATGAAACGCCGCCGTCACCTCGGCGTGGCCGCGTTCTTTTACGCGCTGGCCCATACGGTGTTCTACCTCTTCGACGAAGGGGCGGTGGCCTTCACCGGAGGCGAAATCTCGAAACTTTATATCTGGACGGGCTGGCTGGCCTTCCTGATCTTCGTGCCGCTGGCCATAACATCAACAGACGAATGGGTGCGCAAACTTGGCCGCAACTGGAAAACGCTTCAGAAATTCGTTTACGCCGCCGCTGTGCTGACCCTCGTCCACTGGGCCGCGCTGCATGAGTGGGGTGGTGTCGGGCCGGCCTTAGTGCATTTCATGCCGCTCGTGCTTTTGGAAATCTACCGGATCTGGTCGACCCAGTCGCGCCGTCGTCAGCGGGCGGCGGCGTAAGAAGACTCCGTAAGCCGAACCCTAATCGGCAGGTCGTGCCGTCGCCGTCGGCCTTACGACAGCTTTGGCCTTTCCGCTGCTTCCACGGTTCTTCAGATATAGGCTCGCAAGGGAAACCGTCCATTTCCGACCGGATGCCCACACATAGCCAAAGCGCTATCGCTTCTTCCTGGGCCTGCAGCGATCCGCCGCTCTGGGGTGTCGCACTGCGATATTCGCGCTCCTCAGCGGATGGTTATTTGGACCATAATCTCAGGATCATATTTGCTAATTTCTCAAAAGCAGACCTTGGCTGCGGTGCAGAAAACCCGTTCTATGGGCTCGCAGGAGACATTCTCCGCATTGCAGCGCGATTTTAGGTGTTCGACGGCGGCTATGCGGACCTTTCGGCCGTTCATAGTCCAGCTCACAGTGACCGCTTATCAGTCCTAAGCTGTCGTTCAGGATTGCTCAAATTGAGCTTTTGCACGGAACCGCCCGCCGAGCGACATAGGCATCGTGATGATGACAAGGCACCCGACAACCAAGACCACGCCAATCCATCCGAGGTTCGGCAAGCGCTCTCCGACGATGAGGACAGCCAGAACCGCCGCAACGACAGGCTCCAGCAGCGTGATGACGGTTGCCATGCTCGCCTGCACGCGCGCCAGACCAAATCCAAAGCTAAGGTAGCCAAGGAACATGGGCACGGCTGCCATGTAGATCCCTACGGCTGCGTTTGTCCAAGATGCAAGAAACGGCCCTCCCGTCGCGATCAGCACCGGCATCAGCAGCAGACCGCCAAGGCCAAACGTGGCCCCCATCGCAACTGACGACCTCGTGCCTCGCAGCATCATTTTCCGCGCGCTCCAGGAATAGAGGGCATAGGTTAGTCCGCCAGTCAGCCCCAGAAGCACACCCAAAGGCACGGAGTCGCCACCAACCACTTCGCCGTGGGAGAGATTTTCTGCAACGCAGATCAGCACCATGCCGACCAGCCCGACAAGCGCCCCGACGGACCACCGTAAAGTCAGATTTCTTCGGTCCAGCAGATATTCGATAAGCGCCGAGAGCAGTGGAGCAGACCCGATCGTAATGACGGTTCCGACAGTCACGCCAGCCAGTCGCATCGCGCCATAGAAAGTCAGAGGATAAATCGCAACCGAAAGCGCGCCAATCACCAGAAGCCGACGCTGATCCCAAAGGGCAGTTCGAGATCGCGCGATGCCGCGTGCGGCCACTAACGCTTGTGCGATGCCACCGACCCCCATTGCGGCAGCACCAATCGCGGCAGCACTGACATCGGGCGCAAATGTTGCCGCCGTTCCGGTCGTGCCCCAGACAATAGCCGAGAAAAGGATTGCGACCACGCCCCAAGCTTGTCCCTGCATCATTTCAAAGCGCCTTCAACAAGTCGTCGACCATCGCCCTTGCCATAATCACCCGCACGCTGCTGCCCTCCAGTCCCGCCCGTGCCATCGAACCTTCCAGCAGAAAGGCAATCTGCGCCGCCAAAGCCACCACGCGATCGGGTTTCTCGGGCAACAGTTCCGAGAGATGCTGCGCAAGAATGCTTTCGACTTGTTCTTTGTGTCGCCTGACAGCGGCCCGCCCAACATCGCCGACCTCAAGTTCAGCCGCCGCGTTCAACAAACCGCATCCGCGAAACCCCCGCTCATACGCAAATTCAGCGTGATCCTGATAGGCATCGAACACCGCAAGGATACGCTGACTGGGCTCCTTTGCCGTCGCCACACGGTTATCATAGAGCGCCAACCATTCTGCATGCCGTGCTTCAAGATACTGGTTCACCAGATCGGCCTTGGAGGCAAAGTTGTTGTAGAGGCTCTTTTTCGCCACGCCTGCGCGTTCCACAATGGCATCAATGCCGGTTCCGCTGATGCCGTGGTTGTAGAACAGGATCATGGCCGCTTGCATGAGGCGATCATGTGCAGATCCTTTTGGTGTCTTTCTTGGCAGGGTCATGTCGAATCTCCTGATTGTAGGTATATCGGTATACATACAAACGAGAAGCCGCAAGGGGCAAAGCAATGCTGGCGACCGTTTTCGAAGTTCCGCTTAGCGGCCATTGGCCGCGACTGCAGCATCCGGAAGAATGGGCTCGGAGCGGACTTGCGGCACTGCGGCGCCATGAAGGGTCGCCTTGGGACCACGGCCGACACTGACGGCCCGAAGTTGCCATTCACGGCAGGCATTTTGAATGAACGGTGCCAGCCCTTTTCGGGTGCCAGCCGAACTCCGACATTCGTGCGCATCGCAGCACATACACGACTATGAGCGTTCTATATAGAAACAAAGCTTCGTTTGCCGGCTGTTCAATATTGCTTGGAACATAATTAGAGGCCTACCGAGGCTTTTCTCTTCAAAGCTTGGCGCTCCGAAGCCTGAGCGCATTCGCGATCACCGACACGGAACTGAAACTCATCGCCAAGGCTGCAATCACGGGCGAGAGTAACACGCCGAAGACCGGATAGAGGATCCCCGCCGCAACCGGCACGCCCGCCGTGTTGTAGGCAAAGGCAAAAAACAGGTTCTGCCGGATGTTGAGCATCACGGCTTCGGCCAGGCGGCGGGCTCTGAGAATGCCCATCAGATCGCCTTTCACTAGCGTGAGCCCCGCACTTTCCACTGCGACATCTGCGCCGGTGCCCATGGCAATACCGACATCGGCGGCCGCCAGCGCAGGGGCATCGTTGACGCCATCCCCGGCCATCGCAATTCGCGCGCCTGCTTTGCGTAACTCTTCGACCAGCGCGGCTTTGTCTTCGGGCGACACCTCTGCGCGTACCTCGTCGATGCCGAGCTGTTTTGCCACGGCCTCGGCCGTGCGTTTGCTGTCGCCCGTGGCCATGACGACCCGAAGTCCTTCCGCGTGCAAGGCCTTGATCGCCTCGGGCGTCGTCTCCTTGATCCGGTCAGCCACGGCGAGGATGCCGACGACCGCGCCGTCTTTGGCGAGATACATGGCGGTTTTGCCCTCGGATTGCAGGCGTTCCAGATCTTCGCTCAGGGTGCCCGGCTCTGCACCTTGGTCCTTCATAAGCGCCGCATTCCCCAAAGCGACTTGCACGCCTTCGATGGTTGCAATCACACCCTTACCTGTGATCGCTTCAAAGCCGGTCGCATCACGGTTGGGAGCCTCTTTTGTGCCGTCGAGGATGGCCTCGGCAAGAGGGTGTTCCGAGCCACGCTCAAGGGCGGCGGCGTAGGATTTCAGGTCCTCTTCCGAAATGTCTTTCGCGATGACATCGGTGAGCGACGGTTTGCCTTCCGTCAGTGTGCCGGTTTTGTCCACGATCAGCGTGTCGACCTTGGCAAAGCGTTCCAGCGCCTCGGCATCGCGGATCAACACACCCGTCTGCGCGCCGCGCCCCGTGCCGACCATGATCGACATCGGCGTTGCAAGACCAAGCGCACAAGGACACGCGATGATCAGGACAGAGACTGCCGCGACCGTTGCATAGCCCAGAGCCGGGCTTGGCTCGACAAAGAGCCAGACAAGGAAGGCGACAATGGAAGTCACCACGACAGCGGGTACGAAATATAGCGACACACGGTCCGCGAGGCCCTGAATGGGCGCACGTGAGCGTTGAGCTTGTGCGACCATGGCTACGATGCGCGACAGGGTTGTTTCGGATCCGACGGCCTGCGCCTCCATCACGAAAGAGCCGGATTTATTCAGCGTGCCACCAGTCACTGCATCGCCCTGCGATTTCTCCACCGGGACCGGCTCGCCGGTGATCATGCTTTCGTCAACGGAGGAGCGCCCGCCGACAATCGCACCATCGACCGGAACGCTTTCCCCCGGACGCACGCGGAGCCGATCACCGTTTTGCACCTCATCAAGCGGCACGTCTTTCTCGCCGTCTTTCGTGACAAGCCGCGCGGTTTTCGGCGCCAGATCCATCAACGCCCGGATCGCATCCCCGGTCCGTTCGCGCGCGGTCAGCTCCATCAGTTGACCAATCAGGACCAGCACGAGAATGACCGCTGAGGCTTCGAAATAGACGGGCGGCAAACCATGGTCATTCAACATTTCCGAGGGGAAAACCGACGGGGCCAAAAGCCCCACGAGCGAAAACAGATAGGCCGAGAGCGTGCCAAGTGCGATCAGCGTCCACATATTAGGAGAGACATTCACCACGGATTTCCAACCCCGGATGAAGAATGGCCGCGCAAACCACAGAACCGGCGTGGCGAGTGCGAACTGAAGCCAGAGAAACGGCTTATGCCCGACCCACTCGGCAAAGGGCAAGCCAACATGGCTGCCCATCTCCAAGACGAAGACGGCGGCGGCGAGCGGTGCCATGATCCAGAAGCGGCGTTTGAAATCGACAAACTCCGGATTCGGCCCACTATCCGCAGAAGGCGTCATCGGCTCCAAGGCCATGCCGCATTTCGGGCAGTCTCCGGGATGGTCCTCGATGATCTCCGGGTGCATCGGGCAGGTATATTTAGTCCCCTCCGGCATGGCTTTTGCCTTAGGGCGGGCGCCAAGATAATGCTCCGGGCTTTTCTCGAATTTCTCCTGACAGCTCGCGGAGCAGAAGTAGAACCGCTCCCCATCGAGCTTGGACATATGCGCCGCGCTGGCGCGGTCCACCGACATGCCACAGACTGGATCGGTCGCTTTGATATAGGCCTCGGGCTTAGCCACGAATGTCTCGCGGCACCCTTCGGAGCAGAAGTGATAGGTATGGCCGTCGTGATCCACCTGCGGCTTTCCGACCGAGGGATCGACGGTCATGCCACAGACAGGATCGCGGATTACATCAGATGCTGTATGGTGTTGGTCGTGCGTATGATGGTCGTGCGCTGTCATGGTTCACTCCTGATCGTTCTGGATTTTGACCTCGCCTTTTCAGATAGGACCTCCAGTAACTGGAGGGTCAAGTGGGCGTTTCCGGTTTTTCCGAGCACCTCAGACGCCGAAAAATACCGAGCTCATGAGACAGATCTGGAGCAAAGAGGTGTGATTTCAAATTCTCGAGACGTCCGCCTCTTGCAGCGCCCAAAAATCCAAGGGTCACATCGATGTGACTTTACCCTCCAGTTGGTGGAGGGTTTATAAAAAGAACAAAGGAGATTGTGATGAACATCGGACATGCTTCAACCGAAACCGGTTTGCCCGTCAAAACGATCCGCTATTACGAAGACATCGGCCTTGTGTCTCCGGATCGGGCCGCGAATGGCTATCGTGATTTCGACGCACCCCAGATCGCACAGTTGCGATTGCTGGCACAGGCGCGGTTGATGGGGTTTTCTCTTGAAGAGTGCCGCACATTGCTTGCTCTGGAGGCGGACCCAACCCGGCATAGTCGCGATGTGCGGGACCTGGCTCAGCAGAACCTTGTCTCGGTTCGCGAGAAAATCGCCAATCTTAAAGCTTTGGAGGCGCGCCTCACTGATCTGGTTTCGAAATGTCATGGCAATGAGGCCCCCGATTGCGCGATCCTTGATGAGCTAAGTGCGTCCGCTTCAGCCTCCCGTTGCCCCCGAGCCTGCCGCGCGCCATTATCGGCAGCCAAAGCCACAACCAAAGTTTCGGAGAACCTGTTTGTTCCGCCTCGTCACCATATTACTTATTGGGTTTCTGACCCTCTTCTCTGCGCCTCGCGCAGGGATGACGCATGGGACAACTGGGGCTGAGGTGTTGGGAGCGATACAAACGGCTGAGAACGCCGCGCATCATCATGAAATGTGCCCCGACTGTGCCAATAGGACCTCAGGTTCGGCGTCTTTGGATATTCCTTGTCCCCATGGCGCGATCTGTATGCTGTTCACACCGGAGTTGAGCCTTGAACACGAAGTGATGCGTGAGCTCCAACCGCTCGGGTTCCCGCCCTTGCCTGCCGCCAAGATCATAGCGCGCGCACCGTCCCTCGATCTTCCGCCTCCCCGTATCGGGTTCACTTTCACCTGAACTCATTCTTTTTGACGCGCCTTTGCGTCTTGATCCGATACGGAAACATCATGAACAAATTGATCCTGCCCTTAGCCGGTGCCGCCATCGTGGCGCTTGCGGCCTATGTCTTCTTCAAACCTGAACCCACACCCGCGACTACGCCGCTCGCCTCATCCTCGCGTCCAGCCCAAGGCGATTCGATTGTCGCCGTCGCGCTACCTGACACTCTCTCTGCAAATGCGCAGATCGGCAAACGCGCCTTCGACAGCGTCTGCGCGGCCTGCCATGGTGAGAACGCTGCGGGCAAGGAAGGGTTCGGACCACCCTTGGTCCATAAAATCTATGAGCCCTCACACCATGGCGACTTGTCCTTTCTGATGGCTGCACAGCGCGGGGTGCAGGCCCATCACTGGCGATTTGGCAACATGCCTCCGCAAGAGGGCGTCACACAGGGCGATGTCAAAGCGATCATCTCCTATGTTCGCGAGTTGCAGCGCGCCAACGGGATCAACTGACATGACCTTTGCTAAGATGAATCATGGTTAAGGTTTCATGCCGCTTGATTCATCTGTGTTGCCTCAAAGTATGCGTCGTCTGGCGTCCGTTTATCAAGCGCCGCGTGCGGTCGCTCGGCGTTGTAGAATTCGAGCCATTCGCCGATGACGCGTTTGGCTTGTTACCCGTCATGCAATTCGTGCAGATAGACGGCCTCCTGCTTAAGTGATCGCCACAGCCTTTTGATGAAGATATTATCGAGATAGCGACCTCGGCCATCCATGGAGATTTTAATCTTGGCATCGATGAGGGTGGTGATCCAGGCCGTCCCGGTGAACTGCGGTCCTTGATCGGTATTCATTATCTCGGATTTGCCATATTTGGCGATGGCCTCGTTTAATGCCTCGACACATAAGCTGGCGTCCACTCGACCATTGTCCTCGGACCAATGGCGGACAAAGTCTCGTTGTTTGATAGCCGCCATGCCAGCACTTTGCGCGTGGCCCAGTCCATGATCGCCACCAGATAGAGGAACCCGCGTCGCACCGGAATATATGTGATATCGCAGCACCAAACGTGGTTTGGGCGCGTGATAGGCAGTTTCCGCAGCAGGTATTGGCTTATGCATAATGGCTACGCACAGGCAGAAGGAGTCGCCAATCTGGACAAGGTTCCGCCGATCGGCTGCCTCGTCTCGATTGGCTATCCGAAATTTAAAGGTGGGGTCGGTGGATATGCCAGATATGTGGCGATCTGCCCTGCAGATTGGGAGTTTGGAATTTCGGTTTCCGCGGCCGACGCCCCCTGCCGAAAAGCGATAAGCTTTTACACTGGGACGAAGAAAAGGGTATGCGCGTGCGCTGAAGACACCAAAGTCTAATATTGGGGCCGTTCTACGAGAACGGCCCGCAACGGACATTCAGGCTCGCTGCAGAGAAGGTCCGTTGCCGAACGCGAACCTTCCAGTCAGTCACCTTTATTGCCCGCGACGACTTTTTCGAACACGGTCAGTGTAACCTGAGAAACATGATGCTCTATACCTTCGGCATCCAATTCCGCGATGTCTTTGGGAACCCCCATTTTGATCAGGAATTCGACAACTGTCCTGTCCCGTGCGCGAACACGAGTTGCCAAGGCCGTCCCTTCTTCGGTCAGGAATATACCCCTATACGGACGTGATGTGGCGAGACCTTCGCGCTTCAGCCGTGCAACGGATTTCGTCGCGGTAGGCTGCGACACCCCCATCCGTTTGGCGATGTCAGCTACGCGGGCTTCTCCTAATTCCTCGATAAGATCGCCGATCATCTCGGCATAGTCCTCAAGCAAGGCCGCAGACTGAGCTTCTCTGGCGCGGGCAAAACGGTTCGCAGGCTTGGTTTCATCGAGAAA
>NZ_JAHKPE010000036.1:0-19503 GCF_018860305.1 Celeribacter halophilus
AACATAAATACAGTTGCTAGTATTGTAGACGCTTTCTTCCCTAATTTTGAGGCAAGGAGGCCGTTATGGGGAAGCCAAATTTCAGTGAGGATTTCAAGCGTGATGCGGTGCATCAGATCACGGTGCGTGGATATCCAGTTCGTGAGGTTTCAGAGCGATTGGGTGTCAGCACTTATTCACTCTACAAATGGATGAAGCTTTACGCGAAGGCTGCGTCACAGGCATCATCTGTTGACCACGAGGCTGAGAACCGGAGGCTCAAGCGTGAGCTGGCGCGGATGACTGAGGAGCGAGATATCTTAAAAAAGGCAGCCGCGTACTTCGCCAAGGATGTAAAATGAAGTACGCGTTTGTGGCCGAGAATCGCCGCACCTTTTCGGTGCGCAGGATGTGCCGCTGCCTCAACATCCATCCTAGCGGGTTCTACGCATGGGTTAAGAACCCATTAAGCCACCGTGCGCGTGAGGATGCGCGCCAGACGAAGTTGCTCAAAGATGCATGGAAAGACAGCGGCAAGGTCTACGGCTATCGCAAACTGCATGATGATCTCATGGAATTGGGCGAGACCAGCTGCCCAAACCGTGTTGCCAGACTGGCTCGTTTGGCAGGGATCCGCGCAGAGATCGGCTACAAACGCAAGCCTGGCAAGTATGGCGGCAAACCGTCTGTCGCCATCGATAATACGTTGGATCGGCAGTTTGATGTCGCTGAGCCTGATACGGCTTGGATCTCAGATATTACCTACATCAAAACCTACGAAGGGTTCCTTTATCTGGCCGTCGTTATCGATCTCTACTCGCGTCGAGTGATCGGCTGGGCCACGCAATCAAGGCAACCAACCGACCTTGTCCTACAAGCGCTGCTGATGGCTGTCTGGCGGCGCAAGCCAAAGCAAACCGTGCTAATTCACACTGATCAAGGCTCGCAATACACCAGCCGAGATTGGGCCGCATTTCTGCGGGCCCATAACATTGAACATTCGATGAGCAGACGCGGTAATTGCCACGAACGAGACCTTGTTCGCCATTGGTTCAAGAACAATGGTCGAGTGCGGTCGCTGAAAGCTTCTTCAATTTGCTCAAGCGTGAACGTGTCCGCCGCCGCACCTACAAGACCCGTGAACAGGCCAGGCAGGATATCTTCGACTACATCGAAATGTTCTATAACCCGAAACGCAAACATGTCAGAAACGGGATGCTATCGCCCGTCGACTTCGAAAACAGACAGCCAAACGTGAACCAAGAAGGTGGCAGTGCGGTAAAAAACTCAAAAATCTATAAGAAAAAATGGCTTTTCTGGCCCCAGACCCCAGTCTTGCCCGATCAAGGTTTCAAGTTGGACCGGTTAGGTTCCAATTTTGACCGAACATCACATTTGATGTGGCGTCCGGTGAAGATTGGAACCTAGGGAAAAGTTAAGTGTTTGATTTAGAATCAGTTTATTTCGGCTGTCCTAAATGAATTGAAACCTATTCCGGGCAAGACTGGAACCCGCCATTTTGTACTCAAAATTCATCTCAGATTTTATGCCGCTGACCAAAGTCCATACGCGGTTGGTCACCGATACGATGCGTGGGACAATACGGTCTCGAGCTGTGGTAAGAACGGCCCCAACCGGACCTCCGGCTTTCCGACAAGATGCAGTGGTGCGATCAATCGAAAGAGACAATCGGCAGATTGATCTCGATATCAGTACTTAATTCTTATCCACTTACAGCAATATCATCGACCTGTTGCATGACGGGGTACCGCATACCTTTCCCGTTGCATCCAGCCGTTGTAATTTATTTTTCCTTAATGGCAATCATTGCTCGCAAAAGGGCGCAGGTACATTGCGCTAAGCCATGTTTGTTGCCTATTTTTCATGTGTTATTATTATTATCGTTACAATGCCTGCCTATTTCGTACCTTAACGAAACTGCAATTTATATTGCAAAATGGGTGTTAGAATGATTGCACATATCAAGAATATTACAAGCGCAGGGCTGCTGGCTTTGCTGGGATCAACGACTCTAGCCGCGGCGGATGTGACCGTTGAATTCTGGCACAGTTTTGGTGGATCTTCTGGTGATGCGCTGAACCGTATCATTGAAAATTTTGAAACGGAAAACGCAGATATCAAAATTGATGCGCAAGAGATCGGCAACTACAACGACATCGTCACGAAGCTTCAAGCGGCGATCCCTGCGCGGCGCGCGCCTGATGCGGTGATCATGGAAGTCACACGATACGGTTTGTTCGCGGATCGCGGTGTGTTGAAAGATTTGACAGCCTATGTTGAGGCAGACCCACTTAAAGATGATCTGTTCAACTTCGCCCGCGAAGTCGGCGTGTATGAGGGCAAAAACTACATTGTACCGTTCAATTCCTCGACGCCTGTTTTGTACTTCAACAAAGCGATTTTCCAACAAGCTGGCTTGGACGAGAACACACCTTTGAACACGTATGATGACCTGTTGGCTGCGGCGAAACAGATCACAGAAATGCTTGGCGATGAGGGTATTTCTGGCATTGCCGCTCCCGGGCAATTTGCGCGCTGGGGTCTGGTCATGGACAATGACAGTGACCTGATCGATAGCGTTTCTGGTGATATTTTGCTCGACGCGCCAAATACGATTGAAGCCTATGAATTCATGGCGTCGTTGGTGCATGAGCACAAAGTGGCCTCGCCCGATGGCGTGACCAAAGAAAACAACGGTCGTGATGCATTTTTGGCTGGCAAAGTTGGTATGATGATCAACTCGACTGGCAACTACGGGCGCTCGACGTCAGCTTTGGGTGACGATTTGGCTGTCGTGCCGATGCCGTGCAATAAAGTCTGCGCCGTGCCAATCGGCGGGGCAGGGATCGGTATTTTGTCTACATCAGAACAAGAGGTTCAAGACGCGGCATATAAATTCATTAGCTTTGCGGCCTCTCCTGAATCCAATGCTATATGGTTTTCAGAGACAGGTTACATGCCGATCAATAAAAACACCGCAGAACAACCTCTTGCGATAGAAGCGCTGGCTGAAAAGCCCGGCATCGATGTGGCCATCAATCAACTTGATGTTGCTCGCGGACGCCCTCGTCCTCCGGTTGTGACGTGGATGCGCGCCTCTGAATATGATCTATGGCAAGCTATGGCATTGGGCCAACGTGAAGTACCAGACGTCTTGAACGAGTTTGCTGAACGCACGCGCGCAGAAGCTGAGCGTCTTAAAAAATAATCCGGAACTCAACACACAAGCGAGGCTCCAATGCGTTGGGGCCTCGTTTCATGATTTGGAAGGCCACTTTATGTTGCGCCGTATTACGCCCTATCTTTTTGTGCTGCCGCTGCTCGGATTCATCGCGGTTTTCACCTACATCCCGATCGCTCAAAGCATGAACCTTAGCCTGCGCGAATGGGACTTTCTATCGCCGACCAAGCCTTATGTCGGGTTTGATAATTATCGCCTGCTTTTGGACAGTCGAGAATTTTGGAACGCTCTGCGCGTGACGGCGATCTTTGCTATTATATCGGTGCCGCTGCGTTTGCTTTTGGCACTGTTCATCGCCAATCAACTTTTACGTGAAACTTTGGTCTCGCGTTTGATGCGAGGCGCGCTGTTTTTGCCATCTGTCACGTCGACCGTTGCCATCGGCGTGGTGTTTTCTTGGGTCTTTTCGACAGATTACGGCATGATGAATGCGCTGCTGTCGAGCTTTGGTTTGCCAAAAGTGGCATGGTTGCAAGAGCCGCATATTGCCCTGTGGGTGTTGATCTTTGTCAATACGTGGAAACAACTTGGCTACGACATCATTATATATATCGCGGGCCTGCAAGCGATTGCGCCTGAACTGTATGACGCAGCGGCTGTTGATGGGGGGCGCAAGGCCCATGTCTTTCGCCGCATCACTGTGCCGCTTGTGATGCCGACAACGTATTTTTTGCTTATGATTTCAGTGATCGAAGCTTTTCAAGTTTTCACCATCGTTGACGTTATGACCAAAGGCGGACCTGCGGGAGCGACGGATATGTTGGTCAATATGTTGTACCGCGTGGGGTTCAATCTCTTCGACATTGGTGTGGGATCTGCCTTGGCGGTGTTGCTATTCGCATTCCTCATCACATTGGCGGTGGTTAAATCCCGCATTATTGGCCGAAAGGTACATTATGAAGCCTGAAAATATGAAGCCTGAAAATCCATTTTTGGCTGTCCTCGCTCTGGCCGCTGGTCTGCTGTTTTTGTCACCTGTTCTGTATTCTATCTGGATGTCGTTTCAGACGGCTGATGCCTACTACACGGGCAATATAGAGTTCACCTTGCGCAACTATGAGCTGGCGATCGGACAATATAATTTCGCGCGATACCTGGTGAATTCAGTGATCGTGTCCGGACTTGTGACGCTCATTGGTTTGGCCGTCGCGACCTGTGCCGCGTTTGCCTTTGCGCGCTATACATTTGCGGGAAGTAATCTGTTGTTTGGGGCTGTCGTGGCGACATTGATGATCCCAAGTCATATCACTTTGATCCCGAACTATCTCACGCTGGCCAAGGCGGGTTTGCTGGATACCTATGCGGGATTGGTTTTGCCCGCGGTGTCCAATGGATTTGCGGCCTTTTTCTTGCGCCAATATATTCGCGGCATTCCGCGCGCGCTGGATGAAGCGGCGTACATGGACGGGGCATCGCCTTTGAAAGTGTTGTGGCGGGTGATCATTCCGTTGTCAAAGCCCGCTATCCTGTCAATGGGGCTCTATATTTTTATCTCGGAGTGGAACAATTATATTTGGCCGCTTGTCGCGATTGGACGCGAAGATCTTTACACATTGCAGATCGGTTTGGCACGCCTGTACCGCGTGAATCCGGGCGAAGATATCATCGATTGGCCGCTCGTTATGGCGGCCTCAACCATCACCATTTTACCCGTTCTTGTTGGTTTCATCTTGGTCGAACGTCATTTGATACGCGGCATGATGATGGGAGCAGTAAAATGACGCACACTAGGATTAGTAATATGACACGCATTGCATCGCATCGTGGGGGCACGCTGGAGTATGGTGACAGCACGCCATTCGGATTTCGCGAAACGGCGTCCCTGCCTCTGGAGGAGGTCGAGTTTGACCTGCACCCAAGCAAAGATGGTGCTATCATGGTGCATCATGACCCGACACTTGATCGAACAACAGATTGTACTGGGGCGCTAAACGCGCTTACTGAGGCCGAAATTCGTGCCGCAACCATCGACTATGGCATTGATGAACATCCCATATCGCTCAAAGAGCTTTGCGCATTGTATCAGCATAGTTCGGTGAATTTCAGGTGTGAATTTAAGCCAGATCAAAACGGCGCGCCTTATGCAAATTTTGTGCCAAAAGTGATCAAGGAATTGTCCCAAAACGCCATGTTGGAACGTACAGTTTTTTCGTCTTTTTTGATTGCCAACCTTGATGAGATCAAGCGTCACACAGTGCGTCCTTGTCTGTGGCTTGTCAGCCCAGCAGTGCAAAAACAACTGGGGATAGCGACAGTGATTGACGTGGCAAAACAGCATGACATCCGAGAGATTGGCTTGAACATCGATCACGTCAGTGAAGATGTGATGATGCAGGTGACTGACGCTGGTCTAAACTTTGGGTGTTGGGCCGCACATACGGAAACTCAGATCAGAAAAGCACTGGCGATACAGGCCAAAGTGTTCACAACAGACCGCCCCAATCTGGCGATTGCGGTGCGCAAAGCATTTATGCAAGAGGCAGCCCAATGAGCGCGATTTCTTTGAAAGACATTCGTAAATCCTATGCGGGCGGGCCACAGATTTTACATCGCGTATCCATGGATATCCAGCACGGCGAATTCATTGTTGTTGTTGGTCCTTCGGGATGTGGAAAGTCCACGTTGTTGCGGCTATTGGCAGGACTTGACCCTTGTGAGCAAGGTGAACTGCTGATTGATGGCAAACGGGCGAATGACCTGCCGCCACAGGTCCGGGACATCGGGATGATCTTTCAAAACTATGCATTGTATCCGCATATGACAGTTTTGGAAAATATCGCGTTTGGATTGGAATTGCGCAAAGTGCCAAAAGTGGAACGCCTAAAACGGGCTCGATCTGTGGCTGAAACATTGCAGCTTACATCGTATTTGGATCGCAAGCCTGGCGCGCTGTCTGGTGGGCAACGCCAATGTGTTGCAATGGGGCGTGCAATGGCGCGAGACTGTTCGACATTCTTAATGGATGAGCCTTTGTCAAATCTGGACAATGCACTACGGGTTGCCATGCGCACTGAAATTAAAGACTTGCACCGTCAACTTGGCGCGACGATCATCTATGTGACTCACGATCAAACCGAGGCTTTATCATTGGCTGACCGTGTCGCGGTGATGAAGGACGGACATCTACAGCAATTTGACACTCCAGATATGATTTACGATCAGCCGGTCAATCGCTTTGTTGCTGGTTTTTTAGGGTCGCCTGCCATGAATTTTGTCCCATCTGACTGTATTGATGATTGGGGTGGCGCGCGTGATATCGATGTTGGGTTCCGGCCTGAGGCCTTAAGCTTAAATCGCAGTCCAGTCGGCGGGCCGTCCATCACTGCGCGCGTCGTTCTGACTGAAATGACAGGGGTGACTTTCATCGTACACTGCGAAAGTGAAGCTGGCCGACTGTCAGCGGTTGTGGCGCGAGGCGAAGAATTGCCGCATGAAGGGGATAAGATATGGCTGTCATTAGATCCTTCGCAAGTACTGTGCTTTGATGCTATATCTGGGGTTAGATTAGACCTTCCAGTAGTGCATCACAGTCAGATGCCCAAAACGCATGTGAAAGAGACTGCCTGATGCTCCGCAGCGGGAAATTCATTTATGATTGATCGCCACAATCCCCCCACGGACCTCGCTCAACTTATCACTCAGCATTTTGGAAAATTAACGGATGCTGATACGCGCCTTCTTAAGGTGTTAACCAGCGACCCGATCCGCGGGGCATTCGAAAATAGTACTGAGGTGGCGTCGCGGGCAGGGGTGCATCCCGCATCGGCTATGCGCCTTGCGCGGCGTTTGGGGTTCAAAGGCTACCCCGAATTTCGAGCCTTTATGCAAACCAGCTTGATGGAGGGGCAAGATGAATTTGCAGACCCGACAGCGCGGATCGCTGCACGACTTGCGCGCGCGGGTGAGGGGGGGCTGCTGTCATCGCTTATCGATAGTGAAGTGTCTGCTCTTGAACATTTACGCGATAACGTGACCGATGCGCAAATCCGCGTTTTTTCTGAGGTTCTTTACAATGCACGGCGCATTTTTACAGTTGGAACAAGCCATGGAACGGCACTCGCAAAATTGATTGCGTTGCGTCTTCGACGTTCTGGCTACGAAGCAATTGATTTGGGCAGCGTAGAACAGCAACAGGTGGAATGGGTTTATACGATGGGGCCCCGTGATGTTCTGTTCTTGAGTTGCTTTCGTGGCACCACAACGCAGCTCAAACACCTTACAGATTTAGCCGGTGAGCGTGATGCCGCGTGCCTCATACTTTGTGATGTTGAAGACACTCGCATAAAGGGGCCTAAAAATAGTCAGATATGCGTCTCGCGGGGTGGTGCAGGGGAATCCCAGTCTTTGGTCGTTCCTATGACCATAGCCAACACAATCATCCTTGATCTTGCAAGCATCGATGCAGGAAAAACCATGCGGTCTTTAAATACTTTCAAGCGGGTGAGAGAAGACCTTAATCGCGTGATCAAATAGGATTGCATGGGGGGCGCAGTTTATTGAGCTGGTTCCATTTAACTTCTGGCTTGAGCTGATAAACAAATAAGCGTGCGACCTCGTCGATGTTGGCTATATGAATAGCGGAAGTTCGCTGCACTTCTCGCCGATGACCGTTATGCGCAGGACCAGCGATCTGTTTCGTGAGGCATAGATGTCCGCTCAGGGCCGGAAGTCGACGTGTTAGTCCCTTTCGCCAAATGACTGCTGTGCGGACAAAGCCGCCGTTAGAAGCGACATCATAGGTCGTGGCTAAAGAAGAAAAACAACCGCTGTTGAGCTTGGCTGCATTTCACCCTAAGTAAATCTGCCCTGCGGGATATTTCACCTTTGGAACGCTGCGGGTGGCGAGGAAGAAGCCGATTGCCAAAGGGCCGACGCGCCCGACGAACATGATCGTCATGATGATGCCGCGCCCGATGCCATCAAGCTCACCCGTGATCCCGCGCGACAGGCCCACTGTTCCAAAGGCGGATGTCACTTCGAATGCCACGTCGATGAATTGACCATCGTGGTTGATTGCCATCACGAAGATCCCTGTCAAGACGAGCAGCATGGATATTGTCGTCAGTGCGAGAACCTTCATGATCTCCTCCACCCCTAAGGATCGACCAAAGACATGCAACGTGGTTTGACGCCGAAAGAAAGCGACCGTGGCAAGCAGTAGGACGAATAGTGTGGTGACCTTGATTCCTCCCGCTGTCGAGGTGCTGCCGCCGCCGACCAGCATCAGCGTCATAGTCAGCAGGGACGTGCTGTCATGCATTCCGCCGGTGTTAATCGTGTTAAAGCCTGCGGTGCGCGGGGTGACCCCCTGAAACCAACTCGCCCACAGCTTGTCGATGGTGCTTAGGTGTCCCAGAGTCTCGGGATTTCGCCATTCCAAGAGGCCGAACATGACACTACCCCAGACGATCAGGAAAGCGGTGCCAACAAGCATTAGCTTGGAATGTAGAGTTAGTTTGCGCCAGCTTCGTGTTTTATAGATATCCCCCACAACGATGAAGCCCAGCCCACCCAAGATAAAAAGAGCGGGGATCACCAGATTGACAATCGGGTTTCCAACCCATTGCGAAAGACTGTCGGGGTGCAGGGCAAACCCGGCATTGTTGAAGGCCGAGACCGAATGAAAGACCGCCTGCCAAAGGCCCGTCCAACCAAATTCAGGGACAAATATTAAAGCCAGAAGTGCGGCGCCAACCGTCTCGCAGGCGAGGGCGATGACCAGGATCATGCGAGCAATATACGTGAGGTTCGACAGCGAAGTCTGGTTTAGGTCTTCGCGCAGGATCAGCCGTTGCGGCATGCCGACAGGGATCCCCAGAGCTCCGAGCAAGAGTACCGCAAAGGTCATAAGACCGAGCCCACCAAGCTGGATGAGCACCGCAATTATAGCTTGACCAAATCCGGTGAAGGCGGATCCGGTATCGGCAAGAGCAAGCCCGGTGACTGTCACCGCCGAGGTCGCTGTGAATAGAGCTTCGCTCGGACCGATGTCACCGTAATGCGAGATGGGCAACCAGAGAAATATAGCGCCCAGAAGGATCAGGGCCATGTAGAAAAGCGACAACAGTGCAGGCGGGGGCATTCGCAGTTTTTTCTTCCGCCTGAGAAAACTCCGGAATGGTGCAGTCATGATTAGAGGCTGGCTGCAAAGCTGTGAAGGTCGTTCCGCTGGCCCAGCAGTAGAAGCAGGTCATCGCGCTGTAACTGGCACTCTGAGCCGTCCTGTCCGATGAATTCACTCCCTCTCATAATCCCGATGCAGCGAAGATTGTAGGTCTTGCCATGTGGCAACTCGTTCAGGCGTCGGCCTTCGAGGCTCTCGGGGATGCGGAAGTTCACCACATGAAAGCCGTTTCCGAGGCTGACATAGTCCCGCATCAGCGGGTTGTTCAGAATTTGCGCGATATGTTGACCGACCTCGACCTCCGGGTGAACGATCCTGTCCACGCCAAGTTTTTTAAGAATTCGGTGGTGGGTTTTTGTGGCGGCCTTGGCCCAAACGACCTGAACGCCGACAAGTTTGAGGTTCATCGCCGACAGGATGCTGGCTTCCAAATCATCACCCATAGCAACGACAGCAGTATCACAGTCGCTGAAACCGGCATCACGCAGCGCTGCGTCATCCCGGGCATCGACGATCATGGCTTGTGATAAGGTATCTGCAAGGCTGGCGACACGCGCCTCGGAGATGTCGATGCCGATTACGTGGTTGCCGAACCGCTGCAGTTCCTTTGCAACCGAACTTCCGAAGTTGCCCAGACCAACGACACCAAATGTTCGTTTTTTGATATTCAATGCGTTGTGTCCATCCAATTTGACTGCCGCGGAACATTGCCGCAAAGCAAAAAGATGTCAACATGGGCTCGTTCCTGCCGTTAGCCGCATCGCCGCATACGCGTTAAGCGATCTCGGTTTGATCGACATGAACGGCCCAATCCTGCCGTTCGCTATCCATTGCAATACCGCACCGCAGTCCGCCGAAGCAGCCATTCGTGTATCGAGCAACATTTTCTTGGTTCGACTTCTTTCTGAGTAAACTGTGTTACCCTTAATCTTTTAGGTTCCAAGCTCAAACCTCAGGCTCAAATAGTTAACCAGATGTGTGAAGTTGAATGAGCCGAGCAATTACTTTTTCCAGAGGTGTATGATCGAAATGTGGACAAAGAGCTTCAAAGCATGCGCCATCCAAACTGTGCGGGTGATCGTACAGGTATCGCTGTTCGAGAAGCTCTCGGCCCAACTCCCAAAACGGGGCGCTCAGGCGAAGCGCCCACCAGGGAAAGTGGTTGATCTCTAACCTGCTGTCAGTCTGCCGCTCAATCTCTGCGACCAGGTCATTGATGCTGAAGCTGTGTCCGGGAAAAGGAATATCAGCAAAAATAGGCAGATCATCCGATTTGGATAAAATGGCTGCGGCACGTGCAAAATCAGGCAAATAGGCATAGGCACGCTGTATCTTCGGCTCACCCATTGCCGTGACCCTGGCCGTGTGCAGCTTTTTAAGGACCACCAAGCCGATGGCCTGCCCCCGACGCTGCTCATCGATGAAGTCTCCGCCGCGCAGGATCGTCACGGGCAAGCGTGACTCGCGCCAAGCGGCTTCCATGTCGGCTCGAATTTTTCCCTTCCGGCTGCAGGGGCTGTGCGGCGTGTCAGTTGACCACGGGCCGGGCTGGCGGCCATAAACATAGACATTTCCAGGGATAAGAACGCGTGCTCCGCTTGTCCGCGCGGCGGTCATGGCAAGCTCGGTAATCTTGGGTATCTGCCGTGCCCAGTCATGATAGTTCGGTGGGTTCATCGCATTTATGATAAGATCGACGCCACGTGCGGCTTCGGCAGGATCGGTTCCGCGCTGATAGCGGCGGATCCTCCATCCATCCGTAAAAAATGCCCGATCGAAGGCTTTGCCCGCAAAACCCGAAGCCCCGAGAATAAGAACGGTTCTGGACATGAAAGCTCCTTGTGCTTTGTTGCCCGACTATTGTTGCGCAAGCATGTTCGAATGGGTATTGCTATCATATGCATTGCGGTTATTCATATATGAATGGATATTTGTGGATTGGACTGGGCGCTCCTTCGGAGCTTTTTACATGTCGCCAAAGCGGGATCGCTTTCTGCGGCAGCGCGGGACTGCGGCATTAGCCAGCCGACACTCGGGCGACACATTCGGGCGCTTGAGACGACACTTGAACAGCCGCTCTTCACGCGTACACCGAGCGGGCAGCGCCTTACACCTCTCGGCCATCAACTTTTCGAGCATGTTTGCACGATGGAACAGGCGGCGGCCCGTATCGCGCTAACCGCTGCCGGACGAAGTGCCAACTTAGAAGGGCGGGTGCGCATAACCGCGTCGCGGATCGTATCCTACTGGCATTTACCGCCAATCCTTGCGCGCCTAAGACAAGAGGAACCGGGAATACAGGTTGATCTTGTGGCCTCAGACATCCCTGAAAATATGATATACCGAGAGGCAGATATCGCGTTGCGGATGTTCCGACCCGAGCGTGGTGATCTTGTCGCACAAAAGATCTCCGAACTCCCACTCGGGCTCTACGCCGCGCGTAGCTACATCGAACGTATGGGGCGACCGGAAAGCCCTGAGGCGCTGATGAAGCTGGATTTCGTGGGATATGACCAATCTGAGATGATGCTGCGCCTTATGGCCGAGAACGGCCTCCACGTAACGCGTGACGATTTCGCGCTTCGCTGCGACGATCAACTGGTCAATTGGTCTCTTGTCTGTGCCGGTTGCGGTGTGGGCGGCTTCCAACGTATACTCGGCGACGCTGAGCCGCGTGTGGAGCGCATAGCAGATTTCGTAAGCTTGCCAGCACTCCCTGTTTGGCTTGTGGTCCCCAAAGCGCTGCGTAATGTGCCTCGGATTGCCCGTGTGCGCGAGATATTGGCGAAGGGGATCACGAGCCTCACTAATCCTAAAGTTTATATGGATTGATCTGATTTCTCTACAATGAACAGTTCATCACCATCAGATCAGGACCGGCTGTGATCACCGTCGAATGCGGAACCCTTGATGTGGACGGTCGCAGCCATCGCAGAACCTCGGATGGCGCGCCCCATCGGATCGCGGAAAAGGCTCCTCCCTGAATTGGGCAAACGGCGGAGGTACAATCACTGGCCAGTGCCGCAGGCGGCAGCAAGGTCCGCGATGCCGCCGTCCAGCATGTCAAAATGCAGCGCAACTGTTCCAGTGTCCGTTTCTAGGAAGCTGCGGCGCGGCGACGCAAGGCTCGTTCGATATCCGCTAAGGGCCGTTCTCGACGATCGACACGACCGGCCCACAGCAGGCATTGACCATGCCTCCCTATTGCTGCGGCGCGGCCCCTCGAAGCGGCCATTGGTGCAGAGCGCAGTATTTTGGTGGGGCAAACGTTGGTGTGCGGACAAAATTGCCATTCATTGGAACCAAATTAATGCCCGCTTTTTGCGTGTTCCCGTTGTCTTTCGCGTGTACCACTCCTCAGTGGTTGCGATGAGCCAAAAGCACTCTCATATCAAATCACCCTATTTGGACCCACAAGTGCTGATGTCAAACGTTGGCAAAGCTGCTGTAGAGATGTGATGTTAACTGTAGATTTGGGCTCTTGCCGGGGAATGTCCCGCTCTCTGTTGAAACTCGCCTGAGGGGCGCTGCTTGTTGTGAGGTTATGCGGCGTCCTTGACTTGGTCAAGCTGGCCGTTTTGACGGTGGTCAAGAAGGGCCTGCTTTAGAATGGGCAGTTGCTTGTAGGCCTTGAGACGCCGGAAGCCCTTCTTGGCTTCGAACATGCCTGCGGCTGTCCAGCGCAAGGCCATCTTGGCATTCCGCCACCGCTTCACGTTCCGGCAGACCTGTCGGATGACGCTGTTCATCGACTCGATGATATTGGTGCTGGCCAATGAGCGCCTGAGTTCAAGTGGAAGCCCAAGCCTGACGACGGTGAGGATTTCGTCGAGCCCTTCCAAGATCGACCGCGAGACATCAGGGGCCTCCTGCTCAAAGCGCCGTGCGAGATTGCGGATCAGGCGCTCGGCCTTTTCAGCATCGTCCATCTCCCAGACCTGCTTCAGGGCGCGGCGGACAGCGGCATGATGCTTGGGAGCGAGACGGTCGGTGATGTTGCGCGCCTTGTGGACCTGACAGCGCTGGATGGGAATGTCCGCCCCGAAGGTTCGGCGCAGCGCCTTGCTCAGAGCCTTGGCCCCATCCACGATGAACAAGTAGCAGCCCTCGGGATCCACTCCCCGTTCGATGAGATTGTCGAGCAGGGCTTGCACCGTCGCGGCGTTCTCTGTCGCCCCTTCGACGACACCCAAAGGGTGCTTTTGCCCGGAAGCCTCAATCCCGACAGCGCCAAGCATCAGCAGATGATCGTCCAGATGCAGCCCGTCGATCTGGATAGCGACCAGATCCAGCTCCGACAGATCGGAGGCCATCCATTCATCCAATTTGGCCTGCGTCAGCGCCTTGAACCGCCGGGAGACCGCAGACTTGGATAGGCCGCTGCCCGCCTCCGCAGAGACGCCAGCTTCCGGCAGTCGCACAGCGCGGTCGAACTTGCGCGTCGCCATGTTCATCACCATCAGGTTCACGGCCCATTGGTCGAGATACCCGCCAGCAGAGATCTCTTCCCAACTTGGGAGGGACATTTCCTTGCCCGTCGCCTTGCTGCGCACGCGCGGGCGATTGACCTCGACCTTGCCCCCGTGAAAGCCTGCTTGGGATTTCGTGTGGCCCCAACGGTAACCGGGTTTATCAGAGCAATGCTCATAACGATCCCCCGCCAATCGGGCCACGTCTTCGTTCATCATCTGTGTTAGGCTTTCGATGCCCGCCATCAGGCAGAATTGCTCGAAGCTCTTCGTCAGCGCGCCATGGGCGTCTTCGACAAGCGAAGGCCCAACAGGCGCGGTGGCCAGGGCACTGGCAGATGTGGTACTCGTCTTCATGGTGTTGCTTCCTTTCTTGGTTTGAACACCCAGAGCCTACGGCTCAGGGGAAGCAACGCCACCCTTTTTCAAAGTTTCAACACCAACCGGGACATCCCCGCTCTTGCCCCCATGGAGCGACCTTTGGGAGTCTATCCTATGGGGGTTTGTTGGTGCATAATTCTCAGCCATTTCCCATCATCACGCAGATAGGTGGATGTACAAAGAGCTTCGTAGATTGGTGTGTCGCTGCGCTCTGCTGAGGCGTGGTAAGCCAATATGGAGACGTCCTTTTCCTGCTGGTAGTAACGTTCAGAAAACACAACAGACCTCCATCTCTGCGCGACTAAGTCCTCACGCCACATAGCATCTCCCTGAAGAATTCCCGATGGGAGTGGCAGGACAAAGACTGCGCCCTTTGCCGTCATAGTTCGCGCACTGTCTGCGCCTTGTAACCAAAACTTCTCTTCAATCGCCCAAAGCTCGTCTTCGTCCACCATAATGTCAGTCCATTTTCTAAAGCTGTTTCGTTGTCCGAGGTAGTAAATTGATCAGGAACAGATGAAAACTATTGCCCGCAATTTTAGCGACGGTCCGATTGTCTCCCGAGAGTGCGCTCCAGAGAGCTTTTCATTTTACCCGCAGCACCTTTCGTTGCCTGCTCTATAGTCGTAGCCGTATCCGTGACGACTATAGGTTGTTGGCCTTTGAGCCGTGCTTCCAGCGAGCACTTCATATCGTCGGGGCCAGATTTGTCGGCATTTGCGTCGCTGACGTGGACCTCGATTCTGGTGATGTGCTCTTCAAGGTTGGTCAGTTCATGCTGTATCAATCCCTTGATTTGGCTGGTGAGTGCTTCACTGCCGTTGATGCTGTTGGCCGTGCTGACTTCGATACGCATTTTGATATCCTTCATAATATCTCCCAAAAGAGACAACTTGGGAGTCAGACTATTATCAACATGTTTGATTGTGCCGCGATATGTTCCAGATCAGGTGACGAGACCAAGCACGTTCCGGACACCTCATTTCTTCGTTTAACGGCCACGAACACAAATGGTGGCAACATGCGCTTCTTAAGTCGCTTCTGCATTGCCGCAAACGTCCCTCTGGTGTCCGATTAAATAGGAGTCAGTTTAGTCTTCCGGTGCCCGCGCTTCCATTTCGAGTCGCGCGTTGCGGAGGCGGTCGGTTTTGCGAAGACGTCGTTCAGCTTCTTCGTCAATCATCTTCTTGGCCAATCGGGTTGTTTTGTCCATTGCCTTCTCCGGCTTGGGGAGCTGGGCCTTGAACAGGTTTGTTTTTGTGAGCTTTTTCAATGGTCATTCTCCTGAGTAAAGTCGTGAAGCATGTCTGGTACGCATCTCTCAAACATGGACCAGTTGTTTGCCGAAGGCCTCGCCGTCCCGGGCATGTCCTGCGCGTATGTCATGGAGCAGTATGGTTTCGATGTCGGGTGCAGCCATCGCACGCATAAACGCACTATAGTTCATCTGGAAACTCACTTTTGATCCGACCTCAAGTGACGCATCGGTTGTGCTGACCACGAGATGATCGCTGGTTACTCCGACCAATCCATATCCTGCGGGCATCGCAAGTCCGGATACATCTGTGTCCTGATGTCCAAGGGCAATGATCAGGCGCCTGCCGTTTTCAGAGGCTCGGGTGAAGCGGTCACGCAGCCAAGCCGGATCCGTCATGTTGTTGACCGGCGAGGCGGGTTTGGTATCTGTTTCGATAACCTCGGCGACTAGCGTAAAGGCATCTGTGAACAACCCGTTAATTCTATCTCCCGACACGGGGGCGACACCCAGAAGTATTGCTTCCCCGATCCTGAGATTGTTGATGCGACCAGCGGAGGTCCCTGATAGCGCCCAAGGCAGAGTTGCAGAGTTGCCGCCGGAAATCGTTTGGAGCGGACGGGCACATTGTCTTTCAGTGGCGCTTGCCAGTCGCGAGAGTGCCCGCATTTTGGCCGCATCGGGGGGGATGCCGCTTAGACAGGCAAAGTTTGCACCTATACCAGCCAAGATCACGCCGGGCATGTCCTCGACCTGCTGTACGACATTGGGGAGATTCTTTGGCATGATCCCTTCACGCAGATCTCCCATCTCTACCATCAAAATGACGTTGTGTACCGTGCCACAACGGATAGCCGCCGCCGCCAAAGCCGAGATGACGGCAATTTCCGTGTTGTAGCTGGCTTCACATAATGTGACGACTTCGTTGGTTTGGCTCAACATCGGTGTGCGCAGCAATGTAATCGGGCATGTTATGCCGGCCTTGCGTAATTTTCGGACATTACGAAGGCGCGCATCCGCAAGGTTTGCAGCCCCTCCCTCCAGCATGGCTTGGGCAATCGCCGGCTCTCCGCAAACGGCCTTGGTTACGGCAGAGACGCTTATGCCTTGTGCCTTCAGCCTTTCGACAACTATCCGCGCGTTATGACGGAGCTTGACGAGATCCGCTTCAATGCGGGGGCCGCTCATATCGCGGCCACGGGTGCTCCTTGCTGCAAATCCGGATAGGCGTCGATGACCATAGCAAGGAGATGGGCCTCCGGCCGACTGAGTGCATCGGTCACAGGCATCCCTAGCTCTTGTGAATATGTTGCGATTGCATTTGTGATATCATTCTCGGACATCCCTTCGTGATTGAGCGTAACGCCGATAACATTTGTGTCGGAAAATGCTTCTATCAAAGCAATCTCACGTGCAGGGGTGGGCATTTGCATGTCAGGGAAGTCACAACGATGCACGCGTTTCGGAGCGTGTTGAAGGATAACAGCATCCGGTTGGCTCCCACGCAAGATAAAAGCGGATGTGCAAAATGCCGGATGACTCAATGCACCTTGGCCCTCAATCAAAATAACATCGGGTTGCTCCGCTTCTGCAGCTGCAACGATTGCCCCCTCAAGCTCGCCACAACAGAATTGCGGCGGCACGGCGTCCATCGCGACACCGTATTTTGCGCCTTGCATCAGCCCTGTCTGGCCAGTGCCAACCAGTACCGTCTTGATGCCTTGGGCATTCAGGGCGCGGGCGAGAACTGTCGCGGTCGTTCGTTTACCAATGGCACAATCGGTTCCGAGAACGGCAATGCGCAATGCGTTTACTCCTGCGACACTTCCATCGAACAGCCGCATATCCTTACTGCGTTTCGGTTTGCGGATGTCGCGTATGGTCACGCCTCCTCGAAAGGCTGCTTCGGCAATTTCAAAGTCGTCACCGAGATATTCATGCAGACCGCTGACAATGTTCATTCCGCGTCCAATCGCATCAAGTACCACGCTGCGATCGGCTGGCGAAAGCCGCCCTGTTGAGGGAGCCATTCCATAGATTAGTGTGTCAGGCACGGCAGCGCTATGTGCAACCGCGTCATCCAGAGTGTTGAAGATTGGAATGTTGTTCGCGGCATCATCTAGGATAACTCCGCTATCGCGTCCACTCTGGGTGCTATCGATCACAGACAGAATACTATAGGCTTGTGAGTGACGCACAAGACCATTTGCAGTTTTGCCATCAATTTTGGCGAAATTGCCTTCGCAATAGACAATGGCTGTTGGTGGGGATGTGATCCGTGTAACGCTCGTTGAGTGCGCCTGTCCTTTCGGGAAAAAGCCGGAGATTTTTACTCCTGTGGTTGGGCGACGGATTGCGTTTGGTGTATGTGTTTCGGTGTTCATGATTGTACCTTTTTGATGGTCGCATCAACGACAGCGACGTTATCGTCACTTCGTGTTAGAACCAGTTTTTCTGGGTTGATTTTTTTGAGAGTGTCTCAAAAACGTGAGACATTCACTTTCCGGAGGAAGTCAGGATATCAATGCGTTTGTGATGGCATTGCCACCAAATCTGATCGAGGTTTTACAGAAGCATCTTCAGTCGTTGAGAAGGCACCGTTTTCTGGACTTCTGGAAATTTTTGTCGCACTCCCAACGGTTTCCCGACCGGTCAAGATGGGCATTTTCTGGGATCGCAATTGTGGCACAACCTGTCCCTGTGGCGGCATATCCACGCTCACATTTCCATGCGGCCCCATAGGTATTGTTTGTTAGATATGCGTTTGCGGGCAGGACGATTGCCTGACATGTATTCCCGATTTTGCGAAATTTTCGCATGCAATGCCAACGTTCGCCAGACGGGTCCAGAAACCCGTGTTCAGGGACGACCACTTCAACACAGATTGCATCGGATGTTTCTCGAAATCCATGGCGGCAGGCCCATCCTGCGCCATATGTGCGGTTGGTCGCATAGGCATTTTCGGGCACGGTGATTGTTGTACAGATCCCTTCATTTAATCTGTATCCAACATCACACTGCCAGCCGTCACCATAACTTTTCGCGCTGGCATGCTCTGGCATTGGCTGGGAAAAAGCGGGCCCAGAAAGCAGGGCCCAAAAGCTGATTAAGGCAAGGAGCATGGTCGCAACCATTCGCAAATCCGAGGGTTTCGACTCTCTCGAACCTATTCGATCTAGGGTCTGTGTCGTTTTCGAACTATGATCCATTCAGATCCAGCTCCGCAAGGCAGCCTGTCGCAAGGTCGCGGTTCGGGGCATCTTCTCCCGGACGGGTCGCCCAGCCTGTCTCCAGCATGGCATTACGGCGGTTGAAGCCGGAGGCCTTCTGAAGAATTGCCAACTTTTCTGTGCGGTTAGGATCGGCTTCTGCCATGCTCAAGCAAACGGGCACCATGGCTTGTGTCACTTGTTCGTTTGCAAGTTCTTGAGCCATGTCACTGGCTTTGCCACCGGTGACCCATCCACCCCAGTTAAAACCGAAAATAGAGATAGCAACTGCGCCAACAATAGCACCGTAGACGCCAGGTTTTGTCCATTTTGGAAAAGTCATTTTAAATCCTTTGACGGGGAAAGCGCCGTCTCGCAGTTTGAATTTGTTTTTGGTGGCCAGAATTTGGGTGAAGGCTTTTGCTAAAACGTGTCGAGGAAAGTTCCGAGGCACGGGGAGGAGCGAGAATACGTGGCGACCGGAAGTCTGGAGCCACACCAGTCCATGGTAAATGGATGGAGAATGTCACACGAGTCAGGATCGTGCACGATACCATCGACACCCTTCCCAAACATCATACCCCCGATGGGGATGTGACAGCTGAATTGTAATGATTGAAGTAAACAATTTTCATCGGCATGAGATGCATCCCCGCCGCAGAAAATCATATTCTTGCTATCTCTTCTTAGCGTATTGGCACAGAGATTGCAATGACAGCGTATTATTCCTCGCTTGCGAGGAAGACATGGATATCGGTTTTCCATCTACAACGAGGGGGCTGAGGCGCTCACAGAGGTCTTGGACTGAGGTGCCCCTCATTTCC
>NZ_JAHKPE010000024.1:0-4852 GCF_018860305.1 Celeribacter halophilus
CGCACGATATACAGGATTTTGCCAAAGGGTTCGTGTAGACTTTCCTTGGTGTATCCAACGGGGTCAGCCGGGCAGGATAGGTGAAGTAGGCCCACCCGCGAGAGGGTGTTACTACTTCACTGTCCCTTATTCGCACCTGGCGGTGCTCAACGGGAATCCTGCTCTGCGAGGCTGGCCGGCTGCAGGCATGCAAGCTTGGCACTGGCCGTCGTTTTACAACGTCGTGACTGGGAAAACCCTGGCGTTACCCAACTTAATCGCCTTGCAGCACATCCCCCTTTCGCCAGCTGGCGTAATAGCGAAGAGGCCCGCACCGATCGCCCTTCCCAACAGTTGCGCAGCCTGAATGGCGAATGGCGCTGATGTCCGGCGGTGCTTTTGCCGTTACGCACCACCCCGTCAGTAGCTGAACAGGAGGGACAGCTGATAGAAACAGAAGCCACTGGAGCACCTCAAAAACACCATCATACACTAAATCAGTAAGTTGGCAGCATCACCCGACGCACTTTGCGCCGAATAAATACCTGTGACGGAAGATCACTTCGCAGAATAAATAAATCCTGGTGTCCCTGTTGATACCGGGAAGCCCTGGGCCAACTTTTGGCGAAAATGAGACGTTGATCGGCACGTAAGAGGTTCCAACTTTCACCATAATGAAATAAGATCACTACCGGGCGCTGAGAGATCCCCTCATAATTTCCCCAAAGCGTAACCATGTGTGAATAAATTTTGAGCTAGTAGGGTTGCAGCCACGAGTAAGTCTTCCCTTGTTATTGTGTAGCCAGAATGCCGCAAAACTTCCATGCCTAAGCGAACTGTTGAGAGTACGTTTCGATTTCTGACTGTGTTAGCCTGGAAGTGCTTGTCCCAACCTTGTTTCTGAGCATGAACGCCCGCAAGCCAACATGTTAGTTGAAGCATCAGGGCGATTAGCAGCATGATATCAAAACGCTCTGAGCTGCTCGTTCGGCTATGGCGTAGGCCTAGTCCGTAGGCAGGACTTTTCAAGTCTCGGAAGGTTTCTTCAATCTGCATTCGCTTCGAATAGATATTAACAAGTTGTTTGGGTGTTCGAATTTCAACAGGTAAGTTAGTTGCTAGAACCCATGGCTCCTTTGCCGACGCTGAGTAGATTTTAGGTGACGGGTGGTGACAATGAGTCCGTGTCGAGCGCTGATTTTTTCGGCCTTTAGAGCGAGATTTATACAATAGAATTTGGCATGAGATTGGATTGCTTTTAGTCAGCCTCTTATAGCCTAAAGTCTTTGAGTGACTAGATGACATATCATGTAAGTTGCTGATAGGTTTCCAGTTTTCCGCTCCTAGGTCTGCATATTGTACTTTTCCTCTTACTCGACTTAACCAGTACCAACCCAGCTTCTCAACGGATTTATACCATGGCACTTTAAAGCCAGCATCACTGACAATGAGCGGTGTGGTGTTACTCGGTAGAATGCTCGCAAGGTCGGCTAGAAATTGGTCATGAGCTTTCTTTGAACATTGCTCTGAAAGCGGGAACGCTTTCTCATAAAGAGTAACAGAACGACCGTGTAGTGCGACTGAAGCTCGCAATACCATAAGTCGTTTTTGCTCACGAATATCAGACCAGTCAACAAGTACAATGGGCATCGTATTGCCCGAACAGATAAAGCTAGCATGCCAACGGTATACAGCGAGTCGCTCTTTGTGGAGGTGACGATTACCTAACAATCGGTCGATTCGTTTGATGTTATGTTTTGTTCTCGCTTTGGTTGGCAGGTTACGGCCAAGTTCGGTAAGAGTGAGAGTTTTACAGTCAAGTAATGCGTGGCAAGCCAACGTTAAGCTGTTGAGTCGTTTTAAGTGTAATTCGGGGCAGAATTGGTAAAGAGAGTCGTGTAAAATATCGAGTTCGCACATCTTGTTGTCTGATTATTGATTTTTCGCGAAACCATTTGATCATATGACAAGATGTGTATCCACCTTAACTTAATGATTTTTACCAAAATCATTAGGGGATTCATCAGTACCGGGCGTATTTTTTGAGTTATCGAGATTTTCAGGAGCTAAGGAAGCTAAAATGGAGAAAAAAATCACTGGATATACCACCGTTGATATATCCCAATGGCATCGTAAAGAACATTTTGAGGCATTTCAGTCAGTTGCTCAATGTACCTATAACCAGACCGTTCAGCTGGATATTACGGCCTTTTTAAAGACCGTAAAGAAAAATAAGCACAAGTTTTATCCGGCCTTTATTCACATTCTTGCCCGCCTGATGAATGCTCATCCGGAATTTCGTATGGCAATGAAAGACGGTGAGCTGGTGATATGGGATAGTGTTCACCCTTGTTACACCGTTTTCCATGAGCAAACTGAAACGTTTTCATCGCTCTGGAGTGAATACCACGACGATTTCCGGCAGTTTCTACACATATATTCGCAAGATGTGGCGTGTTACGGTGAAAACCTGGCCTATTTCCCTAAAGGGTTTATTGAGAATATGTTTTTCGTCTCAGCCAATCCCTGGGTGAGTTTCACCAGTTTTGATTTAAACGTGGCCAATATGGACAACTTCTTCGCCCCCGTTTTCACCATGGGCAAATATTATACGCAAGGCGACAAGGTGCTGATGCCGCTGGCGATTCAGGTTCATCATGCCGTTTGTGATGGCTTCCATGTCGGCAGAATGCTTAATGAATTACAACAGTACTGCGATGAGTGGCAGGGCGGGGCGTAATTTTTTTAAGGCAGTTATTGGTGCCTAGAAATATTTTATCTGATTAATAAGATGATCTTCTTGAGATCGTTTTGGTCTGCGCGTAATCTCTTGCTCTGAAAACGAAAAAACCGCCTTGCAGGGCGGTTTTTCGAAGGTTCTCTGAGCTACCAACTCTTTGAACCGAGGTAACTGGCTTGGAGGAGCGCAGTCACCAAAACTTGTCCTTTCAGTTTAGCCTTAACCGGCGCATGACTTCAAGACTAACTCCTCTAAATCAATTACCAGTGGCTGCTGCCAGTGGTGCTTTTGCATGTCTTTCCGGGTTGGACTCAAGACGATAGTTACCGGATAAGGCGCAGCGGTCGGACTGAACGGGGGGTTCGTGCATACAGTCCAGCTTGGAGCGAACTGCCTACCCGGAACTGAGTGTCAGGCGTGGAATGAGACAAACGCGGCCATAACAGCGGAATGACACCGGTAAACCGAAAGGCAGGAACAGGAGAGCGCACGAGGGAGCCGCCAGGGGGAAACGCCTGGTATCTTTATAGTCCTGTCGGGTTTCGCCACCACTGATTTGAGCGTCAGATTTCGTGATGCTTGTCAGGGGGGCGGAGCCTATGGAAAAACGGCTTTGCCGCGGCCCTCTCACTTCCCTGTTAAGTATCTTCCTGGCATCTTCCAGGAAATCTCCGCCCCGTTCGTAAGCCATTTCCGCTCGCCGCAGTCGAACGACCGAGCGTAGCGAGTCAGTGAGCGAGGAAGCGGAATATATCCTGTATCACATATTCTGCTGACGCACCGGTGCAGCCTTTTTTCTCCTGCCACATGAAGCACTTCACTGACACCCTCATCAGTGCCAACATAGTAAGCCAGTATATACACTCCGCTAGCGCCCAATACGCAAACCGCCTCTCCCCGCGCGTTGGCCGATTCATTAATGCAGCTGGCACGACAGGTTTCCCGACTGGAAAGCGGGCAGTGAGCGCAACGCAATTAATGTGAGTTAGCTCACTCATTAGGCACCCCAGGCTTTACACTTTATGCTTCCGGCTCGTATGTTGTGTGGAATTGTGAGCGGATAACAATTTCACACAGGAAACAGCTATGACATGATTACGAATTCGAGCTCGGTACCCGGGAATTAAAGAGGAGAAATTAAGCATGGTGAGCAAGGGCGAGGAGGATAACATGGCCATCATCAAGGAGTTCATGCGCTTCAAGGTGCACATGGAGGGCTCCGTGAACGGCCACGAGTTCGAGATCGAGGGCGAGGGCGAGGGCCGCCCCTACGAGGGCACCCAGACCGCCAAGCTGAAGGTGACCAAGGGTGGCCCCCTGCCCTTCGCCTGGGACATCCTGTCCCCTCAGTTCATGTACGGCTCCAAGGCCTACGTGAAGCACCCCGCCGACATCCCCGACTACTTGAAGCTGTCCTTCCCCGAGGGCTTCAAGTGGGAGCGCGTGATGAACTTCGAGGACGGCGGCGTGGTGACCGTGACCCAGGACTCCTCCCTGCAGGACGGCGAGTTCATCTACAAGGTGAAGCTGCGCGGCACCAACTTCCCCTCCGACGGCCCCGTAATGCAGAAGAAGACCATGGGCTGGGAGGCCTCCTCCGAGCGGATGTACCCCGAGGACGGCGCCCTGAAGGGCGAGATCAAGCAGAGGCTGAAGCTGAAGGACGGCGGCCACTACGACGCTGAGGTCAAGACCACCTACAAGGCCAAGAAGCCCGTGCAGCTGCCCGGCGCCTACAACGTCAACATCAAGTTGGACATCACCTCCCACAACGAGGACTACACCATCGTGGAACAGTACGAACGCGCCGAGGGCCGCCACTCCACCGGCGGCATGGACGAGCTGTACAAGTAATCTAGACAGCGCTTTTCCGCTGCATAACCCTGCTTCGGGGTCATTATAGCGATTTTTTCGGTATATCCATCCTTTTTCGCACGATATACAGGATTTTGCCAAAGGGTTCGTGTAGACTTTCCTTGGTGTATCCAACGGCGTCAGCCGGGCAGGATAGGTGAAGTAGGCCCACCCGCGAGCGGGTGTTCCTTCTTCACTGTCCCTTATTCGCACCTGGCGGTGCTCAACGGGAATCCTGCTCTACGAGGCTCGCCGGCTGCAGGCATGCAAGCTTGGCAC
>NZ_JAHKPE010000028.1:0-205971 GCF_018860305.1 Celeribacter halophilus
TCAAACTTTTCCTTAGCCATATTGCGGCGCCTCTTGGATTGAAGGGGCCTGAACACGGCCCGAAATTAACATCGCGGGCTAGTTATTGACTCTGAGCAGGAAAATCAAGCGTCAGTTGCTAATTGTCGGTTGTTCTACCGCCTCAGGGGCCAGAACTTCGAGTGCGGCTTTCGCCTCTTCGGCATCCGAACTTTCCGGCGCAATCGGCTCAACCCCGAACCATTGGCCGTTTTCCAGCAACCAGCGCTCCACTTTCAGAGCCGCGTTGCGTGTCAGAATGTCAAGCTGTTCTTCCCGCGAGCGAGTCAGGCCGGAGCCGACCAATGTATGGCCGTTCAGGCTCTCGAACACGGTCAGAAGCTTCGGTTTTTCCGTCAGCTTCACGCCTTTCGAATCGTCCCAGATGTTGACCGTCAGGACCAGAACGGACTTTGGCGTGAACAGCACCGGAATACCGGGCGCGGCCAAACCGTAGGCGTCCACCTTGATTCCGATGTGATAGAGCTTGTCCCCATCATAGCGTCCGAAACGGGCCTGCATCGCGGCCTTGAGCGCGGTTTCAAGCTCTTCTTCCGTGGCATTGCGCGAGAACGGTGCCTTCTGTGCATCTGTGGCCACCACCACGTTATGCCCCAAAGCAAAATCACCGAGATCCACCAAGGGCGTGTCTTCAGTAATCTCCTTGGCATCGCTACAGGCCGTCAGAGCCAAAAGAGAAAGACCAAGGAAAACGCGGCGGGTAAATGACAACACTGGGGACTGCTCCTGAATTCTGTGTTCCCAAGAGGTAGCGACAAACGGCCTGCGGTGCAACGTCAGCGGTTCAGTCGCAAATATGGCGCAGCCTGTGCCACTCCAACGCAGAGAGAATTGGCTCGCCCGCGCCATCGAATCCCTCGGCCGCCGCATGGGCCCGCGCCACACGGTCCCCGAGCTGCGGGTGCGAGGCGAGATGCGAGGCAAGCCCCTCTGTATCGCCGTATTGCTCTTTCAACCGCTCGAACAAAGGCGCAAGCGCTCCCGGCGACACACCTGCCTTCGGCAAAAGCGCATGGGCATAGGCATCGGCGGCACTTTCGGCGCCTTGACTGTATTGCGCATTCACCAGTTGGTTCACGCCGAGCAAGACCACAGTGCCGCCTGCGAAATCCCCGAAGACCAGCGACAGCACTCCGAAGGTGCCTACCCCGCGCAAAGCGTGGCGCGTCGGGTCACGGTGGGCGACATGGCCCATCTCATGCGCGATTACGGCAGCGACCTCTTCGGGGGCTTCTGCGGCATCAATCAGCCCCTGCATCACAACGATTCGTCCGCCGGGCAGAGCAAAGGCATTGATCATATCCAGATCAAGCACAGTGAGGCGCATGGCCTGCGCGTCCAGATCGGAGGCGGACAGCAATCTGTCCTGCATCTTTTCAAGTGCTGCCACCCCATGCGCGTCACGGCATTCTTCAATCGGGAACATCTCGTTTTGCGAGAAACTCTCGCGGATGCGCTCATAGGTCTTGTCCCCCAAGGCACGCTCCCCCTCCACCGGCAAACGCGCGGCAAGCTGGTCCGCAATCAGGGGAATCAGGACAAAAACGATCAGCGCCACAGAGGCCACAGCCCCGACGATCAAGCCAGCCAGACGCCGCCGCCCCGTCACCGGCGCACGACGCGTCAGGGAGGGCGCGGAACGCTCGATCTCCGCGAGCAGCTTCGGATCACGCACATAGAGACGCGTGGTCGGGCTCATCACATTGGTCAACACGCCGATCCGCCCGATGTCGCTGCGCAAAGCCCCCTGCCCTTCGACATGGCGCAGATGTGAGAGAGACCAATGCACCGTCACCGTCTCGCCCGCCTCATCCGTGTAACTCAGATCGGCAATCCCCTCGCCGGAATGCAACGTGACATAGGCGTCGTGTCGCTTGGCCGTTTTGCCATCTACAAAATCGCAGCGCACGCCTTTCGGCTTGGGCATCCACGGGCTCATGCTCATATCGCCGCCCCCAGATCAAAGGCCTCGGCCATGCCTTCCGCCTGCCCCGCATGGTCGCGGTCGCGCTGACGGATGTCCGCCAGATGCTCGCCGCCTGTCAGGGACAAGGTTTGCGCATAATGCCGCCATGTCGGGAACAGCACGAAGGTTTGCCGGAACACAGCAAAGAACAACAGCGTGGTCATGTAGAGAAACAGCCCGAAAGCCAGAGACACGCCCGCCGAAGGCATGCCCTCTTCGCTGATCCCCGTGCCCTCTGTCACAGCACCCGAGGCAAAAACGCCAAGGTCCGCCAGCCCCGGATAGATCACAACCAAGACCGCAGACGCCGCTGCACCGACCACAAAAGTGGCAATGGCCGTGCAGATGTTGGTCAGCGTATAGCCCGCAATATTGATCCAGAGCACACGCGGAAACGAAAGCCGCGAGATCAGCCCGACCCCGCCTGCGGTCTTGTGATTGGCAAGATAGCGCAGCGCAACGACCCGATACCGCAGGTAGAGAAAAACGCCGAGCAACAGCAATACAGGCACAAAGGCCAAGGATTGCAGTTGCTCCGAAGGACTGAAAAAGTCACTGTCTGCCGCCTGCGGGCTGGCCTCAAGAAACGCCACACGTCCGATGAGCCCCAAGCCCAGCCAAATGCAGACAAGTGTTGGCAGGAAGGATTTCGCCAGCCCCCACCATCGTCCGCCCTGATGCAGCCGTTGATCCCCGAAAAACGTCCGGTCCGTGCGGAATTTCTCCAGCTTGAAGGTCATGCGCGGCCAGAGAAATCCCAGCGTCAGCACGGTCAAAAGCAAATGCCCCATCGCATGAAGCGTATATTTGCCCGCCGCAGGCTCCAGCCCGAACCGGATCCCCCGCCACCGCGTGCGGGCATAGACATAGCGTTTGGCCCGATAGGAGGCGAAATAGATCAGCGGCACGGCAATCAGCGCGGCAACGAGATAGGCTTCAAGCTCTCCCTGAAACACCGCGTAGGAGGCGTAGACCAGCACAAGCGCCAGCACGCCAATCAAGAACGCAAGGACGACGAGCGCGATGAGAAACCCTGTGAATTTCTCGATCCCCTTGCCGACATATTCCAGAGGCGTTCCGTCAGGTCGCACAGCAGACCAGAAATGCCGCCGGAGCCGCGTTTTCATCCAGAACCGGTAAAATCCGAGCGTGACGACGGACAGCATCGCGGTCCAAAGCGAAAGCCGCAGGGTGGAACCCACGCGGCCTTCGAACTCGGTTTTCAGTAATTGTGTCACAGCATGCCCCCCGACATACGCCGTCAGGATCAGCTGAACTTGTTGTCCCTCGGGAACCCGTGCGGCGGCTGTTTGCCCACGCCTGCGCGTTTGCCGAGCCATTGCGTGAGGTCTTTCTCCGTGCGTGTGTTGCCACCGCCCATGGTCCAGCTCAGCCCCTCGTCCCACATGAATGTGGTCAGATCGGACAGGCCGCCATCAAGCTCCAGCATCCCTTGCGCACCTCGGGCCTGATTGTATTTCTGCAACCGAACCCCCTTGCCGCGCCCGAGCTCCGGCACATCGGCCAGCGGGAAGACGAGGAACCGGCGGTTCTGCGAGATCACCGCCACATGGTCGCCTTTGATGCGATGCACGATCACGGCCTTTTCGTCGCCTTTGACGTTGAGCACCTGTTTGCCGTTGCGGGTCTGGGCAACCACGTCTTTTTCCGCGATCTGGAACCCGTTACCCGCGTTCGACGCGACAAGCAGCTTGCCTTCGGGATCATGTTTGAAGATGTCGACGATCTCCACCTCATTGGGCAGATCAACCATCAGGCGCACCGGTTCTCCCATGCCGCGTCCACCGGGCAGGGTCGCCGCCGAGAGCGTATAGAACCGGCCGGCAGAGCCCATGATGATCAAACGGTCCGTCGTCTCCGCGTGGAAGATAAAGCGCGGACCATCACCGTCCTTGAACTTCAACTCGCGGTTCAGATCGATATGACCGGACATGGCCCGAATCCAGCCCATCTGCGAACAGACCACTGTGATCGGCTCGCGCTCGATCATGGCTTCCAACGGCACATCCTCGACCTCTGTGGCTTCGGCAAATTGCGTCAGCCGTGCCCCGCGCGGACCGTAATCCTTGCCGAATTTCTTCTTGGTCTCTTTGAGTTCCTCGGAAATGTGCAGCCATTGCCTGTCCTCGGACTCCAGCAAGGCAACAAGCCCCGCCTTTTCCGCCAGCAAGGCATCGCGCTCTTTGACCAGTTCGATCTCTTCCAGACGCCGCAAGCTGCGCAGGCGCATGTTGAGAATGGCTTCGGCCTGCACCTCGGTCAGTTCACCCTGACCTTCCGGTGCGGGCAGCGGGCTGACGTAATCCTTTTCCGTCATGGCGCGCGGGAAATCGCGGCCCCAGACCTCGGCCATCAAGGCGGCTTTCGGGTCGTCGTCATAACGGATGATGTCGATCACACGGTCGAGGTTCAAAAAGGCAATGATGAAGCCTTCGAGCACCTCAAGGCGATGGTCGATCTTTTCCAGCCGGTGTTGCGAACGGCGTTGCAACACGATGCGGCGGTGATCCAGCCAAGCCCGCAGCACTTCTTTGAGCGAACAGACTTTCGGCGTCCGTCCGTCGATCAACACGTTCATGTTGAGCGAGAACCGCGTCTCAAGATCCGAGTTGCGGAACAGCGTGTTCATCAACACATCCGGATCGACATTCTTGGATTTCGGCTCCAGAATCACGCGGATGTCTTCGGCGCTCTCGTCGCGCACATCGGCGAGAATCGGCACTTTCTTGGTCTGGATGACTTCCGCAAGTTTCTCGATCAGCTTCGACTTCTGAACCTGATAGGGAATTTCCGTGACCACAATCTGCCACTGGCCACGCCCCAGATCCTCGACCTCCCATTTCGCCCGCAGACGGAAAGACCCGCGCCCTGTCGCATAGGTCTTGGCCATGCTCTCGCGTGGCTCGACAATGATCCCGCCCGTCGGAAAGTCCGGCCCTTTGACATAATTCAAAAGCGTCTCGTCGCGCACATCCGGCGTCTTGATCATATGCAGCGAGGCGTCGATCAGTTCGGAGATGTTATGCGGCGGGATATTCGTCGCCATGCCGACCGCAATCCCCGAAGACCCGTTGGCCAGCAGGTTCGGAAAGGCCGCCGGCAGCACTTCCGGCTCACGCAGCGTGCCATCGTAGTTGTCGCGATAATCGACCGCATCCTCGTTGAGACCTTCGAGCAAGGCCTCGGCGGCAATGGTCATCCGCGCTTCGGTGTAACGCGATGCCGCAGGGTTGTCGCCGTCGATATTGCCGAAGTTCCCCTGCCCGTCCACAAGCGGATAGCGAACGTTGAAATCCTGCGCCAGACGCGCCATCGCATCATAAATCGCCGCATCGCCGTGCGGGTGATAGTTCCCCATCACATCGCCGGAGATTTTTGCGGATTTGCGGAAGCCTCCCGTGGGAGACAGGCGCAACTCACGCATGGCATAGAGAATACGCCGGTGCACGGGTTTCAGACCATCACGCGCGTCAGGCAAGGCGCGGTGCATGATCGTCGAAAGCGCATATTGCAAATAGCGCTCGCCAATGGCGCGGCGCAACGGTTCGAAGGTCTCACCCTGCGGTGCGCCTTCTTTTTCAGAATCTTGGGTCAAATCACTGCTCATGGCCAAGATGAATAGCCGCCCATCTTCGCTCCGGCAAGCGGATGTCGCATCTTGTCCACAGGCACGGCACAGGCCCGCAGGATCAGGGGGTGGAAATTTTACTGAACTTTCCCCGCATTATTCGGGCGAATCGTCTAGTATACGAGTGTGTAACGGTAATTCGGGGGTGTGTTTATGCTACGTCTTTTGGCGATGACTGCGTTTGGCCTATGGGCTTCATTGATGGTGTTCGGACGGGATCTCTCTCCCGAGGAACAGGCTGCGCTTGAGATGCGCCGCGCAGAGAAAGTGTCCGTCTTCGCTCAACTCTCCGACACCTTGTCCGAAAGTTTCGGTTCAGGGGCGAAACGTCAGGGCGCCTATGTCCCGACGCTGGCCGAGGCGCAAACAGCGCGCAGCGTGTCTACACCCACGCCCCACGCGCATGACACGGCCCGTATTCACCTTGCCAGCACACAGCCGGAAGAGGTCGATCTGACCGGTATCACCCGCGTCTCGCATCCGGAGAAAATGGCCGCCATTCTCTCGGCCACACCCACCGCACCGGCCCCCTCCGCGCCCAACTCCGGCACGGCAGACCCCGCTTCCGGGATGGTTCTGCGCGAAGTCACGGCCTCGCGCGTCAATGTCCGCTCGGGCCCTTCCACCGCAAATCCGGTGCTTGGCCAGCTTGTCCGTTCGGAGATTGTCCGCGTCATCTCTCCCGAGGAAAACGGCTGGGTCAAAATTCTGGTCGAAGGCGCAGGAGTCGAAGGCTACATGGCCGCCGAGTTTCTGGCTGATCTGACACACTGAGTTCCCTCTCATGAAAAGGTGGATTCCCTCGCCGCCTGTCATGAGCTAAGCCTTTCCCGTCTCTTTCGGGAAAGGCTTTTGTATGCGCTCCATTCTCATCACTGGCTGTTCTTCGGGCATCGGGTATCACGCCGCGCATTTCCTGAAGGCGCGTGGTTGGCGTGTCCTCGCAACGTGCCGGCAGGAGCAAGATGCCCAACGTCTCCAAAGCGAAGGACTGGAAAGTTTCCGCCTCGACTACGAAGACCCCGCTTCGATCGAAACCGGCTTTCATGAGGCCATGTCGCGCACCGATGGCACGCTGGACGCGCTTTTCAACAACGGCGCCTATGCCATTCCTGCGGCGGTCGAAGACCTCCCCGTCGATGCGCTGCGCCAGAATTTCGAAGCCAATTTCTTTGGCTGGCATGATCTGACACGACGGGTCATTCCGGTGATGCGCAAACAAGGGCATGGGCGCATTGTGCAATGCTCCTCGGTCCTCGGCATCATGGCAATGCCGTGGCGCGGCAGCTACAACTCGACGAAATTCGCGCTCGAAGGGCTCACCGACACGCTGCGTCTCGAAATGCGCGGCACGGGGATACATGTCTCCATGATCGAACCCGGCCCGATTGGCACGGCCTTTCGCCTCAATGCGCGCAAACAATTCGACAAATGGATCGACTGGGAAGCCTCCGCACGCGCGGAACAATACCGCACCAAACTCGTGCCGCGCCTCTACAAAGCCGCCGGCACCTCGGAACCGGACGCCTTCGAGCTTGGTCCCGAAGCGGTCAGCCGCAAGCTCCTGCGCGCCTTGGAAAGCCCCCGCCCACGGGCGCATTACTACGTCACCACCCCCACCTATATCGCGGGGCTGTCCCGCCGGTTCCTGCCGCAACGGTTGATCGACCGGATGATGGCAAAACTCTAGGACACGCGAAAGGCAACTTGGGCCAGCGCCCGAAACGCGCTATGTCTGGTCTACCTTTCGCTCAAGGAGCTGCATATGTCCGATCCGTTTATCTATGTCATTGGCGCCGCCTGCCTGCTCGTTCTCGTCATCCTCGCCCTTGGCATCGGCCAGTTCGGACGCGGGGGCATCGAGGGGGCGAAACGGTCAAACAAACTCATGCAGGCCCGTATTCTCGCCCAGTTGGGGGCGGTGATCCTCGTGGTGATTTTCGTGGCCCTGCGCAAATCGGGGAACTGACATGGTTGTTCTGAACAAAATCTACACCCGCACCGGTGACACCGGCGAAACCGCGCTCTCCGATATGTCGCGCACCGCCAAATATGCCACACGGGTCGCGGCCTATGGCACGGTAGACGAGGTGAATGCCACCTTGGGTCTCGCCCGACTTCATGCCGAGGGCGATGTGGACGCAGCCCTGTCTCGCATTCAGAACGATCTCTTCGATCTCGGGGCCGATCTGTCGCGGCCCAACATGGATAAAGACGACGAGGCGGGCTATCCGGTCTTGCGTGCCGTGCCTGCGCAGGTCGAGCGGCTGGAGAGCGAAATCGACGCCATGACCGCTGTGCTGGAACCGCTCAAAAGCTTTATCCTGCCCGCCGGAACACCGCTCGCCGCCCAGCTTCATATGAGCCGCACTGTCGCCCGCCGCGCCGAACGTCTTGCCGTGCAGTTAAATGCCGAAGAAGACGGCGACGTGAACCCCGTGGCGATCAAATATCTCAACCGCCTGTCAGACTGGCTTTTCTGTGCGGCACGCATGGCCAATGACGCGGGCAAAGCCGATGTGCTCTGGGTGCCGGGCGCAAATCGATAGGCCGGACCAACCCGTGACGCTACGGCGCAAATGAGACAGGACGCGACGTTTCGCTCCTGTCTTTTTGCGTTTGGGGGCTATTTTCTGCGCACGCAAACGGCTAACAACGATGCCGGAGAGCTTTTGTGCCATCCGCGTATGGCAAGACGAAAGGGAGTTTACGCTCATGAAGGTCCTAGTACCTGTTAAGCGCGTGATTGATTACAACGTGAAGGTCAAAGTTAAGGCCGATGGCACGGGTGTTGATCTCGCCAATGTAAAAATGTCGATGAACCCGTTTGACGAGATTTCCGTCGAAGAGGCCATTCGGCTGAAAGAGGCAGGGATTGCCTCCGAGGTTGTCATTGTGTCGATTGGCGAAAAGAAAGCCACGGACACGATCCGCAACGCGCTGGCTATGGGCGCCGATCGCGGTATTCTCGTGACCGAAGATCAGGGCGTGGACCTTGAACCTCTCGCCGTGGCGAAAATTCTCGCCAAAGTGGTTGAAGAGGAAGGCCCCGAACTGGTGATCCTTGGCAAGCAGGCCATCGACAACGACATGAACGCGACGGGCCAGATGCTGGCCGCGCTTCTGGGTTGGGGGCAGGCGACCTTTGCCTCCGAGGTGAAAATTGAAGACGGCAAGGCGGTTGTGACCCGCGAAGTGGACGGCGGGCTTCAGACCATTTCCGTCAATCTTCCGGCCATTGTGACCACCGATCTGCGTCTCAACGAGCCGCGCTATGCCTCGCTGCCGAATATCATGAAGGCCAAGAAAAAGCCTTTGGACGAGAAAACCGCCGCGGATTACGGCGTCGACACCACGCCGCGCCTGACGGTTGTGACCACCGAAGAACCCACAGGCCGACAGGCGGGGATCAAAGTAGGCTCCGTCGACGAGCTGATTGCGAAACTTAAAGAGGGAGGTCTGGTCTGATGGCTGTTCTGCTTCTCGCTGAAGTCGCGGGCGATACGCTCGCTGTTGACGCAACCGCCAAGACGGCCAGCGCTGGTGCCAAGCTGGGCGATGTGACCGTGCTCGTATGTGGTCCCCAAGCCGCAGCCGACGAGGCCGCGAAACTCGACGGTGTGAGCAAGGTCCTGCTCGCTGACGATGCCGCCTATGCCAATGGTCTGGCGGAAAACCTCGCCGATCTGATCGTGTCTCTGGCGGGCGATTATTCCCACATCATCGCGCCTGCGACCACCACTGGCAAAAACATCCTGCCCCGCGTGGCGGCCCTTCTGGACGTGATGGTGATCACCGATGTGACCGAAGTGGTCGACGCCGACACGTTCAAACGTCCGGTCTATGCGGGCAATGCGGTGCAGACCGTGAAATCGACCGACGCGACCAAGGTGATTTCCTTCCGCACCTCGACCTTCGATGCGGCGGGCTCCACCGGTTCGGCAGCTGTCGAATCCGTATCCGGTGCGGGCGACAAGGGGCTCTCTGCCTTTGTCGAGGACAAGGTGGTCGAAAGCGACCGTCCGGAACTCACCTCCGCCAAGATCGTCGTCTCCGGCGGCCGTGGCGTAGGCTCCGAAGAGAACTTCGCCATCATCGAAGCGCTGGCCGACAAACTGGGCGCAGCCGTGGGCGCGTCCCGTGCGGCAGTCGATTCGGGCTTTGCCCCGAACGATCAGCAAGTGGGCCAGACCGGCAAGGTCGTCGCTCCCGAACTCTACATCGCTTGCGGCATCTCCGGTGCGATCCAGCACCTTGCTGGCATGAAGGATTCGAAAGTCATTGTTGCGATCAACAAGGACGAAGAAGCTCCGATCTTCCAAGTCGCCGATTTCGGCCTCGTGGCCGACCTGTTCGACGCGGTGCCGGAACTGACCGGAAAACTCTAAAACCATTGAAAAAAAGCAAAAGGCCCGCCTCGAGCGGGCCTTTTTCGTTTGATGTGCGCTAGACATAGGGCCGAAGCGCCTCTCTGAGCACCCCCGCCGCTCCGGCATGGGCCACAGGCCCCAGCATCTCCCGCGCGGCGGGCGCATCAAGGTCGGAATGAACCATAAGCTCATATCCGGTTGCGATTTCGTCTTTGGTGGCGACCACCTCAACCACATCTTTGACCAAGGGACGCAGGCCCTCGACCATCTCGCGATTGACGAACAGCGGATCACCCGCAATGGCATCACAGGCGGCACCATCATCCGGCGCATGATCCGAGAGCCACAACAGCACAACATCACCGTGCAGCTTTTCCACCATGGTTTCCATCCGCGCACTCCAAGCTCTACGCAACTCCTCGCGCACCGTCGCGAATTTCTTTTGAGAAGCCGCGCCAAGCGTGTGCAGCAGGTGTCGCGTAAAATTAAAATCCGTGAAATCGGTATTGTGATACAACCGCTGTAACTCGTCTGACGCGCGAAGGAAGCGGTCATTGCGACGCGCATGAACGGTATAGAAACGGTTCGAGATATTCTGCGCACCGGGAATTTGCAGCACCGTCACCTCGGCCTTGCGGCAAATGTCGAGTACGGTTTCATCGCTCAAAAACACATCCACCCCGCCGTTCACACAGCCCAGATTCACCCCCGTCACGCCAAGGCTCGTCTCCACCAGAGTCGGGAACGGCATTTCCACGAATTTGCCGTAAGTTTCCGTGCCGCCCAGAAAGGCTACATAGGGCGCATCCAGATCTTTCTGCGGCCCACGAAAGAGAAGTTTCGAATTGCCATACCGGCACGGCGTATAGTTGAGCGCGCCCTCGCCCATGTTTTGATAAGCCATGTGTCCACCCACTGCTTTAATTTTCACCCGAGTGAGAGAGTCGCAGACACAAGTTGCTAAATCGCTAAAACGCCGATTCTAGATAAATTTTAGAGGTTTAGCTGCCTCACAACGTCTCCAAATCACAAGGTTTCCGCGACATTCGGCCCCGTGCAATCAGGCCGGAAACCGCCGCTAGTCCCCTTGGAACGCCGGTTCTTTACGAAAGACTTTCGCCCCCCTGCCTTGCCCCTTGAATACCACGCTTCTAGCTGCGTAAACTCACTGCAAACCGGTCCAGGGAGAATGCGGGATGGAGATCAAAAAAGTCGGAATCGTCGGTGCCGGCCAGATGGGCAACGGGATCGCGCATGTGTTCGCTTTGGCGGGGTATGATGTGGTGGTGAACGACATCTCGCAGGAGGCGCTGGACAAGGCTGTGGCCACGATCACGCGCAACCTCGACCGTCAGGTGTCACGCGAAAAGATCACCGCAGAGAAACGCGACACGGCACTGGCGCGGATCACGACGACATTGCAGCTTGAAGACCTCGGCCAGACCGATCTGGTGATCGAGGCAGCGACCGAGCGTGAGGACGTGAAGAACGCCATTTTCGAGCGCCTCCTGCCGCATCTCAAGCCCGAGACCATCCTGACCTCGAACACCTCGTCGATCTCGATCACGCGGCTGGCCTCGCGCACCGACCGGCCGGAAAAATTCATGGGGTTCCACTTCATGAATCCGGTGCCGGTGATGCAGCTGGTGGAACTGATCCGCGGTATCGCCACCGATGAGGCCACCTATCACACGCTTCTGGAAGTGGTTGAAAACCTTGGCAAAACCGCCGCAAGCGCCGAGGATTTTCCCGCCTTCATCGTCAACCGCATCCTGATGCCGATGATCAACGAAGCCGTCTATACGCTCTACGAAGGCGTCGGCTCCGTGAAGTCCATCGACGAATCGATGAAGCTCGGCGCGAACCATCCGATGGGGCCTCTGGAGCTTGCGGATTTCATCGGGCTCGACACCTGTCTGGCGATCATGAACGTGCTGCACGACGGGCTGGCGGATACGAAATACCGGCCCTGCCCGCTGCTCACAAAATATGTCGAAGCGGGCTGGCTCGGGCGCAAAACCCAGCGCGGATTTTACGACTACCGTGGCGAAACTCCGGTGCCCACGCGCTAAATCCGACAGGCCGGACTCAGGACAAAACAAAGGGGCCGCAAAGGCCCCTTTTTGCTGTCGGATATGCGTCGGATATCTGTCGGACTTTTGTCGGGCAACACATCGACCCCACGAGCAGGCCCGCCGCTCCGCCCAAAGCCGCCCGAACCACACCGTCAGTCGGTGCGACCACCCAAGGCCAGCGTATGCGACCGCATCCAGTCCATGAACTCGCGCGTCTTCGACTGCCACTCCTTGAGATCCTCCGGCGTCAGAGGATCGCCGATGACAGGGGCCTGCGGCTTGTCCATCGCGCGGGCGATTTCATGCAGCAAAAGCCCCTGACGGAAACTCGCGGAAATCTTGTCGGCAATCTGATACAGCCGCGTGTTGCGCCCCGGAAAATAGATCGGCAGAACCGTCGCGCCGGATTTCAGCACCATCTTGGCGGTGAACGGGTTCCACGGCTTTTCCTTGACCGGCCCCCACCACGTCTCGGACGAGGCCACGGCCCCCGCAGGGAACAGGATAATCACCCCGCCCGCCTTGAGAGTCGCCATCGCCTCGTTGCGCATCTTGATCGAGGCGCGATGGCTGTCCGGCTCGTGCGGGAAAGGCACGGGCAACATGAACGGGTCGATCTCGCGGATGCCGGTCAACAGCGAGCGCGTCAGGATTTTATAATCCGTGCGCACCTTGCCGATCAGCTCCGCCATCACCAGACCGTCCACCAGACCGTGCGGGTGGTTGGCCACCACGACAAGCGGCCCTGTTGCGGGAATCTTGGCGATCTGTTCTTCGGGGGTCAGAACGTCGATCCCCATGACTTCGAGCGCCTGACTGAAGAACGGCTGGCCCATCGGGGTGCCCATCCGCTCGAACCGGCGAATACGGCGCAAAAGCGGGAATTTGCCGGTCAGCCACTCGATCGTGCGAATGACCAGAACCTTCTTGGGGTCGGAAAACGTCCCCGCATAGGACAGGCGCCGCCCGTCATACCTTACGAAATCGGGGTCACCGGGTTTGGGCACATTCTGAAAGGCGTCCTCGGGGGCGTCAATCTCCGTCCCATGCTCTTCGGGTTGAGACACCTTACATATCCTCGCCAAATCTGTCCTTGATCAGGGCCTCAATTGCATCTGCCAGCGCATCTGCCTCCGGCCCTGCCGTTGTCACGTCAATAGTCGTTCCTTTGGACGCTGCCAACATCAAAAGACCCATAATGCTGTCACCAGATGTGCTCAGCCCGTCTCTGGAGACTTCTGCCGTGGCGTCAAATTCCTCGACCACTTCCACGAGTTTCGCAGAGGCCCGCGCATGCAGGCCTTTGACGTTTATAATCTCGTGCGTGCGCGTCACTTGCGCCATCTCTCCCACCTCGGCTCTTTATTCTTGTTCTTTTCAACGTCCCTGCACGTCAAAACTGTCGATATATTTTCGTCCGGCATCAAGCGCATTGCCGACGGCTTCCGCAACCGGTTTATGCCGCGACTTCGCCAGTTTGATCAACATCGGCAGGTTCGCGCCGTAAATGATCCGGCGATCATCATGGTGACAGGCCAGAAGCGAGAGATTCGAGGGGCTGCCCCCGAACATATCGGTCACGACAACAACGCCATCGCCACTGTCGACATCGTCGGCGGCCAGACAGATCTCGCGTTGCTTGTCAGAGCGGTTGTGGTCCGGCTCTATGGATATGGCTTCTATGCCGACCTGTTTGCCGACCACATGTTCGACCGCCGCGAGATATTCGCGGGCCAGTCCACCATGGGCGACGATAACAATTCCGATCACGTCAGCTTCCCCGATCAGATGCCGCTTTGGCGGCGTTCAAGTTCCCTATGCCTTATTGACACCGGCCAATTATGTTCTGCAAGGGCTTTGGAAAGAATTTCGGCCAGAGTGACGGATCTGTGTTGTCCGCCAGTGCAGCCGAAGGCGATTGCGAGGTGCTTCTTGCCTTCGTCCTGATAGGCCGGAAGCAAGAGCAGGGTCAGTTCGAGCACTTTCTGGAAGAAAGCGGCAAAGCGCGGGTCGTTTTGCACATAGGCCTGCACACGGCTGTCGGTGCCGTCGAGCGCACGCAGGCTTTCGTCCCAATAGGGATTGGCCAGAAAGCGCACGTCAAAGACCATATCGACGCCGCGTGGCATTCCGCGTTTGTAGGAAAAGCTGTGCACGGAGAGCGCCATGTCGGCCTCGCGCCCTTTGGCGAACCAGCGTTCGATGTCGTCACGCAGGTCATGCGGCGTCATCTCGGAGGTGTCGATCAGGATATCGGCGCGGGCGCGGATCGGGCCCAAGAGGTCGATTTCGCGCGCCACCCCGTCCTGTGCCGTCTCGGCAGGGGCGAGCGGGTGGCGGCGGCGGGTTTCGGAATAGCGGCGGATCAGCACATCGGGCGCGCAGTCGAGGTAGAGCACCTCGGCGTCATGGTTCGGGTCACGGGTGAGATCGTCGATCACTTCGATCACGCCATTGACCGAGAAGTCGCGGTTGCGCACGTCGAGACCCAGCGCCAGAGGGCGGGTCAACCCGCCGCCTTCGAGCAGGCGCGGGAGCAGCGAGATCGGCAGGTTGTCGATCACCTCAAAGCCCAGATCTTCGAGCGTGTTGATCGCGGTGGAGCGCCCTGCCCCCGAAGGGCCGGTCACAAGCACGACGCGATGGCGGCTTTTCGATTGCGGAATGGGCATGTCAGCGGGCGTGCTCACGCGCATCGGCCTCCTTTGAGCCATTGAATGAGGGCCGGAGCGAATTGCGGCCCGTCCACCCTGTAAAACAGGGGAATCGAGACACCGATGAGAGCCTTTTCCCGTCTGAGAGGCAAGCGGTCAGTTTCGACCTGTGACAGATCGACAACGCCGCGCAGGGTGGCGGCGGGCAGAGGCTCTGCACGCAGAAGCCCGACACCGCGGGCCTCGATCATGCCGGAGATGGTGTCCGGCGCTGTGGCGGTGAGGGTTTGAGGCTGCGGGGCGGGGCTAGCATCATGCTGTCCACCACGTCGCAAAATGGTCCGGTCGTCGGAGACCAACACCGCCCCCAGCGCCATAAGTTCGAGCGCAAGGGTCGATTTTCCGCTGCCCGAGGGACCAAGGATCAGCAGGCCCGTGGCATCATCCAGCGCGACGCAGGAGGCATGAAGGGTCAGACCGTCCTGCGGCTGCGCAGTCACACCGGCAGGCCCACGACGAAACGGGCACCGAGCGGTTCGGAGGTGATGTCGGCATCGGTCGGACGGATGTTCTCCGCCCAGATCACGCCGCCATGCGCCTCGACGATCTGTTTCGAAATCGCCAGACCAAGGCCGGAGTTGTTGCCGAATTGGCCGACAGGGCGTTGCGAATAGAAGCGTTTGAAGATTTTTGTCAGCGCCTCTTCGGGGATGCCCGGACCGGTATCCTCGACAACAACCAGCACCCTGTGATCCCGTTTGCGCACCCAGACGCGGATCGCATCTCCATCCTCGCAGAAGGAGATCGCGTTGGTGATCAGGTTCACAAACACCTGCGCCAGCCGCGCTTCGAGACCGGAGACGACAATCGGCTGGTCCGGCATGTCGGAGATGAACTCCACGCCTTTTTGCTGCGCGTCCTGACCGAGATATTCGATCAGGTTGGTCAGCGTCTGGATCAGGTCGAAGTCTTCTTCCTCTTCCTTGACCAGTTCGCTGTCGAGGCGCGAGGCGTTGGAAATGTCGGAAACCAGACGGTCAAGGCGGCGCACGTCATGTTCGATCACATCGAGCAGTTTGTCGCGGTGCTCTTCCTTCTTGACGATCCGCAAAGAGCCGACCGCCGAGCGCAGGGAGGCCAGCGGGTTCTTGATCTCATGGGCCACATCTGCGGCGAATTGCTCGTTCGCGTCGATCCGGTCATAGAGTGCTGCAACCATGCCGCGCAGTGCCGAGGACAGACGCCCGATCTCGTCGGGACGCCCCGACAGGTCGGGGATACGCACACGCCCCGGCGCAACCTTGCGGCTGTTCTTGTCGCGCCCGATTTCTGCTGCGGCGGCTAGATCGGCCAGAGGGTTGGCAATGGTCGAGGCCAGCATGAGGCTCAAACCGATAGAGACCAGAAGGGCGATGATAAAGACCTGAAGGATCTGTTCGCGCTCCACACGCACGAGATCGTCCAGCTCTCCTTCGCCGGAAACCAGCCCGACAACACCGATGATCTCTCCGCTGTCGTCCAGCGTGATCGGGGCCGCGACCGAAAACAGCGTGGAGCCGTGACCGTTCACGCTTGTGTTCACATGGATGCCGTCACCAAGCGCATTGGCGGCAAGGGCGGCAACCTGTTCGCGCACATTTTCGAAATTCTCGCCGCTATTGCCCTTGGAAAAGGTAATGGTGGTCCAGACTTTATTCAGGAAATCCGAAATGACCGTGGAGCGGCCCTCGTGCTGCACACCGGAGACTTTCTCCGGACCGCCGCGGGCCATGCCTTCGGTAGAGGCGATCAGCACCCCGTCCTTGTCATAAATATAGACATTTTCGAGCAGCGGCAGTTCCAGAACATTGGACACGGTCGACATATCGTCGGACTCATTGTCAATCGACAGAACCCCGTCCGCACCCGCCGTTACCGCCAGCATATCGGCGACCAGAGCGGCCTCCGTCACCATTGCCGCCTCACGCTGCATCACCAGACTGTTGCGGAAGGGATTCAGATAGAGAATCCCCGCCACCATGAGAATGATCGCGATAAGGTTGTAGGTGATGATCTTCTGCGCGAGCGGCGAGCGTTTCACCGCAATGAATTTGCGCCGCCTGCGCTTTTCGCGCAACTCGGCATCTGCGGTGCGTGGCGCAACCCAGTCGTCACCGAGCACAACGTCAGCGTTATCGCGGCTGGATTTCTCCGCACGGTCCATGTCGGAAGTCAGGGCCATTATTCCTCGTTATACCTGTATCCGATGCCGTAAAGCGTTTCGATGGCGGAAAAGTCGGAATCCACGGTGCGCATTTTCTTGCGCAGGCGTTTGATATGGCTGTCGATCGTCCGGTCATCCACATAGACCTGATCGTCATAGGCCACATCCATCAACTGGTCGCGCGATTTCACAAAGCCGGGACGCAGGGCAAGCGCCTGCAACAAAAGGAATTCCGTCACGGTGAGCGTGACATCCTTGCCCTTCCACTTCACCGCGTGACGCAGCGGGTCCATTTCCAGTTCCCCGCGCACGAGAACCTTGTTTTCTTCGGTCTCGGCCACCTCGATCCCTTCGAGCGCCTCCTGACGCCGCAAGAGCGCACGGATACGTTCGACCAGAAGCCGCTGGGAAAACGGTTTTTTCACATAGTCATCCGCGCCCATGCGCAGACCCAGAACCTCGTCGATCTCGTCATCTTTCGAGGTGAGGAAAATCACCGGCATATTGGTTTTCTGCCGCACGCGCTGCAACAGGTCCATGCCATCCATGCGCGGCATCTTGATATCGAACACAGCCATATCGGGGAGACGTTTATTGAACGCATCCAGCGCCGACTGGCCGTCGTTATAGGTTTCTACCTCGAACCCCTCTGCCTCAAGGGTCATGGATACGGAGGTCAGGATATTCCGGTCGTCATCTACCAAGGCGATGCGGGACATTGTCGGTTTCCTTCAACTGCTCAACTATTGCATTTTTTTGCCATATTCCGTGTTTCACCGGATCAAATCAAGCGAAACCGCGAATCAAAATGCCTGTCAGAGGTCAGAGAAACAGGAAAAATTCAAGGAATGGCTAATTTGTCTCACTTCGGGGCATTTCACCCGCACCACGGCGATGCGCGACATATTGGCACACATCTGTTTGCGCTATCCCCTAAGTGGTTGCGCTAACTGTTGATCTCGGTCCTATTTACGCGCCGCGCTGGCATGCTATAGCACCCCCATTGGGCGCGTGTGCCGCCCATCCGCGAATGGCCCTTTCGCGGCACAAATTCTATTTCCAGAGACGCCGTCAAGGACACGGCGGAGGAGTTTGCATATGACGACCGGACGCGTGAACCCGGCTTTCACACTTGACGACCAAGGCATCACGGGGCTTGGCAATGTCTATTACAACCTTCTTGAGCCTGCCCTTATCGAAGAGGCGATCAAGCGTGGTGAAGGGGCCCTCGGGAAAGGCGGTTCCTTTCTGGTAAGCACCGGCAAACATACCGGCCGCTCCCCCAAAGACAAATTCGTCGTGCGGACGCCGGATGTGGAAGACACCATCTGGTGGGAAAACAACCAGCCGATGGATCCCGAGAAATTCGATGTGCTCTATGCCGATATGCTTGAGCATATGAAAGGGCGCGATTTCTTTGTCGAGGATCTTTACGGCGGGGCCGACCCAGAGACCCAGATTGACGTGCGCATGATCACCGAGCTGGCATGGCACGGCCTGTTCTGCCGCACGATGCTGCGCCGCCCCGAGATCAAAGCGCTCGACGACTTCACCGCAGATTACACCGTGATCAACTGCCCGTCCTTCAAGGCCGATCCGGAACGTCACGGCTGTCGTTCCGAAACCGTGATCGCGCTGAACTTCGCCAAAAAGCTGATCCTGATCGGCAACACCGAATATGCAGGCGAAAACAAGAAGGGCGTGTTCTCCCTGTTGAACTACATCCTGCCGGGCAAGGGCATCATGGCCATGCACTGTTCCGCCAACCATGCGCCCGACAATCCCGTCGACACGGCGATCTTCTTCGGCCTGTCCGGCACGGGGAAAACCACGCTGTCGGCTGATCCGTCGCGCATCCTGATCGGGGATGACGAGCATGGCTGGTCCGACAAGGGCACGTTCAACTTCGAAGGCGGCTGCTACGCCAAGACCATCAACCTGTCCGAGACTGCGGAACCGGAAATCTACGCGACCACGTCGAAATTCGGCACGGTCGTCGAGAACATGGTCTATGACGAGTTCACCAAAGATCTGGACTTCGAAGACAGCTCGCTGACCGAGAACATGCGCTGCGCCTACCCGCTGCACTACATCTCCAACGCCTCCGAGACGGCGATGGGCGGTCATCCGAAGAACATCATCCTGCTGACCTGTGATGCCTTTGGTGTTCTGCCTCCGATCGCACGTCTGACACCGGCGCAGGCGATGTATCACTTCCTCTCCGGCTTCACCTCGAAGACTCCGGGCACGGAAGTGGGTGTTGTGGAACCGATCCCGACCTTCTCCACCTGTTTCGGCGCACCGTTCATGCCGCGTCGTCCGGAAGCCTATGGCAACCTGCTGCGTGAGAAGATCGCCAAGCATGGTGCGACCTGCTGGCTGGTGAACACCGGCTGGACCGGCGGCGCATTCGGCACCGGTTCGCGTATGCCGATCAAGGCAACGCGCAACCTGCTGCACGCCGCTCTGGAAGGCACGCTGGCAGAGGTCGAATTCCGCAAGGACGAGAACTTCGGCTTTGAAGTGCCGGTCTCCGTGCCGGGTGTGGCCGATGTGCTTCTCGACCCGCGCCGCACATGGGCCGACAAGGATGCCTTCGACGCGCAAGCCGCGAAGCTGGTGTCCATGTTCAAAGAGAACTTCGAACAATACCTGCCCTATATCGACGAAGATGTGAAAGCCGCCGCCATCGGCTAAGCCTTTCTACATCGCGAAAAATTGCGCCCCGGTCCATTTGGATCGGGGCGTTTTCTTTGACCGCGTCATTCAGGTGTCACGACACTCTGTCAGAGTGATCCTATGAAATACGCCGTTGTTTTCGCACTGCTCGCCACCCCGATCCTCGCCCAAGATGTCGATTTCTCCGACCCTGCGCTGATTGCCTTTGGCCAAGAGGTCTACACGGATTTCTGTCTCGCCTGTCATGGCGAAGAAGCCCTCGGCGGCAATGGTCCCGATATTCAAGGGTCGATCCTGAGTGACATCACTCAAGCCATCCGGGGCACGGATCAGATGGAACCCGTGGAGCTTTACAAGGGTGAACCAGAGGCCGTCACGGCCTACCTCATGTCGCTTGCGCCCGAAATAGCCGAGACAAAGTTACGCCTTCAAGCCGCGCGCAAACAGGGCTCAAAATAGCCCGCGCCGGATCAGGTTGACGCCCGCGACCATCAGCACGAACAGCGTCATGCGTTTGAATTTCTTCTGGTCCAGACGGTCCTGCACCCGCTGGCCAAGCATCATCCCCCCCATCGCCGGCACCAAAAGCGCCGCGGAGAGCGGAATGGTCTGGGCATTGAGCACGCCGGAGCGCAAATGCGCCAACATAAGCACCAAAGCGCCCGAGCCAAAAATCACTCCCGTGGCCTTGATCTGGAGTTTCTTTGGCGTATCCACAGCGGTCAGATAGGCCACCGTCAGCGGCCCCCAGATGCCCGCGATGCCGCCGACCAGCCCCGAAACCACACCGAAGCCCAGATCATACGCCCCTCTGTGTTGCGCGGGGATGTGCAAAGCGCGCCCGAACAACAGGTAGCTGACCAGCACCACCACAATGATCCCGAGCGACAGGAACACCACAGATTGCGGCAGAATCACCACCAGTTGCGCCGACAGGGCGATCAACAGCAACAAGGCCCCGATGTAGAGCCTGTATTGCCACGCCGCCTCCACGGCCTCTCGCCCGCCACCACGCAACGCCTGCCAGACATTCGTGACCACAGTGGAAAAGATCAGCCCCGCAAGCGCCAGTTCCGGCGACAAAAATGACCCCAGCCCCGAAATCATGATCATCGGCATGGCAAACCCGATGGCGCCTTTGACGAATCCGGCCAGAAGCGTGATGCAAATGGCGGCGAAAATCTGCGGGAGGGTGAGGAGGGTCAGGATGCTGTCGAATGTCATAGCCCCTGTTAGGACGCGGATTTCCCCGCGTATAGCCCAAAGATCAGGCCAGCATCCGTTCTTGGAGGTGCCAGAGGGCGGTGCTGTTCCGTTGCGACATTTTAGGTCAAAATACATCTTCACGACAAAATATTATTGCGCTGCAACTGCGAAGTAGGTAGACAGTTCCAAGATCAGACGCCTCTCGCCCCCCGCTTGCGTCACACACAGGGTGCGGAAGGCCACGACATCAATATGTTGCGCTATGTGGTCGGAAATCTGTGGCTCGGATTTTCGCGAAGCGCTCGAAGGAGGAGAGAGTCTCATGGCCCTTGATCAACAGGAGAGACCCGTGTCGAACCCCATTTTGCCCGATCTTCTGGCCCTGACCCGTGCGGCCGTGGCCCCTGCCGAGGCCATTCTTGAGCGCGCCCGCGCCGCGCTGCGCTCGGAATTTCTGGAGAACGGCCGCGTTTCCAGCCGCAGGGTCGAGGCCAATCAAACCGCCGCCCACGGGCTTGCATGGCTGGCCACCTATGTGGAAAGCCTGCGCCAGATGCAGAAATGGGCCGAAGCACTTTCTTCCGAAGACAAGTTCGGCGAGATGGAGCAGCTGATCCACCAGATCGCCTTCGGGGAGTATCTGAGCCAGATCTACGGCGGCATCCCGATGAATCAGGGCGAGATTTGCCGGTTGGCCGATCTGGGCCTTGGCCTTGTGCAGCCAAGCCACCCCGAAGTGGTCAAGCTCATGCTCGACGGCAATTCCACCGAGGCACGCACGCGGCTTGTCGCCCTGATGCGGGACAATTCCGGCCATGCGACCTTTGGCGCATCGGGACTGGATGACGAGTTGGAAATGATCCGCGACCAGTTCCGCCGTTTCTCCGATGAGAAAGTCGCTCCCTTTGCCCATGACTGGCACCTCAAAGACGATTTCATCCCGATGGAGATCATCGAGGAACTGGCCGAGCTTGGCGTCTTCGGCCTGACCATTCCCGAAGAATACGGCGGCTTCGGCTTTCCGAAAGCAGCGATGGTCGTGGTCTCCGAAGAACTGTCCCGCGGCTATATCGGCGTCGGCTCTCTGGGCACACGGTCCGAAATTGCCGCCGAACTGATCCTCGGTGGCGGCACGGAAGAGCAAAAGGAACAATGGCTGCCGAAGCTCTCCTCCGCCGAAATCCTGCCCACCGCCGTGTTCACCGAGCCGAACACCGGCTCGGATCTCGGAAGCCTGCGCACCCGCGCGGTGAAAGAGGGCGAAAGCTACACGGTGACCGGCAACAAGACATGGATCACCCATGCCGCGCGCACCCATGTGATGACGCTTCTGGCCCGCACCGATCCCGACACCACGGATTACAAAGGCCTGTCGATGTTTCTGGCCGAGAAAACGCCGGGCACGGATGAAGACCCCTTCCCCACACCCGGCATGACCGGTGGCGAGATCGAGGTCTTGGGCTATCGCGGCATGAAGGAATACGAGCTGGGCTTTGACGGGTTCAAGGTCGATGCCAAGAACCTTCTGGGCGGTGTGGAAGGCCAAGGGTTCAAGCAACTGATGCAGACCTTCGAATCCGCACGCATCCAGACCGCCGCCCGCGCCATCGGTGTGGCGCAGAACGCGCTTGAGGTCGGGATGCAATATGCCGAGGACCGCAAGCAGTTCGGCAAGTCCCTGATCGAATTCCCTCGTGTCTCCGGCAAGCTCGCCATGATGGCGGTCGAGATCATGGTGGCCCGCCAGCTCACCTATTTCTCCGCATGGGAAAAGGACAACGGGCACCGCTGCGACCTTGAAGCAGGCATGGCCAAGCTCTTGGGCGCGCGCGTAGCTTGGGCGGCGGCGGACAATGCGCTGCAAATTCACGGCGGCAACGGCTTTGCGCTTGAGTATCAGATCAGCCGCATCCTCTGTGATGCGCGGATTTTGAACATTTTCGAGGGCGCAGGCGAAATTCAGGCACAGGTCATCGCACGGCGTCTGCTGGCCTGATCTGCCCCGACCGGAGTTTTAGAAAGGCGGTGCTTCCTGCGCCGCCTTTTTTGCGAGCCGGTCGAGAAACCGGTCCCGTGCGGCGGGCAGAGGGCGGTCCGACAGTTCCGCCGCGATCTTGGAGAGGAAATGCCCCGTGGTCAAAAGCCCCTGACCGATCTCCGCGAAATCGACCGAAGACTGACCCAAGAGACATTGCGGCAAGGGCAAAAGCCGGTCGGCCCATTCCCCCGCCCCCTGCCGCGACACGGCGCGTCCGGTTTTCGGAGACACATAGACCAGATCATCCGGCGATCCGGTAACGGCACAGGAGGACAGATCAAGACCGAAGCCCAGTTCTTCGAGCAGGGAGACTTCCCAATGCAGATAGGCCAGAGGCCAGCGGGGGTCCAAGCCGATCCGGTCAAACAGGGCGAGACTGTCGGCATAGAGATAGCCATGCGCCTCGCGTTCGGGCAGCAAAAAGGACAGCATCGCCGCCGTGGCCGTCATCCCCGCAAGCGCCAGAGGATCGCCCAAAACATGGGTGCGGCTTTTCACAGGTTCAAAGGTGAACGCGCCGAGGTGGTCTTCAAGCCGCGCTTTCCATGTCACCGCGATCTGGCCGCCCGGCTGCAAATGCGGGGCCATCTTGCGCGATATGCCGCCGCGCACCACACCGGCATGACGCCCGTGGTCAGGTGTGAACACCTCGACAATCACCGAAGTCTCGCCGTGTTTGCGCACAGCCAGAACCACCCCTTCGTCGCGCCACTCGATCATGCGCGTTCCCGCTTTCCGTTGGCAAAAATACTCACTGGACCCTGCCGCGCCACAGGGGCGAGGTCAATCATCTCACTCCGACAGGCCCGGCTCGTCCAGAAGCGTGCGCCCCTGACGGTCCTCGACCTCGATGATCCAGAGATCGGGATCAAAGCTGCGCTGTTTCATCAGCGAGGCATCCACATCGCGCTCATCACCCTCGCAGAGCACCCGCCATTCGCGGCGGTCTTCCATCAGGTTGAACTCGCGCTGAAAGGCCTTGGCCTTGCCATCGAGCGTGTTGAGCTTGACCAGAACCGCGCCCGCCGTGGCATCGCCTTTCTTGACGACAAAGGCCGGAATATCGACAAGGCGCAGCCGTGTCAGATAGGCCGAGACCCAGACATCTGCGGTCAGTCGTGCCATCAGTTTCCGTCTTTGAAATCGAGGCCCATCTCGCCGTAGCGTTCGGCTTCTTCAAGCCAGTTCGGCCGCACTTTCACCTGTAGGAAGAGATGGACCTTGCGGCCCAGAAACTCCGACAGTTCCTCGCGCGAGGCCCGCGAAATCCGTTTGATCGTCTCGCCACGTTTGCCAAGGATGATGCCCTTGTGGCCGTCACGGGAGACATAGACCACCTGATCGACCCGCGCGGAGCCATCCTTGCGTTCTTCCCAATTCTCGGTCTCGACCGTGAGCTGGTAGGGCAGTTCCTGATGCAGGTTGAGCGTCAGTTTCTCGCGGGTGATCTCGGCGGCGATCATACGCATGGGCAGATCGGCAATCTGGTCTTCAGGGTAGAGCCACGGCCCTTCGGGCAGTTCCTTGGCCAGCCATTTGCGCAGATCATCAACGCCGCGGCCCTTTTCAGCGGAGATCATAAAGGTCTCCACGAAATGATGGCGCTCGTTCATGTCTTTGGCCAGAGCGAGCAGTTTTTCCACATCCACCATGTCGATCTTGTTGATCGCCAGTGCGACTTTCTGCTTCGGGTTGGAATATTCATCCAGCGCGGCCAAAATGTTTTCCACGCCTTCGGTGACGCCCTTATGGGCCTCGATCAGCAGAACGACGACATCGGCATCGGCGGCACCACCCCACGCGGCGGTGACCATTGCACGGTCAAGGCGGCGTTTGGGTTTGAAAATCCCCGGCGTGTCAACAAAGACAAGCTGGCTGTCGCCCTCCAGTGCAACGCCGCGAATACGCGCGCGTGTGGTCTGGACTTTATGTGTAACGATGGAGACTTTCGCCCCGACCATACGGTTCAGCAGCGTCGATTTACCCGCATTGGGTTCACCGATCAGGGCAACGAAGCCCGCGCGTGTGGTCTCAGCCATTCCCGGCCTCCAGTTGTTTGAGAAGCGCCTTGGCAGCGGCCTGTTCGGCATGACGTTTGGAATTGGCCTCGGAGCATTCCGACTGGCCGCTTTCCAACGTCACCTCAATGGTAAACACCGGTGCATGATCCGGCCCCTTGCGGGAAATTTCAACATATTTCGGAGGTTTCTGGCCGCGTGCCTGCGCCCATTCCTGAAGCGCGGTCTTGGCGTCGCGCGCATCATTCTCCACATGGTCAATGCGTTTGCCCCAAAGCCTGCGCACGAGGGCCTTGGCCACTTCAAACCCTGCATCGCGGTAAACTGCGGCAATCACCGCCTCCATCGCATCGGCAAGCAGCGCCTCCTTGCGGCGACCACCGGACATCATTTCCGAACGCCCCAGCTTCAACACCGCGCCAAGGTCGATCTGGCGGGCGACATCGGCACAGGTTTCCTTGCGCACAAGCGCGTTGAACCGTGGCGCAAGCTGGCCTTCGGAGGCGGATTTGTCTTTCTCGAACAGCGCCTCGGCCATCGTCAGCCCCAAAACGCGGTCGCCCAGAAATTCGAGACGCTGGTTGTCGGGGCGCGTGGCCGATGAGATGGAACTGTGTGTCAGCGCACGCAGCAAAAGCTCGGGATGAGAAAACTCATGCCCGAGACGTTTCTGGAATGCTTGTATGTCGGCGGAAATTTTCACTGCAATGCCTTGAAGAATCGATCTTTGCGCCAGGTCCAGAAGTAGACCAGATGTTTGCCCGCCGCAGAGAACATCACGCGGCTCACCTTGCCGACGAGATATTCTTCGGGGACAAAGCCTACCCCGCCCATCGTCGTGGGCACACGGCTGTCGGCGGAGTTATCACGGTTGTCGCCCATGAAGAAGTAGTTGTTCTCCGGAACGGTATAAACCTGTGTGTTGTCCACGCCTGTGGTGCGGATGTTCAGGATCGAGTGCTGACGCCCGCCCGGCAGGGTTTCGATGAATTTTTCCTTGATGCACTCGCCACCCTCGCCCGGCGTGTTGGCACAGGCCGGATAGCGACCGGCGGCGCCTTGCTTTTCAAAGGTCTCGACAAAGTTGCCATCAGGGGTCTGTGTCACCTCTTCGCCGTTGATGAAGATCACCCCGTCGGTGATCTGCACACGATCCCCCGGCATCCCGATCAGACGTTTCACAAAGGTGCGGTGCTGTGTCGGATGCTCGAACACCACAATGTCCCCGCGCTCCGGTTCAGAACCGAGAATACGGCCCGAAATCGGGCAAAGAAAATTGATCGCCTTCGGGCAGGACCATTGCGAGTAGCCGTAGGACATTTTGTTGACGAAGAGGAAGTCACCGATCAACAGCGTATCTTTCATCGACGAGGACGGAATAAAGAACGGCTGGAAGAACAGCGTGCGGAAAATCCCGGCGATCAGCAGGGCGTAGACCACGGTTTTGACGGTTTCGACCAGACTGTCCTTAGCACTGCTCATCTGAAAATCCTTTGGGAATTTGCTTTGGTGTTACGCGGGATATGAAAGGCAGGACTATGGGAGTCAAGCCAAACGCCCGTGATGATCGGGTTTTCGCGGATTTACGGGCGTTAATCTGCAATCGGGCGGGCTTCGATCACCACAAAGGCCTGCGCCCAAGGGTGATCGTCGGTTAGTGTCACATGGATGATGGCCTCATGTCCCGGCGGTGTCATTTCTTCGAGACGGTCCTTGGCCCAGCCTGTAACCTCCATCACCGGCTGGCCCGTGCGCAGGTTGCTTACGGCCATATCCTTCCACGAGATGCCCATTGCAAGCCCCGTGCCCAGAGCTTTGGAGCAGGCTTCCTTGGCGGCCCAGCGTTTGGCATAGGTGCCCGCCACATCCCTGCGGCGCTCTGCCTTGTCCTGTTCGGTCTGCGTGAAAACACGGTTCTTGAACCGCGCCCCGAACCGCTCAAGCGTGCCGGAAATCCGGTCGATATTCGCCAGATCGGAGCCGATGCCGAGGATCATTCAGCGCGCACCTCATCCATCAGGCGGCGCATTTCTGCGATAGCGGGCTTGATGCCACGGAAGATCGCCTCCCCGATCAGGAAATGCCCGATGTTCAACTCGGCAATCTCCGGCAGGGCCGCAATGGGTTGCACCGTGTCATAGGTCAGCCCGTGGCCCGCATGGACCTCCAGCCCGAGTCCGTGAGCGAATTTCGCCATTTCGGTGAGGCGTGCCAGTTCTTCGTCGCGCTCGGCAAATTTTCCTTCGGCGTGAAGGTCGCAATAAGCGCCGGTGTGCAATTCGACCACAGCCGCGCCGATCCGGTGGGCGGCTTCGATCTGTGGCTGGTCGGCGGCGATAAAGATCGAAACGCGCGATCCGGCCTCGCGCAAAGGCGCGATGAAATGGGCCAGACGGTTTTCCTCCCGTGCCACTTCAAGCCCGCCTTCGGTGGTCCGTTCTTCGCGCTTTTCCGGCACGAGGCAGATGGCATGGGGTTTGTGGCGCAGGGCGATGGCCTGCATCTCGTCGGTGGCGGCCATTTCGAGGTTGAGCGGCACGGTGAGGTTCGAGACCAGCGCCTCGATGTCGGCATCCGTGATATGGCGGCGGTCCTCACGCAAATGCGCGGTGATCCCGTCCGCACCCGCCTCTTCGGCCAGTTTCGCGGCGCGCACCGGATCCGGATAGGCCGACCCGCGTGCATTGCGCACGGTGGCGACGTGATCGATATTCATGCCAAGGCGAAGTTTCCGGCTCATATTCCTGTTCCCAGACGGTTTTCTCTCAGCCGGACAATACTCCGCACGCACAGAAAGAAAACCGACAATCTTTGATCCGCGCGATCAAGGCTTGTGCGGCGTTTTCTGGCTCTGTTTCTTGCGGCGCAATTCTTCGAGCTTGGCCTTGAGCCTGCCACGGCGGCGATGCTGATAGGCGGCCACCATCGGCAGCATGACATAATAGGCGACAGTGCCCGCAATGATGCCCGGAACGATGCCGCCCACCAGATAGGGTAGGAAAATATCGTGCCAGAAGCGGATGAGCGCGTCCCAATTCGCATCGCGTTCTGTGAACAGCGCGAGGAAATTGCGCCAGAGATCATCCGCCGCATCAAAGAATTTGCCGACAAAGCTGCGCTCGTGATGCGGATCAAAGGTGGTGCCCAGCATGAAGTGACCCATTTTCATACAGATCACCCCGATCGGCACATAGGTCAAAGGATTGCCGACAAAGGTCGCCAGCAGCGCCGCGATGGCGTTGCCGCGCATCAGCTTGGCGAGAAGAAAGGCGAGCAGGAAGTGCAGGCCAAAGAAAGGGGTAAAGACGGCAAACACCCCCGCGAAAACCCCGCGCGCGATTTTATGCGGCGTGTCCGGCAGGCGGTGAAGACGGTGCTTCATATAGCGCACGGCCCGTGACCAGCCCCCTTTGGGCCAGATCACCTGCGCCAGCCATTTGAGTGGCGTAAGTTTTTCCCGGCGCTTGAAAACCACGTTTCCCCCGAACCCCTTAGGGTCGCCTGTCCAAATTCCTGTACCTGCGCACCTGCGCAACTTCGCTTTCGGCCTCAACCGCAAGCATCACCGCATGGAGATGTTCCACATCCCGCAGGTCGACATCTACAATCAACCTGTAAAAGTCCGGTTTGCGATCTACGAATCTCAGGTCCGAGATATTGGCCTTTTGCTCACCGATCAGTGTGCAAATCCGGCCCAGCACGCCGGTATCATTGGAGATCGTGATGTCCAGCGACACGGTATATTCCGGCGCATGTGGCCCCGCGTGCCATTGCAGATCGACCCAGCGATTCGTCTCGCTTTCCAGTTCTTCGAGCGCGGGACAGTCGATGGCATGGATCACCACGCCCTTGCCGCGATAGGTGATCCCGACGATCCGCTCCCCCGGCACCGGCTGACAGCAGTTGGCGCGGTTGTAGGTCTCTCCTTCGGACAGACCAAGCACCGCACGTTTCGCGTCAATCGCCCCGCTCTCGCGGACGAGTTCCGGATAAACCGCCTTGACCGCTTCGGAGGCGGCAAGCTCGGCCGAGCCCAGCCGCGCCAGAAGCTCTTCGGTGCTGGCCAGCGTCATCTGTTTCGCCGCCGTTGCAAGCGCCTTTTCAGAGGCCTTCTTGCCGACATGCTCGAACGCGACACGCGCAAGTTCGCGCCCGAGTTTCACGAAACGCTCGCGATCTTCTTCGCGCAGGGACTTGCGAATCGCCGCCTTGGCACGCCCCGTCACCACAATGTCGAGCCATGTGCCCTGCGGGCGCTGGCCCTCTGCGGTGAGGATTTCGACGCTTTGACCGTTCTTGAGACGGGTCCAGAGCGGCACGCGAATCCCGTCCACCTTGGCCCCCACACAACTGTCCCCGATCCGCGTGTGGATCGCATAAGCGTAATCAAGCGGCGTCGCGCCCTTGGGCAAAGACACCACCTCGCCCTTGGGCGTGAAGGTGAAGACCTTGTCGGTATACATCTCCAGCTTGACGTGTTCGAGAAATTCGGAGTGATCCTCGGCATTCTCGAAACGCTCGGTCAACTGGGCAAGCCATTTCGTCGGGTCCACCGCAAACGGGTTTTGCGCGGGCACACCGTCGCGATAGGACCAATGCGCGGCCACGCCGGATTCCGCCACTTCGTGCATCTGGCGAGTGCGGATTTGCACCTCCACCCGCTTGCCATCACGCCCCGACACCGTGGTGTGGATCGAGCGGTATCCGTTGGATTTCGGCTGGCTGATATAGTCCTTGAACCGCGTCGGCACAGCGCGCCAGCGATGATGGATCACTCCGAGAACACGGTAGCAGTCCATCTCCGAGCGCGTGATGACGCGGAAGCCGTAAATATCTGACAGACGGGAGAAACTTTGCTGTTTCTCCTCCATCTTGCGCCAGATGGAATAGGGTTTCTTGGCGCGTCCGAACACATCGGCGTCGATATTCTCGCGCTCAAGCTCGACACGAATGTCATTGGTGATCTTGTGGATCACATCGCCGGTTTCACGCTGCAACAGGATGAAACGGCGGATGATCGAGTTGCGGGCCTCGGGGTTGATGACGCGAAACGAGAGGTCTTCCAACTCCTCGCGCATCCATTGCATCCCCATACGCCCCGCCAGAGGCGCATAAATATCCATCGTCTCGCGCGCTTTTTGCAGCTGTTTCTCGGGCCGCATCGACTTGATCGTCCGCATGTTGTGCAGACGGTCGGCGAGTTTCACGAGAATAACACGCAGGTCTTTCGACATGGCCATAAACAGTTTGCGGAAGTTCTCCGCCTGTTTGGTCTCTGTCGAGGACAGCTGAAGATTGGTGAGTTTCGTCACGCCATCGACAAGCTCGGCGATCTCTTCCCCGAACTTGCGCGCCACCTCGCTATATGAGGCACGGGTGTCTTCCACCGTGTCATGCAGCAAAGCGGTGATGATCGTCGCATCATCCAGCGCCTGTTCGGTCAGAATGGCGGCGACAGCGACAGGATGGGTGAAATAAGGCTCGCCGGAGCGGCGGAACTGCCCCTCATGCATCTCTTTACCGTAGGCATAGGCCTCACGGATCAAATCGGCATCAGTTTTGGGGTTGTAGTTGCGGACCAGTGCGATCAGGTCTTCGACGTCGATCATTTTGGTCCGCGAACTCCTATGCTTTGGACCATACGGCCCCGCACCTTAGTTTTGCCCTTGCGCTTCCATCAGGGCGCGCAGCAGTTTTTCTTCGGACATATCGTCCTCTGCCGGCTTGTCAGTTTCCTGACCCATGAGAAGTGCCATCTGGTCTTCTTCCGGCTCGTCAACTTCGATCTGGGTCTGGTTGCTTTCGATCATCCGTTCGCGCAGTGCATCTGCGGATTGGGTTTCTTCGGCAATCTCGCGCAGGGCGACGACCGGATTCTTGTCGTTGTCGCGATCCACGGTCAACTGCGAACCGGCCGCAATCTCACGCGCACGGTGGGCGGCGAGCATCACAAGCTCGAAGCGGTTCGGAACCTTGTCGACGCAATCTTCAACGGTCACGCGGGCCATGGGATCTCCAATCTTTCAGACTGACGGGGCATTTATACAAAGGCTCTATTTAGGGACTTGACCCGCCATTGACAAGCGCCGTTCCCTTTAATCCGTGAGGATTTCCACTTCGGGCATGAGTTTTATCTCGGATTTCTCGTCCGTGGGGCGGGCATCCAGCATTTCCCTGACGGTTTTGTCCAAAATCGGGTGCCGCCAGTCCGCCGCAAGATCGGCAAAGGGAATCAGCATGAACGCACGGTCCTGAATACGCGGATGCGGCAGGATCAACTGGTCCGGTGCGCGCACGCTTTGCTCGACAAACGGCAGGGTGATCCATGCCCGCACGGACACTACGTCAGGGCGGATTTCCTGTTCGACCGCCAGAAGATCAAGATCAATCGAGCGCCCCGCCCACCGCAGCTTGCGCACACGGCCGAAACGGGCCTCGATCATGTGCAGCGTCTGCAAAAGTTCCTCGGGCGCATTGGCGCTTTGCACTTCGGCGACGAAATTCACATAGTCCGGCCCCGCCCCCGCCGGAAAGCAGGGCGTCTCGTAAACGCGGCTCACAGCGGTGACGGTAACACCCGCGTCCTCAAGCTCTCTCACCGCCGCGCGCAAGGTCTCCAGCGGGGTGCCCACAACCGAAGGCAGGTTCGCGCCAAAAGCGATCCATGCGCGTGTTTTTGCCCATTGCGAATGTAAATCTCGACCCACGCAGAATCCGCCCTATCTTTTTTGGCTAGTTTAGCTCTGGTCCGTTTCATACTATCCAGCGCATCCGAAAGCCAAGAACAACCGGCTGTTCATGCCCTAATTTGCATGGGTCCAGCCCAAAAAAGCAAACTATAAAGGACATTTAGATGTTTTATAAAGATGAACGTCTTGCCTTGTTCATCGATGGATCGAATCTCTATGCAGCGGCAAAGTCGCTCGGATTCGACATTGATTACAAACTTCTCCGGCAAGAATTCATGCGCCGCGGCAAACTGTTGCGAGCTTTTTACTACACAGCTCTGCTCGAAAATGATGACTATTCCCCGATCCGCCCCTTGGTCGACTGGTTGAATTACAACGGGTTCACCATGGTCACAAAACCGGCCAAAGAGTTCACCGACTCTATGGGCCGGCGCAAGATCAAGGGCAATATGGACATCGAACTGGCCGTGAACGCGATGGAGCTTGCGCCCCATGTCGATCACATTGTGTTGTTCTCCGGCGACGGCGATTTCCGTCCGCTGGTTGAAAGCCTCCAGCGTCAGGGCGTGCGTGTATCCGTGGTTTCCTCGATCCGCACCCAGCCGCCGATGATCGCGGACGAGCTGCGCCGTCAGGCCGACAACTTCATCGAGTTGAACGATCTCAAAGACGTTCTCGGACGCCCGCCGCGCGAACCGCGCGAGGACGACGGTTACGAAAGCTGATCAAAAGCCCTCGCGAAAGCGGGGGCTTTTCCCATTCCGGTCGCTGCACTCAGTTGCACTCACAGGCGTTCCTCGCTACCTCTGCACAAGATCAGGAGCGCGCCATGACCGAAACGACACACATGCCCCCCCTCTCTCTTTACCTTGCCGCCCCCCGCGGGTTTTGCGCAGGCGTGGACCGCGCCATCAAGATTGTCGAAATGGCAATCGAGAAATGGGGCCCGCCGGTCTATGTCCGCCACGAGATCGTGCACAACAAATTCGTGGTCGACAGCCTCAAGGAAAAAGGCGCCGTCTTTGTCGAAGAACTCGAAGACTGCCCAGACGACCGGCCCGTGATCTTTTCCGCCCACGGCGTGCCCAAAGCCGTGCCCGCCGAAGCGGCACAGCGCGAAATGGTCTATGTCGATGCCACCTGCCCGCTTGTGTCGAAAGTGCATATCGAGGCGGAGCGGCACCATGCGGCGGGGCTCCAGATGATCATGATCGGCCATGCCGGACATCCCGAAACCATCGGCACGATGGGGCAACTGCCCGAGGGTGAGGTCTTGCTGGTCGAAAAGCCGGAAGATGTGGCGGGGCTTGAGGTGCGCGATCCCGAGCGTCTGGCCTTTATCACCCAGACCACATTGTCGGTCGATGATACGGTCGAAGTGGTCGCCGCCCTGCGCGCGCGGTTCCCGAGCATCGTCGGTCCGCACAAGGAAGACATCTGTTATGCCACCACCAACCGGCAAGCGGCGGTGAAAGCCATTTCATCAAATATCGACGCTCTTTTGGTGATTGGTGCGCCCAATAGTTCAAATAGCAAACGTCTGGTCGAAGTGGGCAAGGCCAATGGCTGCGCCTATTCGCAACTGGTGCAACGTGCGGATGACATCGACTGGCGGGCCCTGAAAGGCATCACCTCCATCGGCATCACGGCAGGCGCCTCCGCGCCCGAAGTGTTGGTCAACGAGGTGATCGACGCCTTCCGTGCGCGTTTTGATGTGACCGTTGAACTGGTCGAAACCGCGCAGGAAAATGTAGAATTCAAAGTGCCGCGCGTCTTGCGCGACCTTGCCTAAGCCGAAGAGGACAGACCCTATGCCCGAGATTCACGCATGGACGGATGGCGCCTGTTCCGGCAACCCCGGCCCCGGAGGTTGGGGCGTTTTGATGCGCGCCTTCAAGGATGGCGAAATCGTCAAGGAACGAGAGTTGAAAGGCGGAGAGGCGGAGACCACCAACAACCGGATGGAACTGCTCGCCGCGATTAACGCGCTGGAAGCCCTCAGCCGCCCGACCGACATCACCATCACCACCGACAGCGCCTATGTGAAAAACGGCGTCACCGGCTGGATTTACGGCTGGAAACGCAACGGCTGGAAGACGGCGGCGAAGAAGCCTGTGAAAAACGTCGATCTCTGGCAGCGCCTCGACGAAGCGCAGGCCACCCACAATGTGACGTGGAAATGGATCAAGGGCCACGCAGGCCACGCAGAGAATGAAAAAGCCGACGAACTGGCGCGGGCGGGCATGGCCCCCTTCAAGAAGTCGGCGTCATGACCCTGCTGGCGGTGCTGGATTACGCATCGGTCATCGTCTTTGCAATCTCCGGTGCGCTGGCCGCCTCCCGTGCGCAACTTGATCTCGTGGGCTTTGCCTTTCTCGCCTGCCTGACCGCAGTTGGCGGCGGCACGTTGCGCGATGTGCTACTCAACCGTGACGCGGTCTTCTGGATCGCAGAACCAAGCTATATCCTCATCGCCTGTCTTGTGGCCGCAGGTGTTTTCTTTACCGCGCACCGGTTCGAGAACCGCATGACCGCACTCATGTGGGCCGATGCGGTGGCGCTTTCCGTGGCCGTGTCCGCAGGGGCGGGTGTGGCGCTCAAACTCGGGCAACCGCCTGTGATCGTCGCACTCATGGGGGTGGCAACCGGCTGTTTCGGCGGATTGATGCGCGATGTGGTGTGCAACGAAGTGCCCTTGGTTCTCAAACAGGGCGAGCTTTACGCCTCGGCGGCACTTCTGGGCGCAATGGCCCTGCTTGGCGCGTCCTATTTTGACTTTCCGCCTGTTTTTGAATTCGCTTTGTGTGGTGCTTTGACATTCACGCTGCGCGCAGGAAGTCTGATCTGGGGCTGGTCCCTGCCCGTTTACAAATCCCGCCCGCCGCGATCCTGAAACGACGCACGGTGGGATCAAAGCCTCAAGTCTTGATATACCACGTTGCCGCAACCGCCAGACAACAGGCGACAAGCCAGCCACCGGGGCGCAGCATGAGCCAGAACGCCATGCTCAGCAGAATACGCGCAATCATCCCCGGTATCGACAAAAGCCAGATCATTTCCGCCCCGTCACTGCTTTCCACGCCCAGATGAGCAGCATGGCTCCGAGGATCGCACCCACGAAGCCGGCGGCCGCTCCGGTCAGCATCAACAGAAACCGCAACACCAATCCGCCGATCAAAGCCCCGAACATACCGATCACCACGGTGGTGATCAGGTCGGTTTTCAGGTCCATGACGCGGGTGGCAATGAACCCCGCAGCGGCTCCGATGATGATAAGGACGAGAACGGGCATGTCGTTACCTTCTGCGCCAATGGGTCGGCACGATGATGAGCGCGCCCAGCGAGGACACAATGGCGTTGAGCCCCGGAGAGCCCAGACCGATGCCGAACATAAGCTTGATGAAATAGGCAAGAAACGCCCCGCCGACGCAGATGATGATCGAGGGCAGATAGCCGTTGCGGGTAAAGCCGGTCTTTTCGCAGACATAGCCAACGATCCCCGCAATCACCACTGTGCCGATCAGAACTGGAAACATGGATGTGTCCTCATTCGAACCGGCTGCCCTGCGGCAAGTCCAGCCCTTTCAAAATCTCTGTCACAGGCATAGCACGTTTGCCCTCGCGCTGCGCAGTGAGAATTTCCACAGCCCCTTCCCCGCAGGCAATGGTAAAGGCACCGATCACCTCGCCGGGGGCTGCATCGCCCTCTGTTACGCGGGACATGTGGAACTTGATCCGCTCGCCGTTCAGCATGGCCCAAGCGCCCGGAAACGGCGACAGGCCACGAATTTGCCGATCGATCTCAGCCGCCGGACGGGTCCAGTCGATTTTCGCCTCGGCCTTGTCGATCTTTTTGGCATAGGTCACACCCGCGTCCGGCTGCGGCTCGGGCACCAGTTGTTCCAGACTGTCCAGAGCAACGGTGATGGCATCGGCCCCCATTTCCGAGAGCCGGTCATGCAAGAGCGCGGCGGTGTCCTCTGCCGTGATGTCGGTTTCCTGACGCAACAGCACAGGGCCGGTGTCGAGACCGGCTTCCATCTGCATGATGCAGACACCGGTTTTGTCGTCGCCTTCGAGAATGGCCCGATGGATCGGCGCCGCCCCCCGCCAACGCGGCAGAAGCGAGGCGTGAATGTTGAGGCAACCGTGTTCCGGCGCGCCGAGAATGGATTGCGGCAGCAAAAGACCATAGGCCACGACCACGGCGATCTCTGCCTGCAACGCCTCGAAGGCGGCCACATCCGCAGGGTCTTTGAAATTCACCGGATGACGCACCGGCAGGCCCAGTTCTTCGGCGCGGACCTGCACAGGTGTCGGGCGCTCCTTTTTACCCCGCCCCGCAGGACGCGGCGGCTGGCAATAAACACAGGCGATTTCATGGCCCGCCTCGACCAGCGCATCGAGCACGGGGACGGAGAAATCGGGGCTGCCCATGAAGATCACTCTCATTTCATGGCTCCCATTTTCTTGGCCTTTTTCAGAAACATCTGGCGTTTTACCGGCTTGAGATTGTCAAAATACATCTTGCCGTTCAGGTGATCGATCTGGTGTTGCACAGAGGTCGCCCAAAGCCCGACGAAATCGCGCTCTTCCATCTCGCCTGCCGCATTGAGAAACCGCACGGTCACAGCCCGCGGACGGGCGATGACGGCGGACATGCCGGGCAGGTTCGGGGAGGCTTCCTCATGTTCGCGCAGTTGCACAGAGGCGTGCAGCACTTCCGGATTGGCCATCAAAACCGCCTTGCCGCGCTCTTCGGAGCAATCGACCACGGCGAGTTGCTGCATCACACCGATCTGTGGTCCGGCGAGACCATAACCCGGCATGGCGTCCATCGTCTCCACCATATCGGCCCAGATGCTGCGGATGTCATCGGTGATCTCTGCAACCGGCGGCACGGCGGTTTTCAGACGTTTGTCCGGATAGGGCAGGAACGGGCGCTGGGTCATGCGTAGGCCTCCTCAAGGCGGGCGCGGGTCTTCGCGTCGAGCCGGTCGAAATGCACGAGCCCGTCGAGATGGTCGAACTCATGCTGAATGATACGGGCCTCGACCCCGTCCATCGGGCGGCTGTGGCGCACACCATCAAGATCGGTCCATGCCAGAGTGATCCGCACGGGGCGCGTCACGGGAGCGGTGATGTCGGGGATCGACAGGCAGCCCTCGTCCATCTCGCAGGTGTCTTCGGAACGCGCGGTGATCTCGGGATTGATCGCGACAAAGGGCGTCTTCTCCCCCTCTTTCCACGTCGCATCCATCACAAACAGCCGCAGCATCGCGCCGACCTGTGGCCCCGCAAGCCCACGCCCCGGCGCGGCATACATGGTGTCAAACATATCGGAAACGAGAGTGCGCAGATCCGGCGTGATCTCGTCCACCTCTGCGCAGCGCGTGCTCAGACGCTCATCCGGCCAGAGCAGAATCTCGCGCAGCGCCATCAGGCCCGCGCCTTGTCGCGCTTGAGCTTTTGCATCTTGCGGGTGATCATCTGGCGCTTGAGCGGTTTGAGATAGTCGATGAACAGCACCCCGTCGAGGTGGTCGATTTCGTGCTGAACGCAGGTGGCCCAAAGCTCGTCGAACTCCTGCTCATGCGCCTTGCCTTCGACATCCTGCCATTTGACGCGCACCATCTTCGGGCGCTCCACCTCGGCATATTGGCCGGGGATCGAGAGACAGCCCTCTTCGTAGACGTTGCGCTCTTCGCTCGTCCACGTCACCTCGGGATTGACCAGCACCATCGGCTCCGGAGTCCCTTCGGCCTCCTTGGCGCAGTCCATGACCAGCATCCGCTTGATCAGCCCCACCTGTGGCGCGGCGAGCCCGACGCCCGGCGCATCATACATGGTTTCCAGCATATCATCGGCAAACCGGGCAAGATCGCGGTCGAAATCAGTGACCGGATCGCAATGTTTCTTCAGACGCGGGTCGGGGTGGATGAGGATCGTTTTCAGGGTCATGCTTTGCATTTAATGCCTTTCGGGTAAAACTTGAAGTCCGAGTTTTGATCGAAACGCCCCTCAAAGCGAAACATCTGGCATCAAATTGCCGCGACAACCACGCTGCGCTGAAAACGCGCAACCCCTCCTACAGGATTTTCGGTTTTCCTTCCCCGTTTCGCGGGACTAGGCTTTCGACAAACCCGATGGAGCATCTGGAGCCTCTCATGACCAATCCGCTATTTGACCCGATCATCAACCGCTTCGGCACCCATTGCGCCAAATGGGACAAGATGGCAGACATCTACGGTGTCCCCGCCAAGGACGGCATTGCCATGTGGGTCGCCGATATGGATTTCCGTCCGCCCGCAGTCGTGCAGGCCGCGTTGGAAAAAATGGCCGAACACGGGGTATACGGGTATTTCGGGGACGAGAGCGATTACCTTGCCGCAATCGGCTGGTGGATGAAGCATCGCCACGGTTGGGAGATTGATCCGGCGTGGGTTTTCACAACACATGGTCTGGTGAACGGCACCGGACTATGCGTTGATGCTTTTACCGAACCGGGAGACGGGGTGGTTCTGATGACACCGGTTTACCATGCCTTCCACCGCGTCATCAAAGCCGCAGGGCGCGAGGTCGTCGAATGTCCTCTGGCGCTTGAAAACGGCAAATACATGATGGATTTTGACGCATGGGACGCGCAGATGAGCGGCAAGGAGCGCATGCTGATCCTGTGCTCGCCGCACAACCCCGGTGGTCGCGTCTGGACCCGCGAGGAACTCGAAGCTGTGGCAGCCTTCTGCCGGAAGCATGATCTTGTTCTGGTCTCCGATGAAATTCACCATGATCTCGTGATGCCCGGCCATACACACACACCGATGGCACTGATTGACGGGATCGAGGACCGGCTTGTCATGATGTCCGCGACCACAAAGACCTTCAACATCGCGGGCACCCATTCCGGCAATGTCATCATTGCGGATGCGAAACTGCGCGAGACCTTCGCCGCGCGCATGGCGGCTCTTGGCATTTCGCCCAATTCCTTCGGGCTTGAGATGGCCACTGCCGCCTACAGTCCGGAAGGGGCCGCTTGGGTGGATGAACTGGTCGCCTATCTCGACGGAAACCGCCAGATTTTCGACGCCGAGATTGCGGCGATTCCGGGGCTGACCTCCATGCCTTTGGAGGCCACCTATCTGGCATGGGTCGATTTCACCGATACAGGCATGTCACGCGAAGAATTTACCGCCCGCGTCGAGAAAACCGCACGGATCGCCCCGAACCACGGGCCGACCTTTGGCACAGGTGGCGAGAATTACCTGCGCTTCAACCTCGCCACACCGCGCAGCATTGTCGAGGATGCCTGCACCCGTCTCAAGGAGGCCTTCAGCGACCTGCAATAAGCAGGCCCCTGAGGTCAAAGCGTTTTCCGAAAGGCTTAACGCGGCAAAAGTGCGACTGGCGCGTCATCGGGCCGGTCGTAATCCAGAGGCGGCTTGTCGGTCGCTGCGGTCGAGCGTTTGAACTCGAAACTCATCTCGTGCCCGTCATCTTTCGCCGCGACGATCAACGCCTGATAGAGATGACGCGACCCGTCAAAGACATCGACCAACCCGCGCAGATGTTCGGTGTTCTCACGATCCAGCGCGAATCCGTTGCTCCAAGATCGCAGGATCGGATAGGTCTCCTCCCCCACGCGCACGCGCAGGCGGGATCCGCGTTTAAGGTTGCGTTTGCGGGCCAGTTCAAGACCTTCGCGCACCTCTTTCGGCAAAAAATCCGACATAATCTCTCTCCACCCTTCAAGCGATTCCCGAATAACATCTTATGATGCCATCTTTGTAACACTTGTCTTTTCGAAGCCCTTTCAAAGCCAATGTGTTTCAAAGGGCGGCTCCCCATAAGGATGGGGGCAAAATGTTTAGCGTCAAGTTAACCGTCACGTCGCGTCAGCAGATCTCTGAGAGAGTCACCGGATTGTCGCAGGTCAACGGCGCCGTTCTCGCCGCCATTCCGCCCAGAATGTGCATTCACGCACGATCAATGCGCCCTGACGCCTGTTTGCGCATGTCGGCAAAGACGATAGGCTAAGGGGACGCAGAGTGGAGATCGAAATGGGCTATCTGAAAGACGGAACTTGGCATGACGGCTGGTATGACACCGCAGCAACCGGCGGCAAATTCCAGCGCAGCACCGCAGGTTTCCGCAACTGGATCACCGCATATGGCGCCGCCGGCCCTTCGGGGCATGGCGGGTTCAAAGCCGAAAGCGGGCGCTATCATCTCTATGTCTCCTATGCCTGCCCTTGGGCGCACCGGACGTTGATCTTCCGCAGCCTCAAAGGGCTTGAGCCACATATTTCCGTCTCTGTCGTCCACCCCGACATGCTGTCAGACGGGTGGAGTTTCAATACGGATTTCTCGGGGACGACGGGAGACACGCTCCTTGGCAAAAGATTTCTGCGCGAGATTTACACGGAGGCCGAGCCAGCCGTGTCCGGCCGCGTCACCGTGCCGGTTCTGTGGGACAAAGACACGGGCACAATCGTCTCCAACGAATCCTCGGAGATCATCCGCATGTTCAACTCTGCCTTTGACGGGATCACGGGAAACCACCTTGATTTCTGGCCGGAAGACCTGCGCTCCGAGATCGAGACACTCAACACCCGCATCTATGACACGGTGAACAATGGCGTCTACAAAGCGGGCTTTGCCACCACCCAAACCGCCTATGATGATGCCGTTTACCCGCTGTTTGACAGTCTGGACTGGCTCGAAACCATCTTGCGCGAGAACCGCTATCTCACCGGGGACCGCCTGACCGAAGCCGACTGGCGACTGTTCACCACGCTGGTGCGGTTCGACAAGGTCTATCACACGCATTTCAAATGCAACAAACACATGCTCAAGGATTACCCGAACCTCTGGGCCTATACCCGTGAACTCTACCAGATGCCGGGGATCAAAGGGACCACCCGTTTCGACCACATCATTCGGCACTATTATTACAGCCAGAACACGGTCAACCCGCAACGCATCGTGCCCGTTAGCCCCGAGCTGGACTTCGATGCGCCACACGGGCGCGGCTGACCGGATCAGGAGGCGGCTTTTCCGTAATATTCGACCATCGCGGTCAGATCATCGGGATTGACTTCATTGGGCACAAAGGCACAGGCATTGGCCGCATGTCTGAAGATCGACCCGTCGGAAAAGAAGCTTGTATTGGTGGTGAAGATCACACGCGTGTCCGGATGGCGGTAATTGGCATAATCGGCCACAGCAAAGGCGGAGCCGTCCTCCAGAACGAGGTCCAGCACAATCAACTGCGGCGCCGACAGTTGTAGCGCGGCAATCGCGTCTTCCTGTCCGTGCACAAGGGACACGGCCATCCCGTGACGTTCCAAATGTCGCTTCCAGATTTCTCCCAATTCCGGACGGCTTTCGACAATCAATACTTGCATAATCCCTCCGACACGGTCCGCACCGCATCCCATTCTTGTTCTTCTTACGGCGAAAACGGAATCGATGGGGAAATTTAGCGAATCCTTAACCCGAGGGTCAATCTGGTCCGGCCTGTTCTCGCCGACCAAAAAGTTAAGATTTTAACTTGCACTCCCCTCATGCTGCGTCGAAACAGAGGTATGACAAGGTTTCTCCGCGCGCGCAGGCACATTTCAAACCGTGATTTCAACCCCCTCCGCATCGCCGGACACTCCGGCGCGGCCCGGCCTTCGGACCAATATGCCGCAGGCAGGGGATTCAGGGAGGAAACCTCTGTAAATACATTATATTTCCCCTTCCACCGACAGGCAGTTTCAGGAGCGTGAATATGAGCAAACATCGCGATCATGGCGGCGGTCTGGATGCGGCGGTTGCCCGCTACGGGGGCGAGAAAGCCGATTGGATCGACCTGTCTACAGGCATCAATCCGACCCCCTACCCCATCGGCAAAATTCCGCAAAGCGCATGGGCGCTGCTCCCCGATGCCGCCGCGCAAGATGCGCTCGTTCAGGCGGCGCGCACGTTTTGGGACGTGCCCAAAGGGGCCGCGATTCTCGCCGCACCGGGGGCCTCAAGCCTGATTGCCCGCCTCCCCGCCCTTTGGCCCGAGGGCAAGGTCGACATCCGGACGCCGACCTATAACGAACATGCCGGCGCCTTCGCCGCCCACGGATGGCAGATATGCGACCAAGCCCCCGACCAGCCCGCAGATGTGCAGGTCGTGGTCCATCCCAACAACCCGACCGGTCGCCTTTGGCAGGCCGAAGACCTCATCGCCCCCCATGTGATTATCGACGAAAGTTTTTGCGATGTGATGCCGGAGCAGACCCACATCGCGCGGGTGCCCGACGGGCGGACCATTGTGCTCAAAAGCTTCGGGAAGTTCTGGGGGCTGGCGGGGCTGCGTCTCGGCTTTGCCATCGGAGCCCCCGAGCTCATCGACCGGCTGGCCGCGCTGATCGGTCCTTGGGCAGTGTCCGGCCCCGCGCTGTCTATTGGCACGGCGGCCCTGAATGATCCGGACTGGGCAGAGCAGCAGCGCATCCAGCTGCACGAAAGCAGCGCAAAACTGGACCGCCTTATGCAAAACACCGGCGCAGAACTCATGGGTGGCACCCCGTTGTTTCGCCTCTATAAACTGGCCAATGCCCGCGCCTTTCAGGACAGGCTCGCCCAAGGGCACGTCTGGTCCCGCATCTTTCCCTATTCCGACACATGGGTGCGTCTTGGCCTGCCGCCGAAAGACAGGTGGGATCAGTTGGAGGCCGTTTTGTGAGCACGGCGTTTGCACTTTCTCTGGCCCTGATCCTCGACGCCATATTCGGCGAGCCGAAATGGCTGTGGTCCCGCCTGCCCCACCCCGCCGTACTGATGGGGCGGTTGATCGGCTGGGCCGACACGCGGTTCAACACAGGCGACATGCGCAAGCTGAAAGGTGCTCTACTCGTCCTTGTCCTGACCCTCTGCGCCGCCATGCTCGGACTGTTTTTGCGCCATATCCCGTTCATCGGCCCTTGGATCGAGGTGCTTCTGGGGGCCATCCTTCTGGCGCAGAAATCCCTGATCCAACATGTCAAAGCCGTGGTCGACGGTCTCGAACGCTCACTTTTTGAAGGTCGTCGCACCGTGGCGATGATTGTCGGGCGGGAGACACAAGAGCTAGATGCCCCCGCCGTGTCCCGTGCCGCCATTGAATCGGCGGCGGAGAATTTCTCCGACGGGGTTATCGCGCCGGCCTTCTGGTTCCTGATTTTCGGCCTGCCCGGCATTCTGGTCTACAAGCTGGTGAACACCGCCGACAGCATGATCGGCTACCGCACAGAGCGGCACCGTGACTTCGGCTGGGCGGCGGCGCGGCTGGATGATCTGCTCAATCTGGCTCCGGCGCGCCTCTCCGCGCTCCTGCTGTTTCCGTGGGGCAAACCCCTGTCACTGTGGCGCGACATTCTTGCAGAGGCGCACCGACACCGCTCCCCCAACGCGGGCTGGCCCGAAGCCGCCCTGTCCCGCAGTCTCGGCGTCGCCCTGTCCGGCCCGCGCGCCTATCATGGTGAATTGCGTGACTACCCTTGGGTCAACCCCACAGGGCGCGAGGCACATACGCGAGACATCCACGCCGCCTGCACCCGACTTTGGCAGGCATGGGGCGCGGTTTTCCTCTGTGTTGCCATTCTGTCATTTGCGTGACACCACTGCCCCCGCTATCGTGCCTGCAACCGGACTTTTAAAAGGTAATCCCATGCGTTCTCTGAGCCTTGCTCTCACCCTCTCCGCCCTTCTTGCCACGCCTGCTCTGGCCGATGTGTCCTGTGGCGGAAATTTCTCCGGTTTCGTCCAGAAGATGAAAGCCGAAGCCCTCGCCAAAGGCCATTCGAAAGCGGCCGTTGATCGCTTCTTTGCTGCCGCGCGCCATGATCCGTCTGTGATCAAGGCCGACCGCGCCCAAGGGTTCTTTCAAAAGAGCTTTATCGATTTCTCCCGTGCGGTCATCAGCCAGAACCGGCTGCAAAACGGGGCTGCCAATGCCGCGAAATACAAAAGCGTCTTTGACCGGATCGAACGCGATTACGGCGTGTCGCGCGGTGTGCTTCTGGCATTTTGGGCGCTGGAAACCGATTACGGACAGGTGCAGGGCAATTTCAACACGCTCAACGCGCTGATGACCTTGTCGCATGACTGCCGCCGCCCCGAACTTTTCCAACCGCAAGTCTTTGCCGCCCTGACACTTTATGAACACGGCGATTTTGACCCTGCCACCACACAGGGCGCATGGGCCGGTGAAATCGGCATGGTGCAAATGCTGCCGAAAGACATTCTCGAAAACGGCGTCGATGGTGACGGTGACGGGCATGTGCGGCTCAAGACCTCGGCGCCCGATGCGCTCATGTCCGGCGCCAAAATGCTGCGGCATCTGGGATGGCGTGCGAATGAGCCCTGGCTGCAAGAGATCACGGTGCCCGCCGAACTCGACTGGTCGAAAACCGGTCTCAACCACAAGATGACCGTGAGCCAATGGGCCAAACTGGGCGTCAAGCCGCGCTCCGGCTCTCTCGGCCCGTCCTCCCTCAAGGCCTCTGTTCTTTTGCCTATGGGGCGCAACGGTCCGGCCTTTCTCGCCTATCCGAATTTTGAGGTCTATTTCGAGTGGAACAAGAGCTTTGTCTATGTGACCACTGCGGCCTATTTCGCCACCCGCCTCGAAGGCGCGCCCGTTTTCAACGCGGGCAATCCCGAGGCAGGTCTCTCTGGTGCGCAGATGAAGCAGCTTCAGCAAAAGCTCGTCAACATGGGCTATGATGTCGGCGGTGTGGACGGCATTCTAGGTGAGAAGACCCGCGAAGCCGTGCAAAGCGTGCAGCAAAAACTCGGCCTCCCTGCGGATGCATGGCCAACTCCGGCGCTTCTGGCCAGACTCTAAGCCTATTTTCCCCCGCGCACAGAACTTGTGCGGGGGAAGGGGTTGTCTTTTCCGACAAAAACACTTTGTTTTTCGCAACAGTTGCAAAGCAAGGACAACGCCATGACCGCCCCCACCACCCGCCGTGTGCGCCACGAGTTGAAATTCCGCGATCTGACCGTGGCACAAAAGGAACGGCTGACCCCGCATATGATCCGCGTCACGCTCAAAGGCGAGACGCTTTCGGATTTTGTCAGCAGCTCTTTTGACGATCACGTCAAGGTCTTCATCCCGACCGACGGCGATCCCGCAAAACGCGACTACACACCGCGCCACTACGATACAAATGCGCAGGAACTCGTCCTCGACTTTGCCGATCACGGCGAAGGCCCCGCCGCGTCATGGGCGCGCGCGGCCAAATCCGGTGACACGCTCCAGATTGCCGGTCCGCGCGGCTCCCGCGTGATCGAAGGCAAGATTGCCCATTGGGTGCTGATCGGTGATGAAACCGCGCTGCCAGCCATGGGGCGCAAGCTCGAAGACCTGCCCGCTGGTGTAAAAGTCACCATGATCGCCGCCGTGGCCGGACCGGAAGACGAGCAGACAATCGACACTCAGGCCGATGCCACGATCCACTGGCTGCACCGCCCGCTGGAACAGGCGACAGAGGCGCGGCTTTTCCTTGAGGCCTTGGCAAATGTCAACCTGACGCCGCGCACATTCGTCTGGATCGCGACAGAGGCAGGCATCGCAAAGAAGCTCCGCAAAGCCCTTCTGGCGCAGGGGCATCCGCTGCCTTGGCTCAAAGCCGCAGGCTATTGGGTCAACGGAGAAGCCGAAGCCTCGATCAAGGATTTCGACGCCCCTGCACCGGATCACGCTACCCCCAAAGGGTGAGGTCGCCAGAAGCGCAAGCGCACCGCGAGAGGCCCCTGACGCGGCCTTTCGCACAGATCTTAAATTTTCCGGACATTGCGAGAGGCCTCAAGCCACCAGTGCTTCGGCCTTTTTCAGGTCCACAGAAACAAGCTGGCTCACACCTTGTTCCTGCATGGTCACGCCAAACAGACGATCCATGCGGGCCATCGTCACGGCATGGTGGGTAATCACCAGAAACCGCGTGTCGGTGCGCTGGGTCATCTCGTCAAGCATGTCACAGAACCGCGTCACGTTCGCATCGTCGAGCGGCGCGTCCACCTCGTCCAGAACACAGATCGGCGCGGGGTTCGCCATGAAGACCGCAAAGATCAACGCCAGAGCCGTAAGCGTCTGTTCCCCACCGGACAGAAGCGACAGGGTCGAGAGTTTCTTACCCGGCGGCTGGCACATGATCTCAAGTCCGGCCTCCAGAGGATCGTCACTTTCCACCATCATCAGCTTGGCTTCACCGCCACCGAACAGATGGGTGAACAGCATGGAGAAATTGTTGTTCACCTGCTCAAAAGCGGTGAGCAGCCGTTCCCGCCCCTCACGGTTCAACGACGCAATGCCGGACCGCAGCGTCTTGATCGCTTCTTCGAGATCTTCTTTTTCTTTCAGGAGCGTATCATGTTCTTCGCGCACCTCTTTGGCGTCTTCTTCCGCCCGCAGGTTCACCGCCCCCAGACTGTCGCGCAGACGCTTCAGGCGGTTCACATCCACTTCGATGGTCTCATGCGACGGGATTTTCTCCGGATCGACATCCAACTCTTCCAAGAGCTTCTCGGGCGTGGTTTCCAGTTCCTCGCGGATGCGCTCCAGAGCCGCCTCCACGGTCTCGCGCGCAGCGTCGCGGCGGGCTTCTGCGGCGGCACGGGTCTCGCGAGCCTCGGAGGCCATGCGTTCCGCCTCGCGCTCGGCATTCACCACCTCACGCAACGCCTCTTCGGCTTCGGCCAAGGCATCCGTTGCCTTTTTGCGGCGATGCTCCGCCTCTTCGATCTGCGCCAGAAGAGCCTCGCGTTTCTCCGCGATTTCCTCCGGTTGCACCGCAGCCTCGTAAAGCTCTTCTTCGCTGGCTTCCTTGCGCTCCTGCAACTCGGCAATCCGTTTACCCGCAGTTTCAAGGCGGTGCCGCCAGCCGGACAGTTCTTTCGTCACTTCCTGTGAGCGGCGGGTGCGCGCATCCCCTTCGCGGCGGATCTCGTCATGAGCGGAGCGTTTCGTCATCATCGTGATCCGCGCCGCTTCAACGGCGAGCTTCACCTCTTCGATGCTGGACCGCGCAGCGTCCAGATCCGGCAGATCCCTGACGACCTTCTCCGCCTCACGCAAGCGCTGCTCCGCGCCGCGGGCTTCTTCCTCGTGACGCGCAACAGCCAGACCGAGGTTCTCGACCTTGCCTTCCGCCAGCGTCTTTTCATTTTCGACCTTGGACAGTCGACGCGCCGCATCCGACATCGCCCGATCCGAATCCCGACGTGCTTCACGGGCCAGCCGGTCGGCTTCTGTCAGCCGCCCCAGTTCGGATTTGAGATGCTCATGCGCCTGCGCGGCTCCGTTCGCCTTGGCCTCTGCTGCGGCGAGTTCCTGTTTCAAATCTTCGAGACGGTTCAACTGTTGCAAACGCAATGCCGCCGCAGACGGGGCGTCCTCTGCCCCCGCGCGATAACCGTCCCAGCGCCACAGATCACCCTCGACAGAAACAAGCCGCTGCCCCGGTTCCAGATCAGCCTGAAGGCGCGCACCGTCCTCTGCACGCACCAACCCGATCTGAGCCAGACGACGCCCCAAGACCGGCGGGGCAGACACATAATCCGCAAGCGGTTCTACCCCGTTGGGCAGGTCCTGATCATCGGGATAATCCGGCAAGGTGACCCAGCCGGAGGCTTGATAGCTTTCAATCGCGGGCTGTCTTAAATCATCAGAAAGCGCGGCTCCGAGCGCCTTTTCATATCCTGATTTGACTTTGATCAGGTCCAGAAGCTGCGCGCCGCCAATCTGGTCGCGGTCCAGCATCTTGGCCAGTGCGGAAACCTCGGCCTTGAGCGCACCGACTTCGCCTTCGGCCTCGGAGCGTGCAGCACGGGCCAGCGCCTCGCGCGATTGCGCTTCTGTGCGGGCCTCATCCGCTTCGATCAACATGGCCTCGGCCTCTTCGGCACGCGCCACCGCTTCTTCCTGCTGCGCCTCGGCTTCGGCCAGCGTTTCCGTTGACAGGCTCAGGGTTTGACGGGCCTCGTCCACCGCCCCGCGCGCGCGATCCGCCTCGGCCCGCGCCCGATCCAGCGTCTTGCGGTTGTCCTCGACCAAACGGTTCGCCGACTGGTGCCGTGCTGCAAGTCGGGCCACATCCTCGGTCATTTCGGTCAGCGTGGTTTCCCGATCCGCCAGAACCTGACTGGCTTCCGAAGCCTCCGCCGCCGCTTCCAGCAATCTCGGCTCGTGGCCTTCGGCAGCCTTGATGAGTTCCCGTTGCTCCCACTCAAGACGCGAAATCGTCTCGCCAGCATCCTTATTGAGCTGTTCCTCGCGCGCCATATCGGCAACCAGCTGGTCAATCCGGCGCGACAGCGTTTCGATCATCTCGCGGGCACGGCGCTCTTCATCCGAAAGCTGGTCGCGGGACACTGTGAGACGTTGCAACACCGCCGCGGCGATGGCCTCCTCCTCGCGCAGGGGCGGCAGGGCCTCCTCCTGTTTGACACGTTGTGCGGTGGCGGCCCGCGCGCGGCCTTCCGCCTCGTTGGCCTGTGCCACGCGTGTGCGCAAAACCTCTTCGGTTTCCACCCGCGCCAGATCCGCATCGCGCCAGCGCCGGAAATGCAACAACCCTTCGGCATGACGCAGTTCCGTCCCGATCTCGCGATACCGCGCCGCCTGACGCGCCTGACGGGCCAGAGAGGCCAGTTGGCTGGCAAGTTGTTCCACCACATCATCAACGCGGGCGAGGTTGGTCTCGGCCCCTTTGAGCTTCAGTTCGGCCTCATGACGGCGCTGATACAGGCCGGAAATCCCAGCCGCCTCTTCGAGAATACGGCGGCGGGCCTTCGGTTTGGCGTTGATCAGTTCGGAGATCTGCCCCTGACGCACCAGCGCGGGGGAATGTGCGCCCGTCGAGGCGTCCGCGAACAGCATCGACACATCCCGCGCACGCACGTCCTTGGTGTTCACCTTATAGGCCGAGCCCGCGTCCCGCGTGATCCGGCGCACGATTTCGAGACTGTCGCTATCGTTGAACCCCGCAGGTGCCAAGCGGTCCGAATTGTCGATCATCAGATTGACTTCGGCAAAGTTGCGCGCCGGACGGGAAGCCGCTCCCGCGAAGATCACGTCTTCCATACCTGCGCCGCGCATCGCTTTGGGACGGTTCTCCCCCATCACCCAACGCAGCGCTTCCAAGAGGTTCGACTTGCCGCAGCCATTCGGACCGACAACCCCCGTCAGCCCATCCGCGATCACAAGATCTGTGGGGTCCACAAAGCTTTTGAAGCCATTGAGCCGGAGACGGGTAAAACGCAAGTGAAGCCTCTGTTTGATTCTTTTTAAGGGGAAACTGTTTGTGAGGGGCGCGCCGCTGTCAACCAGTCAGCCCCGAGATGCGGGGGAAAGCGCCGAGTTATCCACAAAATATTGCATGATCATGCGCGTCTCTCAGGACATCGCATGTCGGATCGCACGCCGGAGCGGGCGACTCACTTGGCCGCTTTTGCTTGCGCCGCAGCTTTCATACGCGCCAAAAGCGCCTCTTTCGGAGGCTGTTTGCCCTTTGGTTCCTGCAACTTATGTTCGCCATGTTTCGGCGCCGTAGGGCGCCGCTTCGGGCCGCCCGATTTCGAATAATCCATGGATCACCTCCGGTTGCCCGTCTGATGCCCTGAATCCGGAGGGAAAACAAGGTGGCGACGATCCACTCACCCCAAAGGCTCTCACCCCCAAGGGCGAATGTTGCATGTGCCTGGCACCCAATCTTTCGCCCCCGCCCCTTCCGAGCAATCCAGCTGTCCCTTGGACATGGCCGGATCACCGATGAACGTGCCTTTTTTGAGTTTGCACTGGGTTACCTGCATCGCCGCAGTTTCCATCTGCATCAGGATTTCCCTGCGCGAAGGTGGCGGGAAGACAAAATTGACGCGATGCACCTCGACGCAGTTTCGGGTCTCCTCGGTATAGACGCGATAGGTGTTGCCGCCGATCTCTACGGTCGAGAATCCCGCACGGGAATAGCCAAGGGCAGGACTGTCAGCGACGCAAGCGGGCAGACACAACACGATAGACGCAAGGAGGGGCAGATGTTTTCTCATGCCCGCAGGATGTGCCAACAAGGTTAAGCAAGTGTTAAAACCACCCCGATTTGGGGAAAGGATTTTGCCACCGGCGAGACGGATCGTCTCTACACGGAACGCATCCCGTCCCGCTTCGGCTCCAAGAGATTGGACGGCCCCGTTTCCCACACCTCCACCTCATCGCCCAGAGCAATGTCGCCCTCTTTCTCGACGATCAGGTTCTGGCCGAAAATGATCTTTCCTCTCGCGGAGCGATGCAGCCGCCCCAGCGTTGCCAAGGGTTCTTGCGGGTGGGTTTGCTCTCCCGTGTCCGGATCCTGTGTCGTCATCACACAACGTTCACAGGGCTTGACGACACGAAACACCGCAGACCCGATCCGCACCACCCGCCATGTGTCCTCACTCCACGGCGCGATCTCTCCCGAGATCACCAGATTGGGGCGAAAGCGGCGCATCGTAACCGGAGCCTCCAGCGTCGCGTTCAGCGCGGCAAGCGAGGCTTCCGTGGTCAAAAGCAGGGGAAAGCCGTCAGACAAAGCGGTGAAATGCCCTTCCGGTGCGTAGCTATGATCCACCGGTCGGCGGGCATGATCCGGAAAATAGACCAGGCGCACCCCGCGTTCGAGTGCAGATGACAGGAAATGCGCGGCATAATTGCCCGCGTCCTCAACACCCTCGATCTGTGTTGAAAAGACCTTGACCGAAACAGGTGCGCCGCTGGGGAAAGGCACATCAATGCTGCTTCCCCCAAAAGAAATCGACACGCCCCGATCCGCGCTCACCGCATTCAAATGCGCCATATTCGGCAGTTCGCGGCGCGTGGCCACTTGGCCATCGGGATAGACAACCGCCCAGCGCCGGTCGCCCGCAATGCCCAAGCCCTGAACATGAGCAGAGGCGTGATCCGTGCCCGTCAGGCTTTTCACCGGATAGGTGGTAATACGTGCGAGTTTCATCGTCCCCCCGAACAACAGATCAGTCTATGCGCACATCTAGCGCGTTGCTCTCGTAAGGGCCAGTTGGCTCAAAAGACAGGAGGCGTGTGCTTGACGTGGATATGAAAAGATTCGCCCCTTCCGGAGTGGTTTGGCGCGCATTTTTGTGACCTGAACGCGCTTGCAGTGACGCCTGCGCGTAGTAAACTCGCCCCTCGTGGCCCTATCCAAGAAGGCCAGCCAAAAGCAAGGCACCGCTTCATCATGATTTTCCACTTCGGCCTGTTTCTGGGCTTCCAGCTCATTGGCGAGATTCTCGCCCGTATATTGTCTCTCAGCCTGCCCGGTCCTGTCATCGGCATGATCCTTCTGGCCGCGCTGTTGTTGCTCCAGCCCCGTATCGGACATGCCATCGAGAAAACCGCTGGCGGGTTTCTCTCGCATCTCTCGCTTCTGTTTGTCCCCGCCGGTGTCGGTGTGGTGCAATATTTCGACCAGATGTCCGAGATCGGCCTGCCGCTTGCCGCTGCGGTCATTGGTTCGACCGTGCTCTCCATCGGCGCGGGGGCTTTGACCTTCAAATATGTGAACCGTTTCAGAGGCGTCCGTGACGAAACACCGGAATGACAGAAATTCTTGATATCTGGAGCTATCTCTCCGAAGGGCCGCTTCTGTGGCTCACCGTCACAATTTTCGCCTATCTGATCGGTCTGGGCTGTTTCAACCTGTCGGGCAACCGGCCCGTTGTGAACCCCGTGCTGATCTCGATGATCCTGCTGTCGGCCCTGCTCGAACTCACCGACACCAGCTACGCGACCTATTTCGAAGGGGCGCAATTCGTGCATTTCATGCTGGGACCGGCCACCGTCGCGCTGGCGGTGCCGCTCTGGCAAAACTGGCAACGGGTCAAAGAGTCGGCCATCCCCATGCTGGCCGCACTTTTCGTCGGAGGCACCGTCTCTATGGTCTCTGCGGTTGCCATTGGCTATGCCTGCGGGCTGCGCGGGGAACTGGTGCTCTCGTTGATCCCCAAGGCCGCCACCTCTCCCGTCGCCATTGGCGTGTCCGAAGCCATTGGCGGCCTGCCGACGCTCACCGTGGCGCTGGTGCTGATCACCGGTGTGGTCGGCGCCATTATCACCACGCCATTGCTCAACGCCTTGGGCATCCGTGACTATCGCGGGCGGGGTCTGGCCACCGGCATTGCGGCCCACGGGATCGGAACCGCGCGCGCCTTTCAGGTCCACGGCACGGCGGGGGCCTTTGCCGGAATCGGCATGGTCCTCAACGCAATCTTCACCGCATTGATCGCACCGGTCTTTGTTCACCTCTTCTTCTAGGAGCCTTCGAACATGACACTAAACCTTCTCGGCCTTTCCGGTGCATTGCGCGCCGCATCCACCAATACAAAACTGTTGCACGAAGCCGCGCGGCTTTTCGGTCCCTGTGATTTCACGCAGGCCGATCTGCGGCTACCTCTTTATGACGGTGATCTGGAGGCCGAGGGCATTCCCGCCGAGGTCATGACACTTGCCGAACAAATCCGTGACGCCGATGCGGTGGTGATTTCAACGCCGGAATATAACAAGATGATCTCCGGCGTGCTCAAAAACGCGCTCGACTGGGTGAGCCGCTCCGGTGTGAAACCGTGGGAAGGCAAACCCGTCGCCATCCTGTCCGCCGCCGCAGGGCGCGCCGGTGGTGAGCGCGCGCAATACAGTCTGCGGTGGGCGATGACACCGTTTAACGCGCATCTGTTGCAAGCCCCCGAAGTGCTGGTCGCGGACAGTTCAAACGCCTTTGACAATCAGGGACGGTTAAGCGATCCGCGCACGGTGGACGGGCTTGAAAAGCTGATGTCGGATTTGCGCAGGCTGGCCTCAGAGTGAGGCTTCGACACGGAACGCCTCAGGGATCGCGTCCTGCCCGTCCAGAACGAGGTCTATCAAGACCCTTGCGGCCAGCGGGGCCATGCCGAAACCGATCTTGAAGCCACCGTTGGCAATGAAATGTCCGGGCCTGTCGGGCCACGCCCCGAGCATGGGCGCACGGGATTTGGCCCGCGGACGCACACCGGCCCAGCGGCGAAGCTCCTTGGCCTCCCGCAGCATCGGCACCGCCGCATGGGCACGTTCCAACAAGTCGTCCGCCTGTGCATCCGTCGCACTCGGGTCGTCAAACTCGCGCTCGGACGTCGAGCCGATGGCGGTGGTCCCGTCAGCGTGCGGAATGACATGGAGGCTCTCACCATAAAGCTGCGGCGCCTCAGGTAGAGACAAATCCAGCAGGATCGCCTGCCCCTTCACCCCGTTTCCGACCTCCTTGCCAAAGGCCTCGTTCAGTGCCTTCAGCCCCCACCAGCCGGAGGCATGGATCACCGCCCCCTCTTGCGGCCCGTCCACAACAACCTCACCGCCCAGCGCCGTGATGGCCGCCGCAAGAGACTGACACGCCCGCCACGGGTTCAGCCGCGCCGAAAGGGTGTCGCGGATCAGAAAGCCCGTCGGACTGACCGGGGCCCAGTCGCCAATCTCCGCCTGTGTCGCCACACGCCATTCGGCCTGACCTTGCCACAGGGTTTTCGCCTGCTCTTCGCGCTCTCGTGCCAGTTCCAGTTGACGGGCATCCTTCACCGCCTGCACCCGCCCGAGATTGCCATAGCCCGAAGACACGCCTCCGGTTGCTTCGACCTCCGGCCAGTGGGTTCGTGCAAGGATCAGGCTTTGAAACTGGAACTCCTTCTTGGCGTTCCAACGCTCCGGCGTATGCGGGGCAAGCGCACCAACCACACCGCCCGAGGAGCCGAACCCCACGCCGTTGGGATCAATCACGCGCACCTTCGCCCCGCGACGAGCGGCCTCGTATCCACAGGACAGCCCGAAGGCCCCTGCGCCATAGATCGTGATTTCCGCTTTGCCCATTTGCGCTTTTACCCATTGCAAGTGGCGACTGCCCAAAGCATGGTCGGCCGCATTCAGCACATTCATAAGACATACAATGACAGACCACCAGACAGCCAAAATCGACTGGCGCGACGGGAAAATCCCTGTTTCGACCCAATTCGACGACCCCTATTTCTCGCTCGGCAACGGGCTGGAGGAAACGCGGCATGTCTTCCTGTCGGGCAATGACCTGCCCGCACGGCTGCGCGACGGGTTTCATGTGGCCGAACTGGGCTTTGGCACGGGCCTCAACATGCTGGCACTGGCGCTGGTTTGGAACGGTCCGGGCGTGGTGAAATTCACCTCCTTTGAAGCCTTCCCTATGACCGCTCAAGACATCGCCACGGCGCTTGCCGCCTTTCCCGAGGCCGAAGCCACCGCCGATCCGTTCCTCGCCGCATGGGCGGAGGGCAAACGCCAGTTCCGGATCGGCCAAATCGAGGTGGATGTGCAGATCGGAGATGCCCGTGACACGCTCGCGGCGTGGGACGGTCAGGCGGATGCATGGTTTCTCGACGGGTTCTCACCCGCCAAAAACCCCGAACTCTGGGGAGAAGACCTGATGCGCGAGGTCGGGCGGCACACTGCACAAGGCGGCACCTTCGCCACCTATACCGCAGCCGGCCATGTGCGCCAGAAACTCACAGACGCAGGCTTCGAGGTGATCCGCACCCCCGGCTTCGGTCGCAAACGCCATATGAGCCAAGGACGCAAACCATGACCCGCGACAATCCCGCTTTCGGCACATTCCTGATGATTGGCGCGATCTGTATCTTTGCCATACAGGACGGCATCTCCCGCCACCTTGTCGGACAATACAACGTCTTCATGATCGTGATGATCCGCTACTGGTTCTTCGCCGCCTTTGTGGTGGCCCTCTCCCTGCGTAGCGGCGGGCTCCGCAAGGCGATCACCTCCGAACGTCCCAAGCTGCAATTCTTCCGTGGTGCGCTTCTGGCCGTGCAAATCCTCATCATGGTCACGGCCTTTGTCCGCATGGGGCTGGTCGATGCGCCCGCCATTTTTGCGGCCTATCCTCTGGTCATCACCGCCTTGTCCGGTCCCATTCTGGGGGAACGCATCGGCTGGCGGCGCTGGAGTCTGGTTGCTGTGGGCTTTGTCGGCGTGATGATCATCATCAAACCCGGCAGCAGTATTTTCTCACCGGACGCACTCATCGCCTTTGTCGGGGCGCTCTTCTTTGCGCTCTACGGATTGCTGAATCGCTACGTCTCCCGCTTCGACCCGTCGCATGTGACCTTTTTCTACACAGGGATCGCAGGCATGATCCTCACCACTCTGGCCGGTGTGTGGTATTGGGAAGCCATGCTGCCCTCGGACTGGCTCTGGATGGGGCTTTTGTGCCTGACCTCCGTGAGCGGCCACTACCTGCTGATCAAGGCCTATGAGGCCGCTGAAGCCTCCGCGATCCAGCCCTTTGCCTATCTGCAACTGCCGGTTTCCGCCGTGATTGGCGTTTTGGTGTTTGGCGATGTAATCCGTGCGAATGTGCTGATCGGGGCGGTGATCGTGGTGGGGGCCGGTGTCTTTACCTTTTTGCGGGCGCGTCAGGTCGCGCAACGCACAGGGTAATGTGCAGGGTGCGGAGCGCCTTAGCGCCCCGTCAACAATTCCATCAGATGCACCGATCCGGCCTCACCTTGCAAACGCGCGCGATAGACCGGAAGGCTTTCGGCGACACGCATCACATAGTTGCGGGTCTCGCGAAACGGCAGGTGTTCGATCCAGTCCACGGGATCAACCTCTCCCGTGCGCGGATCACCATAGCGTTCAATCCAGTCCCGCGCCCGTGACGGTCCGGCGTTATAGCCCACCGCGACAAGCGGAATGTTATAGCCGAACTCTTCGATCAGTTGCGCCAGATAGGCCGAGCCGAGCCGCGCGTTGAGCACCGGATCTTCGAGCTGACGTTCTTCAAACCCCTCGACACCCAGCTTTTCAGCCATAGCCGCCCCTGTGCGCGGCATCAACTGCATCAGCCCCCGCGCCCCGACATGAGAGCGTGCCTTGTCGTAAAACTCGCTTTCACGGCGGGCAATCGCAAGTGCGAGCTCCGGTTTGACCGGCAGATCGGCCTGTGCCAGTTCGTGCAGCGGGTAGTAGGCGCGGTTCAGGACAATCCCCTGATCCGCCGCAAATTTCGCCACAAGCACCGCGAGGTAAGGATCAAGATCAAGTGCCAGATCCCCCAGTTGCCCAAGCTCCTGCGGATTGAGACTTTCGCCCAAATGCCGCAGGAAACGTGCGGCCAAAGGCTTGTCTCCGGCCTCTTCCAAAAGCAGCGCAGCTTTCAAAACCGACGAGTTCATGAACCCCGCCTCTTTGTAATCCGCAAACCGCATCTCTCCCGTCAAAGCGGGATCAAGCGAGCGCCCGATTTTCTCCGCCGACAAAAGCCCGTAGAAAGATGTCTGGAACTGCGCTCCGAACGCATAGGCCGCAGCGGCATCGTCACGCGCCCCCATAGCCTCCAGCGCCCGTCCTTCCCAATAACCCGCACGGCCCAGAGAAATCGGCGTGCCAACAGCCATGCGGAACCGGTTGAAATGATCAAGCGCCAGCCCCGCGTCATCGAGATAGCGCAAGGCAATATAGCCCGCGAGCCATTCGAGATCGGCGTAGTGATCCTCATCGGGAGCCAGCCCGTGACGCGCGGCCACAGCGTAGGCGATCTTGGCCTTGCCATCGCGCATCATCTGACGTGCCAGCGTGCGGCGACGATTGCCCCATGCCTCGGCTTCTCCCAACCCTTCCGCAGTCGAATGTTGCAGCAAAAGCGTGGTCGCATCTTCGTTCCGTCCGCGCTTCACCCGCCATTCAAACCGCGCATGAGCCAGAACAGGATGGTCCGCCAAAGTGGCCGGTACGGCAGAAATCGCGTCATCCACACCCGCCTCGTCGCGCACGAGTTTGCGCGTGGCGGTGATGAGCTTGTCCCACCCCGTGGGTAGGTTGGGCAGCATCCGCTCGGCATCATCAAACCGGCCTGCCCAAAGCAACATCTCCGCACGCGCCACATGATGCCGTTTCAGGATCGACCCGTAACGGCCAAGCAAAATGGCTTCTTCCTCCGCCTTCATCGGCAGGGTGTTCCATATCAGAACCGCTTGCGCCTGTGCATCCGCCGTCTTGCCCAGATCCTCATAGGCCCCGATCAGGCGCAGCGCCCCCTGTCCGGTCTGCGGCGGGTAGGCTGTGAGATAGTCGAGCACCGCCTGCGCACTTGCGTCAGCAGGAATCGACGCCTCGCCTTTTTCGGCCAGAAGCGGCAGGCCCGGCCAATCCGCATTGCGGTTGAGAAAATCGCGATAGGCCTCGAATGTGCCACGTCCGGCGCGCAGGTAATGCCACTCGATAATATCGCGCCCGACGCCCTGCGCCTCGTTGAGCGCCTGCGACCAATCCCCCTGCGCGCGCGCCTCATAGGCCCGCCTGAGCGCATCCGATTCGGAAGACGCCGCGAGAGAAAACGGTAAAAGAAGAACGAAAACAAAAGCATAAACTGCCTTTGTCGAAAACGTGAGGGGCATGATCGATTCTTGGTCTTTTTGGAGCTGCTCTGGTATTTCAGAGCAAACTAACGGGTTCTCGCATTCCGGCAACACAGTTTCTTGTGAACAGACGCGAAGGCGGCTAGTTTCCGCCGGAACTTTTACGGGCGACTCAGGGCACGGATGACCCGGGCGCCTAATCGACAAAGCGAAAAGGAGCGTACAATGTTCAAAGGATCCATTCCTGCACTGGTAACGCCGTTCAAGAACGGCGCTGTGGATGTCGATACGCTCAAACGCTTGGTCGAGTGGCATATCGAACAAGGCTCTTCGGGCATTGTTCCTGTCGGCACCACGGGGGAAAGCCCGACCCTGTCGCACGCCGAGCACCAACAGGTGATCGAAATCGTGGTCGAAGCCGCCGCAGGGCGCGTGCCTGTAATCGCGGGGGCTGGCTCGAACAACACCGCCGAGGGCATCGGCCTCATCCAACACGCCGCCAAAGTCGGCGCGGATGCGGCGCTGGTTGTGACCCCCTATTACAACAAACCGACGCAAAAGGGGCTGATCGCCCATTTCACGGCTATGCACGACGCAGCTGACCTACTGATCGTGATCTATAACATTCCGGGCCGTTCCGTGATCGACATGACCCCCGACACGATGGCGCAGCTTGCAAAACTGCCGCGGATCGTCGGCGTCAAGGATGCCACGGGCGATCTCTCCCGCGTGCCGAAAACCCGCATCGCTTGCGGGCCGGAATTTTGCCAACTCTCCGGCGAAGATGCCACTGCGCTCGGGTTCAACGCCCATGGCGGGGTTGGCTGCATCTCCGTCACCGCCAACGTTGCGCCCAAGCTCTGCGCCGAGATGCAGGCGGCTTGCGCGGCGGGGGACTATGCGAAAGCGCTGGAGATCACCGACAAGCTGATGCCTTTGCACATCGCAATCTTTCTGGAGCCGGGCGTGAGCGGCGCGAAATATGCCATGTCGCTTCTGGACCTGTGCTCGAACGAAGTACGCCTGCCGCTGACCGAGCTGTCTTCTGACACCAAAGCCGAGATCAAATCGGCAATGGAATACGCAGGCCTTCTTTGAGCCGGCACACAGCATAAGACGGAAAAGGGGCCACGCGCCCCTTTTTCTTTGTCTTTTTCTGCGTCTCAACCAGCGCCACCTGTAGACACAGCCGCAGCAAGCCCTTATCTCCACTCCACCATGGCCAAGAAAAAACAGACCCCGGAAGACAAGAACTACAAGGTCATCGCCGAGAACCGGCGGGCCCGTTACGACTATGCCATCGAGGATGACATAGAATGCGGGATCGTGCTCACCGGTTCGGAGGTCAAATCCCTGCGCACCGGCCAGTCCAACATCGCGGAAAGCTACGCGTCGGTGGACAATGGCGAGTTGTGGCTGACGAACTCCTATATCGCGCCCTATGAGCAGGCGATGTTCCCCCATGAAGAGCGGCGCAAGCGCAAACTTCTGGTGTCAAAACGGCAGTTGGCCAAGCTCTGGCAAGCGACCGGACGCGAGGGGATGACCCTTGTGCCGCTGGTGATGTATTTCAACCATAAGGGCCGCGTCAAAATCAAAATCGGCATCGCCAAGGGTAAGAAAACCGTCGACAAACGCCAGACCGAGGCAAAGCGCGACTGGGGCCGCCAGAAACAAAGACTCCTGCGCCACGGCGGCTGATCCGCCCTCCCCGCGCGTTTTCTTGCCCCGCAAACCGCATGTGCGGCTTGCTTTGCTTGCACGCGCCCAGAGAGAACGCTAAGGCAGGGGCCGAAAGCCTTGTCAGCAAAGGTCTCATCATGCCCTATAGCGACCCCAAAACGCTCGTTTCGACCGACTGGCTCGCCGAGCATCTCAAAGCGCCGGAGCTTCGCCTCATCGACGCCAGTTGGTATATGCCGACAGATGAGCGCGATTGTCTGGCCGAATACGAGCGCGAACATATTCCCGGCGCACGTTTTGTCGACATTGACGAAGTGGCCGATCTGCGCTCCGACCTGCCGCATATGTTGCCGCCCGTAGAGAAATTCATGTCCCGCATGCGTGCGCTCGGCATTGGGGACGGGCATCAGGTGGTTGTCTATGACAGCGCCGGTATCTTCTCTGCGCCGCGCGTGTGGTGGATGTTCAAATATTTCGGGCAGGACAATGTCGCCGTTCTAGATGGCGGCTTGCCAAAGTGGAAAGCCGAAGGGCATCCGGTCACGGACCAGCCGCCCACCATTCGCGACCGCCACATGATCACTGACATCCGCCCCGAGCTTGTCCGCGATGTGACACAAGTCGCAGCCTCCGCAAAACTTGGCGATTACACCATCATAGACGCCCGCTCTGCCGCGCGGTTCAAAGGCGAAGTGCCGGAACCCCGTCCCGGCCTCGCGTCCGGCCATATCCCGAATTCCCGCAACGTGCCCTTCACCGAAGTTCTGACTCCCGAAGGCACGCTGAAATCCAATGACGAATTGCACACGGTTTTCGAAAATGCGGGCGTTGATCTGAACAAGCCGGCGATCACCACCTGCGGGTCGGGAGCGACGGCTGCAATTCTGGGCCTCGCGCTCACCCGTCTTGGCGTTCCTTTCTCGCTTTACGACGGATCATGGGCGGAATGGGGCATGTATGGCGATTTGAAGGTCGCAACTGGAGAGGCGTAATGCTGAGCACACTGAAACCGCAACCGGCGGATAAAATCCTCGAACTTATGGCGCTGTATCGTGATGATCCGCGCGACACAAAAATCGATCTGGGCGTCGGCATTTACAAGAATGCCGATGGCGAGACCCCCGTGATGCGCGCGGTCAAGGCCGCTGAAAAGCAGTTGTGGGAGGTCGAGACGACCAAGAAATACACCGCGCTCTCCGGTGATCCGGCCTATGGCGATGCGATGAAGTCTCTGGTTCTGGCCGACAGTGTCGATCATGCCCGCGTGGGCGCGATTGCCACTCCGGGCGGCACGGGCGCGATCCGTCAGGCGTTTGAACTGGCCAAGCTCGCCAATCCCGATGTCACGGTCTGGACCTCCAACCCGACATGGCCGAACCATGTGTCGATCATCAAGTTCATGGGGCTGAAAAACGAGTCTTATGCCTATTTCGACGAAGCCTCCTGCACCGTCGATTTCGATGCGATGATGGAAAGCCTCAAGGGCGTGAAAGCGGGCGATCTGGTGTTGCTGCACGGCTGCTGTCACAACCCGACCGGCGCGAACCTGACGCTGGAGCAATACGGACTTGTCGCGGATCTGATCATCGAGAAAGGCGCAACCGCGCTGGTCGACATTGCCTATCAGGGCTTTGGGGACGGTCTCGAAGAAGACGCCGCCGCCACGCGCCTTCTGGCCTCGAAACTGCCGGAGCTTCTGGTGGCTGCCTCCTGCTCCAAGAATTTCGGGATTTATCGCGAGCGCACCGGTTGCCTCATGGCGATGTCCGAAACCGCAGAGCAAACGCCTGTGACCCAAGGCACGCTGAACTTCCTGAACCGTCAGAACTACTCCTTCCCGCCGGATCACGGCGCGCGTCTGGTGACGATGATCCTGAATGACGACGCTCTGAAAGCGGACTGGATGGCGGAGCTTGAAGACGTGCGTCTCGGCATGTTGGGGCTGCGCCAGCAACTGGCCGACGAGTTGAAACGCCTCACAAATTCGGACCGTTTCGACTTCATCGCCGGTCACCGCGGCATGTTCTCCCGTATCGGGGCAACGCCGGAGGAAGTGATGAAAATCCGTGAGGAGTTCGGCATCTACATGGTGGGCGATTCTCGGATGAACATCGCAGGGCTGAACAGCACGACCGTGCCGCTTCTGGCCGAAGCCGTGGCGAAGACCTGCAAATAAGCCTGACCCATCTGATCTGATGCAATGCGCGCCCTTCGGGGCGCGCTTTTGTTAGCTCGGAAAGGCCCGTGCCATTTCCCGATCAAACTCTGCCCATGTCACAGTGGCCTTATTGCCCGCATAGCCGTGGTAATGGGATTTGCCCGACGAGGTCGGCAGCCCCGCCCAGATCTTTGCCAGATTGTTCATAAACTGATGCCGCGTGATCTGCCCTGCACGCAGCTCGAAAATCCCAGCATCCGCCAAGAGAATATTGGCCAGATCATCCTGCACGGCGGGCGTAAAGATCACCTCCGGCCCGAGATCCAGCTCGGTGACCAACCGCGCCAGTGTCGAAGGGATAAACTGATAGAAACCGATGGCATGTGGCTGCCCCGGGGTGGCGTCGATCCATGCGAATATCTCACCCAATGTCATCTGCGTCGGCCTCTTGTGCGGCCTGCGCTTCGCCCCGTGTTGCACCGCGTCATAGCCGTCACGCGGGCTTTCCGCCCTTCCGATCATCGCGCGGACCAAGGCAATGTCGACGGGCACCCGAGCCATCCCGCGAATTTTCGCGCGCGCCTCGGGGCGTGGGGGCAAAGGCTCGAAAAAGCTGCCTTCGGCACGGCCCGCAAAAAGGCTCGGGCCAAACGCGGAACCGGCAACCGGTGCCTTCCCCACAAGCGGTTGCGGCAGGCTGATGACCAAAGGCTGTCGCTCCAGATCCCAACCCTGCCCGCTGGGACGCAACAGGGACAGAGGGTCCGCCCAAAGCCCCACAGGCCAGAGCAGAACGGCAATCCAGAGCACCCAAATCCGACGCAGCATCCCGACCTCAAGCGTTTCTCGCATCTCATGGACAGGGATAGAGCAACTTGGTTGAGAAAGGGTTTCCGGCAAAAGAAAGACCCGGGCATTTGCATGCCCGGGTCAGGATTTTCAGACTGAGGAAGGGATCAGCCTTTGTAGAACTCCGGATAGGCTTCCATGCCAAGCTCGGCTTTGTCGAGGCCCATCATCTCTTCTTCTTCGGAGACGCGGATGCCCATGACAGCTTTCAGGATGAACCAGACGATACCGGAAGCGATCACAGTTGCGGCGCCGATCACGACGATACCATAGAGCTGTGCACCGAGGGTTGCGTCAGAGTTGGTGAAGACAACCGCGATGGTGCCCCAGATGCCGCAGATCAGGTGGACCGGGATCGCACCGACAACGTCATCGATTTTCAGCTTGTCGAGGAACGGGACAGCGAAGACCACGATCACGCCGCCGACCATACCGATGAGCGTTGCAGCACCCAAAGTCGGGGTGAGCGGCTCAGCAGTGATGGACACGAGGCCAGCCAGAGCACCGTTGAGCACCATGGTGAGGTCGACCTTGCCGTAGACCAGTTGGGTCACAACCAGAGCGGCAATCGCGCCACCGGCAGCAGCGGTGTTGGTGTTGGCGAAGATGCGGGACACGTCCGCCACGTCACCCACAGAACCCATAGCGAGCTGGGATGCGCCGTTGAAGCCGAACCAACCGAGCCACAGGATGAACGTACCCAGAGTAGCAAGCGTCAGGTTGGAACCCGGGAATGCCGTCACTTTGCCGTCTTTGTATTTGCCAAGGCGCGGTCCAAGGATGATCGCACCGGTCAGAGCGGCCCAGCCACCTACGGAGTGCACGATTGTGGAACCCGCAAAGTCGGAGAAGCCAGCTTCGCCCACAAAGCCACCGCCCCAGGTCCAGGAGGCTGTGATCGGGTAGATGATGGCAGTCAGAACGATCGTGAAGATCAGGAACGGCCACAGTTTGATGCGCTCAGCAAGCGTACCGGAGACGATGGACGCGGTTGCGCCACAGAACATCAACTGGAAGAAGAAGTCGGAACCGGTGGACGCATAACCGTAATCGTCAGCAGTTTCCGCCGTGATGCCAACAGCTTCGAGCACACCCGGACCGAAGACGCCGGAAAGCACACCGTCAACCGCCCAAGTTCCCAGCGGATACATCAGGTTGTAGCCGATCAGGTAGTAAAAGATCGACGCGAGACCGAACAGCGCGACGTTCTTGGTGAGCTGCATCGCCACGTTCTTAGAGCGCACGAGACCGGCTTCGAGCATGGCAAAACCAGCGGCCATGAAGAAGACGAGGAAGCCGCCGATCAGGAAGAGCAAGGTGTTGAGGATAAAGACAGTGTCGGTCGGCACAGCAACGGCGACAACCTCTTCAGCGTCTTGAGCAAAGGCCATAAGCGGCATCGCAGTTGCGAGCGCTGTGGCCGGAATAAACTTGGTGAGTTTCATAGGTTTCAGTCCCTTTCGTCTCGGGTAAGCGCGATTAGATCGCGTCGTCGTTGGTCTCGCCGGTACGGACGCGGGTTGCGCCTTCCACGTCGAGGACAAAAATCTTGCCGTCGCCGATCTTGTCGGTCTTGGCGGTGGTTGCGATGGTTTCGACAACTTGCTCGGCCATGGCATCGGCCACGACGATCTCAAGTTTCACCTTCGGCACGAAGTTCACGGCATATTCCGCGCCGCGGTAGATCTCGGTGTGACCGGACTGAGAGCCAAAGCCCTTGATCTCCGTCACCATCATGCCCCGAACGCCGATCCCTGTCAGCGCTTCGCGGACTTCTTCAAGCTTGAATGGCTTGATTGCAGCAATAATAAGTTTCACGTTTTTCCCCTTCCGTTTGAGCGGGTGGTGCACTTTGCAATGCTTGCCACGGCCTCAGCAAAACGATGTTAAGAGTTTCTTCACAAGCGATGGCGCTGATCGTTGTGAGACTTTTTCAAGCACACCTGCACAAAAATTATACATTTTGTGCGCTGAGATTAAAAAATGGGCGAAAAATAAAGATGTGAAGGCGACTCGTTTCCCCTCAACATTCAGACACCAGTTCATTACAGTCTGTCGCAATCAAACCTGGCAGATATCGAGCAAAAGACATGACAGGACCGAACGGGGGCAAGCGCAAGCTGGTGGCCGAGCGCCGCTATCCCAATGCTTCGAAACCGGTGAAAAAGCCGAAAAAGAAGGCCAAAACGCCGACACCGCGGAAGAAACCCGTGCGGCGCAAACCGACGCGCAAGTCGCCGTCGAACCCTGTGGTGCGGCTGGTCAGCGGGCTTTTCCGCTGGATCGGGCGGCTGATCTGGCTCACCGTGTCACGCGGCGCATTGGCGCTTGCGGTGGTGATCGGCATTGCGGTCTTCTATATCTATTCGACCTTGCCGCCCTATTCCGAGCTTCTGGACGGGCGCGCGCGCGGCTCTGTTACGCTTCTGGACCGCAACAGTTCGGTCTTTGCATGGCGTGGTGAACAGTTTGGCGGGCAAATTACGGCAGACACGGTCTCGCCCCACCTCAAGCACGCGATCATCGCAACGGAAGACAAACGGTTCTACCGCCACTTCGGCGTCTCTCCGCGCGGCATCGCCTCCGCCATCCGCATCAACCTGTCGGAGGGTCGCGGCCCTCTTTCCGGGCACGGCGGCTCGACGCTGACCCAGCAAACGGCCAAACTGTTGTGCCTTGGTGTGCCCTATGATCCGAACACCTGGAAAAACCAAACGGAATACGAGGCCGACTGTCGCGAGACGACAATGGCGCGCAAAATCAAGGAAATGGTCTTCGCCATGGCCATGGAAGCGCGCTATTCCAAGGACGAAATCCTGTCGATCTACATGAACCGCGCCTATCTCGGCGCAGGGGCAAACGGATTTGAAGCCGCCGCACAGCGCTATTTCGGCAAATCCGCCGCAGAGGTCAACATTGCCGAAAGCGCCATGCTGGCAGGGCTTTTGCAAGCCCCGACGCGATACGCCCCCACCAACAACCTGCAACGCTCGCAGGAACGCGCGGGGATTGTGTTACTGTTGATGAGCCAGCAGGGCTACATCACCGAAGAAGAACGCGCCTATGCCAAGGCACATCCGGCCGAACTGTCTGAAACCGCAGAAAAACGTGCAGGCGGGTATTTTGCAGACTGGGTTATGGGTTCGGGCCCTGACTTTCTCACCCGCGACACGACCGAAGATGTGGTGATCGAAACCACCTTTGACCAGCGCATCCAGTCTGCCGCAGAAGAGGCGCTGACATGGATCTTCGAGAACAAGGTGCGCGCAGGATCCGAGGCGCAGGCGGCGATTGTGGTGATGTCGGCGGACGGGGCAGTGCGGGCTATGGTCGGCGGGCGCAAGCTCAAGGTCTCCGGCGCTTTCAACCGTGCGACACAGGCCAAACGCCAGCCCGGCTCTTCCTTCAAACCCTTTGTCTACGCCACCGCGCTCGACATGGGCTGGTCCTATGACGATGTCATCATGGACGAACCGATCACGCTGGACATTCCCGGCTCCGGCCCGTGGTCGCCGCAAAACTATGACCGCAAGTTCCACGGCCCCGTCACCGTCACCGACGCGCTCAAACACAGCTACAACATCCCCGCCGTGAAACTGGCGATGGATGCGGGCCTTGAAAACGTGCGCACGGTGGCCGAGATGTTCGGCATCGAAAGCGATCTGGCGCAGGGTCCGGCACTGGCACTCGGGGCCTCGGAAACGACGCTTCTGGAGATGACCGGCGCCTATGCGGGCATTCTCAACGGCGGGTCATCCGTCACCCCTTACGGGCTGAAATCCCTGCGTTTGAAAGGGGATAGCACGCCCCTGATGGGTCAGGAAGGCGGGCTTGGCGAGCGGGTTATCACGCCGGACAGCGCCCAGCAGCTCATCTATATGATGTATAATGCCGTGCAGTCCGGCACGGGGGCGCGCGCACAAATCCCCGGTGTCGAAGTGGCGGGCAAGACCGGCACGACACAGGCCGCGCGGGACGCATGGTTCATGGGTTTCACCGCCGATTACGTCGCAGGCGTCTGGATGGGATATGACGACAACTCGCCGCTCACAGGCGTCACAGGCGGCGGGCTTCCGGCGGAAATCTGGCAACGCACGATGGCGCAGGTCCAGGAGGGGCTTGAGCCCAAACCGCTGCCCATGATCCGCCCTGCCACACCTCCCACGGTCAATGCGGTCGAGCGCAACACCAACACCGGTCGCGGCGGGGACAAGGCCGACAATGTGCTGCTCGACCTCTTGGGGACGATCTTCGGCGGGGGGAATTGAGGCGTCTGCAAACGGTCGGATAGATGTCGGACATGTGTCGGGCATTTTGAAAGGCACCCTGCTCCGTCCCCTAGACAACACGCATCAAAAAAACACATCAAAAAACGCGCCTCACAGGGCGCGTTTTTCACATTCACAGAGATGTCTTCGTTCAGCTCAACGCAGCGGCCAGCTTATCGATATTGCCGCCAGCCTTGTCGAGCATCGCACCGATCTCGGAGCGTTCGGATTTCAGAAGCGAAATCCCCTCGATCTGAAGGTCGATAAATTTTCCCGCCTTGTCATGCACGATGAACGAGATCGCAAAGGGCGGCTCCCCTTTGAGCACCGCCGTGCAACGCACATCATAGATCGAATTGATCTTCTGCGTGCTGTTGACCTCGACCCTGCCGCCAATGAACTCGCGGAAACGCGAGCCGTATTTGCGCGCGACATAAGTCTGGAACGCCTTGGTGAAACTCCGCAACTGCGCCGCAGACGCGCTACGCGCAGGCGGGCCAAGCACCGAACGCGCGATGTTGGGCATATCGGCGTAGCGCACCAGCACCTTCTCGAAATCCACATACATGGCCGATTCGGATTTACCCGAGTTGATGATGGCGTTGATGTCCGCCACAGCCTTGTCGATCAGGGCTTCGGCCTGAGCCGAAGAAAACGCCAAGGCCGATTGGGGCAGGATCAGAGCCGCCCCCAAAGCGCCCAGAACCGTCCGGCGTGTAAACGCGAAATCACTCATAGAAGTCCTCATATATGTCAAAAGCCGCTGCCTCCTGATCCGCTGCTCCGGCACCGGCCACGATCGGGGTTCCCAATTCGTAGCGGCGGTTGTCGAGATAGGTCAGGCGCATCTGGGCATAGCTGTCCGCGCTGTCATAAATCACGGATTCATAGAGATCGGAATAACGATAGCGTGTGTCCGCCAAATCGGCGACTTTCAGCCCTGTCTTGTAACCTTTTTCGGGATTGCCAAGCAGGTTGCCCACAGGATCAAGCGCGATATCGACCAGAAGACCCAAAGAGTCGCGCTCCGTCGACGGGCCATAGAGCGGCAGGACAACATAAGCCCCCTCGCCCATGCCCCAAGTATAAAGCGTCTCGCCGAAATCCGCGTCGCGCTCCTCAAGCCCCATGCCGGTCGCCGGATCGAACAACCCGCCGATCCCGATGGTGGCATTCACGGCAAACCGCGCGGTGTTGTGCAGCGCGTCACCGAAACGCAACTGCAAGACATCATTGACCACACTGCCCGGAATACCCAGCGTGTCGGAGACATTCGACAGCCCCTTGCGCAACGGATCAGGCACCACTGTGCCATAGGCCGTGGACACGGGTTTGATCACCGCCTTGTCCAGCGCGATGTTGGTGTCATGCCAGCCGCGGTTCACCTCTTCGTAAGGGTCGGCGATCCCGTCGGGACCGGGTGTCGCACAGCCGGCCAACACAATGACCCCGGCAAAAAGCGAAGTCTTGGCGAGTAACGGCCTTAGGGGAGATCGGGTCATTATGGCGAACCTTCGGACTAACAGATTGGACAAGACACGGGCGTCACAACACAGCCCGTCCCAGTGGGTATAAGCCACATAGTATTCCTGAAACAGAAGCCCAATATTAACACACCTCCTGTTAGAAATCCTGTGACATTGTTTCAACAGATCACCTCCGGCCAGTGCCGGACCACAGGCAGCGATGCCATATCAGACAAGACCGCGCTAAGACACCGCCATGACACAGGAAGAGATCCGCCTCGGCCAAGAAGAACTCGCCACTGTCCGGCGCAGCTCTCGCGGGCTGTTTTGGGCCTGTGGCGTATTTTCCATATGTATCAATCTGTTGATGCTTACCGGCCCGTTGTTCATGCTTCAGGTCTATGACCGTGTTCTGGGCTCCGGCTCGGAGGCGACTCTGGTGGCGCTGTTTTCCATCGTCGCCTTTCTCTATATGATGATGGGGCTGCTCGACGGCACGCGGGCGCGGATTTTGTCGCGAATCTCTGCGCGTTTCCAGACGCGGCTCGAAAACCGCGTGTTCCATGCGGCGATGGCGCAAGCCGCCCGAAACCCGCGCGACATCCGCAAAATTCGCGGCATGGACGATCTGACCGCCATTCGCCGGTTTCTCGCCTCTCCGGCCCTGTCGGCACTCTATGACCTGCCGTTCACCCCCGTTTTTCTCTGTGGCATTGCGCTGTTCCACCCCTATCTCGGCCTTCTGGCGGTGGGCGGCGGGGGGATGCTTGTGGCGGTTGCGCTGTTGCACCGTGCGGCGGCGAAACCGAAGCAGGACGCACTCATCCGCGCCGAAAACGAGGCGCAGCAGACCGCGAGTCGCATGACCACGGCGGCGGAGGCGCTGGCCGCGCTCGGTATGAAAGAGGCCGCATTCCGGCGCTGGCTCAAGGCCCGCGAGACCGCTTTGCGTCAAGGGGTGTCCAGCGAGGACACGACCCACGGCTTTACCGCCGCCTCCAGAGCGCTGCGCCTGTTCCTGCAATCCGCCATGCTGGCGCTTGGTGCGTGGCTGGTGCTTGAGCGCCAGTTGAGCGCAGGGGCGATGGTGGCCAGTTCGATCCTCTTGGGGCGTGCCTTGCAGCCGGTTGATATGCTGATCGGACAGTGGGGGCTGGTGCAACATGGTCTGCGCGGCTGGCGTGATCTGGCCGAATTGCTCGGACGCACCCCTGCCGAGACCCCGCGCACGGCCCTGCCCCGCCCGAAAGCCGCGCTGTCGGTTCAGCAACTCACCGTCACGCCGCCGGGACAAGTGCAGGCCGCTCTGCGGATGGTGGGATTCGATCTTGCCCCCGGCGAGGCTCTGGGCGTCATCGGGCCATCGGGGGCCGGAAAATCCACGCTGGCGCGGGCGCTGACGGGGGTTTGGTCGCCTGCGGGTGGCACAATCCGCCTCGATGGTGCGAAACTCTCGCATTATGACAGCGAGACGCTTGGCCGTTACATCGGCTACCTGCCGCAGCAGGTGCAGCTTTTCGACGGCACGATTGCCGAAAACATCGCCAAGCTCGCGCTCGCCCCTCAGGCCGAGGCCGTGATTGCCGCAGCGAAGAAAGCCGATGCCCATGACCTGATCCTGTCGCTGCCGGAGGGCTACGACACGCCGGTCTCTGCGGCGGGCGGGCTGTTGTCCGGCGGGCAGTTGCAGCGGATCGGTCTCGCGCGGGCGTTTTACGGCGATCCGGTGATCGTTATTCTCGACGAGCCCAATTCCAACCTCGACAATGCCGGCTCCCTCGCGCTCAACGCCGCGATTCGCCGCCATAAGGACGAAGGTGGAGCCGTGCTGATTATGGCGCACCGGCCCTCAGCAATTCAGGAATGTGAAAAGCTTCTGGTGCTGGAAGGCGGTTTGCGCCGTGCGTTCGGGCCGCGCGATCAGGTGCTGGGCGAGATGGTCAGGAACTCCAAAGACATTCTGCGCACCGCCACGGCGCAAGGAGGCATCCGATGAGCGCGCCGCCCCCCGCACAACAGGACTGGTCCGCACGCAGCCTCGTCTGGTTCGGGCTGGCCTGTCTACTGATCCTGCTTGTCGGCTTTGGCGGCTGGGCGATCTTTGCGCGAATCGACGGGGCCGTTGTTGCCCACGGGCAGGTGCAGGTCGAACAGAACCGGCAGGCCGTGGCCCATCGTGACGGCGGCGAAGTGGCGGCGGTTCATGTGCGCGAGGGTGCAGAGGTCGAAAAGGGGGCACTTTTGATCGAACTGGCCGCCGAGGACGATCTCAACGACATCGCAGTGCTGGAGCGCCAGTTGTTCGAACTGCTGGCCCGCGCAGCAAGGCTTGAGGCCGAACGCGACGGGGCCGCCGAGATCGCCCTGCCGCCGGAACTGGTCGCGCGTATGGCCGACGACCCGCAGGTGGCGCGATCCGTGGCCGGACAGATCGACCTGTTCCACGCCCGTCAGGAAACAGCCCGCGCGGAAATCGAACAGTTGAACAAACAGCGCAGCCAGATCGACGTGCAGATCAAAGGGATCGCAACTCAGAAAGCCGCCCTCACGGAACAGCTTGCGCTGCTCGAAGACGACCTTGCGGCGCAAACCGAATTGCTCGAACGTGGCCTCACCCAGCAAAGCCGCGTGACCGGCCTGCGCCGTGATGCGGTGCAATATACCGCCGAAATCGGGCGCCTGGACACGTCCGAGGCACAGGCACAGGTGCAGATCACCGAGATCGAGTTGAACATCCTCAAGACCCGAAGCGACCGCCGTGAAACCGCCATCACCGAGTTGCGTGATATTCAGGCAGAGATCGGAGGACTGCGCGAACAGCTCTCCGGCCTCACCGCACGACTGGAGCGCCTCGACATCCGCGCCCCTGTGGCGGGCGTCGTCTACGGCCTGTCCGTCTTCGGCCCCGGCGCGGTGATCCCGCCCGCGCAACCCGCGCTCTATATTGTGCCGCAGGACCGCCCGCTCATCATCACGGCGAGGATCAGCCCGACCCATGTCGATCAGGTCTACCCCGGCCAGCCGGTGCGTTTGCGCTTTTCCACATTCGACCGCCGCACCACACCGGAACTCGAAGCACAGGTCATGCGCGTTTCTCCCGATGCTTTTGTCGATGACGTCACCGGAGAAAATTATTACCGTGCGGACATCCATATTTCCGAGGCCCAGCGCGCCCGCCTCCCCGACGGGGCTGTGCTGATCCCCGGAATGCCCGTAGAAACCTATATGTCCACCGGCGAACGCTCGCCTCTTGCCTATCTGACCAAACCTCTGACAGATTATTTCATCCGCGCCTTCCGCGAGAACTGACGCGCAGCTAACACAAAGGACCCTCCCCATGGATCTTTCCGCCAAACTGGTCGACCTCGGCCTCACCCTTCCCGCCGCTCCGGCCCCTGCCGCCAATTATGTGCCCTTTGTCCGCAGCGGGACGCAGCTTTTTATCTCCGGCCAGATCTCCAACGGGCCTGACGGACTCATCTGTGGCAAGCTCGGAGCCGATATGACCACCGAAGAAGGGGCCAAAGCCGCCGAGACCTGTGCGCTGGCGCTTCTGGCTCAGGCCAATGCCGCCGTGGATGGCGACTTCTCCAAGGTGAAGCGACTGGTCAAACTCGTCGGTTTCGTCAATTCGACCGCAGATTTCACCGAACAACCCAAAGTCATCAACGGCGCCTCCAACCTGATGGTCAAGGTGCTGGGCGATGCGGGCCGCCATGCGCGCTCTGCGGTTTCCGCCGCCAGCCTGCCTCTGGGTGTTGCCGTGGAAATTGAAGCGGTGTTCGAGCTCGTCTGATGCCCCAATTACCAGAGATCTTTCTGAAGACGCCGATCGCGCACCGTGCCTTGCATGATGGCAATGTCACCCGTGCCGAAAACAACTTTGCCGCGCTGGATGCGGCCATCGCAAAAGGGTTCGGCATTGAAATCGACCTGCAAATGTCCTCGGACGGGGAGGCGATGGTCTTTCACGACTATGCGCTCAACCGCCTGACCGAAGGGCACGGGGCCTTTGCGCTCAACACGGCGGAGGAACTCGCGCAGTTGCGGTTCAAGACCGGCGAGGTCGGGGTGCCGACGCTGAAACAGGTTCTCGACCATGTGGACGGGCGTGCGCCGCTTCTGATCGAGGTCAAGGATCAGGACGGAGCGATGGGGCCGAGTGTCGGACGGCTGGAAGTGGCTGCGACCAAGGTGCTCGAAAGCTATCAGGGGCCGGTGGCCATGATGTCGTTCAACCCCCATTCCGTCGCGGTTCTGGCCGAGCTTTGTCCGCATCTGCCGCGCGGTCTCACCACCGCAAGCTGGGAAGATGACGCGGCCAAGCTCATTCCGGCCTCCCGCCGTGCGCCACTGCGCGACATTGTCGATTACGAGCGGGTGGGAGCGAGTTTCATCAGCCATCAATGGTCCGATCTGGAGCGTCCGCGTGTGGCGGAGTTGAAGGCGTCGGGTGCGCATATTCTGTGCTGGACGATCAAAAGCGCCGAAGAACAGGCCGAAGCCAGCAAGGTTGCAGAGAACATCACATTCGAGAACTATCTTCCGACTTGACGCGACGGTCCGGCGCGCCAGTTACAGGAAGACCACGGTGCACGGGATATGACGGAACAGATTGAGATAAGCCTGATCGACAGCCTCGACGCGATAGACGCCGGGGACTGGGATGCTTGTGCCACCCGTGGGGAGGGCGCGCCGGAAGATCCGTTTGTGACCCATCGTTTCCTGCTGGCGCTGGAGCGTTCCGGCTCGGTCGGTGCGGGCACGGGTTGGCAGCCGAGCTATCTTGTGGCGCGGCTTGGCGGCGAGGTGATCGCCGTTGCGCCGATGTATGCCAAGGGGCACAGTCAGGGCGAATATATTTTCGATCACAACTGGGCCCATGCCTATGAACAGGCGGGCGGGCGCTATTATCCGAAGCTGCAAATCGCGGTGCCGTTTACCCCTGTGACGGGGCGGCGTCTTCTGACCCGTCCGGGATTCGAGGAGACCGGCATGGCGGCCTTGGTGCAAGGCGCGGTCGAGGTCGCCTCGCAAAATGCGCTGTCCTCGCTGCACCTGACCTTTTGCGCCGAAGAGGAAGTCACGGCGGGCGAGGCAATGGGTCTGATGCATCGCACGGGGCAGCAGTTTCACTGGGACAATGCCGGATATGGCAGTTTCGACGATTTCCTACAGGCGCTGTCTTCACGCAAGCGCAAGAACATCCGCAAGGAACGTGCGCAGGCACAGGGGTTTGGCGGAGAGATCGTACAACTGACCGGAGAGGCGATCCGGCCGGAGCATTGGGACGCCTTCTGGCAGTTCTATCAGGACACAGGCAGCCGCAAATGGGGCACGCCTTACCTGACCCGCGCTTTTTTCGACGAGATACACGACACGATGCGCGACGATGTGCTTTTGGTGCTGGCGCTCAAAGACGGGCGGGCCATTGCGGGGGCGTTGAATTTCATCGGGCGGACGCGGCTTTTCGGGCGATATTGGGGCTGCACCGAATATCACCCGAGCCTGCATTTCGAGCTGTGCTATTATCAGGCCATCGATTACGCCATTGCCCACGGTCTCGACCGTGTCGAGGCCGGCGCGCAGGGCGAACACAAGCTGGCGCGCGGCTATTTGCCCAACACGGTGCATTCGCTGCACTGGATCAGGGATCCGGGGTTTGCGCGGGCCGTGGGTGATTATCTTGATGCCGAACGCGCCGCCGTGGCCGAGGAGGTCGAAGTGCTGACCTCTTACGGCCCGTTCAAATCCACCGGACAGGAGCAAGACCATGACTGAACTGTTGCAAGGAACTGCCCGCGACGAGGCGCTGGCCCCGCTTCTGGCGCAAGGCTGGACAGAAACCGCCAACGGAAACGCGATCCGGAAACGTTTTACATTCCGGAACTTTAACGAGGCTTTCGGGTTTATGACACGGGTTGCGCTTTTTGCGGAAAAAAGAGATCACCACCCCGACTGGCGCAATGTCTACCGGACGGTCGAGGTGGAGCTTTCCACCCATGACGCCGGCGGATTGACCGCGAAAGACGTCGAACTGGCAAGAAAAATGGACGAGGCAGCCGCATATGTTTGAAAATCTCATGAGTTACGAAATCTACGAAGGCCATCCGCTGGGCGACTATCTCTCGATCGAATTTCTGGCCGGAATTGCAGGGTCCATCGTCGGCGCTCTGGTTCTGCTGCTGATCGGGATGATCATTTCCGGCTGGGTCGGTCGCCGCATCCGCGCCATCGGGCTGAGATATGAGAGCCTCGACGACACGCTGTTCAATTTCCTCGCCAATATCGCGCGTTATGCGGTTCTGGCCTTTACCCTTCTGATCGTTCTCAACACCTTCGGCATCCAGACCACCTCGATCGTCGCGGTGATCGGTGCCGCCGGTCTGGCCATCGGTCTGGCGCTACAAGGCACCCTGTCGAACATCGCGGCGGGGGTGATGATTATCCTGTTCCGCCCCTTCAAAATCGGGGATTTCGTCGAAGTCTCCGGCAAGATGGGCACCGTCAAGGATATTTCCCTGAACTATACCGAGCTTGCCGATCTGTCGAATGTGCAGGTGATCGTGCCGAACTCGCAGGTCTGGGGCAATATCATCACCAACTACTCCACCAATGATACACGCCGTGCCGAGTGGACCTTTGGCGTGAGCTATGGCGCGAACCTGAAAATCGCGGAAGACGTGATCCGCAAGACGATCCTGTCCGATCCGCGTGCCCTGACCGATCCGGAGCCATTTATTCAGGTCAACAATCTGGGCGATTTCTCGGTCGATTTCCTTGTGCGTGTCTGGGTCAAATCCTCGGATTTCTTCGCCTTCTCGACCGATATGAAACGCGCGGTCAAAGAAGCACTGGACGAGGCGGGTGTGGAAATTCCCTTCCCGACCCGCACGGTCATCAACGCCGCCGAATAAGGCCGGACAACCAAAACCAACACACGAACGCCCGAGGTCATCCCTCGGGCGTTTGTCATTTCAGGCCCCGCGTCAGGGCGTTGTCCGAAGCGTTCCCCGCAAACCTGTCACATAGGTTTTCGCGAAACACGTACGATCAGATTTTTTCCAACAGGGACTCGCCCGCGGAAATCGTACATTCGCCGGGGCTGGCCTCGACTTCGAGCACCTTCACCACACCGTCTTCGGCATAGAGCGCGAAGCGTTTGGAGCGGTTGATCAGCCCCGCAGGCGGTGCGCTGAAATCCAGACCCAGCGCCTTGATAAACGCGCCTTCCGCATCGCCCAACATGGTGAGCCCCGCCTCATCTGCGCCGGTGTCTTTCGCCCATGCGCCCATCACGAAAGGATCGTTGACGGCGACGCAGATCACCTCGTCCACACCTTTTTCCTCGAATTTCGGCTTGGTGCGGATAAAGCTGGGCACATGCGCCGTTGTGCAAACGCCGGTATAGGCGCCGGGCAAACCGAACAGCACAACCTTGCGCCCCTTGAACTTGTCCGAAAGCTCGACGGCGGCAGGCCCCTCTGCTGTCATTTCAAGCACGCTGCCACCCGGCAGACTGTCTCCCACGCGAATTGTCATGATTCTGTTCCTCTGTGCGTTGTCATTCTGTCTCTCCACGATATAGGGTCAGCGCGTTTCACGACCAGAGGAAAGATCATGAGCCACTTCATCGTCATCGGGGCCGGACAGGCCGGTCAAAGCATTGTCACCACTCTGCGCGGCCAAGGGTTCGACGGCCGGATCACTCTGATCGGGGATGAACCAGTTCCGCCCTACCAGCGCCCGCCCCTGTCGAAAGCCTATCTTCTGGGAGAGATGGAACTGGAGCGCCTGTTCTTGCGGCCCGAAAGCTATTACGCGGACGAGAACATCACCCTGCGCACCAATGCCAAGGTCACCGGCATCGACCCGACGGCCAAAACCGTGTCCATCGGGGATGAGGTCTTGAGCTATGACAAGCTCGCACTGGCCACCGGCTCCGCCCCGCGCCTTCTGCCCGCCGCCATTGGCGGAAATCTTGAGGGGGTCTACACCATGCGGACGCTGGCCGATGCCGATGCGATCGAGCCAGAGTTCCGCGAAGGGGCCTCTGTGCTGATCGTCGGCGGCGGATATATCGGGCTGGAAGCGGCGGCTGTGGCCTCGAAAAAGGGGCTCAAGGTCACGCTCGTGGAAATGGCCGACCGGATTTTGCAGCGCGTTGCCTCGAAAGAAACCTCGGACTATTTCCGCGCCTTGCACAGCGCCCACGGCGTTGATCTGCGCGAGGATGTGGGGCTTGTCAAACTGAGCGGAGACGGTCGCGTGAAGTCCGCAGACCTGACCGATGGCACCACGCTGGACGTGGATTTCGTCATTGTCGGCGTCGGGATCATCCCCGGCACGGAGCTGGCCGAACTGGCCGGACTGGCGCTTGAGAACGGAATCAAAACCGATCTGCATGGCGCGACTTCTGATCCCGATATTTTCGCGGCGGGTGATTGTGCCTCTTTCCCGCATGAGGGCGTGCAGATGCGTCTTGAAAGCGTTGGCAATGCCATTGACCAAGGGGCCGTGGTGGCCAAGAACATGCTCGGTCAGGATGTGATCTACACGCCGAAACCGTGGTTCTGGTCCGATCAATATGATGTCAAACTCCAGATCGCGGGGCTCTCCGCCGGTCACGATCAGGTTGTGATCCGCGAGGGCGACGGGACGCGTTCGCATTGGTATTACAAAGACGGGCAGTTGATCGCCATCGACGCCATCAACGATCCGCGCGGCTATATGGTCGCCAAACGTCTGATTGAAAGCGGCAAGACCGCCGATCCGGACAAGGTGGCCGACCCCTCAACCGATCTCAAACAGTTGATGCGCGGCTGATGCGGATCATCGCGGGAGAGTTTCGCGGGCTGGCGCTGGCCTCTGTCGGCAAGGGCGACTCGGGGGCGCATTTGCGTCCGACCACGGATCGCGTGCGCGAGAGCCTGTTCTCTGTTCTGACCGCTGGCAAATATGGTGATGCGGTGACGGAGGCCCGCGTGCTGGACCTGTTCGCTGGCACCGGCGCGCTGGGGCTGGAGGCGCTCTCGCGCGGGGCGGAATGTGTCACCTTTGTCGATGACGGGCGCAAGGCGCAGGGGTTGATTGCCGAGAACATCAGGAAATGCCGTGCCGAGACGCGTTGCACCCTGATGCGCGCCGATGCCACGCGCCTGCCAGCCAATCCGTCCGCACCCTATGATCTGGTCTTTCTTGATCCGCCCTATGCCAAGGGGCTTGGCGAAGTCGCCATCGCTGCGGCTCTGGCGGGAAACTGGCTGACGCCCCGCGCCCTTGTGGTCTGGGAAGACAGCGCCCCCATCACCCCGCCTGATGCGCTCACCCTTCTGGACACGCGCAAATATGGCGACACGAAAATCAACTTTCTGGAGCCAGCATGACTGTAAAAGCCGTAATTTTCGATTGCGACGGGGTGATTGTGGACAGTGAGCCGCCTTTGCTGGAGTTCCTACAAAAGGACTTCGCGCGGTTCGGTCTCGACATCTCGATCCATGAGCTTGAAACCAAATATGTCGGGGGCACAATGGCGCGGGTCGGAGAGCGCGCCCGCGAAGCCGGAGCGGCCCTGCCGGACAACTGGATTGACGAGGTCTACCCTCGCGTTTTCGAGATGCTCGGCGCCGGTGTGCCGCTGATCGACGGGGTTGAAGCCGCCTTTGATGCGCTGGACGCGGCGGGCATTCCCTATGCGGTCGGTTCGAACGGACCGATGGAGAAGATGGATGTGACGCTTGGTGCCCATCCTGCGGTCTTTGCCCGTCTCAAAGGCCGTATCCATTCGGCCCACACTTATGGCACGGCCAAGCCGGACCCCGATCTGTTTCTGATCGCCGCAAAGCATCTCGGCGTTGCACCAGAGGACTGTGCAGTGATTGACGACAGCACCTCCGGCTGTATCGCCGCGCGGCGGGCGGGCATGAAATGTTTCGGGTTCGATCCTCACGGCGATGGCGCACGTCTCATTGCCGAAGGAGCCGAGCATCTTGCGGATATGCACGATCTGCCCGCACGTCTCGGGCTGTAACCGCAGGCTCTAGCCCTGCACGATACGCACACTCAATATGCAAAAGGGCCACCCGAAGGCGGCCCTTTTTCACATCTCATAACGCGATTCACACCGCAGTCCGGTCTGTTACCGGATGCGATCTTCCGACAGGTGCGCGGCAGAGGCCCCGCGCGTGTCGATCCACGGCTGGCGCTCCATCGCCTCGGCCACCATCGCTTTCACATCCGCCACAAGGGCGGCACCGTCATAGCCTTTGGCCGTCATCTCGGCGCTCCAGTCGTTTACGACCTCATCACCCACGGCTTTGACCCGTGCGGTCTCCTCCGCGCTCAACACGGCAATGGCATTGTCCGTCTGCGCAATCACCCGCAGCCCGTCTTCATCGCCCAGATCATAGGCCGCGCCCGACCATTGCGAGGCCAGAAGGCCGGAGTTCCGGTCGATCACCGCCTTGAGATCATCGGGGAGACTGTCGTATTTCGCCTTGTTCATCGCCCAGATGAAATAGAGGTTGTAAAACGCCGTATCCCCCGCGATATCCGTATGGCTGTCGGTCAACTCGTCGAGCTTCAGGGAGGGGGCCATCTCATAGGTGATCATGCCGCCATCCAGAACGCCCTTGGCCAGAGCTTCGGGAAAGGCGGGCACAGGCATCCCCACGGGCACCGCGCCCAGCTTGTCGAGCAACAGGGTCGAGGTCCGCGTCGGAGCGCGCAGTTTGAGGCCTTGGAAATCCTCCATGACCTCCAGTGGCGCGCCTTTTTTATGCACCAGCCCTTCGCCATGCATATGCGCGGCCAGAAGATGCACGTCCTTGAAATCATCCAGCAGATATTTCTGGGTAAAATTCCAAGCGGCCACAGAGGCCAGTTCGCCCGATTTGGGCATCATGAACGGCAGTTCCAGCGCCTCGGTTTCGGGAAAACGCCCCGGTTGATAGCCCGGAACCACCCAACCACCATCAATCGCGCCATCGCGGATCATGTCATATTGGTCGGAGGCTTTGCCGCCCAGCTGCATGAGCGGATACATTTCAATCTTGATCCGCCCGCCGCTGTCTTCCTCGATCTTCCTGACCCAAGGCTCCATGAAATAGATCGGAGCCCCGGAGTTGGGCGAAACGAAATGTTGGAAACGAAGTGTCACATCCTGCGCGAAAGCAGAGGTGGCAACACAGAGAATGGCAGCACCCGAAAGCGCCGCCCGCAAAAGGGTCGATGTCATTGGTGTCCCCCTTGGGGCCCGCCAAGGTCCGGCGCTCGGACGGGCCTGCGTGAGTGCCGTTGGACAGGGGCAAGCGTGCCGCAAGTCAGCCGAAACGGCAAACTGCCCTTGTTCTAGTGGGGGAGATCACGGCTGGCAAGACAACTTGCGCGCCGCTCAGGCCTTCACAGTGGGATAGTAGATGTCACCCGGCGAAAGCGTAAATATCTCGCAACCGGTAGCCGTCACGCCAATGGAATGCTCGAATTGTGCCGAGAGTTTCTTGTCCTTGGTGATCGCGGTCCATTCGTCGCGCAGCACTTTGGTCTCTGCACGGCCCAGATTGATCATCGGCTCGATGGTGAAGAACATGCCCTCTTCCAGAACCGGTGCTTCATCCCCCGGACGGCGATGCGGGACATAGTGCAGCACATTTGGCGGCGCGTGGAACACACGGCCCAGCCCGTGACCGCAGAAGTCGCGCACGACAGACATCCGGTTCTTGTGGGCATGTTCCTGAATCGCACGGGCGATGTCGTCGAACGTATTGCCCGGCTTGACCTGTTCAATGCCGAACATCAGGCAGTCATAGGTGACCTGCACCAGACGTTCCGCGAATTTCTTGGGCTGGCCGACGAAATACATCCGGCTCGTGTCCCCGAACCAGCCATCTTTGATGACCGTCACGTCGATGTTGATGATGTCACCGTCGAGCAGCGTGTCATCCTTGTGACCCGGAATTTTCGCACCGGGGATGCCGTGGCAAACCACATGATTGGTGGAAATGCAGGAGGCGTGTTTGTAGCCCTTGTAGCCGATGGTCGCGGACGTGGTGCCAAGTTCGGTCACGCGGCGCTCGATAAAGGCGTCAATCTCGCCCGTGGTCGCGCCCGGCACGACAAGAGGGCCGACCTCGTCAAGGATCTGTGCCGCAACAGCCCCTGCCGCGTGCATGCCGGCGAAATCGGCATCCTCGTAAATTCGAATTCCGTCTTTGGTAATGCGGCCGCGATGCATATCGTCCAAGGGTCCACTCCGTTCTCTTTGGCCCCGATATAAGGGGTTCGTCGCAAAAGGGCCAGTGCCGCGGTGTCACATCTGTTGCAAAGGTCTGGGCACAAAAACGACCTGCTTCGGCGTAATCTCGACCCCGAAGACCATGATCTCGACACCGGCGGCACGGGCGTCGGCCTCGGCTTGCGCATAGGTCGGGTCGATGTCGGCGGCGGGTTTGAAACCTGTGCAATCATCGCGCGAGACCAGATAGAGCATCACGGCGCGCTCCCCTGCGGCAACCCGATCGGCCAGAACAGACAGGTGCTTGGCCCCGCGTGCGGTTTTCGCATCCGGAAATTCGGCCAGCCCCGCAGAGCGCGAAAGCGTCACGGATTTCACCTCAACCCAGACCGGCTGTCCATCTTGCGTCACCAGAAAATCCGCCCGCGAATTTTCCCCGTATTTGACCTCCGCACGCACATCACCCGCCAGCCCCGGCACAGCGCCAGACAGCAGGGCCTCTTTCACCACGCGATTGGCGACACCGGTATCGACCACCACATTTGCATGTTCCAGTTCGACAATCCGCAGCCCGTATTTCAGCTTCTTTTTCGGGTCGTCATTGGGTTCGACCCAGACCTTCGTGCCTTCTTCGGCCAGCCCCATCATCGAGCCGGGGTTCGGGCAATGCGCCGTCACCTCCCGCCCGTCTTCAAGGCGAATATCCGCGAGGAAGCGTTTGTAGCGACGTAAAAGCGTGGCGGGGATCAGGTCGGTTTGAAAGCGCATGGCCCGAGGAGTAAAGCCTTTCGCGCGAAACGTGAAGCGCCGTCGGGGTGGCACATGGCACAAGATCGGCCCTTTTCGACAAGGTTTTTCACCAAACCGGATTCAGCTTTCACAAAAAAAGCATTATATCCGAAGGGACAGCCGCTCAAGGAGGGCGCGAGATGACCAGTAAAAACCCAACAGCCGCAATTCTCATTATCGGGGACGAAATCCTCTCCGGCCGCACCCGCGACGCGAATATGTATCACCTCGCAGGCGAATTGACCCGTGCCGGGATTGATCTCAAGGAAGCGCGTGTGGTCTCCGATGATCGTGCCGCGATTGTGGAGGCGGTCCGTGCACTGTCTGCAAAATACACCCATGTGTTCACCTCCGGCGGGATCGGGCCGACCCATGACGACATCACCGCCGATTGTATTGCGGAGGCCTTCGGGCGCACCATTGACGTGCGCGACGATGCCAAGGCGCTTCTGAGCGCGCATTACGAAGGGCGCGGCGTGGAGTTCAATGAGGCACGGATGCGCATGGCGCGGATTCCCGAAGGGGCGGTCCTGATCGAAAATCCGGTGTCCATCGCGCCGGGGTTCTCGGTCGAGAATGTGCATGTCATGGCGGGCGTGCCGAATATCTTTTCCGCCATGGTTGCGGGGCTTTTGCCAACGCTGACCGGTGGCAAGCCCCTGCTGTCACAGACCTACCGCATCAATCGTCCCGAAAGCGCGGTCGCGCAACCTCTGGGAACATTGGCGGAGAAATATCCGGCGCTGTCGATGGGGTCTTATCCTTTCGTTCAGAACGGGGCCTATGGCACCAATATCGTGATCCGTGGACAGGACGGGGCCTTGGTCGAGGCCGCGATGATGGAACTGGCCAAACTGTTCCCTGCCGATGAACAGGGCTGAGCTTTTCCGCGCCTTCGAAGCGACATGGCCGCCTGCGCGTTGTGAGCGCATCGGCCCTTTCACCTATCGCGAAGGCGCGGAGGGCGGCAGTCGCGTGTCCGCTGCGACTTTGGAGGGGGCGCTCTTTGATGCGGCTCTGGACGACATTGAAGCGCGGTTTGCCCGAGATGCCCGCCCTGCCCTGTTCCAGATTCGCAGCGGGGAAGACGCCTTTGACGCCATACTCGAACAGCGCGGCTACCGCATGTTCGATCCAGTCGCCTGTCTCACCGCCCCCGTGGAACGGTTTGCCGCCCCGAAGCCCGAAGACGGCTATGTCGGCTGGCCACCCACCGCGATCCAGTGCGAAATCTGGGCCGAGGGCGGCATCACGGCGGCGCGGGTCGATGTGATGCGCCGAGCGCCGGAGCCGAAATGCAGCCTGCTCGGGCGGTTGGGCGACATGCCTGCGGGCACGGCCTTCGTTGGGCTGCACGGTGAAATCGCGGTGCTGCACGCGCTAGAGATTGCACGCCCCGCCAGACGCCAAGGGCTTGCCCGTGCGATGATGGGGCTGGCGGCAGATTGGGCACGCCGGAACGGTGCCACGCAGCTCGCCCTGCAAGTGACCCGCGACAATACGGCGGCGCTTGCGCTCTATTCTTCGCTTGGAATGGAAGAGGCGGGGCACTACCACTACAGAACCAATACTTAGACCGGACCCTCATGACCTTTTCGCTTCGCCTTGCCCTGTGCCTGCCCACGATATTTTGCGGCCTTCTCTGCGCCGGTCACGCACAGGCGCGCGATCTGTTCGGGCTGGAGCTTCCCGGTGCGGCGAGCGAAACCGGACGGCATAGCGAGGCGGCCTCTGCCGAGCCCTTTCCGGTTCGGGCCTATCAGGGCGTTGATACCCCCCGTATCATGGCCGAAGGCGATATAGAGCGCGTGGCCTATCGCCTCACGGGCACCTCTCTGACCAGCCATCAGATGATCTCTGCGCTACGCGAACAGTTGGAAGCACAAGGATTCGATATTCTGTTTAGCTGCGCCGATACGGTCTGTGGCGGGTTTGATTTCCGCTATCTTCTGGACCTGTTGCCGGAACCTGCGATGCATGTGGACCTCGGGGATTATCAATATCTTGTCGCGCAGGACGACAGCGAACGGGTGGTCTCCGTGCTGACCAGCCGTGCGCCGACTTCGGGCTTTGTGCAGATCACCACGGTGGTCCCTTCCGACGCGCCACCCGTCGAGTTGACGCAGCCGGACAGTACCGAAGTTTTGCCACAGCTTGCACAGCCGACAGGCGCTCTGGCCACGCAACTGGAAAGCCGCGGGCGTGTGGTGCTTGGAGATCTTGCCTTTGACACAGGGGCGGCCACGCTCGGCGCCGGTCCCTTTGCCTCGCTGCAAAGACTCGCCTCCTATCTCATGACCCATCCCGAGGTGCGGATTGTTCTGGTCGGGCATACGGACAATGTCGGCGCGCTCGACAGCAACACCGCCCTGTCGCGCAAACGCGCCCAATCGGTGCGACAACGCCTGATCTCCCGCTACGGCGTGTCCTCCGCCCAGATCAGCGCCGAAGGCATCGGCTATCTCGCGCCGCTTGTGTCCAATGGCACCGAAGACGGGCGTGAACAAAACAGAAGGGTCGAAGCGGTGATCGCCTCGACCCAGTAAGGCTTGCGCCCTCTCTTCCACGAGAATTCAACAGCGGTGGTTCACCACTTGTCCGGCCCTTTGTCGGCAAAGGAATGGACCAGAAAATCAATAAACGCGCGCACTTTCGGCTGGGTAAACCGCCCCGGCGGATAGACGGCATAAATGCCTTGGGTCTCCGCCGGAAGCTCCGGAATGGCCTCGACAACCAGCCCTTGATCCATCGCATCGGCGTAGAGGAAGGACGGTAGATAGGCGATGCCAAGGCCGGAGATACAGGCATTGAGCAGGGATTGCCCGTCATTCACGGTGAGCCAGCCAGCGGTGCGGACCTGACGCTTTTCGCCGGACGGGGCCGTGAGTTTCCAAACCGCGCCGTTCGACTGGTTGGAATAATGCAGCAGCTTGTGCTCGTTCAGATCGTCAATCTTTTGCGGGCGACCGAATTTTTCAAAATAGGCGGGCGCGCCGACCATGCGTTTGGTGGTCTCGGTCAACTTGCGGGCGCGCAGGGTGCTGTCTTCCAGCTCGCCAATGCGCACCGCCATGTCGAACCCTTCGGAAATCAGTTCCACATACCGGTTGTTGAGCACCATATTCACGGTGATGTCGGGAAATTCGGAGAGGAATTCCCCCAACACCGGCGAGAGGTGGTTCACGCCGAAATCCGTGGCCACAGAAATGCGCAACAGGCCGGACGGCGCGGATTGCATTGAGGTCACAAGCGCGTCGGCCTCGCCCGCGTCATTGAGCACACGGCGGGCGCGGTCGTAATAGGCCAGTCCGATCTCCGTCGGTGACACGCGGCGCGTGGTGCGGTTGAGCAGACGTGCGCCAAGACGTGCCTCAAGCGCGGAAACATGTTTGGAAACGGCGGATTTGGAAATCCCCATCTTCTTGGCTGCATCCGTGAAACCGCCCTGATCCACAACCGTGGCGAAGGCTTCCATTTCAGTCAGTCGATCCATTTAATCTTACCTACCATCTTGGCCCCAGTGCCGACGGGTATGTCACGCAATTCAGGCAAGAATGGGGAGGACGGGAGACAATAGCGTGGTCTTTCGCGAATAGTGTTGTTTCGGGAAACGCGGCAACCGGCGCAACACTGGCGGAAACACGGGCGAAAATGCCCGCCGGATCATGCCTCCGGCGGGAGTATTTTATGCAACAAAGGAAACGGCTTAGAGCGAAGCCGCGAGGCGCGCGCCCTGATCTATGGCACGTTTGGCGTCAAGTTCGGCGGCCACATCCGCCCCGCCGATGACGTGACAGGGCTTGCCTGCCACCTCCAACGCATCAACAAGGCTGCGCTCGGAAAGCTGGCCCGTGCACAGAACGATGGTGTCCGCTTCGATCAGTTGTGGCGTGTTGTCTTTGGTGATCCACAGCCCTTCGGGCACAATGCGGTCATAGGAGACGCCGCTCATCATCTTGACCGCTTTCATCTGGAGCGTTGCGCGGTGGATCCAGCCGGTCGTCTTGCCCAGACGTTTGCCGGGTTTCTCGGCCTTGCGCTGCAACAGGGTGACTTGGCGGGCGGGCGGTTCGGGATGCGGACCCTCGGGAGACAGGCCACCGCGATGTTGGACGGGGTCGGTGATGCCCCATTCCTCTTTCCACTCTGACAGGTTGAGCGTCGGGCTTTCGGTGGTGGTCAGATATTCCGCCACATCGAAACCGATGCCCCCCGCCCCGATCACGACGACACGCGGGCCTGCCTCGCATCTGCCGCGCAGCACGTCGATATAGGTGACGACATTGTCGTGATCCTTCTGGCCCGGAATCTCCGGATCGCGCGGGATCACGCCTGTGGCGAGGATCACCTCATCGAACGGGGCCAGAAGATCGGCGGTTGCTTCTGTGTTCAGACGCAGGTCGATGGCAGAGCGCTCGACCATTGTGTTGAACCAGTCAACGAGGCCGATGAATTCCTCCTTGCCCGGCACTTTTTTGGCCATGTTGAGCTGGCCGCCAAGCTCGCCGGACTTATCGAACAGCGTCACCTTATGGCCGCGCTGGCTTGCGACCAGACCGGCCATGAGACCGGCGGGCCCTGCGCCGACGACAGCGACGGTTTTCGGCTGGTCGGTTTGCGTGTAGCTCAGTTCGGTTTCGTGGCAGGCGCGCGGGTTCACCAGACAGGAGGTGAGCTTGCCCGAAAACGTGTGGTCAAGGCAGGCCTGATTGCAGGCGATACAGGGCGCGATTTCGTCGGCCTTGTCGGCCATCGCTTTCGCCACGAAATCGGGATCGGCCAGAAAGGGGCGCGCCATAGAGACCATGTCGGCACAGCCATCGGCCAGCACATCCTCGGCCACTTGCGGATGGTTGATGCGGTTCGAGGTGATAACGGGGATCGCCACCTCGCCCATCATGCGTTTCGTCACCTCCGTAAAGGCCGCACGCGGCACAGAGGTGGCAATCGTGGGCACGCGGGCTTCGTGCCAGCCGATGCCGGTGTTGAGAATCGTCGCGCCGGCTTTCTCGATCTCTTTGGCAAGCTGCACGACTTCGTCCCATGTCGAACCGTTCGGGATCAGGTCGATCATGGAGATACGGTAGATAATGATAAACTCGGGACCGACCGCAGCACGGCAGCGATTGACCGCCTCAATGGCGAAGCGCATCCGGTTTTCATAAGAGCCGCCCCACGCGTCTTCGCGGCGGTTTGTGTGGGTCACGAGGAACTGGTTGATCAGGTAACCTTCGGAACCCATGACCTCGACACCGTCATATCCGGCCTCTTTGGCGCGGACGGCGGCGGTGGCAAAATCCGCGATCTGTTTCTCGATGCCAGCCTCGTCAAGCTCTGTCGGCTTGAACGGCGAGATCGGAGATTTGATCGCCGAGGGGGCCACGCATTGGGGACCATAGGCATAGCGGCCCGCGTTCAGGATTTGCATTGCGATCTTGCCGCCTTCGCGATGTACCCGATCTGTGACCGTGCGATGGTTGGCGATGTCCTGATCCGTGAAGAGACCGGCCGCGCCCGGATAGACACCGCCTTCGACATTGGGGGCCATGCCGCCGGTGACAATCAGCCCGGCGCCACCCTTGGCGCGTGCGGCGTAAAAGGCGGCGACGGCCTCCCAGTCCCCGCGCTCTTCGAGGCCGGTGTGCATCGACCCCATCAGGGTCCGGTTGCGCAATGTGGTGAATCCCAGATCGAGCGGTGCCAGCAGATGCGGATAGTGGGTCATGTCGTGTGCCTCCCTTTGCTGCATCAAAATGCGCAGTCGCGGGGAGGATGTCACCCGAAACGCGGCGTCAGATCAGAACAAGGATGCGGGCGTGACAGGCGCTAGTGGCTGCCGGTCTCGGCACAATGCCGCCGGAAGGCGCGTTTGAGCAGGTCCAGTTCCTGACGCAGCAAGTCCATTTCCGCGCGAATATCCTCCGACAAACCTTCGCCCGCGATCATCGACAGTGAATTGAGGACACGACCGGTCTCGCGATCCGTCATCAAAAAGGTCTGCACCCCGTCGTTGATCATCTCGGAGGGCACGACGAAGCGGAAGAACCAGACACCATCGCGTTCGGGGTCTTCGGTCAGCGAGTGGCCCTGCACCGGCTGGTCGAGATAGGTCACTTCGATCTCCGGCAAGTCGGTCACCGAGGCGGGCACATAAAGCTCGCCCTCCCAGATCCCCGCCTGAAGCCGTGTCTTAACCAGCGTTACCTCATCCATCGCATCAGTCTCCCTCAAAGTTCCGCGCGCGGACGGCGCGACAGGGTCAGGTCCCGAATGAACACCTGATTCATTTCGGGGCCTTCAAAAATCAGATCAATCCAGATTTTCTCAACACGTTTCTCGTTGAGCTTCGTATAGGCCAGATCAAATTCGACATAGCCTTCATCCGTGTGCAGTGGCAGCTCGCGCACCACCTGCTCCATATTCGGGCCGTGTTTCACATTGAACCGCGCGAAAATCTCAAGCTCTTTCTCAAGGTCCACCGTATAATCCAACCGCACCAGATGGCGACGGCTCAACCCCTCGCAGGCATCCTCGGGCAGTTCGATCGACAGCGACAGGAAAGAGCCGTCGAAACGGAACACCTCAAGGCGCAGACCGAAGGGGGCGAGGTCTTCCTCGGAGGTGTTGCGGACCTGCCGGTAGGTCAGTTCGGAAATCTGGCAATCGTGATAGAGCGTGGCCTCGGAGCCGATCTCCGTCTTGGACGACACGGCAGAGGCCCCCTGTCGCGTGATCGGCCCCCGCCACAGTTCGGGCCGATAGGACCAATCCGTATACAGCGGCAGTTGCATCGCATTCGAACCGATCAGGGGCAAGGCGAGGCGACCGTCAGCCACGAAAAGGAACCGGTCGATTTCCCAGCGCAGCGCCCGCGCCTGTCCACGCAACCGTCGCAGCGCACGCAGAGACAAAGACTCGGCCATATTCGCACGCCGCGCCCAGCGCCGGATCGAGAGGGTATTGAACCGTTTTTCAATCTGATTTCTGAGGCGACGCAGCATTTCGCAACCTTTTCTTACTCTTCAGGGTCTTACTTATGGCGAACACAGGTTTCTACTCAACAAACACTCGAAGAATCCAGAGTTTGGTTCCTTTTGAGCAACAGTATCTCAAGTTTGCCTGCGATTGCGGCGCTCAAGGTCGGATACGAACCGTTCAAGCAAGCTATGCAACCGATCCGAGGACATGGGGGCTTCTGCAAAAGGTGTCGCGGTGACGGTGACAAGACGCCCGTTGAGGACAAAGAGCGCACGCCAGTATTCATCCCCCTGCCCCGCAAGCATGGTCGGTGCCGTGTCGCGGGCATGGAGCCAGAGGTGGGTCGCGTCCACGCCGCTCTCGATCAAGGTCACGGTGTTGGCAGAACCACTGCGCGATAGGGCCTTGCGTCCGGTTTCGGAATTAAAAAATGCCTCCACGCTCGGCAGGTCCAGCGCCTCTCCTTCGGCCAGAAGGCCGGAAACCGACAGGGTGAGAACCGCAGTTTTGCCCTTGAGCGCGGGATTGTGACCGCCGCTCAACCCTGTGCAATTTCCCAGAAGCGCAAAGCCGCCCTCCGCACTGTCGCGCACCGAGTCGGGATCGACGCAAAAACCGGACGGTCCGGCCACGGTGATGCCTGTTGCGGGCAAGGTGACGGTGCGCGGCGCGCGCGAGACGCTGCCGGTGCCTCCGGTCAAACCCGCCGTGTCCAGCGTGCAGGCCGAGAGCATGAGGAGAATCACGGGAATCCATACCGCCCGAAACACCGTTTTCATCATGACCATGACCTCTCCGAACACTTGTCACACGCCTGACCGGCGCACCATTTGGCAGGGCATACAGGGCTTGCCCGCGGCTTCCAAGACACCAGTTGGCGGCGGATTGTCCCCATCGGCAAAATCCCGCGCTTTCGCCCTCCGCTTTCCCTTCGGTCATGGTCATGCTATCGCTCGAAAAACGCTGTCCGAGGGCCCCATGAGCCGCAATTCCACGCCTGTGCCGCAACACCCTTATGCGCCGATCATCGCCTCCGCCATGCGCAAGCCCGAGCTTTGGCGTGTCGGCGTGATGATTCTCGGCGGCATTGTGATCGCCACCATCCTGACCCCTTTGTTCCTTGCCGTGATCGGTGTGATCGCCCCCAATCTGCTACCGTTCCAGAACGGTCCGCGCGGGGTCATGGTGGGCGCAACGCCGGGTGGGATGTTCACCATCCTTTCCAGCTTTGCCGTGCTGGCCTTTGGCACGATCTTTCTGGCGAAACGGCTCCACAACAGAGGGCTGCGCGATCTGACCGGCCCCGCCGCCCTGATGCGCGCACAATTCCTCGTCACGCTGAAATGGATTGCGGGGTTTACGGTTCTGACCTTTTTCCTGCCGTGGGATGGGAGTGCGGAGCCCGTGGCGAACCTGTCGTCTGCGACGTGGCTGTTCTGGCTGCCCTTCGCGCTTCTCGGGCTGATGGTGCAGGTCACAGCGGAAGAACTGTTTTTTCGCGGCTATATGCAAAGCCAGATCGCCGCTGCCACAGGGTCCTATCCGTTAGGGATCGCCGCCTCCGCCGTGTTCTTCGGGCTGGCCCATATGAACGGCTCCTATGAAGGGATGGCGGCGGTGTTTCCGGTGATCTGGGCGATGGGGTTCGGCCTTCTGGCGGGGGATCTGACCATGCGCTCCGGCACGATCGGCCCCGCCGTGGCGCTTCATTTCATCAACAACCTGCCTCCGATCCTGCTGTCTCCGCAACAGGACATGATGTCGGGGTTCGGCCTTTTCGTGCAGACCGAAGACCCCAGCGCACTTCTGTCCGACCCGAAGGTGATGGTCTTCCAGACGCTTCTTTTGTTCACAAGCTGGCTTGTCGCCCGTCTTGCGATCAGGCGTTGATTGCAATTCACCGGCAAGAGGCTTATCTGAAGCCTGAATTAACGCAACGTCCGCAACGTAATGTCCAAAGGCCCGCGCATGAACTGGATCTCGAACTACGTCCGCCCGAAGATCAATTCGCTCTTCTCCAAACATGACACGCCAGACAATCTTTGGACCAAGTGCCCAGAATGCGGCACCATGCTGTTCCATCGCGAATTGACGGAAAACATGAACGTCTGCACCAACTGCGACCATCACATGCATATCACCCCGCGCGCGCGGTTCTCCGCGATGTTCGACGGGGGGATTTTCTCCGAGGTCAAGGTGCCGGAACCCATCGAAGACCCGCTGAAATTCCGCGATCAGAAGAAATATCCCGACCGGATGAAAGCCGCGCAGAAGGCCACGGGCGAAAAAGAAGCCATGCTGGTCGCCGAGGGCGAGATCGGTCGCACCCCCGTTGTGGCCGCCGCGCAGGACTTTTCCTTTATGGGCGGGTCTATGGGCATGTATGTGGGCAATGCCTTCATTGCAGGTGTCGAGCGTGCAATCGAGCTGAAACGCCCGTTCATCATGTTCTCCGCCGCAGGTGGCGCACGGATGCAGGAGGGGATTCTCTCCCTGATGCAGATGCCGCGCACCACGGTTGCCATCGAGATGCTCAAAGAGGCCGGTCTGCCCTATATCGTGGTGCTCACGCATCCGACCACGGGCGGGGTGACGGCTTCCTACGCGATGCTGGGCGACATCCACATTGCAGAGCCCAACGCGCTTATCTGTTTTGCCGGTCCGCGCGTGATTGAGCAGACGATTCGCGAAAAACTGCCCGAGGGCTTCCAACGCGCCGAATACCTGCTCGACCACGGGATGCTCGACCGCGTGACCGACCGCCGGAAGCTGAAAGACGAGCTGGTTACCATTCTGCGCATGTTGGGCGGTATGTCTCCGGCTGTGGCTGGCGACCTGCCCGCCCCCGAAGCCACCCCCGAACCTGTTCCGGAAACGGCCTCTAACGACACCACAGTTTCCCCGGCTGCGGGTGACACACCTCCAGCCGAGGACGCGAAGAAGTGACAGACCAAAGTTCCGACATCATCCTCGACCGGTTGATGTCCCTGCACCCCAAGATCATCGATCTTGTTCTGGATCGGGTTTGGCGTCTTCTGGACGCTCTGGATCACCCCGAACGCAAACTGCCGCCCGTGATCCATCTCGCGGGCACCAATGGCAAAGGCTCCACACAGGCGATGATCCGTGCGGGGCTTGAGGCGGCGGGCAAACGTGTGCACGCCTATACCTCCCCCCATCTGGCACGGTTTCACGAGCGTATCCGTCTTGCCGGCGCGTTGATCTCCGAAGACGCGCTGATGGAGGTTCTCGAAGAATGCGAACGCGCCAATGGCGGCGCGCCCATCACCTATTTCGAGATCACCACCGTGGCCGGACTTCTGGCGATGGCACGCACTCCGGCGGACTACACCTTGCTCGAAGTCGGGCTTGGCGGGCGTCTGGATGCCACCAATGTGGTGGAAAAGCCGGAACTGACCATCATCACGCCGATCTCCATCGACCACACGCAATTCCTTGGCGAGACGCTGGCGGAGATTGCCGCCGAGAAGGCCGGTATCATCAAGCGCGGCGTGCCCTGTGTTGTCGGCCCGCAACCGGACGAAGCCCTTGAGGTGATCGAAGCCACCGCCGCCCGTCTCGGTGCGCCCCTGTTGCGCTACGGGCAGGAATGGCATGTGTGGGAAGAACGCGGGCGGCTGATCTTTCAGGACGAGCACGGGCTGCGCGATCTGCCCCTGCCACGGCTCATCGGCCATCACCAGACCCTTAACGCAGGCGCAGCCATCGCGGCGCTGCGTCATCTGGGCTATGACGATGCCGCTTTCGAGGCGGCGCTAACCGATGCCTATTGGCCCGCGCGGATGCAGACGCTCAAGACCGGCCCGCTTGTCGAGGCCGCCCCCGATGCGGATTTGTGGCTTGATGGCGGGCACAACCCCGCCGCAGGGGAAGCTCTGGCCGAAGCACTGGACCGTCTTCCGTCCCGTCCGACCTATATGGTTTGCGGTATGCTCAACACGAAAGACGTAAGCGGCTATCTGCGCCCGCTCGGGCGGCATACGGAGCGGTTGATTGCCGTGTCGATCCCTGATTCACAGGCCACGCTCTCTGCACAGCAAACCGCTGACTTTGCCCGTGGAGAAGGGTTCAACGCCATTGAAGCCGACAGTGTGCTCACCGCCGTGCGGACCATCGTGGCCGACAACCCGCAGGCGCGTATCCTGATCTGTGGCTCGCTCTATCTGGCGGGTCATGTGCTTCAGACCAACGGCTGACGGCACTTAAGGCGCATGACAACGCCCTCCGGCGAAAGGCTGAACACTCAGCTTTTCGCCTCAGCCCCCCAATCCTTGTCCTGCATTTCGCGCAGACGGGACGCGGTGCGTTCGAATTCAAAAGCTCCTGCGCCCTCGTTATAAAGCCGCTCCGGCTCGTCAACAGCGGTGCAAACCGTGCGCACCTTGGCCTCATACAGCGCGTCGATCAGGGTGACAAAGCGCTTCGCCTCGTTGAAATTGCCGCGTGTGAGGCGCGGAATGTCTTCGAGGATCAAAAGCTTCACAGCCTCCGCAATCACAAGGTAATCCCCCGGACCGAACATCTGGCCGCACAAGTCCCAGAAGGTCGCCCGCGCGATGCCATTGTGGAACTTCGGCAAGACAACATCGCGGCCCTTGACCTTGAGCGTCAGCTTTTCCGACGCCCCGCCGGTCAGGTCATTCCAGATATCGTCGACCGTCGCCCGCACATCGGCGGTCACCGGATGGAAATAGACCGGCGTTCCGGTCAAGCGCCCCTGCCGGTAATCGACGGGCGAATGGAGGTGATGCACCTCCAGCTTTTCCTTGATCAACTCGATGAAGGGCAGAAACAACTGCCGGTTCAGACCGTCTTTATAGAGATCGTCCGGCACACGGTTCGACGTGGTGACAACCGTCACGCCATTGGCAAACAGCCCCTCGAACAAACGCCCCACAATCATCGCATCCGCAATGTCCGTGATCTGCATCTCGTCAAAGCACAGGAGTTTGATCTCATGAGAGATTTTATCGACAATCGGCGCAATGGAATCGGCAACACCGGCTTTGCGGGCCGCGTTGATCCCCTCCTGCACCTCCTGCATGAAGGCATGGAAATGCACCCGCCGCGATGGCACGGGCGAGTGATCGTGGAACAGGTCCATCAGCATGGATTTGCCACGCCCGACGCCGCCCCACAAATACAGCCCCCGCACGGCTTCGGGCTTTTTGCGCCCGCCAATAAGCGACAACAGCCCTTTTTTCGTCGGCTGCTGGGCAAGTTCGGAGCGCACGCGCTCCAGCATGGGCAAAACCGTCTCTTGCGCCGGATCGGCGCGGAGCGTGCCGTCGGCCACACGGGCCGCATAGATATCCATCAACGTTGTCATAAACCGTTCCTACTGCGCCAGCGCGCATAAGGAAAGATGGCGTGAAACATCTTCATCATTCGATTGACCGAAAGCGCCAGAAAGGCCGAAGCCTCGGCGCTATCCTAGGCGAGGTCTTCGACGGTCAGCAGTCCCTCTGCGACCAGACGTTTGCCCCAGTCCTCCGGCCCGTCGAACAGATGGGTCTGCCAGCCACGCAATGCCGCCATGTCGAGATTTTCCTGCCGGTCATCGGCAAACAGCAACCTCTGCGGTGGGATTTTGCAATCGGCTTCGACCATCTCATAGATCAGCGCATGGGGTTTGACGCAGCCCATCCGCCCCGAGACATAGCGCCGGTCAAATTCCGTCAAAAACGGATAGCGGGTTTCGGCAAACTCGAAACTCTCGATCCCGAAATTTGTGAGCGCGAAGACAGGCACGCCCTTGGACCTCAGTGCGCGCAGGAGCTTGATGGAACCGGAAATCGCCGGTTGGGCCATCTTGATCCAGTCGAAATACCACATCAGGATTTCATCTTTGAACTCCGGATATTGCGCGGCGCAGGCCTCGATCGTGGCGCGGAAATCATGGCCCTGATCGACCAGATCATTCATGGCGTGCAGATCAACCGTCTCGAACATGGCCTTGCGGCGGGCCTCGCCAATGACGGCATCGTAATGCCGTTCAGGCTGCCATTCGATCAGCACGTTGCCAATGTCGAAAATCACCGCATCAATCGTCATGTCGCATCCCTTTTTGCCGCCTGCACGGCGCGTTCCAGAGCATCAAGAAAACGCGAACGATCCGCCTTTGAAAAGGGCTTTCCGCCGCCTTGGCGGAACGGATCGGCGGCGCGCAGATCATACATCAGATCACGGGTCGCCAGAGCATTGCCGATGTTGGACGGCGTGAAAGCTTCCCCGTCATGCTTGAGCGTCCGTGCCCCTGCCTCGACAGTTTTCGCCGCCAGTGGAATGTCACCAGTGACCACCACATCGCCGCGCCCCGCATGATCCGCGATCCACATATCGGCCACGTCCGGCCCGTCCGGCACAAACACCAGTTCGACATAGGGATTGGGAGAAGGTCGCAGCCCGCCATTACAAACCAGCAAGCACTGAATTTTATGCCGCGTGGCGACTTTTTCCACCTCCGCCTTCACAGGGCAGGCATCGGCATCGACATAGATCTTGGTCACGGCATCCGTCTTTTTCTTGGCAAAACCACGTCATCAGCCACCGCCGATGAGCACCCCCGCAGCGAACACCAGAGCGCCGCCGAACACAACCTGAAATGCCGCGCGCATAAAGGGCGTGTTCATGTATTTCTTTTGAATCCACGCAATCGTCCACAGTTCGACAAACACGACAACCATCGCGATGATGGTCGCGGTCCAGAAATGCGGGATCAGGTAGGGCAGCGCATGGCCCAACCCGCCCAGCGTTGTCATCACGCCAGAGGCAATGCCGCGCTTGAACGGAGAGCCACGCCCCGACAGTTCACCGTCATCGGAGGCCGCCTCGGTAAAGCCCATGGAAATCCCCGCACCGACAGAGGCCGCAAGACCGACCAGGAATGTCGTATGGGTGTTTTGCGTTGCAAAGGCGGTGGCGAAAATCGGCGCCAGAGTGGAGACCGACCCATCCATCAGCCCCGCCAGCCCCGGCTGGACCCAAGTCAGAACAAACTGGCGGTGGGCGGTCTTTTCTTCCTCGCTGCGGGTCTCGTCATCAAGATGCTCTCCTTCCAGCTCGGAAGCCCGCCGGTCATGTCCGGCCTCGGCTGCGGCCAGTCGCCCGAGAAGCGCGCGCGTGTCAGCGTCCTGCGTGCGTTCGGCGGCTTTGAGATAGAAGGACTCCGCCCCCTTTTCCATCGCATGGGTTTCTTCGCGAATACGCTCAAGCCCGAGGTTTTCCACCAGCCAGACGGGATTGCGCGCATAATAGCCGGAAACATGCTCGCGCCGGATGAGCGGGATCACATCCCCGAACCGGCGCTTGTGCAGGGAGATCAGGGCTTCGCGGTGACCGTCTTCTTCCTCGGCCATACCGTCAAAGATTTTCGCACTGTCCGGAAAGTCCGCCCGAAGATGCTCTGCATATTGACGATAGATACGCGCATCGTCCTCTTCAGAAGAAATCGCCAGCGCGATGATTTCCTGTTCGCTCAAATCCTTGAAGCGTTTTCGATTTGCAATGACCGGGAGCATGTCTGCCTCTGAATTAGAATGGTTCTAAACTAGTAAAGCCCGTTGATTTTCGCAAGTATCAAATCACCTTCACAGGTCCAGTCAATCAATCCTTGCACAGCTAAACCGTTTGGTTTAGTTGTCTCGCGACCCTCGCGGTCAAAATCGACATCCCTGTCGAGCACTGGGCGGGCCTTATGGGCCTGCCTTTTTTCTGGCATCAAGGATTGCGAAGGCACTAAGGTCACACCAGAGGATCGTCAGGTATGATACAGAACACGTCCCGCATCAAAAAAGGCCGGAAATTCGATCAGGTGATCGCAGGGGCCCGCACCGTTTTCCTTCGGGACGGGTTCGAAGGAGCCTCGGTTGACGACATTGCCCGCGAAGCCGCGGTATCGAAGGCCACGCTCTACAGCTACTTCCCCGACAAACGCGTGTTGTTTCTGGAAATCGCCGCACTGGAAACACGGCGACAGGCCGATGCCTTTGAAGAGCGAATCGATGACACCCACCCGCCCGAAGTGGTTCTGCCGACCGCAGGACGAAAAATCCTCGATTTCCTCCTCTCGGATTTTGGCATCGCGGTTTTTCGCATCGCCGTGGCCGAAGGTGAGCGCTTCCCTGAAATCGGTCATAAATTCTACGACAGCGGGCCAAGGCTCGTCAAAGACCGGCTTTCGCAATATCTCGCCAGTTGGGTCGCACAGGGGGCGCTGACGATTGATGATGTGGAACTGGCCGCAGAGCAGTTTGTCGAACTGTGCAAAGTGCGTCTGATCCCCAAACGTCTCTTTCAGGGGCCCAGCGCACCCGATAGCGCAGAACGCGACAGGATTGTGGAAAGCGCCGTCGCACTGTTTCTCGCCTGCTACGAAACCCGCCCCTAAAATCCCGCGCTCCATTCCGGACATACACTCTATGCCAAACAAAGGAAAAGCCGAGACAGTCATCCTGTCCCGGCCTTACAAGTTGGTTTCGAGCGAGATCCCCGGCGTCGCGAACTGGGTGGGGGCTGTTAAACCGCGACACCGGGGCAAAGCGTTCTCGCTCTGACACCTGTTTTGCCCTTTGATCCGGGCTAAATGAGGAAGCAATAAAGAAATAAGTCGGACCATATTGTGCCCAAACCAAGGCAGCGCTCTCCCTCAGGTGGAGTTTTCTTGATTTGTCCGCCCGTTCCCGCCAAGCTGGCTCACATGACGATACAAACGCCAACGCCCTTTCCGGGCCCGCCAAACACCTCCCAGCCTGACAAGGTTGCCTTCAACCGGCTGGAACTGGGCGCCATCATGGGGCTTTACGGACGGATGGTCGCCGCGGGCGAATGGCGTGACTACGGCATGTCCTTTCTCAAGGATGTCGCCGTGTTCTCCGTCTTCCGCCGCACCGCCGAACACCCGCTTTACCGCATCGAAAAACGCCCCAAGCTGCGCGGAAAACAGGGCATGTATGCGGTGATTGGTATGGACGGGCAAATCCTGAAACGCGGCAGCGACCTGCGGGTCGTGTTGCGAATCCTTGAGCGCAAACTGATCCGCGCCGTCGAGTGACACGTTTCCAAGAGACTCGGATTGAACCTCATTACAGCCTGCGATGCGCGATCACGGGACCGTCGCCCTGCGCTTCGATCCGTGAAATCGCCCGCTCTATCGGCTCGTAAGACACCGCCATATGATGGGCATTGGCATGGATCAGAACCTCATGATCCACGCAAAGCGCCACATGGCCTTTCCAGAACAACAGATCGCCGCGCTGATAGCCGCCGGTTGCCGCAACGCCCAGTTCCGTCTGCATATCGCTGTCCCCCGGACAGGCGAGACCACAGGCCAGAAATCCCGCCTGCGCCAGACCGGAGCAATCAATGCCAAAGGCGGAATTACCGCCCCAAAGGTAAGGCGTTCCGAAAAACAACTGCGCAATGGTCACAGGGTCGGAAAACGGACGCTCGATCGGACGAACATGCGCTTTCGGGACAAACCCCGTCTCCGCGCCATCGCCGGTCGCGATCTCCAAAAATTTGTGCCGCTCATCCACGACACGCACACGGGACCCGAAGGAGAGGCTTGTCACCTCTTCGGCCTTGAACGACTCCGTCGGATAGAGATGAGTGGCGCGCACGGAGATCAGATGGGTCGCGGTTTGCACCGGCGCCAGCGCGGTCTCTTCGACATAACCGACATAGCCATCACGCTGCGCCACACCAAAGGCCCAGCCGTCGCGGCGCTCCAGCACGTCAAAACCTTCGCCCCAAAGAAGCTGGCGATCACGTTTGCCCGCCGGCTGCGCCCGAAGATTGGCCACGGGAACGGCAACACTGGCGGGCGTCGGGGTCACAATGTCCTGCCCGTCAGAGGCAAAGCCCTTTATGGCAACACGCGCATTGGCGGGGGTCAGGCGGCGATCACTCATAGGCCCAACAACTCCGGCAAAGCAGCCAGAATCGCGCGCGCGCCTTGCCCGACACCGCCTTTCGGACGTGCGGGCTTGGCGGAGGGGTTCCAGCCGTAAATGTCAAAATGCATGTAGCGCGGGGTTTCCGTCACGAACCGGCGCAGGAATAGCGCCGCTGTGATCGAACCTGCCATACCGCCCGAAGGCGCATTGTCGAGATCGGCAATTCCCGGTTCGATCATGGTCTCGTATGGCTCCCAATACGGCAGTTGCCAAACCGGATCGGCAACACGCGCACCGGCCTTGGCCACAGTGGCGGCGTCGGAAGCATCGCTGGCAAAATAGGGCGCAATATCCGGCCCCACCGCAACCCGCGCGGCCCCTGTCAGCGTCGCCATAGAGATCACCAGATCACTCGGCGTCTCATCGGCCAGCGCCAGTGCATCGGCCAGAACCAGCCGCCCTTCGGCATCCGTGTTATTGATTTCGACGGTCAGCCCCTTGCGCGAGGTCAGAATGTCCTGAGGGCGGAAGGCCGAGCCATCGACCGCATTCTCCACCGCAGGGATCAACACGCGCAGCTGCAACGGCAAGCCGAGCGCCATGATCATCTTTGCCAGCCCCAGAACCGTGGCGGCCCCGCCCATGTCCTTTTTCATAAGGCCCATCGAAGCACCGGGTTTGAGGTTCAGCCCACCGGTGTCGAAACAGACCCCTTTGCCCACCAGCGTCAGAACCGGCCCCGTGTCGCCCCAGCGCATATCAATCAAACGCGGTGCGCGGGGGGAGGCCCGCCCGACCGCATGGATCATCGGAAATCCTTGCGCCAGCAACGCATCACCGGTGGTCACACTGATTTTGGCGGAATGGCTGTCGGCCAAGTCCCGCGCGGCGGCTTCCAGTTCCGCCGGTCCCATGTCATTGGCCGGCGTGTTGATCAGATCCCGCGTCAGCGCCTCTCCTGCGGCAATGACTTCAAGCCGCGCTGAATCAACCCCTTCCGGCGCAACAAGCTCCGCCTCGGAAGGAGATCTCTTGGCATATTTGTCAAAGACATAGCCGGACAACAGCCAGCCCAGAAGCTGTTCTTCCAGAGCCTCTCCGGTCACATCGGTCTCAAGGTGATACACCCCCTTGGGCAAGGCCGCACGCACTGTTCCCAAGGTAAAGCGCGTCCGCTTGCGTTCTTTCTCCGAACCCAATCCGGCCACAGCGCCCGCAATGCCGCTTGCGCCGGGAAAGGTGCAGAGACTTCCCGCTCCGGCAGAAAACCCTTGGGCACGCACCCATTGCGCTTGAGCCTCGTCAAGGTTTGACAGCGTAGATTCAAGCTGCTCGGGCGTGATCAGATAAAGCGGCAGGGACGCAGGGTCAGCGGCGGCAAAGGAAAGTGGCATAAGTTCAGGCCTTTCTTGACTGTTGCGCCAAGAGTAGCGCAACTGATGCCACCTGCAAGCCGGTTCGGTCACGCGGTCACTTCACCGTGACATCGCTTACCGTGACACCGGCCCGACTCCCGAATCAGGCTAGACCGACTCGCCCTGAAAATCCCACACGGCGAGAAGCGAATTTTCCCCGATCCGCATCAGCCGCGCGACACAGGCGGCCAGAGCGGCACTGTCCTGCGTCATAGCCAGAGATTTCACATCTTCGGCCACCTGCGCAAAGGTGACCATGCCGATCTGTTCGGAAATGGCGATCATGGAACGCGCTGCACGCTGCATCTCCTCAAGCTCGCCCCTTTTGTAACAGCTCTCGACCTTGGCGAGCCGGATCGCAAGTTCCTCCATCGCACGGGAAACAACGCCATCCGCGCCGGATTGCCCCAACTGTTCGTAAAGCTGTTCCAAGCGGTCCTGTTCGACTTTCACGGCACTATCCGGCCGCAACTTTGCCACCACCATATCAATATCCCAAATTTTGATGCGCCCCACACGCTACCGGCCCACTTTGCCCGACCACCCTCAAGAAAAGGTTTCCTGCGGGGAAGTTTTCCACTCGAATTCTACGAAAAATATCATTACATTCTGCGAGATTATCCCTGACCTCCACAAAGTGAGTTCCGCAGCGATGAAATACGCAAAGCCCCTCCCGAGCTATCTGGTGCAACGCTATCAAGGCTGGAAAGCCACCATCTTTTCGGAAAACAAGGCTTGGTATCGCCGCCTTGCGGATGAGGGGCAGCGCCCACGGGCCTTTATCATTTCCTGCTGCGACTCGCGTGTGCATGTGACCTCTATCTTCGGCGCGGATCAGGGGGAGTTCTTCATCCACCGCAATATCGCCAACCTTGTGCCGCCATTTACCGACGACAGCGACCATCACGGGACCTCTGCGGCCGTCGAATATGCCGTGAGCGCTTTGAAAGTCGCCCATATCGTCGTGCTGGGACATTCGAATTGCGGCGGTGTTCAGGGCTGTTACGACATGTGTTCGGGCCATGCGCCTGAACTGGAAGAGAAATCTTCCTTCGTTGGCCGCTGGATGGACATTCTCCGCCCCGGATACGAACGCGTTCTGGATGTGCCCGAAGAGCAGCGCAAAGACGCTCTGGAAAAGGAAGCGGTCCTCGTCTCGCTTGAGAACCTGATGACCTTTCCCTTTGTCCGCGACGCTGTCGAGAAGGGCGATCTGACCCTTCACGGCCTGTGGACGGATATTGGCGAGGGCGATTTGCATCAATACGATCCCGAAACAAAGTCCTTCAAACTGGTCTGAGATCAGGCCACCAGACGCAGGACGTTTGCAACAGCGTCCGCGTCATGGGCCACGCGCCCTTCTGTCGGCACGCAAGGCACATTGGCGGCCTCGGCCTGAGTGGCATCCGAGCGCACGAACATCGCCTTGCTCCTCTGTGTCATGATCTGCTCGGCGTCAGGCCGTGCGCTCGCAACAGGCTCCTCCATCTCTTCAGGGAAAAACATCACGGCACCGCTTTGATGCAGGTTAAGTGCGATGATGCGGCCTTGGCGTGCTTTGGCGAAATAGTCGGTCATGGATATGTCCTTTCCAAAATGGTGTTCCGGTGGAATCAGGCGGCGATGGCCAGTGACGAGACGCGGGCGCCGAGATCCGGTCGGAAATCCGGCTCTGTGTAATGCCCGCCCAAAAGGATCACATTGGTGCGCCGCGCTGCTTGGGTCAGATTATGATTGGCCGGACGGCCTGCGGCCTCTGCAACCGGCACGTCCCAGTTGAAAAGAAGCGCGCCTTTGGAGACGACAGACTGGCCTGTGGTTCTCATCAGCTTGATCATGTTTCCGTCCTTTCATCCCAGACCCCCGAACCCTTGAAATGATGGGAGCATGAGTTCCGGAACGGCGGAAACGGTGCATGAATACAATTTGAAACATCTGCGTCGAAATCTTGCTTGATCTAAAAATTACACATTAAAAATCAAAAGGATGCCGGCTCGAAAAGAAGCGACATCCGAAAGCTAAAATTCGATTTATCTCGGGAATAATGGTTAATTCCCTTTGATCCCGATGGCACCGGTCGGGCCATACTGCGGCGACTTTATGACAGGCTTAACACAGGCCTAAATTGACCGAATCGCACCAGCCGCCGCTCCCGCAATCCCTCCGCGCATTACACGCAAAAGGTGATTGCGGGATTCTCTTTATTGCAGGAACTTGCCGTCCGGCCAGCGCAGGCTCTCGCTCAAAACGATCTCTTGGCTCTCGCCAGCCGCCAGATCGACATGCCACGCCAAGACCCCACGCTTGTCATCCACATCCTCCACATCAGGCATGGGAGAGGCCGTCCAGTCGATTTTCAGGTCTTCCTGCTCGGACACAGACACCCGATCCAGAATCTCGACGGGCCAGTCCCGCGCGGTCAGGTTCGTCACGGTGATCTGCCATTCCGTCTCATGCTCGCTGGACTTGGAGATCACGCCGCGATCCCCCTCGTTGCGGGTCAGGACAACGCGATCAAGCTGGATACCGTCCATTGCGCCAAAGGCCAGTTCGGCCTCCGCCCCGTCGACCAAGGCTTCCATCTCCGTCTCGCCAAGGCTCACCCCGTCGCGCAAAAGACGCACCGGCCCCGGCACCAACATCTCGCCACTGTCATTTGTGAAGGACGCCATCAGATAGCCCACATCCTCATAAAGCGGCACGGCCCGCACTGTAATCTCCGGCGTCAGGTCGAGCGTAGAGAGCGCAAATTCCACCGCATCATCGCCGGAAGAGAGGCGGGCTGGCGTCGGAAAGTGATAGGTCTGGCTGAGCCCCGACAGATTGGTTTGCATCGCGACCTGCGCCATCTCCACCTTCGGAACGGGCGCGTTCGCCATATCGAGGCTCATGGCCTCAGACCGCATCACCGGCTCAACCGGACGTGGCTCATACACCCGCCGGATATTCTCATAGAGCTCAGAGGGAAAGCTGCGGCGGGTCGGGTTGTCTGTGGCGAAACTCAGGTCGACATCGGCCCACACTTCGCCCGTTTGCTGCGAGGCAAGCACGGAGCGCGTGAGACTGAGCGTTTCCGCCTCCGTATCCAGCCGCGCGGTGTAAAGCGGCTGCCAAGACGCGCTCGGGGTCATGTAGGTCATGGAGACATGGACCTCCCCCGCCGCATCCGCTGTGACGGGCAAGGTCAGGGCCAATCGCTCCGCATCAGAGGGAACAAGCCGCGACAGGTCAGCTTCGGCCTGACGAATGTCTTCGCGCAATGCGTCCAGCGCCTGTTCCGCCTCTTGCGCGCGCATGGTGGCATCCTGCGCGGCGAGACGTGCGGCCAGAGATTCCTCACGGATCATACGAGCCGTCGCCGCAAGAGCCTCGCTTGTCGCGCCCTCGCCAGCGGTAAGCCGTCCGAGATAGGCCAGGCTGTCCTCCGCCGCGCTGGCCTCAAGCCGGATGGCGGCGATCTCCCGCTCTTTGATCCGCAATTCATCCCGCAAAGCATCAAGTGCTGCCTTGGCCGCCTGCGCTTCGTCGCTCTGATACAGCGCCGCCTCCCCCAGCGTTGCCGTGCCGTAGCGCACCGGCCCGATCCTTGCGCCATCGACCGCGATTTGCAGACTGTCGCGGATCATCGCGGACTGCGCATCCAAAGGAATATCGGCCAGAGCAATCTCATGCGCCCCTTGCGGAACCGTGAGGCGAAGCTCGCGTGTGACCATCGCGCCTTGGGGATAGAGCGTCGCGGCCGTCACAGTGCTTGTCGCCTCGAACCGATCCGCCAGCGCGGGACTGCCCATCAAGACAGAACCCACGAGGCAGGTCGCGGTGAAATGGCTGATACTGACTGACTTTGAAAACATGGTTTCCTCCTATGCGAACAACAGGAAGGTCCAATGCCTCACATCCGGGCGCAAGCGGTATCGTGTCGCGTCTCCCCTCTCCGGCGCAACATGGCGGAACCCCGCCGATCTGTTGAACGTCTCATCGGAAGATGATCAGGCTATGTCTTTGTCTCTTGTGTCGCTCTCGGCCAGAAATTTGTCATGAAAGGTCCGACACAAATCTTCCTTGGTGAGTTGCTGCGGGACGGGCGTGCGCAATTCCTGCGCCCAATCTCCCAATCGCGCGTCCAAGTACGACTGAACCGCAGTTCGCCTAAGGCCGCTTTCGCAGGGCGTCTCATGCCGCTGCGCATCATGCTTGAGAGCCCCGAAGTCAATCTTCACACGAAACATCACCCTACCCTCCCGGTTCTGTTGTCTCGGTAAGTGGATCATAGCATCGACAAAATTACGCCATGGGAATGAATAAAGTTTAAAGTTAACGCCTCAGTCGACCCGAAATCCTGAAAATAACTTGAGTTTCAATGAGATAAGCGGCCCTACCTTCTGCCAAAAATAGCATCACGCCCACACCAATAACGCGGTGCAACGTCAGAAAACTCCGAATCCTGACCAAAACAGGCCGCCCGCGGCGAATCGCACGTCTGCACGCCAACAAAAAAGGGCGCCCGCAAGCGCCCTTTTGTTAAGACTTTAGTAACCTTACAGGCCCGACTCGACAGACGAGTCTCAGCCCTTTTTGAGCACCCGACGACCGAGAAGCTCGGCAATCTGGACCGCGTTCAGAGCCGCGCCTTTGCGCAGGTTGTCGGAGACGCACCAGAGGTTCAGGCCGTTCTCGATGGTTACGTCCTGACGGATGCGCGAGATAAAGGTCGCGAAATCGCCAACACATTCGACCGGCGTCACATAGCCGCCATCCTCGCGCTTATCGACCACGAGGATACCCGGTGCCGTGCGCAGAATCTCACGCGCTTCGTCTTCGTCGAGGAAGTCTTCAAATTCGATGTTGATCGACTCGGAGTGGCCCACGAACACCGGCACACGCACACAGGTCGCGGTGACCTTGATCGACGGATCGACGATTTTCTTCGTCTCCGCGATCATTTTCCACTCTTCCTTGGTGTCGCCGCTGTCCATGAACACATCGATATGCGGGATCACGTTGAAAGCGATCTGCTTCGGATAAACGCTCGGCGCGACTTCCTGACCCGGCACATACATGCCTTTGGTCTGGTTCCAAAGCTCGTCAATCGCGTCCTTGCCGGAGCCGGACACGGATTGGTAGGTGGAGACCACAACCCGCTTGATCTTCGCACGATCATGCAGCGGCTTGAGCGCCACAACCATCTGCGCGGTGGAACAGTTCGGGTTGGCGATGATATTCTTGTTGGAATACATCTCGATAGCGTCGGGGTTCACCTCCGGCACGATCAACGGAATCTCCGGATCGTAGCGGTAAAGCGACGAGTTATCGATCACCACACAGCCTGCCTCGGCCGCTTTCGGTGCGTATTTTTTCGTGGCTTCGGAGCCCACAGCGAAAAGGGCCATGTCCCAGCCGGTGAAATCGAACGTGTCGAGATCCTTGGTGGTCAGGGTCTTGTCGCCAAAGCTCACTTCGGTGCCGAGAGACTTGCGCGATGCCAGCGCCACGATCTCGTCCACAGGAAACTCGCGTTCAGCGAGGATGTTCAGCATTTCGCGGCCCACGTTGCCCGTGGCGCCTACGACGACGACTTTATAGCCCATTTGGGTCTCCTCTTAGTCCACATGACTGGCGCGGACCCTTACTAGAAAGGGGCTTTGGAGGAAAGAGGCTTAATGGCGGATTGCGGCACGGGCGGCATGAATGCACGTCTTTGCGGCAGTTTCGTCGATTGTCAGGCCGCCATCCGCGTCCTTGGATACTTTCGGGAAATGGACCACATCAAGATAATTCATGAAAGCCGCGCGCAGCATCGGGTCGAATCCGAGTGATTCCACATGGGCCATCACGTCGTTCAGGGCGTCACTCCCCTCCACGGGATGCACCAGTCCGGGCAGGGCGAAAAAGGCCTCGCCAAGGGTGATGACCGGCTTGTCATAGAAAAAAGCCTGAAGCCCGACAGAAGAATTGATCGTCAGAACCGCCTGACTGGCGCGCACCTGCTCAAAGGTGTCGGTGTCATTATCGACGACGAGCCGGTGACCGGAGGCCTCAACCGCATGCGACAACGCCTCTGCCAGAGAGGTTTTCGCGGAGGGGTGTTCCTTGATCCGGATATGCCATCCTTCGGGCAAGGCCGGAGCAACCTTTGCCAAAAGCGCGATCATATTCTCGACCGAGCCGATCCAGCCTGAAAACAGGGTGATCTGGCTGTCATTGGGCACTTGCAGCGGAACAAAGAGAAATTTCTCCCCCGCCAGCGCGGCCCCGTTTTCCTGACGCACATCCGCCCGTCTGGAGGCCCGCGATGTCAGATTTTCGCCAAGGGCGCGCCAGCCCTCCCCCTGCCGCTCCGCCACACCGGCGGCCCATGACATATAGAACCGCGAGTCGCGCGGCAAAGAGCCCAAAGCATTGACCCCAGTGTGATCCAGCTGCATCCGGTCCGGAAAAGGCGCAAGTTCGGCATAGAGCGTCGGCACGCCCGCATCGGCAGCGCCCTCCATAAAAACCCGACGCGATCCCGTAACCCCGTTCCAACACAGGGCCACCGTCTCGGGATGACGCATGAAATAGCGACGCGCGCCGTTGTATTGCAGCCTCAGCAAAAGCCGTTTGAAAAACCGGCCCATTGCCCCTTTCGGCTGGCGCTTGGCCACGGCCAGAGCCGCCGCCACCCGTTCAGAAGTCTCTGGGAAATCGCGCCGTGACAACGGAATCGTCCACAAGACACGCGCCCCGCCATCGGCTGCGGCGACGGAGGACATGAACGAGTCCTTTTTCTTTGAAAAACCTTTGAGATAGGTGATCATCGCAGCCCGTCTTTCGTCATTTTCCCACGCCAAATGCCACGCGGAACCCGTGATCAGTTTACGTCAAACGCGCAGGGGTCGGAAGAGAGCACGATGCCGCAACATCGGGCTGGCGCTCAAGGCTGCCCCGCGGCGCGTGCGACAGCGCCCTTCCATCAATGCGGCGTTGGCGGGTCACGACAGGTCTTAGACCACCACGTCAATCGCCTCTTGCTCGCCAACCCCGAACACCCGCTTGTAACGCTCGATCTCGTCTGCCGGACCCATCGCCTTTTTCGGGTTGTCGGATAGTTTCACGGTCGGTTTGCCGTTGGCTTCCACGGCCTTACACACCAGCGAGAACGGTGCGAGCGCATCGTCCGGTGTCAGCCCGCGGAAATCATTGGTGAGCAAAGTGCCCCAGCCGAAAGAGGTGCGGACGCGGCCTTTGAATTTCTTATGCAGCTCGATGATCTTGCTCGTATCCAGCCCGTCGGAGAAGATGATGAGCTTTTTTGTCGGGTCTTCGCCGCGCTCTTCCCACCACTTGATCGCCTTTTCCGCGCCGGTTGCCGGATCGCCGGAATCAATACGGATACCGGTCCAACCGGCGAGCCAGTCGGGGGCATGTTCGAGAAAGCCCTTGGTGCCGTAAGTGTCCGGCAGGATGATGCGCAGATTGCCTTCGTGCTCCTCCTGCCAGTCGCGCAACACGTCATAGGGCGCTTGCGCTAGGGCGGCATCACTCTCCGCCAAGGCGGAATAGATCATCGGCAATTCATGGGCATTGGTGCCGACAGCTTCCAGATCGCGCTTCATCGCGATGAGACAGTTCGAGGTGCCGGTAAACTTGCTGCCCAAACCTTCGATCATCGCCTGCACGCACCAGTCCTGCCAAAGGTAGGAATGCCGCCGCCGCGTGCCGAAATCCGCGATTTTCAACCCTTCAAGCGGCTGCAACTGTTTGATCTTTTCCCAGAGCTTGGTCATGCCGCGCGCATAGAGCACCTGAAGCTCGAACTTCTTCATCGGGCCAAGCACAGCTCGCGAGCGCAATTCCATAAGGATCGCCAAGGCGGGAATTTCCCAGAGCATAACCTCGGGCCACGACCCTTCGAAGGTCAACTCGTATTGCCCGTCGCGTTTTTCAAGCTGGTAGGCCGGCAGGCGCAGGTTCTCGAACCATTCCATGAAATCGGAGCGGAACATCTGGCGCTTGCCGTAGAACATATTGCCGCGCATCCATGTGCTTTCCCCGCGCGTGAGCGAAAGCGAGCGGACATGGTCCAATTGTTCGCGCAATTCGCCCTCGTCGATCATATCGGCAAGGCGGATGTCTTTCGAACGGTTGATCAGCGAAAAGGTGACATGGGTGTCGCGCTTGTTGCGGAACACCGACTGACACATCAGCAGCTTGTAAAAGTCCGTATCAATGAGGGACCGGACGATCGGATCGATCTTCCATTTGTGATTATAGACGCGAGTTGCGATATCGACCATTTGGCGGCCCCTTCTCCTGTATCGGCGCTGTTAAAGCAGGACACACGCCGGTTTGGCAAGGAAAAGGCCGCGAAACGGGCTTTGTGGCGGCAGACTGCCCGCCTATTTGTCGCGTGGCGTCCACTCCGGATCATCGACACCGCGCCGCGACAGGCGCATGGCGAGGCCAAGCGCGATGCCCGTCCCGATGGCAACCGTCAGGTCGGTGACAACCGTCAGGATCAGAGTGACCAGCAAAAGCACAAGATCAGAGCGCCGACCGCGTGCATATTCGCCCCAGCGATGCGGCTCCGACATGTTCCATGCGGTAAGAAGCAACAGCCCCGACAGCGCCGGAAGCGCCAGATAGCCCGCCAGAGGGGCCGCCAGCATCATGATCGCCAGAAGTGTCAGCGCGTGGACAATCCCCGCCACAGGCGTTTTCCCGCCCGCGCGCACGTTGGTGGCTGTCCGCGCAATCGCGCCGGTGGCCGGCAGGCCGCCAAAGAGGGACGATCCGATATTGGCCCAGCCTTGCGCCATAAGCTCGGCGTTGGAGCGGTGTTTGCCGCCGATCATCCGGTCCGCCACCATCGCGGACAACAAGGATTCCACACCCGCCAGAAACGCAATCACCAAGGCGGAGGGCAAAAGCTCCCGCAAGGTTGCAAAGCTCATTTCCGGCAAATGCGGCGCAGGCAAGCTGCGCGGCAACTCGCCAAAGCGCGAGCGGATGGTTTCCACCGGCAGATCAAAAAACGCAACAATCGCCGAGGTCAAAGCCACAGCCACGATCAGCCCCGGCAGACGCGGAAAGGCGCGCCGCAGCAGGATGATCAGCACCACGGTCACAACACCCGTCATGAGAGAGGCGGGGTTGAGTTGTGGCAAGGCGGCAAACAAGGCCGGAATTTTCTCAAGAAAATCAGCGGGGAAAGCGCCGGTAAATCCGAAAAAATCGGGAAGCTGGCTGGTCCCGATGATAACCCCAATCCCGATTGTGAAGCCGTTGATCACCGCTTCGGGCACATGGCGCACCAATTGCCCTGCGCGCAACAGTCCCGCGATGATCAGGACAATCCCCGCCAGAAAGGTCGCCGTGACCAGCCCGCCATAGCCGTGAGTTGTGATAACGCCCGCGACAACGACAATGAACGCACCGGTCGGCCCGCCGATCTGGACACGGCTCCCGCCCAGAGCGGAAATCAGGAAGCCTGCGACAATCGCGGTCACGAAGCCCACGGCGGGGACCGCACCGGATGCGATGGCGATGGCGATGGACAGGGGCAAGGCGACAAGCGCGACGGTCACACCCGCGAAAAGGTCGGCGCTGAATTCGTCCCGCGTATAGGTTTTCAGTGTTGTAATAATTTTAGGTGTCATAGCCTTATAGAACCTCAACTCCGGCCTGCTTCATGCCGTCCATCGCGGCGGCAAGCGAGCCATCCATATCAATCGCCCGACACAGATCGGTGCGCACCGTGACAGCAAAGCCGAGCTTTGCGGCATCTACGGCAGAGAAATTCACGCAGAAGTCTGTCGCCAGACCGACCATGGTCAACCTGTCGACCCCCCGTGTGCGCAGATACCCTTCAAGCCCCGTGGGCGTTGTGTGGTCATTCTCGAAAAAGGCGGAATAGCTGTCGATCTCGGGATTGAAGCCCTTACGGATGATCAGATCCCCATCGACGCGCAGATCCTTATGAAAAGCAGCACCCTCGGTGCCCTGAATACAATGATCGGGCCAAAGCACCTGTGTGCCATAGGGCATCTGCGTGGTGGTAAACGGCTCCGCCTTGTGGCTGCTGGCAAATGAACTGTGCCCTGCGGGGTGCCAGTCCTGCGTCAGGATCACTGTGGCGAAATCGTCCATGAGCTGATTTACCCCCGGCACAATCTCGTCACCCCCCGTCACCGCCAAAGCCCCGCCGGGGCAAAAATCGTTTTGAATGTCTATGACGAGAAGGGCTTCGTTGGGCGCTGGCATGGGAAATCTCCTTTGTCACAGAGGTAACCCCATGAACGGACACGGGCAAGATGACAAAGTCGCCACATGCGATGCTGATGTCCAGATGGGGCCGGACGCAGGCGTAAGAGTTTCTTAGGCTTTCTCTGCTCTACTCCCGTGTGAGCCGATTGGGGTCGGCGTGCCGAGGCTAGAAAGCCTCTGAAATCACGTGGGGTGATATCATGACAAAATTCAATCTTCTGCGCATGCGTCCGGCATGCGCACCGGCGGCCTATGCCTTGCGCCGTCCGGTTCTCTCACTCTGTCTGGCTGCGGCCCTTGCCGTTTCCATGCAGTCCGCAGCCCATGCTGCAAAACCCGGATCACAAAAGCTCGGTGCCATCATCGTCATTCCAAACGACTATGGCGGCAGCGTCCGCAAGCGCACGGAAGAGATCCGGCAAATCAACCGCCTCGGACAGGCCGTGGAAATCCGCGGGCGGGTCTGTATGTCGAGCTGCACAATGTTTCTGGGGGCCAACACCGTGTGCGTCCTGCCGGAGACGTCTTTTGCCTTTCACGGGCCATACCGGTTTTTCTCGAAACTGACATCTCTGGAGTTTGACCGGTGGTCACGCGTGATCGCGGCGCACTACCCGTCTTTTCTGCGCTCATGGTATATGCAAACCGCGCGTTTCCGCATTCACAACCCGATGAAAATCAAAGGGCGCGAATTGATCCGGCTGGGCGTTCCGAGGTGTCCCTGACGCGGCAATCCTCACACATCCTTCCCGTCTGCGCCACGCCCGAGACGACCAACATCTCGCGTGGCGCAGGCAGATATACCGTGCACATTGATTAAAAAGAAGGCGTTCCGCCTGAATATAGGACGCATTTCCGACAATGCGGGCTTTTGGCCGTGTAGCTTTACCAGCGGCCTTATAGCCTGTTCGGGCAGGATCAGAGAAAAGGGCGCAGTCTGACACATGGCGATTTACGCATCCATTCACCACGTCACTCATTACACATACGATCGCAATATCGAACTCGGGCCGCAAATCATCCGCCTGCGTCCGGCGCCCCATTCACGCACCCGCGTGATTTCCCATTCGCTCAAAGTGACCCCGACGGGGCATTTCGTGAACCACCAGCAAGACCCCTATGGCAACTGGCAATCCCGCTTCGTCTTTCCGGAGCCGGTGCGCGAATTCAAGATCGAGGTCGATCTGGTGGCCGATATGACGGTCTACAACCCATTCGATTTCTTCGTCGAGGAAAGCGCGGAACATTGGCCCTTCGAATATCCCGATGATCTGAAAGACGATCTGGTGATCTATCGCACTCCCGAACCCGAAGGCCCGCTTCTGGCGCAATTCGTCGGTTCGATTGACTATACAGAGACCCGCACGGTCGATTTCCTTGTTGGTCTCAATGCGCGGATTGCCGATTATGTGAATTACACCATCCGCATGGAACCCGGTGTGCAGACGCCGGACGAAACGCTTGAGAAAAAATCCGGCTCCTGTCGTGACAGTTCATGGTTGCTGGTGCAGGTTCTGCGCCATCTGGGATTTGCGGCCCGTTTTGTCTCCGGCTACCTGATCCAGCTCAAACCCGATATCGAAGCACTCGACGGGCCGTCAGGCACGGAACAGGACTTCACCGATCTGCATGCGTGGTGCGAGGTCTACCTGCCCGGCGCGGGCTGGATCGGGCTTGATCCGACCTCGGGGCTTTTGACCGGCGAAAGCCATATCCCGCTGGCCGCAACCCCGCATTACCGCAACGCCGCGCCGATTTCCGGTGGCTATTCCTCTGTCGGCACGCCGGAGGTCTCCTTCGACTTCCAGATGGAGGTCAAACGCGTGGCCGAACATCCGCGCATCACCAAACCTTTTTCGCAAGAGGCGTGGGAGCGCCTCAACGCTCTTGGCCAGAAAGTCGACAAATCGCTCGAAGAGGGCGATGTGCGGCTGACCATGGGTGGGGAGCCGACCTTTGTCTCCATTGACGATTTCGAAAGCGACGAATGGAACACCGCCGCAGTGGGGCCGCAAAAGCGCGGGCTGGCCGACGAGCTGATCCGCCGCCTACGGGACCGTTTTGCTCCCGGTGGCTTCCTGCATTACGGGCAGGGCAAATGGTATCCGGGCGAGAGCCTGCCGCGCTGGACATTTTCGCTGTACTGGCGTCGTGACGGCAAACCCGTCTGGAAAAACCCCGATCTCATCGCCAAGGAAAAGCAGATCACCCCCGCTGGCGCCAAGGATGCGGGCGAGTTCATGACACTGTTTGCCAAGAACCTTGGCGTCGATCCGGTCTGCGCCCAGCCCGCCTATGAAGATCCCGGCGAGTGGATTTTGAAGGAATCCCTCCTGCCGCCCAATGTCAGTCCTGACAACAGCAAGCTCAAGAACCCCGAGGACCGCGCACGCTATGCCCGCGTGTTCGAGCGCGGCCTGACCGAGCCCTCGGGCTATGTGCTGCCGATCCAGCGATGGCAGTCGAAAGCCGGATCGCACTGGCTCTCCGAAGTCTGGAAAACCCGTCGCGGGCATCTGTTCCTCGTGCCCGGCGACAGCCCTGTCGGCTTCCGCCTCCCGCTTGGCGCGCTGCCGCACATTCCGCCGGAGTCATTCCCCTATTCCTACCCATCCGATCCGATGGTCGATCACGGGGCCTTGCCGGACTTCCATGCCGAAGTCTCGGAACGCCGCAAAAAGATCGAGGCCGAAATCGCACGTCTGGCCGCCGAGGAAGCCGTAAAAGAGGCCCAGGAAAAGGCCGATCTTCTGCCGGAAACCTCTCAAGACCATACGCAGATCGTCTCCGAGAGCCAGCGTGACGAAACCGAACGTCAGGCCCTCATCGGACAGGGGGTTGATCCATCCAAAAGCGAGGTCCGCACCGCCATAGCGATTGAACCGCGCGACGGGCGTTTGTGCCTGTTCATGCCGCCTTGCGAGGCGCTGGAAGATTATCTCGAACTCCTGACAACTGCCGAAGAAACCGCCGCCGAGTTGGGGCTGCCGATTCATGTGGAGGGGTATTCCCCGCCCGAAGACCCGCGTCTCAACGTGATCCGCGTGGCTCCTGATCCGGGGGTGATCGAGGTCAATATTCATCCCGCCCATAGCTGGGACGAATGTGTCGCCACCACCGAAGCGGTCTACGAAGAGGCGCGTCTGTCGCGTCTTGGCGCCGACAAATTCATGATCGACGGGCGTCATACCGGCACGGGGGGCGGCAACCATGTGGTCGTCGGCGGCGCGACACCTTCGGACAGTCCGTTCCTGCGGCGGCCCGATTTGCTCAAATCTCTGATCCTCATATGGCAGCGGCACCCGTCCCTGTCCTATCTCTTCTCCGGCCTGTTCATCGGCCCGACCTCGCAAGCCCCGCGCATTGACGAGGCGCGCCATGACACGCTTTACGAACTGGAAATCGCTCTCAGCCAGATCAAACCACCAGCGGAAGGCTCCGTGCCGCCGCCGTGGCTGGTGGATCGCTTGCTGCGAAACATGCTCACCGATGTGACCGGCAACACGCACAGGGCAGAGATTTGCATCGACAAGCTCTACTCCCCCGACGGGCCGACCGGACGTTTGGGGCTGGTGGAATTCCGCGGTTTCGAGATGCCGCCCGATCCGCGCATGAGCCTTGCCCAACAGCTTCTTTTGCGCGCCATCATTGCACGCTGCTGGAATGCGCCGGTGGAGGGCAAACCCGTGCGCTGGGGCACTGTCCTGCACGACCGGTTCATGTTGCCGCATTATCTCTGGGAAGACCTCCTGTCGCTTCTCGCCGACCTGAAACACCACGGTTTCGAGATGGACCCCGAATGGTTCAAGGCACAGGCCGAATTCCGGTTCCCCTTCTGCGGCCAGATCGAGGCCGAAGGCGTGCATCTCGAAATCCGTCAGGCACTGGAGCCGTGGCATGTGCTTGGCGAGACCGGCGCAATCGGCGGCACGGTGCGCTACACGGACAGTTCGGTTGAACGGCTTCAGGTGAAGTTGACCACGCTGCATCAGGACCGCTACCGCGTCATGTGCAACCGCCGACCGTTGCCTCTGGCGAAAACCCAAACGTCAGGCGCGTCCGTCGCAGGTGTGCGATTCAAGGCATGGCAACCGTCCGAGGCGCTGCATCCGGTCCTGCCGGTCAACGCCCCGCTGCATTTCGACATTTACGACGACTGGACGGGTCGGCCCATTGCGGGATGCACCTATCACGTCGCGCATCCGGGCGGACGCAGCTATGACACCTTCCCCGTGAACGGCAACGAAGCCGAAGCACGGCGTCTGGCGCGGTTTGAACCCAACGGGCATTCGCCCGGCAATTACACACCGGCCACCGAAGTGCCGCATCCGGAGTTCCCCTTGACCCTTGACCTCAGACGGCCCATTGGACTTGTCTGAACGTCAGCCATGAGAGACGACACAAACAATGTCGCAGCGCCTTCCCACGGGCTCCGCCACACCCGATCTCTTTGCCGCATACAGGCAAACTCCGGATGTGGCCGACGAGCTTTTCGACGCCACGGGCCGGATGCGGCCTGTCTGGCGGCGTTTTGTGGACCGTTTCACGCGGCTCACGCCGGAAGAAATCCACACCCGTTTCGAGCGCGGTGACCAATACCTCCGCGATGCGGGGGTGTTCTACCGGCAGTATTCCAACGATCCGCTCACCGAACGCGCGTGGCCCTTGAGCCATATTCCCGTGATCCTGCACGAGCAGGAATGGGATCACATCTGCGCAGGGCTGGCACAACGTGCCGATCTTCTGGAACAGGTCATGGCCGATCTCTACGGTCCGGCGCGTCTGGTGACCGAAGGACATCTGCCCGCCGATCTCATCGCACGTTCGCCGCAATGGCTGCGTCCGATGGTGGGGGTCAAGCCCGTTGGCGGCCATTATCTGCATTTTCTGGCCTTTGAAATCGGGCGCTCTCCCGATGGCTCGTGGTTTGTTCTGGGCGACCGGACACAAGCCCCCTCCGGCGCGGGATTTGCGCTTGAAAACCGCATGGCAACGGGGCGGATTTTTCCGGAGCGTTTCCCGCGCGCGCATATCCACAAGCTCGCCGGTTTCTTCGGGGCCTTTCGTGACGCGATGGAGGATCTGGCCTCTGCCTCCTCCAAACGTCCCCGCGTGACGGGGATCATGACGCCCGGCCCGTCGAACGACACCTATTACGAACACACCTATATCGCACGTTACCTCGGGATGATGTTGCTCGAAGGCGAGGATATTGTCGTCGAGAACGGCGAGGCGATGGTGCGCACCATTGAAGGGCTACAACCGCTCGGCCTGTTGTGGCGTCGGATTGACGCGAGCTTTGCCGATCCGCTGGAATTTGATGCCCGCTCACAGATCGGCACCCCCGGTCTGATGGAGGCCGTGCGCACGGGGCATCTGGCGATGGCCAATGCCTTGGGCTCCGGTGTGCTGGAAATGCGGGCGATGATGGCGTTTCTGCCACGGATCAGCAAGGTGCTGACTGGTGCACCGCTTGATTTGCCCAATATCGCGACATGGTGGTGCGGAGGGCGCGCCGAACGTGCCTATGTGCGCGACAATGCCCAGAACATGCTGATCAGCCCTGCCGATGCGGTGGACCTGCCTTTCGATCTGGATGCGACCACCGCGCTTGGCGGAGAGTTTCGCGGCGCGCCCAAAGGGTCGATTGCCGAATGGCTCGACAGCGAAGGGGACAATCTCGTCGGGCAAGAGGCCGTGACCCTGTCCACCACGCCAAGCTGGGACGAGAGCGCCGAAGGCGGTGCGGTGGTGCCGCGCCCGATGACGGTTCGGGTGTTTGCCGCCCGCACGGCAAGCGGCTGGCAGTTCATGAAGGGCGGCTATGCCCGCATCGGACGCTCCGGCGATGCAACCGCACTGGCGATGCAGCGCGGCGGATCGGTGGCCGATGTCTGGGTCGTCTCGGACCGGCCCCTCCCCAAAACCGGACAGCAACTGCCGGATGAAGGGGATTTTCTACGCTCCAGTCCGGGGTGGTTGCCAGCACGAGCTGCGGACAATCTTTTCTGGCTGGGCCGTTATCTGGAACGGTTCGAGGATGCCGCGCGTCTGGTGCGGGCCTACCATCTGCGCTTGGCGGCAACAGACAACCGCAACGATCCACGGCTCAAATCGCTGCATCTCTATCTCGCGGGATACGGGGTCGATCTGGACCAGACCCTGCCCGAGGCGCTGATTGCCCGCGTGATTTCCGCGCGTGCCTGTGCGACCAAGGTGCGGGACCGGTTCTCCTCCGACGGGCTGGCCGCGCTCAACGACCTTTTGAAGACCGCGTCGCGCATGACCGCAACCGTTCAACCCGGCGATGATTGTGCGCGGGCCATGTCGGTTCTGATCCGCAAGATCGCGGGGATCACGGGGCTTGTGCATGAGAATATGTATCGCTCTGCGGGCTGGCGGTTCTTGAGCTTTGGCCGCGCGTTGGAACGCGCCGACGCGATGGCCGCCCTTCTTGCGCAATTCGCAGACGCGCAGGCACCGGAAGGCTCGCTCGATCTGGCGGTGGAAGTCGGCGACTCTGTGATCACCCACCAAAGGCGTTATCGGGTCGAAACCAGCCGCAACGCGGTGATCGACCTCATGGCGCTTGATGCAGACAACCCGCGGGCCATCCTGTTCCTGATCCGCGCCATGCGCATCCATGCGCAGGCCCTGCCCCGCGCCAGCCTGAATGGCCGTCCGTCCGAACTTTTGCGAACGATCCTGCCATTGGAAGCCCGTCTGGCCTGTGCGCATCCGGGCGAAATCACCTCCGACGATTTGCAGGGTATACGCGCCGAACTGGCGGATGTGTCCGATCTGCTCTCTTCGATATATCTGAGGTGAGCCATGCTGTATGACCTGAGCCTGACCATTGATTACAGCTATGACGCCGCCTCCGACCGGACGCGGAACATTCTGCGTCTGCTGCCTTCGGACATGACCGGCGTGCAGAAAGTGCGTCAGAGGCTTTTGACCGTCAGCCCCCTGCCGGACGAACGCCGTGACGGGACGGATTTTTTCGGCAACGAAGTCAGCATGGTCGCATGGCATCACCCGATTGACGCGCTGAGCCTGCAGTTGACAGCACAGATCGAGCGGTTCGAACCGGCGCCCCTGTTGGACCTGTCGGCTCCTCTCAAAGACCTCTACCGAGAAGTGATCGCGCAGAAATCCCTTGCCCCCGCCGCTCCGCATCATTTCCTCGCCAGCTCTCCGCGCGTACCTATTTTGCCGCAGATCACGGCCTATGGTCGGGAGTGTCTGACACCCGACATGACGGCCCTGAAAGCGGTCGAAGCGGTGGGACAGGCGTTACACCGCGACATGCGGTTCGATCCCGAAGCGACCGATGTCGACACCTCGCCCGAAGACGCTTTCGAGAACCGCCACGGTGTATGTCAGGACTTTGCCCATGTGATGATCGCCGCGCTGCGCGGGGTCGGGATTCCGGCGGGCTATGTGTCGGGCTTCCTGCGCACCTTTCCGCCACCGGGCCAGCCGCGCCTGGAGGGTGCGGATGCGATGCATGCCTGGGTGCGGGCATGGGTCGGTAAGGAACATGGCTGGATCGAATTCGACCCGACGAATGACCAGTTTGCCGGAACGGATTACATCACCATCGGCTATGGCCGCGATTATGGCGATGTGGCACCCGTGAAAGGCGCGGTCCGTTCGGCAGGCGGGCACCGGACCCAGCAGGCCGTGGACGTTATCCCCTATGACGGCCCCCCGTCCTGACCAACGAGTCCATGCCGGACAAAATACCTTCACCTTGACCTATGCCAAAGCGGGGCACGCGCCCGACTGCTAGCCGGAGACAAGCACCGTCTGCGGCCCCCCCCCTGTCCTTCCGGCCCCGCTTCGCGACGGAAACCCGACCTGCGGTCGTATCACAGGTATAAACTCCGACTTGATGGCCCTTGTGGGCCCCTGAAAGGTCTCGCATGAAAACGCTGTTTCGTCTGGTCATTGTCGCTCTTGTTCTTCTGGCCGGATATTTCGGCTGGACGCAGTATCGTGGGGAGGGGGATGTTGTCGTGCCCCAGACCGCAACGGTCACGCGCGGCACGGTGCAGGAAACCGTGCTGGCCTCGGGTGTGATCGAAGCCAGTCAACTGGTCAGCGTCGGCGCGCGCACCTCCGGCCAGATCGAGGCGCTTGTCGTCTCGTTGGGGGACGAAGTGGCGACGGGTGACCTGATTGCGCAGATTGACGACGAAGACCAACAAAACGATCTTTTGCAGGCCAAAGCCGATCTCGCCAATATCGAGGCACAGATCGCAGCGAAAAGGGCCAATATCAAACAGGCGGAACTGACGCTGGCGCGGGAAAACAGCCTGCACGCCCAGAATTACGCCTCTCAGGAAGACGTCGAAGCCGCCGAAGCCGCACTTGAAGTCTATCAGGCCGAACTCGACGCGCTGAATGCCCAGAAAGCCAGTGCCGATGTAACGGTCTCCACCGCGCAGATCGCCTTGAACCGGACACAGATCACAGCCCCTATGGCGGGCACGGTTGTGGCCGTGGTCGTGGACGAGGGCCAGACGGTGAACGCGAGCACCGATACGCCGACCATTGTCAAACTGGCCAATCTCGACAAGATGATCGTGAAAGCCGAAATTTCCGAAGCCGATGTGGTGCATGTCGCCGCAGGGCAAAAGGTGAGTTTTACCATTCTGGGCGAACCGGACGCTCCGTTCGAGGCCATCGTGCGTGATGTAGAGCCCGCTCCCTCCGAAATCGAAGACAGCGACACCATCGATACCGATGAGGCCATCTATTACAATGGCCGGCTCGAAGTGGACAATCCGGACCACAAGCTGCGCATCGGCATGACCACAGAGGTCTCCATCGTTCTGGATGAAGCGGTGGATGTGTTGACGGTTCCCTCTTCGGCACTCAACAGCACGCCCGACGGTCGCTATATCGTCGAGATTTACGACGCCGAGACCGGTGAGGTCCGTCCGCAGCCGGTGGAAGTCGGCCTGAACAACAAGGTGACAGCCGAGATCAAGTCCGGTCTGGAAGAAGGCGATGTTGTGGTCACAGGCGGGGCGGTCATGTCCGCGCCAACCTCCTCCAGCGGTGGCCGGATGGGCCCTCCTCCGGGGATGTTCTAAAATGACCGAACCACTTATTTCCGCACGCGGCATCAGCCGTTCGTTTCAGGCGGGGGATGAAACCATCACCGTTCTGCGCGATGTCGACATCGACATCTATCCCGGTGAAATGGTGGCGATCATTGGCACTTCGGGGTCCGGCAAATCCACACTGATGAATATTCTCGGCTGTCTGGACCGCGCCAGCGAAGGAACCTACCGTTTCGACGGCAAGGACGTGCGCGATCTGGAACCCGATGAACTGGCGCAGCTTCGGCGCGAACATTTCGGCTTTATCTTCCAACGCTATCAGCTTTTGCCCGATCTGGATGCGGTGGGGAATGTCGAAGTGCCCGCCATCTACGCCGGAGCCGGTCGCAGCGCGCGCCGCGAACATGCCCGCGCGCTTTTGGAGCAACTCGGGCTGGACACACGTCTTGACCACCGGCCTTCCGAATTGTCGGGCGGGCAGCAGCAGCGGGTCTCCGTTGCCCGCGCCCTGATGAATGGCGGCGAAGTGATCCTCGCGGATGAGCCCACCGGTGCGCTCGACACCAAAAGCGGCGATGATCTGATCCAGCTTCTGCTGGACCTCAATGCCAAGGGGCACACGATTGTCATGGTGACCCATGACCCGAACGTGGCCGAACACGCGCACCGTATTGTCGAAATCAGCGACGGTCGAATCGTGTCGGATACCCGCAAAGAAACAAGCCAGCCCGCCAAGGCCCAGTGGACACGCCCAACCGCGAAACCTGCGGGCATAGGGGCCGGAATGCGCCGCCTCATGGAAGCGTTCAACATCTCGCTCAAGGCCATGCTGGCCCATCGCACACGGTCTTTCCTGACCATGCTGGGGATCATCATCGGGATTGCCTCTGTGGTTCTTGTGGTTGCGCTCGGCAACGGGTCTCAGGAGAAGGTGCTGGAGAACATCAGTTCGCTGGGCACCAACACCATCACCGTGCGGGCAGGTTCCGGCTTTGGCGCACGCGACCAGAACCGGATCGAAACGCTCGTGCCCTCGGATGCCGATGCGCTCGCGCTTCTGGATCTGGCCGATAGCGTATCGCCTGCCGTCTCCTCGTCCTCCACGGTGCGCTACCGCAACACGGAGGCCACCGCCTCGATCAACGGTGTGACCGGCGACTATTTTCAGGTGCACGCCTATGAAACTGTCACGGGCGCAGCCTTCACCGAAGACGATGTGGACAGCTACGCACAGGTCGCCGTCATTGACGAAGATACACAGGAGACGTTCTTCGATGACGGGGTTGATCCTTTGGGAGAGGTCATTCTCATAGGCCATGTGCCCGTGCGCGTCATTGGCGTCGTGCGATCCACAGGGGCCAGTTTCGGACCGTCCTCGCTCAACGTCTGGGTGCCCTACACGACCTCCATGGCGCGGATTTCCGGTCAGGACAATCTCGACAGCATCGGGGTGCGTGTGACGGATGATTACGATATGACACAGGCCGAGACCGAAATTTCCGCACTGCTGACCTCACGCCACGGCACCACGGATTTCTTTCTGTCCAATACCGATACGATCCGCGAAACCATCACCTCGACCACAGAGACGCTCACCTATCTGGTGGCGATGATTGCGGTGATTTCGCTTGTCGTGGGGGGCATTGGCGTGATGAATATCATGCTGGTCTCTGTCACCGAACGCACAAAAGAGATCGGGGTGCGCATCGCCATCGGGGCGCGACGCTCCGATATTGTCAGCCAGTTCCTCATCGAAGCGGTGATGGTCTGTCTCGTCGGTGGTGTATTGGGCATCCTCGGCGCACTGGCTGGCGGCTATCTCATCGAGGAGTTTGCCAGCTCTGTCCGGTTGAGCTTTTCGACAACAGCGATTGTCGTGGCATTCCTGTCTTCGACCCTCATCGGGATCACATTCGGTTACCTACCTGCACGCAATGCCGCACGTCTCGATCCGGTTGTGGCACTGAGCCGCGAGTGACGCGCAGTTCTTGACTAAAAAACTAGGATAACCTATCCCGTGCAAAAGGCCAGCAGTAGGGCTGCCAGCTGATTCAAAAGACACGGGACCTGGCTCATGAATTATGCGGATGTTTTCACCTCCCTTCTCGACTTCCTGCTGAAAGGCGGGCCGTCGATCTGGGCCATTGCGGCGCTATCCGTGATCACTCTGGCGCTCATTTTCTGGAAAATCTGGGATCTGGCCTATCTCGGCGCGTGGCGCAGCGGTTCTCACGGAGAAAAATCCCTCGCACTTTGGGCGACAGGCGACACCAAAGGCGCCCGCGCATTGCTTGCAAACCGGCGTGGTTTGCGCTCGCGCTTTTTGCGCTCGGCCTATGCCGCCCATGAGAATCCCATGTTCGACGACGAAGCCGCACAGGCCGAGACCACCCGCATCGCCAAGAAAGATCTGGAACGCACACGCAAAGGGCTGCGCTCACTTGAACTGATCGCGACGATTGCCCCGCTTTTGGGTCTTTTGGGCACCGTGCTTGGTATGATCACCGCCTTCCAGACCCTTCAGGAAGCCGGTGCCAAAGCCGACCCTGCCATGCTTGCCGGCGGGATTTGGGAAGCCCTTCTGACCACTGCCGCAGGTATGGCCGTGGCGATCCCCGCCTCTATTGCCTTTACAGGGTTCGAAGCCGTGGCCGACCGTTTACGTCACGAGTTGGAAGACATGGCCACCCGTGTGTTCCTGCGCAGCCGTGACAAAGACCGCACCGCCTTGAGCATCGCACAAGCGGCGGAGTAACCGATGGATTTCGGCGCACCCCGGCGCAAACACCGCATGTCGCTCACCCCGATGATCGACGTGGTGTTTCTGCTCTTGGTCTTTTTCATGCTGGCCTCACAATTCGGCAGCCCCGCGCAGCTCCCGCTGACCTTGGGCGGAGGCGCGTCGAGCACTTACACCGGCCCTGCACGGCTGATCCGTATCGGTGAGGATGGCTTGCAACTCAACGGGTCCCCGCGCACCGAGGCGGAGATCATCGCCGCCCTGCCCGATTTGACCGAAACGCCCGAAGACATGATCATTCTGCGCGCCGAAGAAGACGTGCCGCTCCAGCAGGTGATCGAGACGATGGAATGGCTCGGCTCCGAGGGCTACAGCAATCTCGTTCTGGTGGAGTGAGCAAAATGGATTTCTCCGACGCCCCCCGCAAGACCCCCACCGAGAGCGTTGTTCCCATGATCAACGTGGTCTTTCTGTTGCTGATCTTCTTCCTGATGACGGCCCAGATCGCGCCGCCGGAACCGATTGATGTCGAATTGCCCGACGTAGGGATCGAGACCGAAGTGGCCGCCCCCTTTCAGCTTTTCCTCGGAAGCGATGGCACTTTGGCCTTTCAGGAGGCCAAAGGCACCGATGAGGCGCTACGTGCTCTGGAAGTCGAGCGGGTGAGGGCATGTGCCGATGGCGGCTGCGAAGGGCTTGAAGTCCCCTCTATCGCCCTCCACGCGGACCGGAACGTGCCCGCCTCCGAAGTTGCGGCACTCCTGCCAAAACTGACCGCGTTGGGCTTTTCTCAGGTCGAACTGGTCACCAGTCAAAACGGGGGCGCCCCATGAAGCGCATCCTCACAGCCGCCCTCTTTTTGTCTCTGGCTGTCTTTGTCCATTTTGCAGCGGCTGCAATCAGTATGCTGGACACGTCCGAAGGGGCCGAGTCATCGGGCGCGGGCGGGGATGTACATTTGACGCTTCAGGCCTCCGATCTGGCATTAGCCGCTATGGTTGAGAAGTGGGAAACCCCCGTCGAGCAACCGCTTGATGCGCTGGACACGCCCCAACCACCGACCCCCACCACACCGGCCGAACCGCTTTTGGTGCAGCCCGAAATCGACCTTGCGCCAACCGCGAAGCCTTTGCCCCTGCCCGTGCAACCGACTGAAAAGGCGGAGACTTTCGAGGCTCCAAAGCCTCCGACAACACCGCCGCCTCCCAAACCGCCCGCGCCTCCAAAAAAGGTCGAACAGCCCAAGGCCCAGCCAGCCCCCAAGACACAGCAAGCGCGTGCAGGCAGCGACCACAGCAGTCAGGCCACCCGTGCCGCAGGGAGCGGTGGTGGCGCACAAGCGGGTCAAGCCCGCGCTTCGCAAGCCGCAGGTTTAACCAAAGCCGCCCGCCAATCGGCATTGAGCAAATGGCAATCCGTCATCCGTTCCCGCATCGAGCGTCGCAAACGCGCCCCACGCGGGGCGGGTGAGGGCACTGTGACCCTGCTGATCACCGTGGCCAACAGTGGCGCATTGCAGGGTGTCAGCGTGTCGAGAAGCTCAGGCATTTCCGCGCTGGACAATGCCGCCGTGGCAGCCGTGCGCAGCGCCCGTTTTCCGGCGGCCCCTGCGGAGTTGAGGGATCCGGTGTTCCGTTTCCAACTGCCGATGCGGTTTGACTATTGAACTCTTTCGCGGGCTTTATTCTCTCGAATTGACCCGCGAAAGATCAGAATTCAGGTTTTATTAACCTATTTCCCTTAGCATAGGGCCTCCCATCACACGGAGCGCCCTCATGCCTCGCCCTCATATCGCCTTTCTCGGTGCATCCGGCCGCATTGGCCGCTTGTTGCGCAAGGCGGAGCGCATTGATGGTGATGCCAACGCGCAGATCATATGGCAGTTTCGAGGCCATCTGCCCGATGGCACAAAGGGCTTTCTCTGGTCGGATTTTACCGATCCGCGGCCCCTCATTGCTGCGCAAAACAAAACGCCATTCGCGGCAATTCTCGTCTTTACCGGCCCCTCACAACCGGCACGCAAAGATGACGCTGAGGTCATGCAGGCGCATGTCTCCTTGGTGGATCAGGCCATCACCGCCGCAGCGCTGGCAGGCGTTCCCCGCATGCTCGTTGCGTCTTCCTCTGCGGTCTATGGCGCGGGGAAAGGCCGCGCGTTCCGCGAAGAAGATGATCTCGCGCCGATCAATGCCTACGGTGCGGCGAAAGCCGAGATGGAAGACCTGACTGCGCGGCGTGCGTGTGCCGAAGGGCTCGAAATATGCGCCCTGCGCATCGGCAATGTCGCCGGTGCGGATATGTTGTTGGGCAATGCCTCCGCGCGCACCGAAGATGACCCACCGCTTGATCTCGACATCTTCCCCGATGCGGCGGGGCCACGCCGGTCCTATATCGGCCCGCAGACGTTGTTGAAAACGCTTACAGCCTTATCCCTATCGCCGCGCCCCCTGCCCGCACGCCTGAACCTCGCGGCCACAAAGCCCGTCGAAATGAATGCCCTACTCGACGCCGCGCAAATACCCTGGCGCGGGCGACCTCAAAGCGATCTTGCCCATCAGAACATCACCCTCGACTGCTCGGCTTTGGCCGCGCTGTGCACCGGAGTTGATCTTGAAAGCACCGCTCGAAGTATCGTTGCGGAGTGGGCGGCCTGTCTGGAGCAAACATGACTTTGGGAAAACGGCTTTTTGACATCCTGTTTGCCATCGTGCTCGGCGTATTTCTCTTGCCTGTCATGGCTTTACTTGCACTCATCATACTGGTGCGGGACGGGCGTCCTGTATTCTATCTTTCAGAACGCATGCAAACGCCGGATCGGGCCTTTCGTTTGATCAAGTTCCGCACCATGACAGAAATCGTAAACGATCAGGGCGTCTCCGGCGGCGACAAAAGCAACCGGATCACGACCACTGGCGCCATGTTGCGTCGCACGCGGCTGGATGAATTACCGCAGCTTTGGAACATTCTCAAAGGCGACATGTCCTTCGTCGGCCCGCGCCCGCCCCTTCGCCTCTATGTTGAGGACTTTCCGCACACCTATGCCCGCGTGCTGCGCAACCGCCCCGGCGTCACAGGCCTCGCCTCATTGCATTTTCACGAACATGAGGCCCGCCTTCTCGCCTCCTGCCAGACGGCGAAAGAAACCGACCGTGTCTACAGGCGGCGATGTATCCCGAGAAAAGCGCGTCTCGACCTGATCTATCAGAAACACCGAAACATCTGTTTCGACCTTCTTATCCTCTTCAAAACGCTTGCAAGCGTCCTGCGAAAACGTGGAAAATAGCCGTCTCCGGTCGCGCCATTAACCATTTGTAAATGGAAATTTCCTAAAGTGATTGCACGGCCAGCGGAACTTCTGCGCCGATAAAACACTATGGCTTGAAACCTTTGAGGCGCGTGTAACTTGTATAGGAAAATGCTCATCGCCGGCTTGACCTCCTTGCCGAGAAACGTTGTGCGGGCAATCCTACTGGTGACAGACATTGCGGTGCTCGTGATTGCCTTGTCTCTTGGCAATCTCTTCATACATGGCACCGATTTGGGAGGTTGGCCAAGGGTCAACCTTTGGGCTTGTTCAGGCACCCTGCTGCTCGGCGCGGCTCTGATTTTCGGCTTTCGCCTGCATCGCATCAAGCTGGTCACATTCAACGCAAATGATGTCCTGAATATCGCGCGGGCCAATTTTGTGACCGCCGCAGCCTACCTCATGTTCCTCGCCCTTCTCGCGGCGGAACGACCGGTTGCAACAACATTAATCTTCGGCGCAATTTCTCTCGCAGGTATGGTCTCTTCGCGGGCTATCGCCGTGGCACTTCTGAGCCATCTACGCGACCACATGCAGAGGCGCACAAAAGTCGCGATTTTCGGGGCAGGCGCAACCGGTATTCAGCTTGCCGCCGCACTCAACCAGTCCTCAAATACCAGAGTTGTCGCTTTTTTTGACGACAACCCCGCCCTGCACGGCATGGAAATCGGCGGGATTCCGGTATTCCCGTCCAAGAATTTCATGGCGCACATGTTTCATAATTCCATCTCGAAAATGATGATCGCGCTCCCGGACACCGCACAACAGCGACGCGACAGCATTATAAAACAATGTGAATATGCCGATCTGGATGTACAGGCCCTCTCCTCTTTCGCCGACCTACTGGTTGAGCGCGGATCTTCCAAGCTCCGCACGGTTGAGCCTCACGAGGTTCTCAATCGCGACAAGGTTAACCTTGACGCTCCGGAGGTGGCGAAAACCTATGCCGGACGTGTGGTCATGGTCACCGGTGCCGGCGGTTCAATCGGGGCCGAGCTTTGCCGCCAATTGCTCAAGTGTCGGCCCGCAAAAATCATTCTCTTCGAAATTGGGGAATACAACCTTTACAGGATTGAACGGGATCTGCGGGAGCTGGCGCAGCAACATGACATTTGTATCGCTGCGTATCTCGGCTCGGTCACAAATGAAAACCGCCTGCGTCATGTGATCCGCAGAGAAAACGTTGAGATTATTGTCCATGCCGCAGCGTACAAACATGTACCTTTGGTAGAGCACAACGAAGTCGAAGGCGCGCGGAACAATATTCTCGGCACCCGAACACTTGCACATGTCGCTGTTGAGGAAGCGGTCGGACGCTTCATCCTCGTATCGACAGACAAGGCTGTACGCCCCACCAGCATCATGGGGACCACAAAGCGCATAGCAGAACTTCTTGTTCAAGACATTCAAACACGAGCACCGGAAACGACCTTCTCCATTGTGCGTTTCGGCAATGTCCTCGGGTCATCCGGCTCGGTTCTGCCGCTGTTTCAAGCCCAAATCGAATCCGGCGGGCCGGTTACCGTCACCCATCCCGAGGTGCAGCGCTATTTCATGACCGCGACCGAAGCGACCCGGCTTATTTTGCTAGCCGGGGCCTTTGCCAGCGGCGGCGATGTTTTTGTGCTCGACATGGGCAAACCACAAAAAATCATCAATCTCGCGCGCAAGCTCATTCGTCTATCAGGACGTCAGGAGTTTGATCCCAAAACGGGAAAAGGCGATATCGAGATCAAGGTCACGGGACTACGCCCCGGAGAGAAACTTTATGAAGAGCTTTTTATCTCCCCCAAGAACCTGCGTGCGACGCCACATGCAAAGATCTTCCGAGCTGAGGAAGACATTTTAAGTGAGATAGAAATCGCCGGACTAATGCGTGAAATCCAAAACGCCATTGAGAAAGAAGACGCGGGGATGCTGCGTAAACTCTTTGTCACAGAAAGCCAAAAACTGTCCGGCAAACGTACCGCTCAAACAGAGATCATAACCCAAAACGGCACTCACCAGTAAATTGTCCACCCGCAAATTTTCATACACAGAGAACCCTCGATTTCATTGTGAAACCCGTTGCTGGAGCAAATCAAATTATGGGGAAGGTCTCCGAACTGAATTCCACGACAACATCATCCGAAGTGACATTCGGAGCCCCCTGCAACACGGCGACAACATCTCCATTTATGGTCACGTGGCTGGAAAGCCCATCCTCCGTCACATTGACCTCTACATTGGCAGCACTAGCATCTTCATCCCGAGGATCAAAAGTGATCCGCAGCATATCCTCACCTTTGGAAAAGTCGGTGATCACAACCGCATTGCCAACCGGCGTCGCCCCAATGTCGAGCCAGAACCCATCAACTCCGGCCCCGCCAGAGGCCATATCCTGCGTATCCAGCAGAAGCATATCATTCGAAGGACCACCATATAGCAGATCAGCGCCCTCGCCCCCTGCAAGCACATAGGTCGCGTGGACATCATGGCCCGCATAAATCACATCGTCTCCGGCTCCGCCCGATAGAAATACCGTGCCGTCTCCACCATAGATCGTATCATCGCCACCACCCGCATTAACGATTGCCGCATCATCCCCCGCCGCGATGACATCGTCTCCTGCCCCGCCAGTCACGATATTCAGCGCCCCTTCCGTTTCAATCCCAAAGCGGCCATTCTCCAAAGTCAGACGCGCGTCCGTGCCTCCCTGCATCTCGTCATTGGCGAGAACAACAACCTCCCCCTGTTCCGACAACACATATTCGACGACCTCGCCCGTCGAGGCTCCGGTGGCATAAACCTCGGCACCCTCCGGCAATAACACCGCATCATCCTCGCGGCCTACAGGACCGGCCTCGTCAGGTAGATCAGGATCATTGGGGGCCAGCGCCACATCATCTTCCGTGCCCTCCGGTCCGGCCTCGTCCGCAACAGACGGATCATTCGGCGTAATCGGGTCAAAGTCACCCAACTCGCTCAACGCATAAAGGACAGTGCCTCCGCTTTCCGGATCAACCCGTTCGACAGAAATATCACCGGTTGGCAAAACGTCGTGGCCCGGAAATGAGAGAATGGTCTCATCTTGTTCCGTCACATATGACAGGCTTGTCCCGATTGGTTCCGCGTTTTCATCAAGCATTGGCTCAATGGCAAACGCGCCCTCTCCGTCCCCCTCCAGCCTGAAGGTGATATGATCTTCCTCTGCCGTGAAATCAGAAAAGACGGTCTCCCCAGACCCGCGCAACACAAGATAATCATCGCCCGTATCTGCGCCGATTTCGGGTTCAGCAGCCGCGAGGCTATCATCCTCCTCGGGCGTGTCGGCAATGGTTAGTAGATTCTCACCACCGTCTGACATCTCGGAGTTGATGCCCACCTCAAGACCATCCGTGCTCTGCGCTTCATCGTCCGACTCATCCTCAGCCTTCTCACCCAGATCAGCGACCGTCAACGCAGCGGGGACCAATCCTAGCAATGCCAAAGCCCACAACATTTGCCACGCCTCTCACACAATACCCTCATGCGGAATTTAGGTTTCGCCCGTCAAAGCGAAAGAAAATTATAGGGAAAATTTGATCTAACCGGTGGTTAAAGAGGGCTCATTCTCATTTTGAAAAAAATAAGCTACACCAAACACATCAGACATCTGTAAGAGGTCGGGAATGGCAGACGACAAAGTAAACTTATCACAAGATATCAACGGCCTTAGAGACGAACTAGCGCGGTTAAACGGGCACCGGTTCATTCGCGTCTACAATTCCAAATTCCGCATGATGTGGTTTCAGTTTCTAAGAGGGCTCGCGTTCGGCTTTGGCTCTGTCGTTGGTGCCTCGATTGTCGTCTCGATCGTCGGCTTTGTCCTCAACCAGATGGAAGTGGTGCCCATCATCGGTGACTGGGCCAAGCAACTGGCCGGTGAAATCATGACCGAGACCCAGCGCGTGGAAACGGGCCAGTAAAGGAAAAGACTTTCTTTTTTCAGAGAATCCGGCTAAACGCGCGCATTCCTGCACTGAATCTGCGGGACATACTCTCCAAGGGCCCTGCTGGACGACATCCCGGCTTGTGCCATAACTCAATCTTCTCGAAAGGAGACCCCGATGTCGATTACTGCTGAAGAAAAAGCCCGCCTGATCAAGGAATTCGCCACCAAAGAAGGTGACACAGGTTCCCCCGAAGTTCAGGTCGCAATTCTGTCCTCGCGTATTGCCACGCTCACCGAGCACTTCAAAACCCACAAAAAAGACAACCACGGTCGCCGTGGCCTTTTGATGATGGTTGCACAGCGCCGGAAGCTTCTGGACTACGTCAAAGGCAAAGACGAAGCCCGTTACCAGTCCCTCATCGAGCGTCTGGGCCTGCGTCGTTAATCCGACACAGCGCACGTCGAAATTGAAAGGCTCCTCGGATATCCGGGGAGCCTTTTTCGTAGAACCGTTCCGATACCTGCCGAAGGACTTTACCGTGTCTCATCCACCATGCGGATGACTTCCGCCAACTTGTGACCGATCACGCGCGACGCTTTCTTTGACGGATGGATCATGTCCACACCATGAAATGAGCGGTCGCCATCGGGCACCAAATTCGACACATCAAGGAAGTAGACCCCGTCCATAGCCCGCACCATGCGCGCGATCCTAGTCTCGAATTCATCTCCAAGCTCACGACAGGCATCAATCACGGAATCGACGCCCGGAGAGCGCAGATAGCCCAGATAGATGACACGCGCGCCGGTTTCGCGAATCCTCCACACAAGCCGCGGAATTTCGCCGGACTGACCATTGGGCGCGATCATACGCGCCATCTTGCGATCACATTTGCCACAGCCGCAGCCTAGCCAGAGGTCATTGCCGCCCCCGTTTATGACGACCCAATCCGCTTCTTCGCCGCGATACTGTTTCGAGATTTTCATCCCGATCGCGCCCGTCACCGGCAAACCGTAGATGATCCGCGCGCCACCGATTGCCCGATTGTCGACCGGTTCGCCCAGAATTTCGGACATCGCATCCGCGATAGAGCTGTTGGAGATCGCGTGCCACGCCATCATCGAATCTCCAAGCGCCAGAATCCGCGAGGTTTCACTCTCCGGCGCCGCGCGCGCGGACTCGGCCCGCGCCTCGGGCACAGCAAGTCCCGTCATCAAAATACCGACACAAACCACCCCGAAAAGCATGGACATCCGTTTCGGGGTCACAAAATCAAGAAATCGCACAGAATACACCCTCGTCTGTAGCTCAAATTTTCAAAGTCGGCACAGGCCAGAACTGCGTGATGCCAAGAGATCATGTCGAAAATTCGACACGCCGGCAAGAAACGCGCAGATGGGGCCATATTTGCACGAAGTCTTTTACAAAACGCTACTTTTCATGTATGCGCCACATCATCTGAGACGTAACGCAAAAGACCCCGGCGTTGTGAGAGTAAGATATGGGGTCGGCGGCAATGGGGCCGCCACGCAAAACGGGAGACCCGAGAGGGCTCGGGAGTGCTCCCAAACAGGATACGCTGAATGTTCAACGAAGTTAAAAAATCTATCCAGTGGGGCGAAGAAACCCTCACTCTGGAAACGGGCAAGGTTGCCCGTCAGGCTGATGGCACCGTCATCGCCACCCTTGGCGAAACCTCCGTGATGGCCAACGTCACATTTGCCAAGCAACAAAAGCCGGGGCAGGATTTCTTCCCGCTGACCGTGCACTACCAAGAGAAATACTACGCGGCCGGTAAAATCCCGGGCGGCTTCTTCAAACGTGAAGCACGTCCGACGGAAAAAGAGACGCTCACTGCGCGTCTGATCGACCGTCCGATCCGCCCGCTGTTCGTCCCCGGCTTCAAAAACGAAGTTCTGGTGATGTGTACTGTTCTGTCGCACGATCTGGTCAATGACCCGGACATCGTGGCGATGATTGCCGCATCTGCCGCGCTGACCATTTCCGGCGCGCCCTTCATGGGGCCGATCGCCGGCGCCCGCGTTGGTTACGAGGATGGCGAATACATCCTGAACCCGACCGTGGACGACATGCAGGGTCTGCGCAACAATCCGGACCAGCGTCTTGATCTCGTTGTCGCAGGCACCAAAGACGCCGTGATGATGGTCGAATCCGAGGCCTACGAGCTTTCCGAAGACGAAATGCTCGGCGCTGTGACCTTTGCTCACGAGCAAATCCAGCCGGTCATCGACCTGATCATCGATCTGGCCGAAGACGCTGCGAAAGAGCCGTTCGAATTCGAAGCACCGGATTACTCCGAGCTTTACGAAACGGTGAAAGCCGCTGGCGAAACCGCCATGAAAGAAGCCTACGCGATCCTCGACAAACAGGAACGTGTTGCTGCAGTCGCCGCCGCCAAGGAAGCGATCAAAGAAGGTCTCACCGAAGAGCAACTCGAAGACGAGAACCTCGGTGCCGCGCTCAAAAAGCTTGAATCCACCGTGCTTCGCAGCACTGTTGTGAAAGAAGGCAAGCGTATCGACGGTCGTGCTCTGGACGAGGTTCGCCCGATCCAATGCGAAACCGGCTTCCTGCCGCGCACCCATGGCTCCGCGCTTTTCACCCGTGGTGAAACGCAAGGTCTCGTAGTCACCACGCTCGGCACCGGCGACGACGAGCAGATGATCGACGCGCTGCACGGCAACTTCCGCTCCAACTTTCTGCTGCACTACAACTTCCCGCCCTACTCGGTTGGCGAAGTGGGTCGTGTCGGTTCTCCGGGCCGTCGTGAAATCGGTCACGGCAAGCTGGCTTGGCGTGCTCTTCAGGCCGTTCTGCCCGCTGCCACCGACTTCCCCTACACGATCCGTGTGGTCTCCGAGATCACCGAATCCAACGGCTCTTCCTCGATGGCGTCCGTCTGTGGCGGCTCGCTCTCGATGATGGATGCCGGTGTGCCGCTCAAATCGGCTGTGGCCGGTGTTGCAATGGGTCTCGTGCTCGAAGACGATGGCGAATTCGCGATCCTGACCGACATCCTTGGCGACGAAGACCACCTCGGCGACATGGACTTTAAAGTCGCAGGGACCGAAAACGGCATCACATCGCTGCAAATGGACATCAAGGTCGCAGGCATCACGCCCGAGATCATGAAGAAAGCTCTCGCTCAGGCGAAAGCAGGCCGGATGCACATCCTTGGCGAGATGAACAAAGCGCTCTCCGGCGCTGGTGAATTCTCCGCACATGCCCCGCGCATCGAAACCATGCAGATCCCGACGGATAAAATCCGTGAAGTGATCGGCTCGGGTGGTAAGGTGATCCGCGAGATCGTCGAAACCTCCGGCGCGAAAGTGGACATCAACGACGAAGGCATCATCAAGATCGCCTCCGCCAACGGTGAAGCCATCCAGAAAGCTTACGACATGATCCACTCGATCGTGGCAGAGCCGGAAGAAGGCGTGGTCTACAAAGGTAAAGTCGTGAAACTCGTCGATTTCGGCGCTTTCGTGAACTTCTTCGGTAAACGCGACGGCCTCGTGCACGTCTCGCAAATCGAGAACCGCCGCCTGAACCATCCGTCGGATGTCCTCAAAGAAGGTCAGGAAGTCTTCGTGAAATTGCTGGGCTTCGATGACCGTGGCAAGGTACGCCTTGGCATGAAAATGGTCGATCAGGAAACCGGCAAGGAAATCGCTCCGGAGAAAAAAGAGGACTGATCCTCTTCTCCAGTGAAATTGAGAAAGCCCCGCTTCTGGCGGGGCTTTTTGTTGAGTATTAATGGCAGCAAAGGAAACGGATACAGCGTTGCCCGACAAGCGCCTACCGGCTCTCGAACCACCGTTTCGCCACCAGATCCTCGACGCTTTCTGCCTCCGTCTGTTCGACTTTGCGCATCACGCGGCGAAGGTGTGACGCAGCGTTGCGGGTCATGTTAGAGCCGCGTTTGATCTTGGCCTGAAGTTCGCTGTTCGAACGGGTGTAATAGTGATTGAGCTGGATATGATCCGCGGAATAGAACTCCGGTTCTTTTCGGTCCGAGGCAGAGGCTTTCTCCCCCCTGTCATTCACGCTCGCCGTTGAGCCATCCGTTTCAATCGAATGCACCTTGAGCGCCGTAACATGGCACGGATCCACGATCATCTTGAAATTACACATGCCTTTGAGCGAGCTCATCGGGTCCGGATGACGGCGGGTGTAATTCGCGATGATGCCGCCTTCCGGCGGTTCCTCGAAGCCGTTGCGCCCGAACATGTGCCACGGCAGAGAAATATTCACCTCGTTGTCCAGATGGGCCAGACAATCGATCAAAGTCTCGCCCGATTTCGGGACCAGAAATTCGTCAGCATCAATGAAGGTCATCCAGCGGAACTGGTCGCCGAAATTGAGCACGGCATGGGCATAGGCCAGAACCTGATTGTGGATTTCAGCGCCACTGTCCCCGTCGCGGAGCTTCTGGTTCCACGGGATGACGGTGACATTCTGAACGCCCGCCGCCGCCACGATCTGCACCAGAGTGCCATCGGTAGAGCCGTTGTCATAAACATAGAAATGTCGCACACCGGCCTTGAGATGGAACCGCGCCCATTCGCCGATATGGGTTTCCTCATTTTTCACGATGAGAACAATCGCCAAACCTACCCGATCAGGAGAAGGTGCCGGCGGATCAATTGCGATGCGCGAGATGGATTTGGTACGTCGTAAGAAAGATAGCATAAAAAAAACCCCATTCGCGAACATCTTAAAAGAGATCAATGTCCGCGAACAGGGCGATTTTCAAGCAGCTTTAGAGCTTACTTGGGGTCTTTGACAAAACGCAGGTATGGCAGTTTTTTGTCGACCGCACCGAATTTTTCTTCGGCAGCCGCATCATCAAGCGACAGAGCCGCGATCACGTCTTGACCCACGGTCCAGTTCGCAGGGGTTGCGAGCGGAGCACCATAGGTTTTTTGCAGACCATCCAGAGCCCGCAGAACTTCGGCAAAGTTCCGGCCTACGGACATCGGATAGAGCATGGAGAGTTGCAGTTTCTTGTCGGGTGAGATGATAAACAACGCACGCACAGACGCAGCATCCGCAGCAGTAGCGCCTTCATCGAGATAAGCGTCGGCTGGCAGCATATCGTAAAGTTTCGACACGGCCAGATCGGTGTCGCCGATGATCGGGAACCCTGCCGGCGCGCCAGAGAAAGCTTCGATGTCTTTTTTCCACGGACCGTGCTCTTCAACCGGATCGGTAGAAAGGCCGATCACTTTCGTGCCGCGTTTTTCCCATTCATCCGCAAGCTGTGCTACGGCACCGAATTCTGTGGTGCAAACCGGCGTGAAATCTTTCGGGTGGGAGAACAGGATCGCCCAGCTGTCGCCAATCCAGTCGTGGAAGGTGATTTCCCCCTGATCGGTTTGGGCAGTGAAATTCGGAACGATGTCGTTGATGCGAAGACCCATGGTCATCTCCTTTGCAAATGCGTTTCCTTAAACTTAGATACATTCTAAATTTTAAATTTAAACCCCGCAACAGGGGTGCGCGACAATTTTACTCGGACATCATCAAAACGGACACTTCGCGGTGAAGGACATCCCCGCCCCGCCGTCAGGGTGACGCAACCGCAGTTGTTCCGCATGCAGCATCAGACGCGGGGCGGCAAGCGCCTCGCCTGTCGCATAGAACGGATCGCCCATAATCGGATGCCCAAGAGCCAGCATGTGAACCCGCAACTGGTGCGAGCGACCGGTTTTCGGCATCAAACGCACGCGCGTCTGATCGTCCCGATACCGCACCACCCGCCAGTCGGTCACCGCCGCCTTGCCGGTTTCGTGGCACACCATCTGCCTAGGACGGTTTGGCCAATCGACAATCAGGGGCAGGTCCACCGTGCCCGTCTTTTCCGCCATATGACCATGCACCCAAGCCACATAGGTCTTTTTCGTCTGACGCTTTTCGAATTGCAGCCCGATGTGCCGCTGCGCGTGTCGTGTCAGCGCGAAAACCATAACGCCGGAGGTGTCACGATCCAGCCGGTGGATCAGCAGAGCCTCCGGAAACACCGCCTGAATGCGGGACATCAGGCAATCGGCAAGGTGCTCACCCTTGCCAGGAACCGACAGCAAGCCGGAGGGTTTGTTCACCACGAGGATTTCATGATCCATGTGGAGAATGTCCAAAGGCTCTTGCGGTGGATTGTAATCATCTTTCATGTCTGGCGCGTATCATGTCCGGCGGACATTGGCAAAAATCCGGTCCAGCATGGCACCAAGATGCTCTGCATGCTCCTGCGTGAACGCATTCGGGAAATCGCTATCAATATCGAAAACCCCTAAAAGCTCGCCCTTTGCATTTTGCACAGGCAGCACCAGTTCGGACCGTGTTGACGACGCACAGGCGATATGGCCGGAGAAAGCCTCGACATCCGGCACAAGCTGAACCTCCCGAGTGCGTGCACATGCACCACAGACACCTCGGGAAAACGGAATGACAAGGCATCCGTGCCCGCCCTGATAGGGGCCGATCTTCAACACATCCTTCTCAACCACCCGATAGAACCCTGTCCAGTGGAAGCGTTCATCCGACTGGTGCACCTCACAGGCCAGCGTCGCCATCAAAGCCACCTCATCCGTCTCTCCCGCACAAAGCGCATCAATTCGGGCGGACAGGCCAGCGTAGTCGGTCATGATTTTCTCCACTTTCTTCGTCTCGCAAAGCTTTTGGTAAGGTTTTGTCCCTAGGATCAAGCCCAATTTAGCCTTTGCCTTCGACTGGACTTCAAACAAAAGCCCGCCGAACGCAAATCACTTTACGGCAATAGGATATGGCACATGCAACTGACACATCAGGACCTTGATGGGCTGCGCGTTGTTCGCGTCGATGAAACGCGAATTGACGCGGCCTGCGCCATTCAGTTCAAGGATGCGATGCGCGCACTGAGCGACAGTGGGCCCGCGCGTATTATACTGGATATGAAGCGTGTCGAATTTCTCGACAGTTCAGGTCTTGGCGCCGTTGTGGCGGCCCTCAAAGCGATCCGGCACGGGCAAAGTCTGGACCTTGCGGCGCTGCATCCCACGGTGATGCGGGTCTTTCACCTGACCCGTATGGATACAGTTTTCACAATCCATCCGGACGTTACGACGGCCATCGAGGGAATCGCGAATGCATCCTGAGGGGAACCGCACTTGCGAGCCCTCACCAAAGGCCCGCAATGTCCCGAAAGATCATGAGTTGAGGCTGGTTTTGCCGGCAAAAATGGCCGCCGTCCGGCGGGGCCTACAAACGATCAAACATAGCGAAAGGCTTTCGGGACTACCCTTTGACACGCTTTCCAACCTCGAAATCATCCTCGCGGAAGCGCTCAACAATATCGTCAAACATGCCTATGCAGGACATCCGGACGGGATCATCGAACTTTATCTGTCCCGCTCCGAACACGGCCTGCATTGCGTGATATGTGACACAGGCCAGAAAATGCCCAACGGGGAGCTACCGTCAGGTCTTCAATCCGACCTGAGTTGCGCGGTAGCGGATTTGCCAGAGGGGGGATTTGGCTGGTTCCTCATTCGGAAACTGGCGCATGAGGTGGGCTATACCCGTGAAAACGGCCAGAACAGGTTGAGTTTCAGCATGGAGGTCCGAACCAACTCGCCGCCAGAACCGTGACCAAAGCCCGTCCCGCGCGAATGCAGAGCCGTCAATTCAGTTGGAAATGCAGGGGATAGGCCCCGTCACAGAACGGACCGAACAAATCCGGAAGGTCGGGGTGTTCAACCGGTTCGCCCGAATAATCGGCCACGAGGTTCTGTTCGGAAACATAAGCGACGTAATAGCTTTGGTCATTTTCCGCGAGCAGATGATAAAACGGCTGGTCCTTGTCCGGACGAACGTCTTCAGGAATGGCCGCATACCATTCGTCGGTATTGGAAAACATTGCGTCCACATCGAACACCACACCGCGAAAGCTATGCTTGCGGTGGCGCACAATCTGGCCCAGATGATATTTCGCCCGTGTTTTCATCATAACATTGCAACCCCTATAGTTGGTTAGTAGACCCTAAAAACAACGGCTGTCCACGGGGGAAGGCCAAAGAATTGGGAAACAGTCTGTGAACCTTGTCGTGACAGTGCTTGAAATCGTGACCCCGGTGTTCCTTCTGGCGCTGGTCGGGTTCACTTGGGTGAAGACCGGTCACGAGTATCGGTTGGAGTTCGTCACCAAGCTGACCATGACGCTGTCCGTCCCCGCGCTGATCTTTACCGCGCTCGTCAATGCAGATATCGAACCCGCCGCGCTGAAGGCCCTCTCCATTGCCTCCGTGGTCGCATATGGCGGCGTGACGGTTGCCGCGTGGCTCGCAATCAAACTGCTGCGCCTCGACGCGCGCACCTACCTTGCCCCGCTGATTTTCGGTAACACGGGCAACCTCGGCCTGCCGCTTGCGCTGTTTGCCTTTGGCGAAGCGGGATTGAGCTATGCCGTGGTGGTCTTTGCGGTCATGGCGCTTTGGTCCTTCACCTTCGGGGTCTATGTCACGGCGGGCGGAGGGTCCCTCGGCAAGGCCTTCAAAGAGCCTCTGGTCTGGGCAACCGCACTGGGCGCGCTGTTTCTGTGGCAAGGCTGGACCCTGCCCCGTTTTGCCATGAACACGCTCGAACTTCTGGGCCAGATCGCCATCCCGCTCATGCTGATCACGCTAGGGGTCGCGGTGGCGCGTCTGCATCCGCACGGGCTTGGCCGAGCCGCCATCATCTCTCTGGGCAAAGCCATCCTTTGTGCCGGTATTGCCGCGCTGGCTGGCCTGTTCTTCGGACTCGCCCCTGTGCCGCTGGCCGTGCTCGTTGTGCAGGTCGCCACACCCGTTGCCGTGACCTCCTACATGCTGGCGGAAAAATACGGCGCCAATTCCGATGAAGTCGCGGCCCTCGTCGTCTCCTCGACATTGCTCTCCGTCCTCTACCTGCCGCTCCTGCTTGCCATTCTGATCTGAACAGTGGGAAATTGTTCACAGGAATGCCATTTCACAGATTGGCAGAATCCTCTATGATCTCCGGAAATAACAAGCGAGAGGCAGGTATGAGCAGACGTCTTCGCGCATTGGCTTTATGTCTACTGGTTGCCGCCTGCGGTGGAAATTACTCCGCACCGCGCAATCTGGATAACGCCTGCGCCATTGTATCCGAACGCCCGAGATACCATCGGGCCATGAAGAAAACGGAGCGCAAATGGGGCGTTCCGATCTATGTGCAAATGGCCACGTTCTATCAGGAAAGCAAATTCATCGGTGATGCGCGCACGCCCTATCGTTTCGTGCTTGGCGTGATTCCGATGGGCCGTCAAAGCTCGGCCTATGGCTATGCACAAGCGCTGGATGCAACCTGGGACGAATATCGCCGCGAGGAAGGTGGCTGGGGCGCGAAACGCGACCGGATCGAAGACGCCACCGATTTCATGGGCTGGTATATGAACCAGACCTACGAAGACCTCGGCGTCTCCAAAGCCGATGCCCGCGCACAATACCTCGCCTATCACGAAGGGCGGACAGGTTACGCACGGGGCAGCTATCGCTCCAAACCGTGGCTGATGCGCGTTGCCTCCGAAGTGGCCGCACGCTCCGACACTTACCGCAGCCAGCTTCTGGCCTGCGGCAAGCTCTAAACATTACAGGACTCAGTCAATCGGCGTTCCGCGCCGGTTGGCTTCGGCACGGATATTGAACGTGCGATCGGCCACAGAACCGCCAAGCGACATTTTCGTAAGCTGCACGGTTGTCGAGCCGCCCCCCTGATCATGAATGACCCATGCCTTGAGCACGGGAGTCGCGCTAAAGATCAGGTCGATATAGCCATAATCCGGATGGTCCGGATCTTGCGCACGCACAATGGTATCCCCGTTTTGCTCGCGATGGGACACAACCATTTTCGCGGCATTCAGGTCAACATTGCGTTTCAGGATTACGGAAAGCGGGGTCTGGGAGAGAGGAAACCGCTGCGGCGGCTCGTTGGAGCCGGGATCGAATACGGCCACCTGACCGCCGGAAACCAGCACCAATGCGTCGTTATCCCCGCCGTAATCAAGCCGCATCCGTCCGGGGCGTTTGATCGTCACCTCACCTGAGGATCTCGACCCGTCATCATTGGTTTGGACAAAATCGGCCCGAACCGTGCCAAGACTGTTCAGATAGGTCGAGAGCGTGGACAGAGACAGCTTTTCGGCGGCTGCGGGAGCAACAGAAGACAAAGCAATCAGGGCGGCGGGCGCAAGAGCGGTCAGAAATCTTTTCATACCGTAGATATACGCCAGATTTGCCGCCCTTCCACATCTCTTATTCTCACAAGAGAGCGAAAACTGCGTGAAGTCCTATTGCTCCGGCACCAGAATTTCACGTTTGCCCACATGATTGGCCGAGGACACGACGCCTTCATCCTCCATCTGCTCCACCAGACGTGCGGCCTTGTTGTAGCCGATCGCCAGTTTGCGCTGGATATAGGAGGTGGAGCATTTGCGGTCCTTGATCACGATGGCCACGGCCTGATCGTAAAGCGCATCCTCGCCGCCTGTGTTGCCACCGGTATTGAGGCCCAGAACAGCGTCGATACTTGCCGCTTTTTCGTCTTCCGGCCCCTCGACCACGCCGCCGACATAATCGGGCGGACCGTAAGCCTTGAGATAGGAGACCACCTTTTCGACTTCCTCATCCGAGACAAATGGCGCATGGCAGCGCTGGATACGTCCGCCGCCAGCCATGTAGAGCATGTCACCCATGCCCAGAAGCTGCTCCGCCCCCTGCTCGCCCAGAATGGTGCGGCTGTCGATTTTGGAGGTCACCTGGAAGGAAATCCGCGTCGGGAAGTTGGCTTTGATCGTCCCGGTGATGACATCGACCGAAGGCCGCTGCGTTGCCATGATAAGGTGGATACCCGAGGCCCGAGCCATCTGCGCCAGACGCTGGATGCAGGCTTCGATTTCCTTGCCGGCCACCATCATGAGGTCGGCCATCTCGTCCACGATCACAACGATATAAGGTAGGGTTTCCGGTTGAAATTCCTCGGTCTCGAAAATCGGATCACCGGTCTCGTCGTCAAACCCCGTCTGCACGGTGCGCGAGAACAGCTCGCCTTTGGACAGCGCCTCTTTCACGCGACCGTTATAACCGTCGATGTTGCGCACGCCCATTTTGGACATCTTGCGATAGCGGTCTTCCATCTCCGCCACGACCCATTTGAGCGCCACAACCGCTTTTTTCGGGTCGGTCACAACCGGAGACAAGAGATGCGGGATGCCGTCATAAACGGAAAGCTCCAACATCTTCGGGTCAATCATGATCAGGCGGCACTCATCCGGCGTCAGACGGTAGAGCAGCGACAGGATCATCGTGTTGATCGCCACGGATTTACCGGAACCGGTGGTCCCTGCGATCAGGAGGTGGGGCATTTTCGCGAGGTTGGTGACAACCGGATCGCCGCCAATGTCTTTCCCGAGCGCCAGCGGCAAGGACAGCTTGCCATCGCCATAGTCACGGGTCGAAAGAATTTCGCGGAAGGACACCATTTCACGATGATCGTTCGGCAATTCAATCCCGATCACGGAACGTCCCGGCACGGTAGAAACCCGCGCGGACAGCGCCGACATGGAACGCGCGATGTCATCGGCCAGACCGATCACCCGTGAGGCTTTGAGACCCGGCGCGGGTTCCAGCTCATACATCGTCACAACAGGACCGGGGCGCACGGAAACGATCTCGCCCTTGACGCCATAATCATCCAGAACGCTTTCGAGCATCCGCGCGTTTTCTTCCAGCGCCTCGTCAGACAGGGTGTGACGCGGAATATTGACCGGATTTTCCAATAGGGACAGGGGCGGCGTCTCATATTCGGCTTCTTTCGGGTCGAATTTCAACGTCGGCTGCGCCTCGGCCTGCGCCTGTTTGCTCGGGGCAACCGGTTTGCGCACAGGGTGCTGAACCACGCGTTTCGGCTCCGGCACGGCGGGCGCGGAAGGCTCGTAGCGCACAGGCTGCGGAGCCACATATTCCGGTGTTTCCAGCGCCTCTTCGGCAACAGGCACCTCATGGAAGGACATGGCATCGTATTCGACAGGGCCCGGTTCATAGCCGAAGCTCTGCGGCTCATACCCTTCCGAGGCAGACGCGACATGCATCTCGGCCTCAGGCGCAGGTGCGGCAGAAGCTGTGGGGTGATCGGCACTCACAGACGGATCAAAGACAATCGGAGCCGGCCCCTTGCGATATTTGGCAGCGGCTTTTTGCGCCGCCGTCAGCGGAGGCTCGACACGCGAATTTCCCACAACCGCCCCGCGCGGCACAGCACGCGCCCGCGCGCTGATGGCCGAGGAGATTTTCGAGCGGATGCGATCATCCTGTCCGGGTTCTGTTTTCACATCCGGCGCCAGATCAGGCTCGATCAATTCGGGCTCCAAATCCTCGGACGCATTGCGTTTCAAAAGGCTCGGCACTTTGGCAAGGATCGACGGTTTCAGTTCGGGTTGCACCGGATCGCTTTCGACAAGCGGCTGTTCCGCGCGAATGACACGATGGGTCGCGCGCGGCTCCGGTTGCGCCATTTGCGCCTCGAAAGCAGCCTGTTGTTCTGCAAGCATCTGACGTTCAGCACGCCGTTCCTCGCGGCGGGCCGCAGCACTCCGCGCGACCTGCTGCCCCACGGAGACAGATGTGCGCGCGCCCCGTCCAAGCAGGTGCAGGACCAGAGCATAGAGAGACACCATGCCAACAAGCAGGAACCGCCCCGCCAGACGCAATTCCACCATCGTGACACCAAGCGCAAAGAGGCCCAGCGCCACGGTCCCGAAAAAGGCAAGGAACGCGAGGGCTTTCAGGCTGAACGCCGCGCCGAAGGGCAAAATCTGGATGAGCGCCGCAAGCACAGTGTCGCCAAACAACCCGCCGAAGCTCTGAGGTGCGGTCGAGGCATGGGTAGAGGCATAAATCGCGGCCACGGCAATGGCGATGGGCACGAACACGGCCCGCGAAAGAGCGCGTTCTTCACCGCGATGCAGCACGAAGCGCAGCCCCCAAGCCACAAAGCCCAGCACAAATCCCCAGGAGGCCACACCGACAATAATCATCAGCGGTGAAGCGACAGAAGCCCCCAAGCGCCCCAGAATATTGTGCACCGGAGCTTCGGTGGCAGACAGCCAGCTCGGATCCTCGGGCACATATGAGCCCAGCATCAGCGCAATCAGAAACCCCAGCCCCAAAAGCCCAAGGCCGATAAGCTCTTTGCCGCGTCGCTCCAAAAGCGCCTGCGTGTTTCTGTCGAAAAGCGGATCGCGACCACGCGCCTGATAGGATGCCATGACTGCCTCTTACCTTAACCGTACAAACAGTCGCGAAGCCGGATAAGCCCGCGCTGTGTTTCTTCTTTTGGGGCCACAAGTGCGACCCGGATGTAATGCTTGCCGGGGTTGTCCCCGTCCACGTCCCGCGACAGATACGCGCCGGGCAACACCCGAACGCCAGTTTCTGTCCAGAGCTTCATCGCAGCTTCTTCACCGTCATTGACGGGCAGCCAGAGGAAAAATCCGGCCTGCGGCGCCTCGGCACCCTGAATGCCGGAAAACACCTCGTCTGCCATATCGAATTTCTCGGCATAGAGTTTGCGCGAGGCGATAACGTGATCCTCATCGGCCCAGACCCGCGCCGACACGGCCTGAATTGGTGTCGGAAGCGGTGCGCCGGAATAGGCGCGCAGGCGGCGGATATGACTTATATTTTCGGGACCGGACGCCACAAAGCCGGAGCGCAACCCCGGCAGGTTGGAGCGTTTCGACAGGGAATGGAAAATCACCACACGTTCGGGATCAGCCCCCATGTCGCGCGCAACTTCCAAAGCGCTCACAGGCGCCTCGTCGCGGTAGATTTCCGAATAACATTCATCCGAAAAGACTTTGAAATCATGCTTCTCGGCCAACGCAATCAGATCGCGCAGATAGGCACGCGACGCAATGGCCCCCTGCGGATTTGACGGCGAACAAATATAGGCGATACTCGTGCGATCCAGGGTTTCGGCAGGCAAACCGGCGTAATCCGGCAGGAAACCGGTTTCCCGCGTGGCCGGCACAAAGACAGGCTCGGCTCCCACAGTCACGGCTGCGACCGCATAAACCTGATAAAACGGGTTGGGCGTCAGAACGACGGGCTGTTTGCCATTCTTGTGTTCAGGGCACAGCGCAATACAGGCGTTCATCAGCCCCTCGCGCGTACCGTTCAACGCCATAATGTCGGCCGCGGGCGCCACAGAAACGCCAAAGCGCCGGTCAAGCCAGCCCGCAATCGCAGACAAAAGGTCGTCCGTGCCATTGTTGTTCGGGTATTTTGCAAAGCCGGAGAGATTCTCCGCCAGCACATCTCCCACGAAAGGCGGCATCGCATGACGCGGCTCGCCAATGGTCATATGCGTCACTTCACCACCCGGAGCATGCGCGTCGAGAAGATTCCGCAAACGCGGAAACGCATATTCCGGCAGGTTGGAAAACCGCTCAGGAAACGTCATGAAACTGCTACTGCCTCTGTTTTTCCGGATCTTTTTGCCCGGGTGTTTGAGGCCAAGATAACGAGAGCGCAGCCTTTGGTCCAGAGAAAGACGCCCTTGACAGGCGTCCCTGTGGAAAAGCTGTGACTTTTAGGCCAGCGCCTTTTCTGCCGCAGCACCCAGCCGCAACAACCGCGCCTCGCTCATGGGAGGCGTCTGGAACAGGATACCACAAGACGGAATACCCGTAGGAAGCGTCAACGCCGCCAGTCCCATCAGGTTGCCGACACGGGTGTTACGCAACGCCAGAAGGTTCTCCGTCACATAATAATCCGCATCCGTCATCAACCGCTCTGCATCCGGCGGCAGGATCGGAGCCGTGGGCAGGATCACCGCATCATATCCGGCGGTGGCCTTGAGATAGTCATCGCGCAGACGGGCGAGTTTCTTCCAACCGGCCACGAAATCCGCCCCGTTAAAACTGCCCCCTGCGCGGAATCGTTCCAGAATACGGGGATACATGACATCGGGATTGGCCTCGATCCGGTCGCGCCACTCGGCATAGGCCTCCGTGGTGAACAGGATGCCGGACAGGTCCATCGCCTCCGTCACGGCCTCGACCGGCGCGCGGGTGATCTCTGCCCCCGCGGCACGCAGCTTTTCAACCGCCGCTTCAAACGCATCCAGCGGGGCGTCACGAATATCGTCGAAAACAACATTTTCCAGCACCAGAAGGCGCTTCCCCTCAAGCGATGCGCCTTTGAGATCGGGGGCCGGAGACCCGTCGAGAATGGCGAACATCTCAGCGGCATCTTCCACCGTTTTGACCAATGGCCCCACCGTATCAAACCCCGCCGCCAAGGGCACAACGCCATCAAGAGGGATACGACCGGACGTGGTCTTGAGCCCCACAAGGTCATTCCACGCCGAAGGGATGCGCACGGAACCGCCCGTATCGGAGCCGACAGCACCGGGGGCCAGACCGAAGGCGACCGATCCGGCCGCGCCGGAAGACGAGCCACCCGACACAGCATCAGTATCATTCACGCAAGGCGTGGTGGCCGTCACCGGATTGAGCCCGAGACCGGAAAAGGCCAGTTCCGACATATGGGTCTTGCCCAAAGCGACCAGACCGGCATTCGAAGCGCGGCGCAGCACTTCGGCGTCCCGCGTCGGGATGCGGTCTTTGAGAAGCGCGGAGCCCGCTTCCGTCGCCACGCCCGCCGTATCAAACAGGTCTTTCCAAGACACAGGTACCCCGTCCAAAAGCCCGCGACGCACACCGCTTTGCGCCCGTTCATACGCGGCCTGTGCCTCGGCCATTGCGCGCGTTTCCATGAAGCGGGCATAGATACGGTCGGAAAAAGGATGCGCTTTCGCCGCGTCCAGAAAGGCCGCCGCCACGTCGCGCGGGTCAATATCGCCCGATCCGATGGCCCGCCCCAAATCGCACATGCTCATCTTCGTATAATCGACCATCATCTCGCCCTTTTATATGTCCTTGCGGCAACCTAAAGCCATTCGCGGTCAACTTGAAATACAAATTGATTGCAAAACCTGCACTACATCAAGACCTTGCGCTGTGCTTTCGGCAAATCTGTGATTTAGGGTTTCACGAAGCGCTCTCGCGGCGCTACATCGCATGGACAAACCCGCACGGCGCGTCATATTTGCGGCAAGGAGACAATCATGACCTCATCCAAGACAAAGCCAAGTGATCTCATCATTGTCGGCGGCGGGCTGAACGGACCTGCGCTGGCGCTTGCTGCGGCCAATGCCGGATTGACTGTGACGCTGATCGACAGCCTCCCCAAGGCCGCGCGCATGAATGACCAGTTCGACGGGCGCGGCTATGCGCTCTCGCTGGGGTCACAAAAGCTGCTCAAAGCGATCGGGCTTTGGGAGCGGGTGAGCAAGATGGCCCAACCCATTCTCGACGTGAAAGTCACGGACGGCAAACCGGGCGAAGGTCCTGCCCCCTTCATGCTGGAGTTTCGTGATGGCGAGATCGACGAAAGTCCGATGGGCTACATGGTTGAAGACCGGTTCCTGCGTCAGGCTATTCTCGACTCACTGGATGCGCAGCCCCGCATCACACAGGTTGAAGGACTGGTTACAGCGCAAGAGGTTGATTTGCATGGCGCCAGCGTGACCTTGGACACGGGCGCGAAGATCAACGGCAAACTGATCGTCGGCTGTGACGGGCGCAAATCGGGCACCGCCGAACGCGCAGGCATCAAGCGCACCGGCTGGGGCTATGGCCAGACGGCGCTGGTCTGCGCGATCCAGCACGAGCGACCCCACGAGGGCTGCGCCCATCAATATTTCCTCCCGTCGGGCCCTTTGGCAATCCTTCCGCTGCCGGGCAATCAAAGCTCTATTGTCTGGACCGAAAAGGACAAGATGGCAGCCGACATTCAGGCGCTGACCGACGAGGATTACCTCGCTGTCTTGCGCCCTCGCTTCGGGGATTTTCTGGGCGAGATTTCCCTCGTCGGCAAACGGTTCACCTACCCTTTGAACATCACGCTTGCGAACAGCTTTACCGCGCCGCGCGTGGCGCTGGTCGGCGATGCCGCGCACGGGATGCACCCGATTTCAGGACAGGGTCTCAATGCCGGGCTCAAGGATGTCGGGGCGCTGACCGAGGTTCTGGTGGAGGCGCACCGCCGTGGCGAAGACATCGGGCGCGAGGATGTTCTGGAACGCTACGCACAATGGCGGCGGTTTGACGTGGCCACGATGGCTCTGATGACGGACAGTTTCAACAAGCTGTTTTCAAACGACAACCCGATCCTCCGCCTCGCACGGGACCTCGGGATGGGCGTGGTCAATTCGGTCACAGGACTGCGCCGCGCAGCCATCCGTGAGGCCGCTGGCGTCAATGGCGATGTGCCCAAGCTATTGCGCGGAATCGCACTTTGAGAGCCTGAGTATTTGGCGGCACAAAGGAAACGCCGGAGAGAAGCGCGTGCAAGAGGCGCGTGTCACAAGAGCATCCGGAGGATCAGCCCTCCAGTTGACGCGCTTCCGAGACCAGCATAATCGGAATACCGTTCCGGATCGGATAGGCAAGACCCGCCGTTTTCGAGATCAGTTCTTGCGCCTCGGGGTCATATTTGAGAACCGCATGGGTCTGCGGGCAGACCAGTGCCTCCAGCATCCGGCGGTCAAAAGCCTGTTCTGTTGTTTCGGGCGTTACGTCATTGCTCATCACATCATATCCTCGCTGGAGCCGCCATGGAGGGCGAATTCCATAAGCGTTACCAGAGTTTCTCGTCGGGTGGAAAGAGATGGCGCTTCCAAAAGCGCCTGTTTGTCCTCTGGCCCGAAAGGACACAGCATCGACAGGGAATTGATCAGCAGCTCGTCATCCGCCTGACCGAGGCTTCCCCAGTCGGTTTGCAATTCCTCCTCGCAAAAATAGCGTTTCAAGAGGCTCATGAAAGCGGCGCGATCCAGCCCCGGATCGGCCTCTGCCGCGCCGAGATCTTGGGAGAAATCAGCCCAGTTCACCGTGAATTTCCGGTAGGGAGAGAAACCGGTTTCCTCGGACATAAGCCGGAACCGCGACACGCCGGAGAGGGTGACCATATAGCGCCCGTCTTCGGTTTCGGAGAAAGCGGTCAGGCGTCCCGCACATCCGATCGAATTCAGTTTGCCCTCCCCTGCCCCGCTGCGCGGCTGCACCATACCAATCAGGCGCGTAGGGGTTTTCATGCAATCTTCGACCATCTGCAAATAGCGGGGTTCGAAAATATGCAGCGGCAACCGCGCCCGAGGCAGCAAAAGCGCACCGGGCAGCGGAAAGACAGGGATCGTCTCTGGAAGGCTTGCAGAAGTCAACATTGCCTTAAACTAGACCGCAAACACGATCAGGCAAACAACATGGAAGAAAGTTTGCGCCGGCCGGTCAGGGCAATCGGATCATTGGGCTTGAGACTGTCGAAGATTTTGAACAGTTGCTCCTTGATCGCCCCGTCATTCCAGTCGCGATCCTGCTTGAACGCCGCCAGAAGCGTTTCAACTGCAGCTTCGATCTGTCCATCTGCGTGTTGCGCCACAGCCAGATCAAGACGCGCCTGCATATCGGACGGGTCGGCCTCGACCTTCGCAGCCAGTTCTGCCACGGGACCGGCATTCGCCGCCTCTTTCGCCAAAGCGATCTGGGCATGCACGGCTTCAATCGCCGCATCGGAGGAAATCTCCGCCGCTATACCATTGATCAGGGCTTCGGCCTCTTCGACCTCGCCTTTGGCAAGATGGCATTTGGCCAGACCGGCATAGGCCCCCGCGAGCTTGTCGTCTTCTTCGAGGATCGCCGCATAGGTTTGTGCCGCATCCTCGATCTCGCCCGCCTCGAACATTTCGTCCGCAGCCGCAACCGCGTCGCTCAGGCTTTCGTCGACATTGAGCGCCACAACCTTGGCCACAAATTCCTTGATCTGCGACGGCGGCAACGCGCCTTGGAACCCGTCCACCGGCTGACCTTTGAAAAAGGCATAGACCGTCGGGATGGATTGCACGCGCATCTGGCCCGCGATCATCTGGTTTTCGTCGACATTGACCTTGGCCATTTTCACAGCGCCACCAGCGGCATTGACCTCCGCCTCAAGTGCCGGTCCAAGCTGTTTGCACGGGCCGCACCAAGGGGCCCAGAAGTCAACGATCACAGGTGTTTCTTGCGAGGCTTCAATCACCTCCGCCATGAAATCGGCTTCGGAAACATCTTTCACATACGCGCCATGAGCGGCGCCGGTAGATTGTCCGAGATCCATATCGGTTCTCCTTTGTATCTGTTTGGCCCTTATATGCGCCTTCCGGCATCGGTTTTAAAGGTCGAAGGTGGCGAAGACCGGCGCATGGTCGGAGGGTTTTTCCCAGCCGCGCGCATCGCGCAGGACGCGGCTCGAATGTCCGGCGTTGGATATGTCCGGCGTTGCCCAGACGTGATCAAGACGACGCCCCTTGTCCGCAGCATCCCAGTCCCGCGCACGATAGGACCACCAGCTATAGAGCTGGCCCTCGGGAATATCCTGTCGAGTGATGTCGACCCAGTTGCCAGCCTCCTGCGTCTGCGCGAGATGCTCAACCTCAACAGGCGTATGCGACACGATTTTCAAAAGCTGCTTGTGATTCCAGACATCGTCCTCACGCGGCGCGATGTTGAGATCGCCCACGAGAATAGATTTTTCCGGTTTTTCGGCGTGGAACGCATCACGCATCTCGGTCAGATAGTCGAGCTTCTGGCCGAACTTTTCGTTGATCTCGCGGTCCGGCTTGTCGCCACCCGCAGGCACATAGAAATTGTGGATCGTAACGCCGTTCTCAAGTTTTCCGGCGATGTGGCGCGCGTGGCCCAAGGAGGCGTAATCCTCGGCCCCTGCTTCCACCATCGGAATTTTCGACAGGATAGCAACGCCGTTATAACCCTTTTGACCCCGCGCAACCATGTGGGTGTAGCCCAGCGCCCTGAAGCCCTCCATCGGGATTTTGTCGACCGGCGACTTACATTCCTGAAGGCACAGCACATCGGGAGCTTCTTCTTCGAGAAGTTTGAGCACGATCGGTTCGCGCAGGCGCACGGAGTTGATGTTCCATGTGGCAAGGGTAAAGGGCATATCCGGTCCTCAGATGCAATTTCGTCAAACCCTATCCCTATGGACCGGATGACTCCACCCGAAAGCCGCAGGGCTGAGCGCAAAAAAATGCCCGACACAAAGGCCGGGCATAAGTCGTGGAACGAGGGACTGCACATTATCACCCCGATGTGCGCGGGGTCTTCACGGGACTAACTCGTGCAGGCGCAGGAAAGTTCCCGCACAAGTGATTTTTTTCGATTGGCACGTCAGGAGGCCAGACGATACCCGCCCGCTTCGGTCACCAGAAGCCGCGCGTTCGAGGGATCGGGCTCGATCTTCTGACGCAGGCGGTAGATATGGGTTTCAAGCGTGTGCGTCGTCACTCCTGCGTTATAGCCCCAGACCTCGTGCAAAAGCACATCCCGCGGCACCACGCCATCTGTCGCACGATAGAGGAACTTGAGGATATTGGTCTCTTTTTCGGTCAGGCGGATTTTCTTGTCATCTTCCGTGACCAGCATCTTTTGCGCCGGTTTGAACGTATACGGTCCAAGCTGGAAAACGGCCGCTTCGGATTGCTCGTGGGTCCGCAACTGCGCACGGATACGCGCCAGAAGCACCGGAAATTTGAACGGTTTGGTCACATAATCATTCGCACCACTATCAAGCCCGAGGATCGTATCCGCGTCTGTGTCATGGCCAGTGAGCATCAAAATCGGCGCTTTCACACCCGATTTGCGCATCCGTTTGCAAAGCTCGCGCCCGTCCGTGTCCGGCAGGCCCACGTCCAGCATGATGAGGTCGTAATGACCTTCCTTGGTCTTTTCCATGCCGCTTGCGCCGCTGTCCGCTTCGAACACGTCGAAATCTTCGGTCATCACCAATTGCTCGCTCAGCGCCTCACGCAGATCGTCGTCATCATCCACGAGCAGGATTTTTTTGAGAGTGGCCATCACACTGACCTCCTTTGTTTGTGCATTGAACGTGATGTGCGCGCACAGGCGGTCCAAAACAAGATTTGCAACAATCGTCTCACGCAAGCGTGTGAAAACGACCGGAAATGTTTCACTTTGTGACAAAGATCGCTACATGGGAAGCCAGATCAAACCACGGACCCGCTTATGAGCCTCGCCCCCAGCCTTTCCGAACTCATCGCCCGCGCCCGCTCCGATTTGCGGATGGGTATGCCCGTTGTTCTGCGTTCCGACAGCGGGGCGGCGCTCGCGATTGCCGCCGAAGACCTGTCTGCCGCGCGGCTTGACGATCTGCGCGGGCTTGGCGAGGCTTTCATGGCGATCACCGCACGGCGGGCCGAGACCCTGTCTGCGCGAGCCTATGATGGCGACCTGGCCCGGCTCATCCTGCCGGATAACGTGGATGTGGACTGGATCGAAGCGGTGGCCAACCCCGCAGATGACCTGACCCACCCGATGAAAGGCCCGTTTCAATCCCTGCGCGGCGGCAAGGCACAATGCGCCCGTGCAGCGATTGCACTGGCGAAATCCGCGCGCCTTTTGCCCGCCGCTGTGATGGTCGGGATCGACAATGCCTATGAACTGGCGGCCACGCACGGGCTGACGCTCCTGCCCGTCGAACCCGCCCTGCCGCTCATGGCCGATCTCGCACCGCTGCATGATATGATCCACGCACGCGTGCCCTTGCTGGCCGCGGAAAAATCCCGCGTGCATGTGTTTCGGCCCGATGATGGCGGCGAAGAGCATTATGTCGTCGAAGTCGGCCGTCCGGATCGCAGCAAACCCGTGCTCGCACGCCTGCATTCCGCCTGTTTCACCGGCGATATTTTCGGCTCGATGAAATGCGATTGCGGTCCCCAACTCAACGCCGCGCTTGCGCAGATGGGCGAGGAGGGAGAGGGCATCCTCCTGTATCTGAATCAGGAAGGCCGCGGCATCGGACACGCGAACAAAATGCGGGCTTATTCCCTTCAGGATCAAGGGTTTGATACGGTCGAGGCCAATCACCGTCTGGGCTTTGAGGACGACGAGCGGGACTTCCGCATCGGCGCTGCGATTCTCAAGGAGATGGGGTTTTGGGGGGTGCGGTTGATGACGAATAATCCGAAAAAAATTGCGCGGATGGAGGATCAGGGGGTCATGGTGACAGAACGCGTGCCGCTCAAGGTCGGGGAAAACCGCTATAACGAAGCCTATCTCGCCACCAAGGCGCGCAAGTCGGGGCACCTGCTATGACCCGCCCGTTCTCGCCCACAGACATCGTCGTCACACGCTGGGGCGCGCGGTTTATGGGGCGGCGGCTTCCCTGCTCCATCGGCAAGGGCGGGATCACCGATACCAAGCGCGAAGGCGACGGGGCCAGCCCGCGCGCCAGCCTCACACTCCCCGCACTCTACTACCGCGCCGACCGTATTTTTTCCTTACAAGGCAACAAGATAGGCCCGCGTGACCTGTGGTGCGACGCGACCGACCACCCCGCCTACAACCACCTCACACGCGCCCCGATCAAGGCCAGTCACGAGCGGATGCGCCGCGCCGACAGGCTCTATGATCTGGTGCTGATCACCGACTGGAACTGGCCTGATGCCACCCCCGGAAAAGGCTCCGCCATCTTCGTCCACCGCTGGCGCAAACCGCGTCACCCGACCGAAGGATGCGTCGCGTTCCGAGCCGATCACCTGCGCTGGATCGCGGAACGGGTCACGCCGAAAACACGGCTGATCATCCGCTAAAACGCGGTCTGCATCCCGTCGGATATGTGTCGGACTTACGTCGGGCACATTATTAGACTGGAAAATTAGACTGGAAATTAGACCGGATCAGGCAGAATCAGACAGAAAGCCACACCGAAATCCGGCGCCCGAATCCGGCCCGAAAGCCCGACCAGACTCAGCCCGCCTCAGCCATAGTCCCGCGCGCCAAAGATCGCGGAGCCGACCCGCACATGTGTCGCGCCTTGCGCAATCGCGGTCTCGAAATCCCCCGACATACCCATAGACAGACCTTCGATCCCGTTGCGCGCCGCGATCTTTTTGAGCAAAGCGAAATGCAAGGACGGCTCCTCATCAGCGGGCGGAATACACATCAAACCCTCGATCTCAAGACCCAGATCCCGACACTCCTGTATAAAGCCATCCGCATCCGCAGGCAGAACACCCGCCTTTTGCGGCTCCTCGCCGGTGTTCACCTGAACAAACAGACGCGGACAATGACCCAACTCCCCCGCCAGCCGCGCAATGGTCTTGGCCAGCTTCGGACGGTCCACCGTATGAATCACATCGAAAAGCTCCATCGCCTGACGCGCCTTATTGGTCTGCAAGGGGCCGATGAGATGCAACTCGACACCGTCATACTGTTCCTTGAACGCAGGCCACTTGCCCGCCGCTTCCTGAACCTTGTTCTCGCCAAAGACCCGCTGCCCCGCGTCCAGCACCGCCGCGACCCGTTCGTTCGGCTGCACCTTGGACACAGCAATCAACTGCACACTGTCGGGCGCACGTCCGACCCGCTCGACCTCCGCCGCAATCCGTTCCCTGATCTCTGCAAGCCCCATTCCGGCCTCCTTAAAACTTCTGCGATTCCTGCCTTACACACGCTCATCCACACGCTCATGCGCGGCAAAACCGCCATATCCAGACACCAGATCGCATTTTGCCAAAATCCTGTGCAGGATCATACAGGCACGACCTGCCCCTTTATTCATAGGGGTTCTTAGAATGCAGGCTGCACGTCATGCAACAGGTGTGTGACCAAGTTGCATCATTTTCAAACGCGCTTTCCACGGACCGCCGCCTTTTCTTGACCCAAAACGCTTCTCGGCGCATTTGAATGCTCAGGTGTCGGGTAAGCCGGCATGTCTGATATTCATACAATTCCACGAGGGAACAAAATGAAAAACATCCTTCTTTCTTCCGCAGCGATCGCCCTGCTCGCAGGCGCCGCTTCCGCAGAAGTAACTTGGTCCGGCGACGCCGAAATCGGTTACAACGATGACGTCGAAGATGGCTTCTACTACGATGCCGGCCTCTACGTGAACCTCTCCCAAGAGCTGAACAACGGCTGGACCGCATCTGCGTCCCTCGACGTTGACCTCGAGTCTTCCGCTGACGACACGTTCTCCATGGGCGACGTGGACACTTCCGACTGGGTTCTGTCCATCTCCAACGACATGTTCGGCCTGTCCTTCGGTGACGTTGACACAGCTTACGCCTCCTTCTCCGGCGTTTCCGCTCTGTACGACAACGACCTTTTCGCACCGGCAGACGCCGCTGACGATTTCGAAGAAATCTACGACACCACCGGTGACGGCGAAGGTGATGACGGCGCGACTGCTGGCATCTTGCTGACCGCAACTTATGGCGACTTCTCCGCTGCTGCGTCCGGTATCGTGATTGACGAGTTCACCGAAGCTGGTGGCATTTACACCGCAGTCGACAAATCCAACGGTGACATCGAATACGGTCAATTGGCTCTCGCCTATGACTTCGGCATGTTCAACGCTGGCCTGCTCTATGCAGAAGACGCTGTTAACCTCGTCGCTGACGACGAAAACATGACTGTCCTCTCCCTCGGCGCAGCTTTCGCTGGTGCTGACTTCGGCTTCTCCTACATGGACACCGATGATGTCACAGGTTTCGGTCTCGACGTGTCCTATCCGGTTGGTCCGGTCACGCTCGGCGCTTACTACGTCTCCTATGACTTCGACTCCGCTACCGGTGTAACCGAAGACGACGCTTACGGCGTCTCCGTGGACTATGCTGACGGCCCGATCACGGTTGCTGCTTACTACGAAGAAATCCTCGGCGAAGAAGAATACGCTGTTGAAGGCGCATACGACTTCGGCATGGGTCTCGTTGTGACTGCCGGTTACATCGACGGTGACGACACCGACGACAACGACTTCGCATCCTACATCGTAGCTGAATACGACCTCGGCGGCGGCGCATCCTTCCTCGCGTCCTACGCTGATGCGACCAACTACGACGAGTCCGGCGACCTTGACGACATCGACACCGGTGTTAACGGTTACGAGCTGAACTACGGCGCTACGCTGGCTCTGTCCTTCGAATTCTAATTCCTGACGGAATTGAAATTCTTTTAGGGCCGCTCTTCGGAGCGGCCCTTTCCTTTTGTGAGGGGCCTTTTGCCTTGAGGCATTTTCGGGCCTTGTCCCTTTTGCGCTTGGGCGATACGGTTGCGGCGATATCTTGAAAGGGAGCCTTTGATGTTTCGCCCACCCTATGTTTTGGCCTCTGCGCTGATTGCCGGTTTCACGCTCACAGGCTGTGGCGCTTTTGACAGCGTCGGCTCTATCGGGGACAGCACCGGTTCCCTGCCGTTTTCCGGCGGCAAGAAGGAGACGGTTGTCACCACGGATGGCACGGTAGAGACCGTGGACACCAAGACCACGGGTCAGGTTGTCGAGATTCCCAATGGCGAGACCATCGTGATTGAACAGTCCAAGCGGCGCACGATTTTCGGTGGCGGGCGCGGATCTGTGTCCGACACGGTTCAGGTGAACAAATATATCTGGAATGCGGCGCTGGATGTGTTGTCCTTCCTGCCTGTGCAGGAGGCCGATCCGTTCACGGGTGTGATCATCACCGGATACGGCACGCCTCCGGGTGGCGGTCGCGCCTATCGTGCGGTGATTCATGTGACCGATCCGGCGCTGGATGCGCGCACGTTGAACGTGTCGCTTTACACGCGCGGCGGTGCGGTGAGCGACGAGACGGTTCATGCCGTGGAAGATGCGATTTTGACCCGCGCGCGGCAGTTGCGGTCGGGCAAGTAAAGTTGCGAAGTCAACAAGGCCTCTGGACCCCGGAGAGCCAAGGATTTATGACCACGCCGGGCCCAGGATGCCCGGCGTTTGTCTGAGATTAAGGATGTGACCATGAGCCGCTACGCGCCCAGCGAGATCGAACCGAAATGGCAGACCGCCTGGAATGAGGCGGATGTGTTCCTCGCCCAGCGGGACGAGAGCAAGCCGAAGTATTATGTCTTGGAGATGTTCCCCTACCCGTCGGGGCGCATACACATCGGGCATGTGCGCAACTACACGATGGGCGATGTTGTGGCGCGGTACAAGTCTTCGACCGGTTTCAACGTCTTGCATCCGATGGGCTTTGACGCCTTCGGGATGCCTGCGGAGAATGCGGCGATGGCCTCGGGCGGTCATCCGAAGACATGGACCTACAACAACATCGACACGATGGTTGACCAGATGAAGCCTCTGGGCCTGTCGATCGACTGGACGCGGATGTTTGCGACCTGTGATCCGGAGTATTACGGCCAGCAACAGTCCATGTTCATCGACATGCTGGACAAGGGTCTGGTCTACCGCAAGAACGCCACGGTGAACTGGGATCCGGTGGATATGACGGTTCTTGCCAACGAGCAGGTGATTGACGGCTGCGGCTGGCGCTCCGGTGCACCGGTGGAGCGCAAGGAGTTGACCCAGTGGTTCTTCAAGATTTCCGACTATTCCGAAGACCTTCTGAGCGCGATTGACGGGCTGGACGACTGGCCGGACAAGGTCAAGACGATGCAGAAGAACTGGATCGGCAAGTCGCGCGGCTTGCAATTCGCCTTTTCCGTGACCGAACCGACCGCCCACACAGACCGGATCGAGGTCTACACGACCCGCCCCGACACGCTGATGGGCGCGTCCTTTGTTGGGATTTCGGCGGACCATCCGCTGGCCAAGGAACTGGCCGAGCAAAACCCCGAGATCGCGGCCTTCTGCGAGGAATGTCGCAAGGGCGGCACCACGGAAGAAGCGATTGAAAAAGCCGAAAAGCTGGGGCTGAACACCGGCCTGACCGTGCGCCACCCGTTTGACACCTCTTGGGAACTGCCGGTCTATATCGCCAATTTCATCCTGATGGATTACGGCACCGGCGCGATTTTCGGCTGTCCGGCGCATGACCAGCGCGACTTCGACTTCGCGACCAAATACGGCCTGCCGATCAACTATGTTTTTGCCCCCGTCGAGGGCGAGTTGGACGAAAGCGAAGCCTTTGTCCCGCTCAAATCCGAAAAGGTGAAATACCTTCGCGGCTTTGCAGGCGACGAGGTCCAGACCGGCGAAGAGGCGGTGAACAGCGCGGTTGATTTCTGCGAAAAGAACGGCGTCGGCCACGGCGTCACGAAATACCGCCTGCGCGACTGGGGCCTGTCACGGCAACGCTACTGGGGCTGTCCGATCCCCGTGGTGCATTGCGAAAGCTGCGGCGTGGTGCCGGAGAAGAAAGAGAACCTGCCGATCGAACTGCCCTTCGACGAAGATGGCAAACCGATTGATTTCTCCATCCCCGGCAACCCGCTCGACCGTCACCCGACATGGCGCAACACGACCTGCCCGAAATGCGGCGGCGCGGCCCTGCGCGAGACGGACACGATGGACACATTCGTGGACAGTTCGTGGTATTATGCCCGTTTCACCTCGCCCCGTGCGACCACGCCGACGGTGAAAGAGGATGCGGACTACTGGATGAACGTCGACCAGTATATCGGCGGCATCGAACATGCGATTTTGCACCTGCTCTATTCCCGCTTCTTCGCCCGCGCGATGAATGAGACAGGGCATCTGCCGGATAAATCCCGCGAACCGTTCAATGCGCTGTTCACGCAAGGCATGGTGACCCACGCGATCTACCAGACCAAGGGCGAGGACGGTCGTCCCGTCTATCACTACCCCGAAGAGGTAATTGAATTCACCGACAACAGCGGTAAAAAACATGCTGTTTTACGCGAAAACCTTGGCGACACAGCAGAAGCTGCTGCGAGACTTGCGCAAGCACACATGGAGGGCAAGCTTCAAGAGAGCGATTTGGTGGAGATTGTGCCCTCCGCCAAGATGTCCAAATCCAAGAACAACGTGGTTGATCCGGTCGAGATCATCAAACAGTTCGGGGCCGACACCGCACGCTGGTTCGTGCTCTCCGACAGCCCGCCCGAGCGCGACGTGGAATGGACCGCATCCGGGGCCGAAGCGGCAAGCAAACACCTTGGCCGTGTCTGGCGACTGGCAGCAGAGCTGGACAACGCGCCGGAAAGCGGAAAAGGCGACGAAGAGTTGCTGCGCGCCACGCATAAAGCCATGCTCGAAGTCACTCAGGGCATCGAGAGCTTCGGCTTTAACGCCTCTATCGCGAAACTCTATGGCTTCACCAACACCATCGCGAAATCCAAGGCCGGACGCGAAGCCAAACGCTTTGCGCTCAAGACACTGGCCCAACTCATGTCCCCCATGACCCCGCACCTCGCGGAAGAAATGTGGTCCATGCTGGGCGGCGAAGGTCTGATTGCGCAAGCGCCATGGCCGGTGCCGGATGAGGCCATGCTGGTTGAAGACACAGTCACACTTCCGATCCAGATCAACGGCAAACGCCGCGATGAAATCTCTGTTCCGAAGGATATGCCGAAAGAAGAGGTTGAAAAGCTGGTGCTGGAAAACGATGCTGTGAAAAAGGCGCTCGATGGCGGGTCGCCGAAGAAACTCATCGTTGTACCGGGCCGCATCGTCAATGTCGTCATTTGATCGCAGAACAGTTCTGATCTCGCTCGTAGCCCTCGCGGGCTGCGGCTTTACCCCGGCTTACGGGCCGGGGGGCACAGGTGCGGCCTTGCGGGGCAAGGTGGACATCGCCGCCCCGAAGGGACGCCAAAGCTACAATCTCAGCAACCGGCTGATTGACCAGTTCGGCCCGACAGAGACGCCGCTCTATCGTCTGACCTATGACATCACAACGGAAGAGAACGACATCGGGCTGACCCGTGATGGCGACATCAACCGCTATCACATCACAGGGACGGTCAAGTTCACCCTGAGCGACATTGCCACGGGCCGGACGCTTCTTGACAGCAGCACCTCGAATTTCACCTCTTACTCGGCGACGGGGAATTCGGTCGACACGCTGACCGCCACGCGCGATGCCTATGAGCGGCTGATGACGATTCTGGCCGACCAGATGGTGAGCGAGATCATCGCCACGGTCGAGCTGCCCTCATGAAACTCTCCGCCCGCGACGCGCTGTCCTATTTCGCCAAGCCCGACAAGGGCAAGGCGGGTGTCCTGCTCTACGGGCCGGATGCCATGCGAATCGCGATCCGGCGTCAGGAGATTATCGAGGGGCTGATCGGCAAACAGGGCGAAGAGGAAATGCGCCTTACCCGCATGTCCGGCGCGGAATTGCGCAAGGACAAGGCGCTTTTGATGGACGCGCTCAAGGCGCAGGGGTTCTTTCCCGGTGCCCGCGTCGTCTTTGTCGAGGATGCCACCGACCAGATCACGGATGTGACCAAGGATGCCTTGTTCGACTGGCGCGAAGGTGATGCGCAGATCGTGATCACGGCGGGCAGCCTCAAGGCCAGTTCCAAGCTGCGCAAGCTCTTTGAGGGCCATCCCAGCGCCTATGCCATTGCGATCTATGCCGACCCGCCCTCCCGCGCGGAAATCGAAGCGACCCTTGCGAAAGCGGGGATCAAGGATGTGTCGCGCGATGCCATGACGGATATCGAGGCGCTCTCGCGCACGATTGATCCGGGAGATTTCCGGCAAACGCTTGAAAAGCTGGCGCTCTACAAGATCGGAGACCAGACGCCGGTGTCGAGCGAGGATGTGCTGAACTGCGCCCCCGCCACGACAGAGGCCGAGGTGGATGATGTGCTCAACACGGTCGCCGAGGGGCGTGCCAACGAGTTGGGGCCTTTGATGCTCAAGATCGCGGGGCAAGGGATTGATCCGGTCGCGCTGTCGATCTTTACCATGCGGCATTTCCGGACCTTGCATGCGGCGGCGTCCGATCCGGGCGGCGCGGCCTCCGGCATTGCCCGCGCGCGTCCGCCGATTTTCGGACCGCGCCGTGACCGGATGACGCGACAGGCGCAGAACTGGGGCATGTACAAGCTGGAAACCGCGCTTGGCATTCTGACCGACACGGATCTGACGTTGCGCTCCGCGTCGAAAGCCCCGACCATGGCGGTGATGGAACGCGCGCTCATCCGGCTTGCTATGTTAGCGCACCGGCGCTGAGCGCAAACGCGGTTTGAACGCCGGCGCAAACATCCCAGATAGGGAGAAAAGGAGCCGCACATGATCCCCTATTCCCTACTTGATCTCGCCCCCGTGCCTGAAGGTGTTACCACTGCGCAGGCGTTGAAAAATTCCGTCGATCTGGCGCAACATGCCGAAAGCTGGGGCTTTAACCGCTACTGGCTTGCCGAACATCACAACATGCCGGGAATTGCCTCTGCCGCCACGGCGGTGCTCATCGGGCATATCGCGGGGCAGACCTCGACCATGCGGATCGGCGCGGGCGGGATCATGTTGCCCAACCATGCGCCGTTGCAAGTGGCCGAAGCCTTTGGCACTCTGCGCGAATTGTATGGCGACCGCATCGACCTCGGTCTCGGACGCGCTCCGGGCACGGATATGTCCACCGCCCGCGCGCTGCGCCGCAACCTGATGCCCGGCACCGCCAATGGCGAGACCTTCCCGCAAGATGTGCAAGAGTTGCTGGGCTATCTGGGCGACATGCCCGAAGACGCCCCCGTGCGCGCCTTTCCGGGGACGGGCACCCATGTGCCGGTCTGGATGCTCGGCTCGTCGACCTATGGCGCGGAACTGGCGGCGATGCTGGGCCTGCCCTATGCTTTCGCCTCGCATTTCGCCCCTGCGGCGCTGGATCAGGCGGTCAAAATCTACCGCGACCTGTTCCGCCCCTCCGCCTATCTCGACAAGCCGCACTTCATGCTGGCGACCAATGTCTTTGCCGCCGACACCGAAGACGACGCGATCTATCTGCGCTCGTCGATGATGCAGGCCTTTGCCAACCTGCGCACCGGCAAGGCCGGAAAACTGCCGCGCCCTGTGCGGGACATCTCGACCGTTGTTCCCGCGCAATTCCTGCCCGCGCTGGACGCCATTTTCACCGTCTCCGCCACGGGCACGAAACCGATGGTCAAAGACAAACTCGCCGCACTGATCGCGCGCTACCAGCCGGATGAAATCATCATCGCGGCCAATATCCACGACCATACGGCACGGCTCAGATCCTACGAGATTGCCGCCGAGGTCATGCGAGAGACATAAGCGCCCCTTGCGCGGCGCGCCGTCCGGTGGCCAGACAGGCGGTCAGAAGATAGCCACCCGTCGGCGCGTCCCAATCGAGCATCTCGCCCGCAAAGAACAGCCCCTGTTTTTTGCGGGATTCGAGACTGTCCGTCAGGCTTTCAAACCGGACACCGCCCGCCGTGGAAATGGCCTCGTCCATCGGGCGCATCTCCAACCCCGTGATCTCCAGCGCCTTGAGCGATGCGGCCAGATCGTCCGGCTGCGGTCCTGCGAATTCCATGAGCAAGGCGATCTTTTCCGGCGACAGGCGCAGGGCGCGTTTCAGGAACTTTGTAAGGGTTTCCTTGGGTTTGCGCTGGGTTAGTCTCTGTTCCAGCTTGTCAGAGGACCAGTCCGGCAACAGATCGAGAACCAAGGGCGCGCCGCCTCTCAGGCCACGGGTGACGCTGTAAATCCCGCCGCCTTCCAAACCGCGCTCGGAAATCACGAACTCCCCGCGGCTCTCATAAGCCCCGCTGCGCAAATGCACGCCTTTGACCGGATGGCCGAAATGCCGCGCCATGTGGCTGCTCCACGCAAGCGTCACGCCAACATTGGACGGCGCAAAAGGACGAAGCTCCACATAGTCCTGCACCATCTCCACCCACGCGCCATTCGAGCCCAATCTGGCCCAACTCGCCCCGCCAAGCGCGAGAATGACCACCTTGACCGCGACCTCGACAGAGCCTTGCGGCGTGGCAAATCCCACCCGTTCTCCCAGCGCCTCCATACGCCAGTTGCGGCGCAGATCGACGCCCTGATCCGCCAGCCGCCCGAGCCATGCACGCAGGAGTGGAGAGGCTTTCATCGCCTTCGGAAAGACACGACCCGACGAGCCAGTAAACATCTGCTGACCCAGCGCCTCGGCCCATGCGATCGCCTCTTGCGGGCCGAAGTCTTCCAAAGCCTGCTGCAAGACGGGATGCACGGGCGCATAGGCGTGCAAGAACGGCTCGAATGCCTCGTTTTTCGTCAGGTTCAGACCCGATTTCCCCGCCATGAGGAATTTGCGCGCGGGGGAGGGTTTCGCCTCCGCCAGAAGCACATGATGCCCTGCCGCCGACAACACATCCGCCGCCATCAATCCGGCAGGCCCCGCGCCGACGACAAGCACATCACTGTGTTCCACGCGCTGCGTCACGGATTAACCAGCGCCTTGATGCCCGCGATATGCGCAGGCGCGGCGGCCATTGCGGCCTCGCCCAAGACGGCCACGGCATCCTGCATCTCCGAAGCGGGCACAAGCCGGTCCACCAGCCCCCAAGACAGAGCCTCCTCTGCGGGGATTTTCTGACCAGCCATCAGGATCATCTTGGCCCGCGCGGGACCGATGAGTGCGGCCAGTCGCTTTGGGTCGGAGGGCTGCGGCAGAAATCCGAGTTTCATCACCGGATAGAAGAACTTCGCATTCGGATCAGACAGGCGCAGATCACAAGCCAGCGCCATGCCGAAGGCTCCGCCCGCCAATGTACCATTAAGCGCGGCGATGGTCAGGCAGGGCAGAGCGGCGATCTTGCCCGACAGGTCCTCCCACAAGGGCGAGGTCGCAAGACCGGCGCGGGCTTCGTCGAGATCGGCACCGGCGGAAAAGACCTTTCCCGCCCCTGTCAGCACAAAGACCTTCGCCTGATCTGCGGCCTCGTCCACGATCCCGATGAGCTGTGACAGCATGTCAGAGGTCAGGGAATTGGCCTTTTCGGGCCGGTTCAGGGTCACAACCCAAAGCGCACCATCGCGGTCAATCTGGATCATGCCACCACCCCGATCTTGCGCCGGAACGCCTCGTCGCGAAGTTGCAATTCCTCTCCGAGATGGGCGTCCGCCGCGTCCGAGCACATCCACAACAGCGCCTGCGCGGGCCAGTCGGGCGGGACATGGTCGGACCAGTCAAGCTGGCTCACCGCGTTGATGCCGGAGGCTTTGATTTCCCGCTGCATTCGGGTCGCAACCGTGCCCGGAGACAGGCCCATCGCGCGGATACCGTTGGCACGTTCTTCAAGGTCCAGCATGGCGGTCAGCATGGCTGCACCCGCTTTGGAGGTGCAATAGGCGCTCCACCCCTCGACAGGGCGATGGGCCGCGCCGGAGGAAATGGTCAACACCGTGCCACCGCCACGGGCCACCATGGTCGGCACCACGCGCCGCACGGCGTAGAACACGCCTTTGACATTGATATCAATAAGTTGGCTCCACGCCTCGGGGTCAAGCGCCTTCAGATCGCCAATCGGATCAATCACACCGGCGTTGTTTATGAGAATATCAACGGGGCCGAAATGGTCCTCGATGCTCTGCATGGCCGCGTCCAGAGCCGCGTAATCCGAAATATCGCAAGGCACCGCCAGAGCGCGCGGGCCGATCTCTTCGGCAATGATAGCAATCGCGGGCTGGCTGCGGGCGATCAGGGCGACATTTGCCCCCTCGGCGGCAAACAGACGCGCTGTGGCCTCTCCGATCCCGCGGCTTGCGCCGGTGATGGCAACGGTTTTTCCATCGAGTTTCGACATTGTGAACCTTCTCCCTCTTTCATTTGCGACTTTAGGGTCTTGTGTCGGCGGGTTCCAGTCTTGACCCTCCGCGCAAAGCACGAAACTGTACGCGCAAATGTTCAAGGAGATTAATCATGCGTTCCCTGTTATCCGCAACGGCGCTCACCGCGCTCTGTTTCTCGGCCACCCCGATGTTTGCCGATGTGACCCCTGAAGACGTCTGGAGGGCCTATAAGGAGATGATGGTCCAATCAGGCACAACACCGACTGCCGAAGTCGAGCGCGACGGCGACACTCTGGTGGTGCGCGACATGGTCTATGGCATGACAATAGACTTTGCCGGCGCTTCATTTTCCGACACAACAACAGTACCTGAAATCCGCTTTCAGGAGCGGCCCGACGGCACCGTCGCTATGTGGTTCCCCGCCCCGCTCACTTCAGTTTTTGTCGAGCCGGTCGCGGAGGGGTTAGACTACTCCCTAGAAGGCAATGTTATTACAACGCGTTCGACCACCCATCTTAACGGAACCTCCATTGTCTCCGGCACGCCCGACAACATGCTATTCACCCTCGCGGATAATAGCGTTGAACTAATCGACGCACCGGTAATACTAAACGATGAAATGGTGCACTCAGGATTTACAGCCAAGCTTTCCGGTATTGCAGGCACCTACAGCATTGTACGCAGCTATGACCCGATAAAGGCGCATATAGATATAACCATCGCTGCCATGAGCTATGAAGCCGAGGAAAGCACTCCTGAAAGCGGCGATCTGGTTGAAATGGGTTTTACAACCAGTGACATGACCATCAAAGGCCAAGTCACGATGCTTCAGGGCAACGAAAAGGACATCATGCATACGCTCGTAGGCATGAGTGATGTAGATGTGAACCTCGGTTTTGCCGACAGTTCCACCTTTGTCGCCGTGACGAGCGACGAGCCGAATTCCGGCATGGACATAAAGGCAACCTCCGGTCAATCGACCCTTGGGCTGACGCTCAAAGGCGGTGCCATCGGCTATGATGCCACGGCGGGGGATGTGAACATCACCGTGGGCGGCCCGCAGATTCCGGGCGGTCAGGTCGAGGTCGCGATGAAGGAATACAGCACCGCGCTGCTCTTCCCCCTCGCCGCGTCTGACGCGCCGCAACCCTTTGAGGCCAAGATCGGCCTTGAAGAGGTGGTGCTGCCCGAAATCGCATGGATGATTGCCGATCCGTCCGGCCAGTTGCCCCATGATCCGGCGAGCCTGCGCCTTGCGTTTGAAGGCACGCTGGAAAATGGCGTGAACCTCTTTGATGCGGAGGCCATTGCGGCCCTTGAAGCGAGTGGCGACAAAATGCCCTTCACGCTGCAAACCCTCGAACTGCCGGAGATTTTCCTCAGCCTCGCAGGGGCCTCAATCGCTGGCGAAGGCACGGGCAAGTTTCTCGACAAAGAGCCCGCCGTCGCCGGTGGCATGCCGCCTTTTGCCGGAAACCTCTCGCTCAAACTTGTGGGCGTGGCGGATCTGATCGGCAACCTGACGGCCACGGGCATCCTGCCCGCAGAACAGGCGATGTCGGCACAGATGATGCTGGGGCTGTTTGCCCGTCCGGGGGATGTGGCCGGTGAACTGGTCTCTGAAATCGAGATGACCGAAGACGGCCAGATCATCGCCAACGGGCAGCCCCTGCCCTTCTGATCCCCGATCCTGTGACAACGCCCGCTTGCGCTTTTGGCGCAGGCGGTGCATCTGATACAAAGACGCGACGAAGAACGGAGAGACGCCATGGCCCGGAACCTCAAAGACCTGACCGAGGCGCTTCTTGATGCGGCACAAAAGGCCGGAGCGGAAGCGGCGGATGCGATGGCGGTGGAGGGCACATCCCTGTCGATCAATGTCCGGCAAGGCGCTCTGGAACAGGCCGAACGCTCCGAAGGCGTGGACATCGGGCTGCGGGTGCTGATCGGCAGGCGGCAGGCTTGCGTATCAGCCTCCGACACACGCCCCGAAACCCTGACCACAATGGCCGAACGCGCCGTGACGATGGCGCGGCTTGCGCCGGAAGACCCGACAGCGGGGCTGGCCGATCCGTCCCAGATCACCACAGACACGGACGCCAGCGCGCTCGAACTCTGTGATCCGTCCGACGAACCTTCCCCCGAAATGCTCAAAGAAGATGCGCTGCGTGCCGAAGCGGCGGCGGCGGCATTCGAGGGCGTCTCCCAAGTTGACAGCGCGGCTGCGGCCTACGGACGGCGGCAGGTTTACATGTCGGCAACAAACGGGTTCAGCGGCGGCTACGCACGCTCGGACCGTATGATTTCCACAGTGGCCATTGCGGGCGAAGGCGCGGGAATGGAGCGCGATTATTGCGGCGAGAGCCGGATTTTCGGCGCCGACCTGCCCAGCCCCGAAGAGATTGGCCGCACAGCCGCCGAACGCACAGTGGAGCGGCTTGGCGCACGCAAACCCAAAACCGGTGCCTATCCGATGCTGTTTGACGAACGGATTTCGTCGTCGCTGATCGGGCATCTGCTTTCTGCCATCAACGGTCAGGCCATCGCCCGTGGCGCAAGCTGGCTGCGCGATGCGATGGGGGAGCAAGTCCTGCCCTCTACCCTGTCCCTGATCGAAGACCCGCACCGCCCGCGGGCCTCTGCCTCGCGGTTGTTCGACGCCGAAGGACTGGCCACGCGCAAACATGCGCTGGTCGAGAACGGGCAACTCGCCTCATGGGTGCTGGACCTTGCCACCGCACGCAAACTGGGCCTTGAGAGCACCGCCAATGCGGCGCGCGGCGTGTCGTCTCCGCCCTCGCCTTCTTCCGGCAATGTGAGCCTGACCCAAGGCGACAAGAGCCGCGACGAGTTGATCCGCGAGATGGGCACAGGGCTGTTGATCACCTCCATGATCGGGGCCTCCATCAATCCGACCACGGGGGATTATTCCCGTGGCGCAAGCGGGTTCTGGGTCGAGAATGGCGAGATTGCCTATCCTGTGAACGAATGCACTATCGCCGGAAACCTGCGCGAGATGCTGCAAACGCTGGTGCCCGCCAATGACGCGCGGCTGCATTTGAGCCGTGTCGTGCCGTCGCTTCTGGTGGAAGGGATGACACTTGCCGGCGACTGACGATCTCGAACTGCTGATTGAGGCCGCGCGCAACGCCGGAGAGATCGCCCGCCCCTATTGGAAGGCCGATCCCGAAGTCTGGGACAAGGGCGGCGGGCAAGGTCCTGTGACCGAGGCCGATCTGGCCGTGGACCGGATGTTGCACGAATATCTCCTGTCGGAACGCCCCGAATATGGCTGGCTGTCCGAGGAAACCGTGGACACCACGTCCGAACGGCTGGGCAAGGAGCGTGTCTTTATCGTCGATCCGATCGACGGCACCCGCAGCTTTATCCACGGGGATCACAACTGGGCGCATTCTCTGGCCATTGCCGAAGAGGGCGAGGTGATTGCCGCCGTGGTCTATCTGCCGCTGCGCGACCGCCTGTTCACCGCCGTCAAAGGTGGCGGCGCGGAGTTGAATGGCGAGCCTCTTCAGACAGGACAGCGATGCGACCTTGATGGTGCCTCCGTTCTGGCTCCGCGTCAGCATCTTGCGGATGAGCATTGGAAGGGCGGATCACCGAAATTCATTCACAAATACCGCCCCTCTCTGGCCTATCGCCTCACCCTTGTGGCGCAGGGGCGATATGATGCGATGTTCTCGTTTCGCGGCACATGGGAATGGGACGTGGCGGCGGGGACATTGATCCTCACGGAGGCCGGAGGGCAGGTCACCGACAGGCACGGCATCCGCCCCCGTTTCAACCAGCCGCACCCGCAGCTTGACGGGTTGGTGGCGGGATGCCCTGCACTGGCCAATGGCATCCTCGCACGGCTCAAGTGAGCCTGACCGGTTTAGCCGCGCCTAGCGATACTCGGCCATATCCTCTTCCACAGCGCGGGTCATGGCGGAGATAATGTCGGGGTCCGCCGAATGCACCCGCGACCAGTTGGGAATGAAGGGGGTTTCCATCGGATTGTCGAGGAACACGCTGCCCGCGAGGATGATGTTATTGGCAAAAAGTTCGACGGCTTTTTCCTCGGCATGGCGGTCCACATAAAGCCCGTTCATGCGCGCATCGTTGAAATAGGTCTCAATGAGGTCCAGCGCGCCGCGATAGTAGGTCGCCTTGATGGAGCGGAAAATCTCTTCGGAAAACACCGTGCCATCGGCGGCCAGCTTGCGGTAGAGCGCCTTGCAAATATCGACGGACATCCGCGACAGGCCGGTTTTGGCATCTTCCTCGCTCAAGTCCTGATGTTTGTGATCGTAGCGGTCGGAGATTTCGACCTGACAGACCGCACGCGGGCTGAGATTGCGCCACGCTTCGGACAACAGCCCGATTTCCAGCCCCCAATCCGAGGGGATACGCATGTCCGGCAGGATCGAGGTGCGCATGGCGAATTCACCGGCCAGCGGATAGCGGAAGTCGGCCAGAAAATCGAGGTAGTCCCGAGGCCCCAAGACCTTGGCCAGCGCCTGAATCATCGGAGACACCAGAAGCCGCGTCACGCGTCCGTTGAGCTTGCCATCCGCGACACGGGGGTAAAACCCTTTGGACATCTGATAGGGAAACGTCGGGTTGGCGACCGGATAGACCAGACGCGCCAGCATTTCGGCGGAATAGGTCACAACATCGCAATCATGCACGGCCACCACGGCGCTGTCGGCGCGCGAGATGGTGTAGCCCATGCAGAACCAGACATTGCGCCCCTTGCCCGGCTCGGAGGGGGACAGGTCCATCGCCTTGAGCCGCGCGTCCACTGCCGTAAGCCGCGGACCATCGTTCCACAGCACCACATGATCGGCCTTGAGGCGCGAAAAGAACTGAAGCGCGTAGCGGTATTGTTCTTCGGTGGCGCGGTCGAGACCGACGACGATGCGGTGGATGAAATCCACCTTGTTCAACTCGTCGATGATATTGGGAAGCGCCTCGCCCTCCAGCTCGGAAAACAGCGATGGCAGGATCAGCGTGATCTTGCGGCTGGTCGCGAAGGCGTTGAGTTCTCGTTTCAGGTCCTCTTCGGAATTGATGCGAAGGTTATGCAGCGTCGCGACATGTCCGCCCTGATGAAAATCCGCCATTTCTTAGCCTTTCTCGGTTCTTTGAACGTCCTGTGCGATGCGCTCAAGCACCGCTATGTTCCAGCCTTCCGGCCCCGGCGCGTGCGTCCGCGTGATCCGGCCTGCCGCTTCTCCGGGCAAGACCGGAAGACCCGGCCCGTGTGTGTTTCTCACGATGACACCATGATCCGCCGCGCAGATCATTTCCACATCATTCGGCGCATCGCCTAGGGCCATTGTCTGCGGGCGCGGATGATATTGCGCTATGATCTCGGTCATACGGTCGGCTTTTGTTGCCCCGAAAGACAGGGTCAGATAGCGCCCGCCCTGACGCGCCGTGATGCCCTTTTCCTGCAAAGCGGCTTCGAATCGCGCCAGCGCCTCCTCGGTGCCATGCCAGAGCCCCGGCTCGGAGAATTGCCTTTGCGCCGCCAGAGCCGCCTGCGCCAAGGGAAGTCCGGTGTTCTCGGCCACCTCCGCAACACTCCAGTCGGAAAACCCCGTGAACGGTGCACGCAGATCGGTGGGCAGATCCGCCAGCGCCGCCAGAATCGCCTCATGATCTGTCCGCTCCGCCAAGGCCTCCGCCCCCGGTGCCAGAATCCCCGCGCCGTTCTCAACAATCGCAGGCGCATGATCGAAACCCAGATCATGACGCAACGCGGCAATCTCAGCGGCGGTTTTGGAACTGGCCAGAATCAGAGGCAGGCCAAGGCGTTTCATCTCTGCCAGAGCGGGCTTGGCTGCCGCCCATGAATAGCTGTCATGATCCAGCAAAGTCCCGTCGAGATCGGAAAACACGATCAGGCGTGGCGCGGTCTTGGGGTCCGTTGTCATAGGGTCATGATGCCGCTCGCGCCCGCCAAGGAAAACAGGCGATCGCAAAAAAGATGAAAAACTGCAATATATCGCCTAAGATTTAAGCACGAGACGGAGGCTGCTTGACCCCTCCGCCGATTGGACTAGGGTGCGCCCATAACATCCCGGAGAGTTATCATGGCACAAAGACTGCACCTCGTGTTCGGCGGCGAACTGGTCGATCCCTCCAAAACCGTGTTCCGCAATGTCGATGACATTCATATCGTTGGCATTTTCCCCGATTATGAATCCGCACATAACGCGTGGAAAGCACAGGCCCAGCGCACTGTGGACAATGCCCATATGCGCTATTTCATCGCCCATCTGCACCGTCTGCGCGATGAAGAGCAAAACGCATCGCCCACCGAAGAACTCGGAGCGTGAGGACTGGGCCAGATGGCCAAGCCCTTCCCCTATCTGCTTTATTCGGCGCTGAGCCGGAAATCGGAGCGGCACCACGTCGACCAGCTTGACCGGCTGGTGGCGTCTGGTGCCGTGACGCAAGCCGCCTATGACCAAAGGCTTGTCCGGAACCAGCCGAAAAGACCGAAGGGCGAGTTGCTCTGGCTCCATGCCGCCACACCCTATGCGCTGCGTCCGGCGATGGAACTGTTTCACCGGATCAGCGAGGACCGCCCCGACCTGTCCGGTCTCATCACCATAGCCCCCGACATGACACCGCCCGCCGGAGCGGAGGACGAGAACCTGTATTTCTCGCGGCTTCCGGAAGATGACTCCACGACCATCCGGCGGTTTCTGGCCCGCTGGACGCCCGATAGCCTTGTCTGGGTCGGCGGCCGGTTCCGGCCCAATCTGTTGCGCATCACACGGGACTGCACCATTCCCGCCATTGCCATAGATGCCCCCAACAGCGCGGCCAGCCTCGACATACCGCTTTCCATTCCGGGTCTGCGCAAACATGTTCTGGGCTGTTTCGACCATGTGTTCGCCGCCACAACGGAGGCCACCCTCCCGTGGCGACGCGCAGGTATTCCCGACGCAAAAATCGACGCCTTGGGACATCTCGAAGAAGGCGGTCGCGCCCCCAGTCTCGACGAGGAGACGCTCGCCCGCCGCATGGCCGAGATCGGCACGCGTCCGAGCTGGTTTGCCGCACAGCTTGAAAGATCGGAAGTCGGGGAAATCATTCGCGCCCACAAACGGGCCTTGCGACGGGCGCACCGGCTTTTGCTAACCGTATCCCTGTCCAATCACGCAGTGACAGACAGCGTTCTGACCCAACTCCAAAACGCCGGAATGATCGCCGTTGCCCTCGACCAAAGCACTCCTATTCCGGAATCGGCACAGGTTGTCATCGTCCCGCAAGCAGACGGCAACGGGCTATGGCACCGGATTTCTCCGATCAGCTTTATGGGCCGGTCTTTCGGCCCCTTCGGTGGGATTGATCCCTATCCGGCCACGGCGATGGGCTCGGCTATTTTACACGGGAAAAATGTGTCGGACTACACCACGGCCTATGCACGACTGGCCGCAGCCAAGGCCGCGCGGTCCGTGCATGATGGCTACGAGTTGGGCGAGGAAGTTGGCCGCCTGATGTCACCGGATCAGGCCGCCTTGATGGCTGGTGCGGCGTGGGAAGTGGCCTCCACCGGCACCGAAGTCACGGATCGTGTGGCCAATCTGGTGCAGGATTTTCTCGACCTACGCGAAAGGACGGAGGCATGAAGCAACCGCTGTTCTGGTCCAATCCTGCCGAAGCCCCCGGCTGGCAGGCGCGGGCTTTGTCGCCACTCTCTGCGCTTTATGCCAAGGCCACAGCCCATCGCCTGAAGCGTCAGGGCTACCGCGCCTCGGTGCCCGTGATCTGCGTCGGCAATATCAACGCGGGCGGCACGGGCAAGACTCCGACCACCATCGCCCTTGTTCAGAAGCTGATCGCTGGCGGACATACCCCGCATGTTGTCTCGCGCGGCTACGGCGGAACGCTCGAAGGGCCGGTGCGCGTGAACGAGCGCCAGCACAGCGCGGATGAAACGGGCGATGAGCCTTTGCTGCTCGCAGCTTTCACACCGGTCTGGGTCGCAAAGGATCGTGCCGCAGGCGTGCGGGCAGCCGAAGCGGCGGGGGCGGATGTCATTGTGCTCGATGACGGGATGCAGAACCCTGCGGTCGAAAAAGATCTCACCCTCATCATCGTCGATGCCCATCGCGGATTCGGCAACGGGCGCGTCCTGCCCGGTGGCCCTCTGCGCGAACCGGTCGCGGTCGGCATGGCGCGCGGGGATGTCCTGATTTCTATCGGAGATGATGCGGCTCAGGACAGGTTTTCCGCAAGTTGGTCAGACAGCGTGACAATTCCGCGTGTCCGCGCCGTGCTGGAACCGCTGCCGACCGGATTGGACTGGGACGGGCTGAAGGTCATGGCCTTTGCCGGAATCGGGCATCCCGAGAAGTTCTTTCAAACCCTGCGGGAGCTGGGCGCGGACCTTCTGCGCTCGGAGGCGCTCAAGGATCACCAGCCCCTGTCTGTCCCACTGATGAAACGCCTCGAAATCGAGGCTATGGCGCTTGGGGCGCAGATGGTCACAACGGAAAAAGACGCGGTGCGTTTGCCCCGCGCCTTTCGCATGAAAGTGGTCACTTTGCCTGTGCGCCTGAACGTGCCGGACTGGACGCCCGTTGACACACATCTGGGCCGTTTGGGACTAAACTAGCCCTTATTCGGCCAGTTTCGCGTCGAGAATTTCCTTGAGATCGGCATAGCTCATATTCGAGTGCTTTTCACCGTCGATCACAAGGCTCGGCGTGGCGTTGATGTCATATTCTTCGACTTCTTTGGTGAATTTCGCGTAGAGTTTCTCCGCCATATCACCATCATTCAGACATGCATCAAGGTTCTCGTCGGTCAGACCTGCACGTTTGCCGATCTTGCGCAGGTTCTCGACGATTTCCATCGTGTCCTTGCCGCCTGCGAGCCATTCGGATTGCTCTTCATAAAGCATCTTCTGAATGCCGAAGTAACGCATATCGCCGCCACAACGCGCCACCATAGAGGCCCAGAGACCGAATTTGTCAAAATAGACTTCACGGTAGACAAAGCGCACCTTGCCCGTGTCGATATAGTCTTTCTTGAGCGGCTCGAAGACAGCGCTGTGGAAGTTCGCACAATGCGGGCAGGTGTAGGAGGCATATTCGATCAACTCGATCGGCGCATCCGCATCGCCCAACACCAGATCGGGGATGTCCGAAGTGTCCACATCGGTGGCGTCTTGCGCGAAGGCGGGCGTGACCACGAAACTCGTGACAGCAGAGGGGTTCAGCAAAAGCGTGCCACCAAGCGTAGCCAAGGCGGTCGTGATCATGAATGTGCGGCGATTCATCAGTTTTCCTTTGTTTTCTGTCGGGTCAGGAACGACCCGGCAAATTTTTCAAGTGCTTGACGCAGACCATCATCCTGAACACCTTCGGCGAGGGCTTTGGCGCATGAACGGGTTTCCGGCGTCAGTTCCGGTTTGGGCTTGGGTTTGTCGGTCTCGAAAACCGCGCGCCCTTCCGCAAACCCCATCGGAGCGGTTTGCGTGATACGAATATGGCTGATCGCGTTGTGACCGTAGACGGCGTTCACGCGATCCCGAATTTTCGGCAATTCCGCCTGCAACATCGGCGCATAGGCACCGGTGGTCAGAAGCGTCAGCGTGGCACCGAACCCGCCTTTGCCATAAGACACTTTCACAGGGCGACACATGGCTGCGATCTCGGGGCCAACGCTTTCTTCCCAATGGGTCAAAAGCTTTGACTGCGAAAACCCGCGCGCCTCGGAGGCCGCCTGAATCCGCCGATTCAAAAGACTGGACGTTCTCTCGAACCCCCGCTTGCGCCTTTTTACACCGGATTGTATCTCAGCCATGATTTCCCGTCTGGTCTATCTTCATCTGCCCCCTATTCTAAAGAGACAGGCGCAACACGCCAGAAGAAAGCAGATGACAGGACCTAAAGATTGCGTGACGGAATGAAACACAGTGACATCGCAACGCCGCTTTTGAGGTGGTATGACGCACATGCGCGGGTTCTGCCGTGGCGTGTCTCGCCCGCAGGGCGCGCCGCAGGTGTGATGCCCGATCCCTATCGGGTCTGGATGTCCGAGATCATGCTGCAACAAACCACTGTGGCCGCCGTGAAATCCTATTTCGAACGGTTCACCGCGCTCTGGCCCTGTGTGATTGATCTGGCCAATGCCGAGGATGACGAGGTCATGGGGGAATGGGCGGGGCTTGGATATTATGCCCGCGCGCGCAACCTTCTGAAATGTGCGCGGGTCATTCGGGACCGCTATGACGGTCACTTCCCGCAAACCCGCGCCGAATTGCAGAGCCTGCCGGGGATCGGACCCTATACCTCCGCCGCGATTGCTTCCATTGCGTTCAACCGGCCCGAAACCGTGGTGGATGGCAATGTCGAGCGGGTCGTGTCCCGCCTGTTTCGCATCGAAACCCCGCTGCCCGCCGCCAAGCCTGAGCTCACGAAACTGGCCGAAACCCTCACGCCACAGGATCGCGCGGGTGACTACGCGCAGGCAATGATGGATTTGGGGGCCACCATTTGCACCCCGAAATCGCCGGATTGCGCCACCTGCCCCCTGGTTGACAGCTGCGCGGCTCATGCAGTCGGGGATGCGGCCCGTTTTCCGCTCAAGACACCGAAGAAACCAAAACCCACCCGCCACGGCCATGCCTATGTCGCACGCACGACACGCGGGGAATGGGTGCTGGAGAAACGTCCCGACAAGGGGCTTTTGGGCGGTATGTTAGGCTGGCCCGGCACGCATTGGGCGCAAGAACATGCCACCGAAGCCCCGTTCAACGCCGAGTGGGACGAACTTGGCGACGTGCGCCATACCTTCACGCATTTCCACCTCGTGCTGACGGTCCATGTCGCGGAAGGTGTGACAAATCCGCCCGATCACTACACATTGCGCGGAGAGAACGCATTTCGGCCCTCTGATTTGCCTACAGTGATGCGAAAGGCATTTGACCTTGCCCATGCAAAGCTGGAAATTTAATCCGAAACGCGCAGGCCTCTGCGGGAGTTTGATCCAATGAATATGGCCCAAATCAGTTTTCGAAACGCGATGCCCTTCTGGCTGTCGCTCACGGTTGTTCCCTTTATCTGGCTCGGAGCCATTGTCGGGGGATGGACGGTGATCATCGTGCCGCTTTACGCGTGGTATATGTTCGGCTTCCTCGACGGTATTCTGGGGCTCAACACCGACAATCCGGACCCGAATACAGAGGAGCGCGAGCTGTTCTGGTATCGGGCGATCACGATCATCTGGTTTCCGGTGCAGTTTGTGAACATCTTCGGCCTGATCTGGTTCGTGACCCACACAGATCACCTGTCCACACTGGAAACCATCGTGGTGTTTTTCGGGCTGGGCGTGTCCTCCGGCACCACGGGCATGGTCTATGCCCACGAGCTTTGCCACCAGCGCAACAACATGGAGCGCTGGCTGGGGGATTTGCTTTTGGCATCCGTGCTTTACTCGCATTTTCGCACCGAACATCTGTTGGTGCATCACAAACATGTCGGCACGCGGCGCGATGCGGTGACGGCGCTCTATAACGAAGGATTCCACCACTATTTCCTCCGCGTCCTGCGCGAATGTCCCCGTTCGGCATGGGAGGCGGAAAAGGCCATGCTGGCGCGTAAGGGGCTATCGCCGTGGAACCCGCGCAACCCGCATTTCCGCTACTGGACCCTGCAAATCCTGATGCTCATTCTCGCCACGCTGCTTGGCGGTGTGCCGGGGCTGTTGCTCTTTATGTGGCAGGCCATCGTTGCCATATGGCAACTGGAACTGACCAACTATGTCGAGCACTACGGCCTGACCCGCCGGCATCTGGGCAATGGCAAATACGAACACGTCAAACCGCACCATAGCTGGAATGCGGCGCATATGGCGACGAACTGGCTGCTGATCAATCTGCAACGCCATTCCGACCACCACTACAAACCCGACCGGCGCTTTCCGCTTTTGCAGAATTATGACGAATCCGAAGCGCCGCAACTGCCCTATGGCTACACGCTCATGGGGGTGGCTGCGATGATCCCGCCGGTGTGGCGGCGGATGATGAATCCGAGGGTCAAGGCATGGCGCAAACAGCATTATCCCGACCTTGCCACCTTTGAGGATTGGGAGCCTTACAAGAACGGCACCAACCCGCTTCCCCGTCTCTGATGACCACAAAAAAGCCCCGCTGATGAAACAGCGGGGCCAGGTTGGTGCCGCGTAGTCAGGTCGCAGGCACCAGGCGGTAACTTTGTATTTTGTGTAAAATCTGCTGTCGGAAAGGCGTCGGACAAGTGTCGGACATCTGTCTGGCACTTGCCCGTTCGGGCCTCATGACCCGTTATTGCATCTCCGCGCGGATTTGCTGGCGCAGCACGTCGATCGGAACGTGTTTGCCATCGCGCTTGAAGGTCCAGTAGGTCCAGCCGTTGCAAGACGGTGCGCCTTCGAGATGGGCGCCGACCTGATGGATCGAGCCTTTCACATCATTGGAGACCAATGTCCCGTCGGCGCGCACTTTGGCGGTGCTGCGACCGTTCATGGAGACCAGCTCTTCGCCCGGACGCAGCATCCCGCGCTCCACGAGCTGACCGAAAGGCACACGCGGCTCGGCACGTTTCGAGGTCGAGACACGCAGCGCGTCCTTGTCGAACTTGCGCACGGAGGCGATGCGTTTTTCGGCCACCTTGCGATATTTCTCTTCGCGTTCGATCCCGATGAACTCGCGGCCCAGCATCTTGGCAACCGCACCCGTGGTGCCCGTGCCGAAGAACGGATCGAGAATCACATCGCCCGGATTCGTCGTGCCGACGATGACACGGTGCAACAGGCTCTCCGGCTTTTGCGTCGGATGGGCCTTGTCACCGTTTTCATCCTTGAGACGCTCGCCGCCGTTGCAGATCGGCAGAACCCAATCGGAACGCATCTGGATGCCTTCGTTGAGGGCCTTCATTGCTTCGTAATTGAACGTGTATTTCGCCGCTTCGTTCTTTGACGCCCAGATCAGCGTCTCATGCGCGTTGGTCAGGCGCTTGCCACGGAAGTTCGGCATCGGATTGGACTTGCGCCACACAACATCGTTCAAAATCCAGTAACCCTGATTCTGAAGCTCCGCGCCGAGGCGGAAGACGTTGTGATAGGAGCCGATCACCCAGATCGCGCCATTCGGCTTGAGGATCCGGCGCGCGGCCTTGAGCCATTCGCGGGTGAAATTGTCATAAACCTTGAAACTGTCGAACTGGTCCCAAGCATCATCCACCGCATCCACTTTGGAATTGTCCGGACGGTGCAAATCCCCCCGCAGTTGCAGGTTATAGGGCGGATCAGCGAAAATCAGGTCGACCGACTCTTCGGGAAGAGCGTTCATCACCTCGATGCAATCGCCAGCCAATATCTCATTGATCGGGAGCGAATTCGCTCCCTTGCGGATCGTTGTCTTCATCTTCTGCCTCATAATCGCGCCCCTTATGGGACGTCGTTTTAACGCGTCATTTTTGACGTCATTTATGGCTCTAAAGATGAGTCATTGCTGATTCCCAGTCAATTTCTTTTTCGAATCAGTCACTTAACTTTTTATCTTGATACAAGATGTTGTGTATCGGTTTGAAGGAACGTCTATGGTGTGGGGTCACACCAAAATCTCGGAGTCCCTCCAGATGCAGTTTGGTACCGTAACCTGCGTTTTTCTCCCAACCATATCCCGGATACTGTTGCGCCAAATCCACCATCAGCCTGTCACGCCAGATTTTCGCAACAATCGAAGCGGCAGAAATCGACACAGAACGGGCATCGCCTTTGACAATCGCCTCGGCATCCAGCCCGAAAGCTGGCGGCACCTTGTTGCCATCGACCAGCACATAATCGGCGCCCCCCTTGAGACCCGCCACGGCACGTTCCATCGCGCGCAGGCTGGCCTGAAGGATGTTGATCTCGTCAATCTCCTCGACCGAGCAGGAGGCAATGGACACATCGGCTCTGGCGCAAATCTCGTCATAGAGCCCCTCGCGCCGCTTGGCACTCAGGGCCTTGGAATCATTGAGACCTGCGGGAATGTCGTCGGGGTCGAGCCAGACCGCCGCCGCCACCACGGGACCGGCCAAGGGGCCACGGCCCACCTCGTCCACCCCGACAATACGGGTATAACCACGCCGCGCGGCGGCCTCTTCGAAACTGTAATCAGGGACTGTTTTTACCATACCCTTGTGAAGCCCATAGCGCCCCGTTGCGCAAGAAAAAACGGGAGGGACCAGCCCTCCCGCAAGGTGACGCGACACATGGGGACACGAAATCGCGTATCTGCTCGATTTGATACTCGGACTGTCCGCTTAACGCCGGACGCTGTAGCCGAAATTGCTCAGGCACCCGACATCATAGGCGTCTTTCTTGCCCTGACGTGTGTTGACGCGGGTCTCACAGGCGCGCGGAAGCTGCGCGGTTTTGACCTTGTGGCCTTTCTGGCTCTTCAGGCAGTTTTCCATCGCCACCAGACGATGCTTGCCACCATTGCCCGCGCTCATCACACATTGGTTCGGGATTTGAACACTGTGGCGCACAGGGGCGGGCCGTTTGTTGGAATGTGAACTGGAGACGGTCACTTTCGAGTCGTTTTTGTCATCCAGCGCCTTGCCGATCACAAAGAGAGTCAAAAGCCCGCCCAGCGCCAGAGCCGCCTCTTTTTCCCCTGCACGCGCCGGAGCGGCGGAGAACCCTGCGGTGGCGACGGAGAGCGCGAGAAGCCCTGCGGTAAATCTGGTCAGTTTCATCAGTCGTCCTTTCAAATCCTGTGGCCCTGCGGTTGCGGGCAATGAGGTGATGGGACGGTGATGGCCTGTTTCGCGAAAATCGCTCAATAACAGCGGAATGTCATCGGATAACAACCGCGAAAACCGGCTTTGCTATTGAATAACATCTTTGAAACTCACAAGATCGCAGGCATGAAAAAACTCGTTCTCCCCCTTATCTTTGCGCTCGCCACCCTTCCGGGTCTGGCCGATGCGGCCTGTTACGCCAGCTACAAGGCCAAACGTGACAACCCGCTCAAACTGCATTTCGGTGTGGCTGAGGTGAGTGACAGCCAATGCACGAAAGCCGCCGCTGCAAAGGCGCTTTCCCCCCGCCTTGAAAAAGCGGGCTGGCATCTTTTGTCCATCGTCGCGATGATCCCGAAAGACAAACTGGGCGAGGTGAAGGCTGATGCTGGCGACTATTTCCTCCGATACTGACAGCCGCAAGGTGTCACGGGTGGCGATCTACGGGATTGTGGCGATTGTCGCGATCCTGCTGGTGGCGGCCGTGTTGCTGTTTTTGAACCTGCCGGATGCCAACGCCTTCAATGCGCGGGTCGAGCGGATCTTTGTCGAGAACGATTTGCGGACGCAGGCGGAGATCAAACTTCTGGAGATTCTCGCGCAATCGGGCACCTCCTTTTCCGATGTGCTCACCTCATATCGCATGGTGATCTTTGTGCTGCTGATCTTCTCCACCGCCCTGCTGATCGCGGCGCTGGTGTTCCTTGTGATGATCGTCGCGTTGAGCCGCCGGATGAGCGAGATCGAGAAACGCGGGATCGAAGTGTCGTCTCTGTTGATTTCCAGAGCGGAGAACACCGTCTACCTGAACAACATGGAATTCAAACTGACCCCAGCCGCCATCGAGACACTTTCGGTGCTCGCAGAGGCGCGGCTTGATGATGATGTGCTTTCAGGCGCGGAGATTGAAGCGGTGATTTCAGGTCGCAAGGAATCGGATTGCGACGAGGCCGCAGGGGCCACCCGCATCAAACGCCTGCGCGACACGCTGGGCAACCAGATGGTGAGCGAGCTTCTGGTGAAAAACATCGCGCGCAAGGGCTATATGCTCTCCTGCCCGCGGGACGTTATCAAGATGGTCTGAGACGCGGGTCCGGCGCAATCGGCCTGTGTGTCTCTCCCTGTGTCTCTCCCTTTGCGACACAAGGTCATTGCGACCGGCTTTCGCGTTCTCGGGGCTTGCCTGATCTCACGCACAGGCGTATCGAACACGGCATGTTTACAGTCTGCGCTCTCTATCACTTCACCCGCTTCGAAGACCCCGCCGCTTTGCGCGAGGGTCTGTTGGATCTTTGTCTGTCCGAAGGGATCACCGGATCGCTGCTTTTGGCGAAAGAGGGGATCAACGGCACGGTAGCCGGTCCGACGCCCGCCGCGATTGACCGGCTGGTGGCGCATATCCGCACGCTGCCGGGATGTGCCGATTTCGAATACAAACTTTCAACGGCGCAGGACCAACCGTTTCTGCGGATGAAAGTGCGGCTCAAGAAAGAGATCGTCACGATGGGGCAGCCGGATGTCGACCCGAAAGCACGGGTCGGACATTATTGCACCCCCGAAGAATGGAACGAGTTGATCTCCTCGGATGATGTGGCCGTGATCGACACGCGCAACGATTACGAGGTCCAGATCGGCACGTTCAAGGACGCCATCGACCCGCAGACCAAGACCTTTCGCGAATTTCCGCAATGGTGGGAAGAGAACAAGGACCGGTTCCACAACAAACGGATCGCCATGTTCTGCACCGGCGGCATCCGCTGCGAGAAATCGACGAATTACCTGTTGGGCCAAGGGATCGACGAGGTCTATCACCTCAAGGGCGGCATCCTGAAATATCTCGAAGAGGTGCCCGAGGAAAAGAGCCTTTGGGAAGGGGAATGTTTCGTCTTCGACCAGCGGGTCTCGATCGGACACGGGTTGGCCGAAGGGCCGCATGAACTGTGCCACGCCTGCCGCCGCCCGATTCTGCCCGAAGACAAACAACGCCCCGAATATGAAGAGGGCGTGTCCTGTCACCAGTGTTTCCACGAGACCGACGAGGATCGCAAAGAGCGGTTCCGCGAGCGCCAGAAACAGATCACACTGGCCCGCGCACGCGGAGAGCGGCATATCGGCGGCTGATCTGCGTATTTCGGGGACGTCTCAAGGTTTTGTTAACCAAATTCGTCTTTCATGGACCCCGAACGTCTTAGCGGTGGGGCCCGACATACATGCGACAACCTCCTTTGGTGTCCGTCATCATTCCGGCGCATAATGCTGCGGGGTTTCTGGCCCGCGCGGTGCACTCGGTGCAGGCCCAGAGCATGACCGATTGGGAAGCCCTGATCATCGACGATGCCTCGGAGGACGAAACCCGCACCCTTGCCGCACAGTTTCAGGCCCAAGACCCCCGCATCCGCGCCCTCTCCCTTGCGCAGAACCAGGGCGCGGCAGCGGCGCGCAATACGGGGATAGACGCGGCGCAGGGGCGCTACATCGCCTTTCTCGACAGTGACGACAGCTGGTTGCCGAACAAGCTGGCGCGGCAACTCGCCTTGATCAATGAAACCGGCGCGGCCCTGTGCTACGGGGCTTTCTGGCGGGATCGGGGCGCGCGCAAGCGGCTTGTCAAACCGCCAGCCCGCCTCGACAGGGCGCAGCTTTTGCGCGGCAATGCAATCGGTTGCCTGACGGCGATGTATGATCGGGCGCAACTGGGGCGGCGCTATTTTCCGGATATGGCGCTGAGACAGGATTGGGCGCTCTGGCTCGACATTCTCAAAGAGACCGGTTTTGCCGTGGGCGTGACAGATCCGGTGGCCACCTATCATGCGCGCGCGGGGTCTCTGTCGTCGAACAAATGGAAAGCCCTCGCCGCCAACTGGCGGTTTTATCGGGATGTCGAAAGGATCGGGGCACCCAAAGCCACATGGCTTTTGGGGGAAAGCAGCCTGCGGCGCGTGTTGCGAGGATGAGCCGGTCCAACGCAGACATCACCGTGGCCATTGCGACCATCGGGACCGGAATTGAGCGGCTGCGCCTGCCCGAAGCCCGTGCAGGTCTCACCTATCTGATCCTTGTGCAACAGCCCCCGTCGCAGATCGTAACGCCCGAAGTGAAACGGGCGGATGTGCGGGTGGAGACGCTGCCCTCTGTCGGTCTCTCTCGCAGTCGCAATGCGGCGATTGACCTGTGCGAGACGCCGTTTCTGCTCTTTGCCGATGATGATATGGCGTTGAACCCGAAGGGCATTTCCACGCTTGCCGCCCATTTGGAACAGGACACGGAGCTCGCCCTCGCCGCCGGTTGGCGCGATACGGCGTTTCATGCCTACCGCCGGAGCAAGCAGCGACATGCGTTAACACTGTTCAATTCCGGCCGCGTCTGTGCGCCGGAATTCATGGTGCGGGTGGACAAGGTCAAGCAGAGCAATCTGCGCTTTGACACCGGTTTCGGAGTCGGCGCACCGCTGCCGACGGGAGAGGACTATATTTTTGTCACCGACCTTTTAAAACGCGGGCTGAAAGCGCAGTCCTTTCCGATCAAAACAGGCCATCATATCGGCGACAGCACCGGCCGGAACTGGCAGGATGCGACGCTTTTGCGTGCACGCCGCGCCGTGTTGTCGCGCGTCTTCGGCCCCCGCGCGCCACTGGTCGCCTGTGCCTATGCCCTGCGCCACTACCGCAAGTTCAGCGGCCCCGACGCAGCTTTCGCCTTTTGCTGTGACAGGCTGGGACCGACGACCTCCCATGACACATCAGAAGGGCGCAGATAGGTCTCCAGCGCAACCACAATGTGATAATAGCTCGACGCCGGCATGTGATTAGACACCACCTCTCCCGTCTGCATCCGCAATGTGTCATACCACCCGCCTTTCATCGGGGGAGACAGGTAATCCGCAATGAACCGCCCCATTATATCATCTGGGGTGAATGTCTCGGGCAAGGCATAGCCTTTGCGCGACAGGACCAAGGCTGCTTTGAGCAGTTCGGTTTGCGGCCATAGGCGACGGGTGTCAGACATCGGCACGCAGGTGTCCGGCAGAAACCCGCGCTGGTCGCATGTCGCCGCCGCCCGCAAGAACATTTTCTCCAGATCAACACCGTGGCGCTGGCCGGTCACTGTTTCATAGTGATCCAGAAGATAGATCCATTCGACCCCATGCCCCGGCTCGATCTGCTGTGCATCGTCGCGATATGGCGTCCAGTCCGCCGCGAAGAATTCCAGAACATCACCCTCGGAAGTCAGGACATGCGTCCGGAACAGGGACAGACACTCCTGCGCCATCTTCAGAAAACGCGGCTCTTGCGTGATGCGGTAGATTTCGGTTGCCGCCTCGAACAGGTGCATATGCGGGTTTTGGCGGCGCGGAAGCGGGTGGTCCGCCGCCTCGTGCCATCCCTGATCCGCCTTCAAGAACGCAAGCTGCCGCTCCACCCATGCCAATTCTGCCGACATTTCCCGCCCCGCGTCAATCAGGGCCGAAACCGCCAGCAGAACAAAGGCCAGATCATATAGATCGTGTTTGACCTGAGCGATTGAAAGGTCCGGATTGAGCGTGGCGACCAGATGACCGGTCTGTGCGCACACGCCTCGCGTCAGACCGGTCTGGAACAGATCATAAGCGGCAGTCAGAAGTGTCGGGTCGCTCTTTTGCTTTGCGAGCCGCGCGAAGCAATAGGATTGGCGGAACTGGACACGGATGCGACGCTGTAGATCGGGCAGAGGGTCCCCGTGAACCGATAGCGCCTCCCACGACAGGCCGCTTTTCGGATCCAGACCAGTTCCCCGCCAAAGATCGGCGGAGGTGTTATAAAGCCAGTTTTCTGCCCACTCCTGCCAGCGCATTCTCGACCTCTTTTTCAACCGTTTTGCGAAAACCCCGAGTTGCGTCGGTCGGAACATGACGTGCAACGCATTGACCCGAAGGGCTTTCACATTGGGATGGTGCCCCAAATTAGTTACGAAATGGTTTAAGCACCCCTATGCGCACCCTGTCTGAAAGACGCATTTGCGTGCTTCGAATCCTGCGCAGGAGGCGCAAGAGGTGGATCGGATATGCCCCGCTAAACGGCACCCAGTCCGAGGGGGGCTGACGCCTGCGACGATGGGGAATGTCGCCCTGCCTCACGGGGGCCACGGGCAAAAATTCCGCCAAGCTGCCCGCGCAATTCGCGTGATGAATCTCCACATCGGGCTGTCGGGCGAGCAGCCGGATCAACTCCAGATCCAGAGTATGATTGTGCAGCCTGACATCCACCCCCCGCTCCGCAAGGTCGCGCCCCATGAGCGCGCGTTGGTGGGGGCCGGGGTGATACATATAGCGTTGCGTACTGGAATAGAGGTCAATGCCCGCGACCACAAACCTGCGCGCGCCCGCAGCGTAAGCGATCAGAAGAGCAAGCGTTCCGGTCATCGGCTTGACATCAAAGCGCGCCATCACAGCCTGCGCCTGTGCCGCGAAACCGTAATCGGCATAGAGCGGCATGTCGAAATAGGGAACCGGCAGGATTTTCCGCCCCGAACGCACAATGCGCGGATTGAAACTGCTCCACCCTCTGATGTCATACTCGTCCAGACAGGTCTTCAACGTGGACAAGGAAAACGGAGCCACGCGCGGATCACCGGCGGCCAGAAACAGGTCGACACGATTGCCCAGCCATGTCTCCGGCTCAAAATAGAAATTGTTCATCCGTATGATCCGGTCAGAGGCGAGCACCTGACCGGGGGTGACGTCTTTGATCGACGGTCCGTTTCCCGCGACGACAACTGTCATATCGAGGCTCGGGACCTGCATGCCAGAAGGCAGTCGCAAAGGCTGCGCAAGGCGCCATTGCCGCCCGGATGAGGCAAAACCCAGTCGATTTCCCGAAGCACATCAGGGTGGGAATCCGACGGCCCCGCAGATAACCCCGCCTTCCGGATCGGCCCGAGATCATTCACATCATTGCCAACGTAAAGCACATCCTCCCAGCTCAACCCCTGCTTGGACAGCCAAGTCTCCAGCGCCGCCACCTTGTCATCCACCGCGTGAAACACTTCAATTCCGAGCTTTTCGGCGCGGCGCAGGACAACCGGATTGCGTTCCTTGGAGAGGATCAGGAGCCTGTAGCGCCCGCTCGCGCGCAGCATGGACAGGCCCATGCCATCCCCGCGCGAAGTCACGACAGATTCGCGACCGGTCTCGTCCACGATCACCTTATTGTCCGTGTGAACCCCATCAAAATCCATGATCAGCGCCTTCACCGCAGCGAGGCGCTCGGCCCCGATCATCGGCTGTTTTCCTGTATTTGCGATCATGGAGCACAGGTCGAAATCAGCGAGGGTGTCGATTTCAACCGGCGGGTGATCGACGGGAAAGAGCGCGACAGTGCCGCAAAACCTCTGGCCGGTGCGCACAAAGGCCTCCGCATCAACGCAATAGATCGCGCCGCTTTCCCGAAAGCTCGGCGGCAAGTCCTGACGCCGTTTGCGCTGCGCCCGTTCATTGTGATTCAGACCGACACCGAAACCTGCCTCGTCATACCCCCACAAAAAGGAATGATCCGACAGGACGGACAGCGCACAATCGGCCCCCTTTTGCTCCATTTCAGCCAGACAACCGTCTATGTCCGCCCCCGTTGTGAAGGGTGACGTGCATTGCAGAAAGACCAAACGGTTCAACGCCGGATGCTCACGTTTCAATTCGTGATAGGCATGCAGCCAGCCGACCTCGGAACTCGCGGTATCACCGGAAAGCTCCTCCGGCCGCCAAAGAACCTCTCCGCCATAGCGACGAGCCTCCCGCGCGATCTCCTCATCGTCGGTGGAGACGATGACATGATCCACACCCTGCGCGGATTTTCCCGCCATGACAGACCGCCCGACAAGGGAAATCCCGCCCACAGGCCGCAGGTTCTTGCGCGGCACACCTTTGGAGCCGCCTCGCGCCAGAATAATACAGGCCGTTTTCACAGATGTGACAGGCGGGGTCTCAAATCGTGTCACGAGCGCCTCTTATTAAAATCTTAAATACGGAAAACCCGACCTTTTGCTCTTGCAGGAGCACTCTGGAGGTTTTCCCCGTCACAAAAGAAATAAGCCAAATGTACTAACGAATTGTTAATTCCGACGATCAGGCAGGGGGCCACCCGACACTCAGAAGGAATAATGATGAAAAATTTACCTTTCCGCCGCGCTGATCCTTTGCACAGGCATGGCCCAAGCTGACGAATACTACCTGCTCAACGGGACAGAGATGTTCTCTTGCACATTTAACGGCGGCGCAAAGGCGGTCGAACTGTGCGACGCGGTTTGGGAAGATGGCGACATGGCCTCCTACGGTTTTTTCAAATCCAATAGAAATGTTGAAAAAGAGATCCGAATTCCCCTCAAAAACGCAACGAAAAATTTATGTTTTGAATTTAGAAAGTCGTTGATAAGGTCTGGCAGAGGAATAAACGTCATCGGAACGGGAGGCCCTTCGATACGAGCATCACGGATCGCACATTCTGTCGTGTTTTGGCGGGGAGGCTCCGTATGGTTGCGTTGATGGGGAAGTAGATAAGCGAATTTCATGCTCAAACGGGTATCGCATAACATTCACAGGGTCGCAGTTGTTGCTCTGTTGACCGTTGCGCTTGTCGCGACGGCGTTTGCCCATCGCCTCCCAAGCCCCTCCGACCTCGCGATCGAAGCATATGTCATCGCGGGCGGTGATATATCAGACCTCTGTGGCGGCTCGGGGTCGGACGGCCAGACAAGCCATAGCGATTGTCAGGCCTGCCACATCATCGGCTCCGTCCTTCTTCCTGATCACCTGCCGAGCACGGTCGAAGCGGATTACATCTTTGTCGCAACGGTGGTCGCGCCACAGGAACGCCGCGCCATTCGCGCAGTTCTGGATCCTGCGCGCGGCGTAAGGGCACCGCCGCTGGCCTGATCCGCCTTTATACAGATCACTCCAACCCATCGTCGCACCAGATGTGCAAGACCCGATCAAACCCGCATTTTCTGCGGCTCCTGACGGCTCTTGGCATCACGCAAACCGTGTCACCTCTGACACGCGACATGGCCGCGACACCGCAGCCGGGTTTGGACTGACTGGTTTAAGGCGCCCCCTTGGGTCTTGGCGACACACAAGCCCGCCCCCAACCGCACCAATCACCCGAACACCACTCCAAAGGATACCCGAAGTGCCCTTTTCACCCATAATGCGCCGCCGCATTCGACAACTTCACCGCTGGATCGCACTGGCCTTCTCACTCCCCCTTCTCATTCTGGCCCTGACCGGATTTCTCCTCAGCTTCGAGCCGTTGCTAAACAGCATGTCTCGCGGAACCGACAACCTCACCGCAGCGCGCAGCATCGAATTGCTGCAATCGGTTGATCCGCAAGGGAAAGCCAAAACCGTGACCCATCGCGGCTATGAAGGAACTCTGGAGGTCGCAGGCCCCGGACTGCGCCCGATGGTTCTGGACATCGAGACTGGCGAGGTTACGCAGCACGGCATAATCGCCAGAACCTTCATCCTTTCGCGGCAAATCCATAAGGCATTTGTCGGCGATTTGAGCTGGCTTGTCCTGATTTCCACTATCGCTATGGGCGTGCTGATTGTCCTTGGTTTGCTGATGGGCTGGCCGCGTCGGGCGAACACGGTCTCCGGCTGGCACCGTGTCGGCGCGTGGATCGGAATGCCGCTGCTGGCGATCACAACGGTTACCGGAGTGTTGATGAGTTTCGGCGTCACCATGGGCGGCGGTGGTGCCGCCCCGATGACGATGGGCAGGCTCAGTGAACCGATGTCAATGGTGCAGGCCGTGCAAGCGGTTGAGGCCCAACAAGACTTGTCGGCAATGGCCTGGATCCGTCCCGCCGGACCACGCATCATGATGCGTTATGCCCAAGGCGACCGGTTTCAGGGCTATTTTGTGACCCCCGACGAGATCGTAGCGGTGCCCAGAAACCTGCCACGCGCCATTCACGAAGGCCTCTGGTCGATCCCTCTCGGGCTGGCGATGAACCTTATCGTGTCCATCCTGACCACAGGCCTGATCCTGACCGGCTTGATCATATGGCTCCGTCGCCGCCGCCCCGCCTCATCCCTCGCGGCTTACCAAAACGTCCCCCGATAACTTTCAGCCTCTCTCAACTCTTCTAAAGGAGATTCAAACCATGAAACATATTCTCGCACTTTGTGCTGCCACGGCGCTTGCGTCACCGGCATTTGCGGAACAACCCGTCACCATCAACTTCGCCGCCGAAATTGATGGCAAGGCGTTTTCCTGCACCGAGACTTACGACAATCTTGGCAGTACCGACGGCACACTACAGCCCCTATGACCGTTTCAAATACTGGGGCGAGGAAGGTGCTTTGTCAGATACGGCCAAACGCGGTGAACGGTTGTTCTTTGGTCATCGCTTTGAATGTTACCACCGCCATGTCGCGTGCTTTTCACCGACAACCAGCAAACCACGCGCAGCGCGATGCCCGAGACAGGAAGCCACAATACCGGCCTCTACAACATCAACGGGACGGGGGCCTATCCTCCTCATGCGACAGGGTTCTACGAGTTCACCGGCGACCCTGCGGATATGGGACGGTTTCTCACCCCGAGCCTGCGCAACGTGGCCGCAACCGCGCCCTATTTCCACGATGGGTCGGCCGAAACACTCGAAGATGTTCTGGCACTCGATGCACGCAAGCATCCGAAATTGCAGGAAACGGACACACATGCGGTCGAAAAACAAACCCGCAGACCCTCACTATAAACGAGGGGACCACTGGGGCATGTGACCTGCGACATCTCAAGCTTCCAAATTGCCTGTCTGCGTCATCCCCGTCGCCATATAACCGCCATCAACGGTAAGCACCTCGCCGTTGACATAGGATGCAGCGGGGCTGGCCAGATAGGCCACAGCCTCAGCGATATCTTCCGGTTGACCTCGCCGACGAGCGGGCACCATATCGAGGACACGCGACCACGTTTCCTCGCTATAAGCGTTCAATGTCATGGGGGTCTCAATTACGCCCGGAGCAATGGCATTGGTGGTGACACCTCGCGGTCCCAATTCGAGGGCGAATTGCCGTGTCAGCCCCAATATAGCGGCTTTCGATGTGCCATAGGCGACCCTCCCGACCCCTGCTCGCAGGCCCGAAATCGAGGAAATATTAATAATTCGACCATAGCCACGGTGAGCCATGCCCTGTGCGACATACTGGCTGACCTGGAAAGTCCCCGTGACATTCACTTCCATAACCTGACGCCATGAGGCTTGCGAAAAGTCCAGCAACGGCTCGACCAAAATCAGCCCAGCGCTATTGACCAGAATATCGATGGGGCCGAATTGATCTTCAGCATCAGAAACCGCTGCGGGCAATCCCTGCGCATCTGTCACGTCAAGCGCTATGGCAATGGCCTCTCCTCCTGCAGTTTTGATTTCATGCGCCACTGCACGCGCCGCATCGATATTCAAGTCACTGACTGCCACCTGCGCGCCCGATTGCGCGAGGCGCAGCGCACTGGCTCGCCCGATGCCCGATCCGCCGCCAGTGATAAATGCCGTTCCATATGTCGTTCTAGTTGTCATTGGTCACTCCCTTCTCACACTTCAACGCGCCATCATGGTGTCAGGAAGCCACGTCACGATTTGCGGAAAGCAAAAAAGCAAAACAATGGTCACCATTTCGATGGCAACAAACCAGAGTGCCCCTTTGAAAACATCCGGCAACGGCGTGTCCCGATCAATCCCCGCAATGACGAAACAGTTCAGTCCGACCGGAGGTGTAATCAAACCGATCTCGCACATTTTGACGCAGAGAATACCAAACCAGATCGGATCAAAGCCGAGGCCGGAAACAGTCGGGAAAACGATGGGAAGCGTAATCACCATCATCGAGAACGCGTCAAGAAACATCCCGAGCGGGATATACAGCAACAACAGGACCGCAACGATGACATGGGGTGGCACCCCGCTTTCTGTGATGGCGCCTGCAATCATTTGCGGGACCTGAACAAGGGTCAGGAAATAGCTGAATATACCCGCCCCGATCATGGTAAAGAGGATCATGACTGTGGTCGTCGCGGTAGACCGGAAACTCTCGGAAAGATTCCGCCCGAGATTGCCGCGTGCTGACTTCGCACATAACAGCATAATAAATGCTGCGAGCGCCCCGATAGCACCGGCCTCTGTGGGGGTGACCAGTCCGAGGTAAATTCCGCCAAGAACGATTGTGAAGAGAACAAGAACCTGCCACGCCTGTGTGGTGGTCGAAAGCCGCTCTCCCCACGAAGCTCTCGGCGCACGGGTGGAGCTATCTTGCACGCGGTGACCGATCAGCGCCACGCCAAGCATAAAGGCAACTGTTGTGATGAGACCGGGAACGAAACCGGCAATCAACATTTTGCCCGCCGAGACTTCAGTCAGAGCCGCATAGAAAATCAACAGAACCGACGGCGGGATCAACACGCCCAGAACGCCTCCGGCAGCCACAGCCCCAGCGGCCAGACGGCGGTCATAGCCCTTTGCCTTCATCTCGGGGATAGCCACAGCCCCCACCGTCGCCGCAGTCGCAACAGAGGACCCTGAGGTCGCCGCAAATCCTGCCGACGTCAGGATGCTCGCCATCGCCAGACCGCCGGGCAAATGGCCGACCCATTTATTTGCCACATGGAAAAGCCGTTTCCCGACCTGCGCATGATGCGCGAAGGCCCCCATCAGGATAAAAAGCGGGATCACCGTGAGCGCATAATTCGCGGTGTGGGCGAAAGAAAAGGATTTCAAGCGGGCCAGCAAAAAGGCCAGATTCTCAACCATCACGATGCCGAAAGCTCCGGACAGTGCCAAGGCGGCAAAGACCGGCGTCCCAAGCGCCATGAGGAAAAAGATTAGCCCGACGGCAAGCGCCGTGATGAGTGTCACATCCATTGTCGAAGTCCTGTTGTTGTAAGGCGCGTCACCGGCATTAAAGCAGCGGCGCGCACTGGGGTGGTCAAAGAGCCGTTCCCCAAATCAGTGCAGATCGGACGGAATACGGTCCACTTCTGGTAAGGCCACCTGTTTCAGCGCGATGCGCAGGGCATGCACAACCGCCTGAAGCGCGGCAAACCATAGCCCGACAGCCACCGCGATTTTGGCCCACCAGATCGGCACCTGAAAATAGCCCCAGCGGAATTCGCGGATCGAGAAGGAATAGATCGCTTCCTGCGTCGCGGGCCATGCCAGCATGGCAAAGGTTAGCCCCGCGAAGAGCCATGCCAGAGCAGTACAGCCACGAGACCACGGGCCGGGCAAGACATCGGTCAGCATCGTGACACGAATATGCCCGTCATCAAGCAAGGTTGCCCCCAGCCCCATGAAGACCACCATCACCATGGACATTTCCGTCATTTCGAAAAGCCCCGGCACAGCACGACCAAAGAGGGCGCGGGCCACCACATCCAATGTGATGGCCACCATCATGAAGGCAAGAAAGCTCAATGCCACCCATGATGTGATCCGGGCAATCCCGTCAAGCAGGCGGTTCAAACGCGCCAGCATGGCTTACAGACCTGCCGCGATTTCGACCGGACGCTTCATCGTTCCGGTGCCGGCATGGCGTGCAATGGCCTCTTCGACGACCGCTTGCATTGCCGCACCGTCAATTCCGTTCGGCTTGGCGACTGTTTCAATCCACTTCTCCACCTGAGCAGGCTGGACCGTCGCTTTCGCATCTGCCTTTTCTGCGTCAGACAGGGATGTGAAGCTGACCCCTTCCGAGAGGGCCTTTTGCACATAATCTGCCAGAACCTTGTTGTAGATTTCAGAGAATTTACCGCTGTAAAGCTCATCGGCCAGATCGGTACAGACCTGTTGATGCTCGGCAGGAAGACCTTCCCAGACACGGCGGTTCATCACCGTCACGGCAGGCGCATGCGGGCCATCCCCGATGTCGTGGAAATTCGGTGCGATCTCGTGCAATTTATAAGCCACAGCGGTGACGAAGTCGAAACCATAGACACCATCCAGCACGCCGCGCTCAAGTGCTTGGTAGACTTCACCGGCCGCCATTGGCACCGCGATGCCGCCGAACCCTTCAATGACATCTGTGGCCACGCCATAGGCGCGAATTTTCTTGCCCTTGAGATCGGCAAGAGAGGTGATCGGTTCGCGCAAGATCAGCGGCGCGTAGTTCCAGTTGGTCCAGTAGAGCACTTTAGAGCGGTGACGCTCTTCCCATTCCTGACGCAGTGGCGCGAAGTTTTCATAGACATCACGGCACACCAGTTGCAGTTCGTCCGCACGTTCCATCCGGAAATACCACTCAAGCCCGCGCGTGACAGGAAGTTCGGCTTGATAATACCCCGGCGCAATCAGTGTCGTCTCGCTTGTGCCATCCCGAACAGCGCCGAGATGTTCACCAACCTTGTTAAGGCTACCGGCCCAGTAGTATTTCATACCAATTTCGCCGTTTGTCCGCTTTTCCAGCTCTTCAAAGAACCAGCGGTCCACCCAGGATGGTCCGGCCGTTTCGCTCACATAGCTGTCGAATTTCAGCGATGTCGCCGCCTGTGCCAGACCAGGCAGGCCCGAGATCAGACCAGCGCCCGCGAGAGCGCCCGAGGTTTTCAGAAAGTCACGTCTTTTCATGGTGTTTTCTCCTCCAATGAGACCGAGCTCCTCCTGCCCGGTTGCCTTGTTGTACGGCCTAGGCCGATGCCGTCTTGGAACATGCCTGGCTGCGCAGTTCCGTTTTCAGAACTTTTCCGTAGCTGTTCTTGGGCAGTTCCTTGACGAATTCGTAATGTTTCGGGCGTTTGAATGCCGCGATATGTTGTCTGCACCAGCTGTCAAGCTCCGGCACGCTGGCGCTTTTACCTTGCTCGAACACCACATAGGCGACCACTTGTTCGCCCCAATCCGGTTCGGGCACACCGATCACGGCGACTTCAAACACGGACGGATGACATAAGAGAGCTTCTTCGACTTCGCGGGGATAGATATTCGTCCCCCCCGAGATAATCACATCCTTCGAACGATCTGTGAGATAGAGAAAGCCGTCCTCGTCCAGATGCCCGAGGTCACCTGTATGCAGCCAACCACCGGCCAGAGCCTGCTCGCTGGCTTCGGCATTTTTCCAGTAACCCTTCATGACAGTCGGCCCTTTGACGCAGATTTCTCCTGTCGCTCCCGCGGGCAAAGGTGTTCCGTCACTCCCCAGCACAGCAAGCGTCACCGCGCCTTGGGCAATTCCCACAGAGGCACGGCGGGCCTGCCAACGCGGATGCGTCTGGTCCGCGACCAAGTCACGCCCCAGAACGGAAATCGTCATAGGAGTTTCCCCCTGTCCGTAAATCTGGACAAAACGAGGACCGTAACAGGCAAGGGCTTCGTTGATGTCATTGGCATACATCGGCCCCCCACCATAGATGATCGTGCGAATACCCTCGCCGGTAAATCCCTGCGCCTTCGAGGCCGCGATCAACCGTTTGACCATGGTCGGCGCAGCAAAGAACACCAAATTCCCGCGCGTCCTGGCCAATCCGATGATCTCGTCACTGTCAAACCCGTGCGAAGCAGGAATGAGATGCGCCCCGCCCGCGCGGATGTGCGCAAACATATACAGCCCCGCTCCGTGAGACATCGGTGCAGCGTAGAGCATGTGATCTTCGGCTTGGGCGCAATCGACATCCAAAGCGTAGCACAGAGTCATCTGACGCACATTTTCATGGCTCAGCATAACCCCTTTGGGCGTTCCCGTGGTGCCGGACGTGTAAAACAGCCATGCCAGATCCTGATCTTCGACCGGCACAGGAGCAGAGATCTTTTGGTCCTGCGCGGCATCCGTGCAAAGGGCCACTTCCTGAATGTCGGCTTTGTCCGAAAAGACTGCGCCACTTTCTGTGAATACAAGTGCCGCCTCCGCGTCCCGAATGATCCATTCGGCTTCACGCGGGTGTAGCTTGCAGTTGATCGGAACAACCACGGCCCCGAGCCACCAGCACGCATGAAGCACTTCGATATATTCGGGGGCGTTCTTGGCAAATACCGCCACGCGATCTCCCGCCAGAATGCCATATTCTTCCCGCAACCACGCCGCGCGGTTGCACGTCGTTTGCAAAAGCTCGGCATAACTCTGACGCAACACATCCCCCTCATAAAGAGCTGGGCGGTTCGGCCATGAGAGTGCCGTCTGATACAGCCAATTTGCGATATTCATCGTCTTTTCAGTCCTTGGATCATCTGGATTAGGCGCGGTCGGCCTTCAAAATCGTTGCATAATTGGCGACAGCTGCCCCGCCCATGTTGAAGGCAAGCCCCCATTCGGCGCCTGCGCGCTGGATATCCCCTGCGCGACCGGTCAATTGCCGGAACCCCAAAGCATGCATGGACACACCTGTTGCGCCGACCGGATGACCTTTGGCTTTGAGGCCGCCTGAAAGGTTCACGGGAGTGCGACCATCCGCATAGACAGTGCCCTCGCTCAGCGCACGCGCGCCCTGCCCTTTGGGCGCAAGCCCCATAGCTTCGTAGATCAGCAATTCAGCGGGGGTGAAACAATCATGAACCTCGGCGAAATCGAGATCGGACACGGTGATCCCCGCCGCATCATAGGCCATCTGAATCGCCCGCTCCGGTCCCTCGAAAGCGACGAAATCACGGCGGCTCATCGGCAGATAGTCGGAGACGTGTTCTGCTGCGGCCATCAAAACCCGCGCAGAGGCATCTGCGGCATGGGCCTCGCCCGAACTCAGGATAATGGCGGCGGCACCATCGGTGACCAAGGAGCAGTCGCTCAAACGAAGCGGCGGCGCGATCAACGGGTTTCTCTCGCTCACTTCGCGGCAGAACTCGTAGGGCAATGCCTTATGCATATGCGCCAACGGGTTTTTCATCGCGTTCTCATGGTTCTTTGCGGCAATCCGCGCAAAGGTATCCATGGGATCGCCGTAGCGTTCTGCATATTGCCGGGCTGCCACGGCAAAGACCTGCGGAAAGCTCAGCCCTGCTTCGGCTGTATCATTCTGATAGCCCGCCCCAGCCAGTGCTGTCGTCACATCAGGCGTCGAGCGATGGGTCATCTTTTCTGCCCCCACGACCAAGACATTTCGGGCACGTCCGGCGCGAATGGCATTCATGCCCGCGTGAATGGCCGCAGCCCCGGATGCACAGGCATTTTCACAACGTGACGCCGGCTTGAACCGCAAATCAGGATGGGCCTGCAAAATCAGCGAAGACGCAAAACCGTCCGGCACCAAACCGGAATTGAAATGCCCCAAGAATACAGCATCAATCTCCGCTGGAGGAATCTGTGCCTCCTCAATCGCTTCACGGGCAGCTTCGACAATCAACGCTTCGAGACTTTCCTCCAAACGACCAAAGCGCGTGTGACCGGATCCGGTAATATAGATGTCTGTGGTCATGAAATTTCCTCCTGCACATAGGGTCATGCAAAAATCGCATAGCAGCAATTCGTAGAATTACGTATAAATCTACGTATCAACTACGTAGATGCATCTGCAGCAAAGGGCAGGACTGATGAATTACGATCAAATATCCGGTGCCGACCTGGATCTCACAGGTTTCATGGATGCCCCGATCGGACTCATGGTTCTTTCAAATCGGGTTATTCAACGTGTGAATACAGAGATGGAGCGCATCTTTGGCTGGACCCGTGACGAGCTTGAGGGGCAATCCATCCGAATTCTTTATCCGTCGAGTGTCGACTACGAAAAAACCGGCGCGAAGTGGCAACGATGGCTCAAGGGGCGCCCACGCTATGCGGACGAACGTTTCATGCAATGCCGCAGCGGGGAAATCATCTGGACCCGTGCAGCAGGGCGAACCCTAACTCCGACAGACCCCTTCCGCCTTATGGTCTGGACGTTTGAACATCTGGAAAACAAACCGGCCACGTCCGCGACATTAACCCCGCGTGAACGCGAAGTCGCACGATATATCGTAAACGGCTACACCAGCAAAGAAACGGGACAGGCCATGGGCATTTCGCCACGCACGGTGGAGGTGCATCGTAGCTCGGTCATGAAAAAGCTCGGGGTGCAGAACGCCGCCGAACTCGTCGCTAAAATGATTGTGCAGAGTTAGGTGGAAGGCGACCAAGTATTTAATCTAGGTCGCCCTGCTTAAAGCTTTACGCAAAACCCTGCATCACAGATTTTCAGGGGGCGCAGCGTAATGTGTTGATGTGACAGAAAGCTCCGATCTCAAGCGATGACACATTCAGGGATCACACCATTATTATTTCGCGTTCCGCACAGTCTGTGTTTGCACGCCAAGCCCCTCAATTCCGAGACGCATGATTTCCCCGCCCTTGAGATATTTTGGTGGTTTCAAACCCATGCCGACACCCGGCGGAGTTCCGGTCGAAATGATGTCACCCGACTGCAGGCTCATGAATTGCGAACAATAGGCGATCAGGTGCGGGACTTTATAGACCATTGTAGCGGTCGAACCGTTCTGATGGCGCACACCGTCAACTTCCAGCCACATCGCGAGGTTGTCAAAATCACCGACCTCATCAGGCGTCACCAACCACGGGCCCGTCGGGCCGAACGTGTCACAGCCTTTGCCCTTGTCCCAGGTGCCCGCACGCTCAATCTGATATTCGCGCTCGGACACATCATTGATGACGCAAAAACCCGCAACGTGATCCATCGCATTGGCTTCATCAATATAACTGCCGCCCTTGCCAATCACGACACCCAGTTCAACTTCCCAATCCGTTTTCTTGGACCCGCGCGGAATGATCACATCGTCATCGGGACCGATGATGGCCGAAGTCCATTTGTTGAAAATCACTGGCTCAGGCGGCACATCCATCCCGCTTTCGGCGGCGTGATCGGCATAGTTCAACCCGATGCAGACAAACTTTCCGGTTTGGCCGACGCACGGTCCCAGACGCAGATCGCTTTGCGGGATGCCCTCCACAACAGGAAGCGTTGCAATGTCGAGCGATTTCAAACGCGCGATGGTGTCAGGTAGAAGCGCCGTTCCCGCGATATCCGAGACATGGCCTGACAGGTCGCGGACACGGCCCTCCGCGTCCAAACAGCCGGGTTTTTCCTGGCCCGCGGGGCCGTAGCGCAATAATTTCATGATGTCCTCAGACGTTGGTTTGCAAAAAGAAAAGCGTCGCGGCCTATTTATACATGAGCCGCGACAGAGTTCAGATCAATCGTACAGAACGGCCTGAATTTCAGGGTTATCGATATTGGACTGGTCATAGTAGTAAAAGCCCGTATCGATGATTTCCGGAATCTCTTCGCCATTCATCGCAGCAATCGCCGCCTTGACAGTCTCATAGCCAATTCCAACCGGATTTTGAGTGATCGCCCCCGCCATCAGACCCGCACGGATCGCATCCGTCTGCGCTTTACCGGAGTCGTACCCGATGATGACAATGTTCTCGGAACTCATTTCGCGCACGGCGTTCACGATACCAATCGCGGAGCCTTCGTTGGTCCCGAACATACCAGCCAGATCAGGGTTGGCCGTCAGAATAGCTTTGGCGACTTCGGTGGATTGCAACTGATCCCCCGCCCCATACTGAACACTGACCACTTCGATGTTCGGGTAACTGGCTTCGATCTGGTTCAGGAAACCATCACGACGGTCAATCCCGGTGCGGCTGGTTTGGTCATGGGCGACAACGGCAACCTTGCCTTCCCCGCCGAGGAATTCGGCCATTTTGTCAGCGGCCAAAGCAGCGGCTGCAACATTGTCTGTCGTGGCTGTGGCAACGGGAATGTCGCTATCCACACCGCTATCAAATGCAATGACAGGGATGCCGGCATCGTGAGCTTGGCGCAGAAGCGGGATGGCCGCCTGACTGTCGAGTGCTGCAAAGCCGATGGCGCCGGGGTTGTTGGCCAGAGCGGCGGCCAACATGTCGATCTGACGATCCACCATGGTTTCATTGTCCGGACCCTCAAACGTGATACGCACGCCAAATTCGTCGGCGGCTTGATCGGCACCGGCTTTCACGGCCTGCCAGAACTGGTGCTGGAAGCCTTTCGAAATCAACGGGATGTAGATTTCATCTTGCGCAAATGCAGCGGGCGCAGATGCAATGGCAATTGACGCACTGAGTGCGGCGATAAGGGAGCGACGTGACAACATGATGGTTCCTCCTGAGTTGTCGATCAAGCCCGGTTCTCCTCCCGGACAGAAAAGTCTTGGTTCGGCATTCGCGATATTACTTCGCGTTCTTTCGGCGCATCATGTCGGCATAAACCGCCAAGATGATAATCGCGCCTGTGACGACGGTTTGCCATTCTTGAGCCACCGAGAGGACACGCAGACCATTGGTCAGCACCGCCATAATCAGCGCACCGATCAGCGAACCAAGGATGGAGCCACGGCCACCCGACAGCGATGTGCCGCCAATGACCACGGCCGCAATGGCTTCAAGTTCGTATCCAAGCCCCAGCGCAGGCTGTGCAGAGTTCAAGCGCGAGGCAATCAACAGCCCCGCAATGCCCACGATGGAGCCCGCGAGCGCATAGATCGCGATCTTCCAACGCTGGGTGTTCACACCGGACAAGCGGACGGATTCTTCATTCGACCCAAGGGCAAAGCAGTAGCGGCCCAACACGGTGCGGTTCAGAATGTAGGCGGTGACGCCCGCCACGATGAACAGGATCAACACGCCGTTGGGGATCGGCAAGGACGGGATCACATCGCCAATCAACGAGCCGCGAGAGATTTCGCTAAACCCAGGTGTGTCGTTGAAATAGATCGGACGGGTGCCGGAGATCACAAGGCTCAACCCCTTGAGGATCAACATCATTCCAAGGGTTGCGATGAATGGCGGGATGGCCATTTTGGCCACGAATGTGCCGGAACATGCACCACAAATCGCGCCCGTCAGAACGGCGGCCAGCACGCCAAAGGGCAAAGGCAAGCCGGCGTAAGTCAAAACAACGCCGGTGATCACCGCGCAGAAGGTCATCATGGTCCCAACGGACAGGTCGATCCCGCCAGTGATGATCACCAAAGTAACCGCAATCGCCAAGACGCCGTTCACCGAAGTGGCCTGCAAAATCGCCAACATGTTGGAGGTCTGCATAAAGTTCGGGGATGCGATGGCAAACCCGATCAAAAGCACGACCAAGCTGGCAAAGGCCAAAACCCGCTGGTGGGTGCCCGCAGCAACGATCCGGGACAGGACGGACTTTGGCGCATCTACTGTTGTGGTGGTCATACTAACTCCTCCGCGCCATTCAACGCGCTGTCGCGTTGGGTGGCCAATTCCATGATCTGTTCTTGTGTGGTGTCCTCGCCGCCGGGCAAGATGCCGGTCAGGCGGCCTTCGCACATGACGGCGATGCGGTGGCTGAGACGCATGACCTCGGGCAACTCCGACGAAATCACGATGATCGCGCGGCCCTGTGCCGCAAGGGCTTCGAGCAACGCATAAATTTCGGATTTCGCACCGATGTCGATGCCACGCGTGGGTTCGTCAAAGATCAAAACATCGCAATCGCGCAACAGCCATTTGGCGATGACGACCTTTTGCTGGTTCCCGCCCGAAAGCAGGCGCACGTCTTGCATGTCCGAAGGTGTGCGGATGCCCAATTGCTCGATGTATTTGACCGCGACGTCTTTCATCGCGCCCTCATCCAGCACCCCCGTCTTGCTCGTGAATTGTCCAAGATTGGCCATCGCAATGTTGGCGCGCACGGTCATATCGACAGCAAGACCAAAGTGTTTTCGGTCTTCCGAAAGATACCCGATCCCCGCCTCGACAGCGGCATGAGGCGTGCGGATGTTCACCGGCTGACCCGCAACCAAAATCTCGCCCGCATCGCGCGGGTCGGCACCAAAGATGATCCGAGCCACCTCTGTGCGGCCTGCGCCCATGAGACCGGCAAAGCCCAATATCTCGCCCTTGCGGACATCAAAACTGACATCGCGAACCTCGTGTCCGCGCGACAGGTTGCGCACGTCCAAGGCGATCGGGCTTTGTGACAAATCGGGAATGACCGGCCCATTTTGGCTGACTTCGCGACCGACCATCAGATGAATGATTGTTTTCAGTGGCGTGTCGGCGGCCTCGACCGTGTCGATATAGGCCCCGTCGCGCAGAATGGTTACACGGTCGGCAATACGTTTGATCTCGTCCATGCGGTGGCTGATGTAGACGATACCAACACCGTCCGCCTTGAGCTTTGCGATGACATTGAACAGCTCCGAAATTTCCGTATCGTTCAACGCCGCTGTCGGCTCGTCCATGATCAAAACGCGCGGATTGTAGGATAGGGCTTTGGCAATTTCGATCAATTGCTGACGCGCAATCGTTTGAGTGCCGACCTTTGTGCGCGGGTCCATATCCAGATTGAGCGAAGCGAAAATCTCTGCCGTTCTGGCATTGAGCGCATGCTCGTCCAAACGTCCAAAGCTGCGGCGCGGCTCGCGTCCGATCAGAACGTTTTGAGCCGCCGTCAGGTCATGCATCAGGCTCAGTTCCTGATGAATGATCCCGATGCCAAGATCCTGTGCAGCGCGCGGGCCATCGGGGGAAACGGGCTTGCCATCGACAAACATCTCACCCCCGTCCGGCGTATAAATACCGGACATGATTTTCATCAATGTCGATTTTCCTGCGCCATTCTCCCCCATGAGCGCATGGACTTCTCCGGGTTTCAGATCGAATTGCACCGCTTTGAGCGCATGCACGCCCGGAAAGCGTTTTTCGATCCCCCTCATCTCCACCAGAAATGTCATGTCGCGTGCCCTCCCAAGCCGACGTTTTTGCTAGATCGTGCAACCACCATCGACCAAAACACTTTGTCCGGTGATGAAACTGCTGCCGTCGGACAAGAGATGCACGACGGTCGGCGTGAGATCATCCACTGTGGCCAAACGGCCCATCGGTTGACGCGCGATAAAGTCTTTTTCGGCCTGAACAGGATCCGGTGCAGCTTGGATACGCCCCTGCAAAGCAGGGGTGTCGACCGTGCCGGGGCAGAGTGCGTTGCAGCGCAGGTTTTGGGCTACAAAATCGGCGGCAATCGCTTTGGTCAAGCCGATCACAGCGGCTTTCGTCGCGCCATATGCGGTGCGCTGGACAAAGCCTTTTTCGGACGATGCCATCGACGACATGTTCAGGATAGAGGCGCTGCCTTCGCTTTCAGCGCGGCGCAACAGGCCGGGCACAAAAGCGCGACACATGCGCACCATGGATGTAATGTTGAGGTTGAGCGAAAACTCCCATGCGGCATCATCAAGTTCCAAAATGGACCCGTGATGAACCACGCCCGCACAGTTGAACAAGCCGTCAAGATCAGGAAGCTCGGCGGCCAGCGCATCAATGGCGGCGACGTCAGTCACATCCAACACACGGGTTTCAATGCCCTCTACGCCGGACATTTTAGTCAACAGATCGGCGTTCACATCCGTGGCGTAAACCTTAGCGCCCGCTTTCGCACAGGCCAGCGCGCTCGCCGCGCCGATGCCTTGGCCCGCCGCCGTAATCAGAATTGTTTTACCCTTGAGTGTCATATTGCCCCCATGATCACATCACCGCGCCAATTTGCCATGGCACGAATTCGACCCCGCCAAAGCCGAGGTCTTCACTCTTTGTCTGCTCTCCGGATGCCACGCGAATGAACATCTCGAAAATTTCCCGCCCCTTGTCCTGCAAGCTGACCCCTTCGCTGACGATGTCACCGCAATTGATGTCCATATCTTCGGACATTCGGGCGTACATTTCAGAATTGGTGGCGATCTTAATGCAGGGCGTAGGCATATACCCCGACACCGACCCGCGGCCGGTCGTAAACACAATCAGGTTTGCGCCGGAGGCGATTTGGCCAGTCACAGAGCACGGATCAAAGCCGGGACTGTCCATAAAGACAAAGCCTTTCTTGTCGATCTTTTCGCCAAACAGATAAACATCCGTTAGGGGTGCACTGCCACTTTTCGCCACAGCCCCGAGCGACTTTTCAAGGATCGTGGTCAGCCCCCCACGTTTGTTGCCGGGACTGGGGTTGTTGTCCATCTCGCCTTTGTTGCGGGCAGTGTAATCTTCCCACCAGCGCACGCGATCAATCAGTTTTTCACCCACCTGAACCGTCGCCGCACGGCGGGTCAAAAGGTGTTCGGCGCCGTAAATTTCAGAGGTTTCCGACAGGATCGTTGTTGCACCATGGCGCACCATCAGGTCCGACGCAACACCAAGGGCCGGATTGGCCGTGATGCCGGAATAGCCGTCAGAGCCACCGCATTGCATCCCAACCATGAGATGCGAGATCGGCGCAGGTTCGCGTGTCGCCATGTTCGCCTGCTCGGCGATGCCGCGCAATTCCACGAGACCTTTTTCAATCGTCTTGCGCGTGCCGCCCTCATGCTGGATCGTCATATAGCGCAGCGCCCCATCGGCGCGGATCGGACGGCCTCCGACAAGCGCGGACACTTGCATGACCTCACAACCAAGCCCGATCAACAGAATCCCGCCAAAGTTGGGGTGCTGGGCATAACCGGACAACGTGCGGAACAACGTGTCGTAGCCTTCGTTTTCGCCCGACATGCCACATCCGGTGCCGTGCGTGATCGGAACAATGCCGTCGATATTTGGGAAGTCGTCCAACAGTCCGGATTTCTCGGCCGCTTCTGCAATGAATTTCGCAACCGAGCCGGAACAGTTCACCGAGGTCAGAATGCCAAGGTAGTTGCGGGTACCGACCTGACCATCCGCCCGATGGTAGCCGTTGAAGGTGCGGACCTCAGGGGTCGCCTCAAGCGCCACAGCCTCACTTGCGTGGGCGTAATCCTGAGAATGGTCGCCCATGCCGAGATTTTGCACATGGACGTGTTCGCCAACCGCAATGTCACATGTCGCCTGACCGATAATCTGGCCGTAACGCAGGACGTTCTCACCTGCTTTGATGGGCGCTATCGCAACCTTATGCCCGCGCGTGACAGATTGTAAAAGAGTCACCCCTTCCGGCATGCCCAGATCCCCTGCCGCGATGTCATCCAGCGCAATAGCAACATTGTCTTGCGGGTTCAGCGTCAGCATGCGGGGCCGTTCTGTCATGTTCGTATTCCTCTGGCCCGCAGTGGGCATGTCCGTTAATCTAAACTAGCTTGACTTGCGACATGTGTCAACTAACATGTCAGTTAGAGGAATACAGAATGCCATTACCAGATCACATCTTAGATATTAACAGTTTAGACGGCCCCCTCGGGCAACGCGTCTATACAGTGCTGCGCACCAACATTCTGGAAATGGCACTGAAACCGGGGGAGGTTCTGCGCAAAGGCGCACTCTGCGACAAGTTGGGCGTCTCGCGGTCTCCTATCGCCGAAGCATTGGGGCGACTGTCTTCGGACGGGCTGGTTGATATCATCCCGCAATCCGCCACCCGCGTGTCGCGCTTCTCTTTAGCAGAGCTTTTGGAGGAGAACTTTCTACGCGAAGCTGTAGAAGTCGCAGCAGTGGCACGCGTCGCCAGCGATCACACCGACGACCAACTCACGAGACTGTCCCGCAACCTGCGCTTTCAGGCGTTGCTTGTGGAAGACGAGGACTTTCAGGGTTTCTTTGAAGCTGATCTGGAGTTTCACGAACTGATCCTGAGCTTTACCGGTTTTCCCAAGGTCAATCTTGTCGCTGAAGAAATGACCCTTCAACTGCGCCGCGCGCGCAAGTTGATGCTTCCCGATCCGGGCCGCCCGGCTCAAGCCGTAGCAGAACACCAGGACATTCTAAAGGCGATCGAGGCCAAAGATCCCGATGCAGCCCGCGCTACGATGACCCGCCACCTTCGCCAGCTGACAAAACGCATCGCGCCGCTTGAACGCGAACATCCGGATTACTTCCGCACAACCTGAATTGAGGGACCATGAAACTGGCCACAAAAATCCCATTGAACCAACGCACCGCATCCCCCGTTGCGCTGACCCGGCTGGGGTTTGGCGGCGCGCCCTTGGGCAATCTCTATCGCAAGATTGAAGATGACGAAGCACAGGCCACCCTTGATGCCGCTTGGGACGCGGGCATCCGGTATTTCGACACTGCCCCGCAATATGGATTGGGGCGCTCTGAAATGCGGTTTTCCGAGGCCCTTCGTCGGTTTGACATCGACGCCCTCACGCTTTCGACTAAGGTGGGCCGCGTGTTGGAAGACTGCCTCATTGATGACGTCACACCCGAAGCCTTTGTTGATGTGCCGCAAAAACGGATCGTCTTTGATTTCACCTATGAAGGCATCATGCGCAGCTATGAGGATAGCATCCAACGCCTCGGGGCGGATCAGATCGACATGCTGTTCCTGCATGACATCGATTCCGGAACCAACGGTCAGGCGTTTGAGGACAATAATCTGCGCCAATTGTTCTCTCAGGGCGGCTATCGCGCCCTCTCGGAGCTGCGTGAGGCTGGTAAGATTTCAGCCATCGGCGCGGGTGTGAACACCTGGCAAATTTGTGAACGGTTACTGGGGGAGGCTGAGTTTGACGGCTTCCTTTTGGCCGGACGCTATACGTTGCTGGAACAAGACCCGCTCGACAGTTTCCTGCCGCTGTGCATCAAACGTGATGTCGGAATCATTTTGGGCGGTCCGTATAATTCGGGCATTCTGGCGACCGGAGCCATCGAGGGTGCGCGCTACGATTACGCCCCCGCGCCCGAACATATCCTTTCGCGCGTCCGTAAACTTGGCGAGGTCTGCGCCGCCCATGACACGCCGCTGATTGCCGCAGCATTGCAATTCCCGCTGGGCCACGAGGCCGTGAAAACCGTCATTCCTGGTGCTTCCACGCCTGATGAAGTGCGACAGAACGTGGCGATTTTCGAAACATTAATACCACAGGCGCTTTGGTCTGACCTCAAGGGGGAAAGCCTCATTCGCCCCGATGCACCAACACCCATGGAGCCTGATCATGCTGCATAACATTCCTCCGCTTCTCTCCCCCGACTTGCTTCACACCCTGCGTGCAATGGGTCATGGCGATGAGATTGTCATTGCCGACGCCAATTTTCCGGCCACCGCACTCGGCACCCGCTGTCACCGACTTGACGGGGTCAGCGCCACAGATGTTTTGGAAGCCGTGCTATGCGTCATGCCGCTAGACAGCTATGTGCCTAACCCGGCGTTGGTCATGGAAAACGTAGATGATCCCGATGCTCTGCCACCCATCGTCGCGACGTTTCAGAACATTATAAACACATCAGCGGATAACCCGTCCGCTTTGGGTAAATTGGAACGTTTCGCATTTTATGATCGCGCCAAGACTGCCTTTGCCATCGTCCAAACCGGCGAGACACGGCTGTATGGCAATATCATCCTGAAGAAAGGTGTGATTGGCACATGATCATCGACGCACATCAGCACTTTTGGCAACTTGCGCGTGGCGATTACGACTGGTTGACGCCAGAGCTTGCGCCACTCTACCGTGACTTCATGCCAGAAGATTTGATGCCGCACCTGCAACGAAATTGTGTTGACGGAACAATTCTGGTGCAGGCTGCCCCGACAGCTGCGGAAACAAAATTTCTGCTAGAAATCGCCGACAACACACCTTTCGTTTTGGGTGTGGTTGGCTGGACTGACTTTACGACCCCCTCGGCTGCTGATGATATTGCAGAACTTGCCAAACACCCAAAACTCGTGGGCCTGCGACCGATGATCCAGGACATCGCCGACGACAACTGGATGCTGCGTGATGATCTCGCTCCGGCCTTTGAAATGATGGTCCAAGCCAACCTGACCTTTGATGCACTCGTACGACCGCAACATCTTTCGCAACTTCGCGAACTTCTGTCACGCTATCCGAAAATGCGCACTGTGATTGACCATGCCGCAAAACCCCGAATTGCAGATGCTCTGTTTGACGATTGGGCCAACGACATAGCCACTATCGCAAAAGAAACAGAGGCTTTTTGCAAGCTGTCCGGCCTTTTGACTGAAGCAGGCAAAGACTGGAAGGCAGCAGATGTGGACCTCTACGTTGCACATCTTCTGGAACATTTCGGGCCGGAAAGGCTACTTTGGGGAAGCGACTGGCCAGTCCTGACCCTTACCTCAGATTATGACACTTGGCGTGAATTGGCCGATGCCCTCATACCAAGTGAACGTGCCAGAAGTGCCATTTTTAGCTCAAGCGCCATCGATCTGTATAGGCTTTCCGAGCGACAACTCACTGCTTCTTGAATACGGTGTATGACACTGAGGAAGCATCACAAATCTTGGTGCTCATCACGGCGAGACGCGTGAACGGACACCCGGCTCATTTCGAACATCCCAACCTATTCCTTTTAAACATAAGGCGCCCCGATGCCACACCTGTCTGACGTCAGCGCTTATGGGACCAAATAGCGGTATTTGGTCCCATAAGCGCTGACGTCAGACAAATCCGGATTTTATAGATCTGGCAGGTTCAGCGACCGGCACAAGCCGCGCCCGAGCGGAAAGTTTGCGAATTAGTTTTTTTCAAACGCCTGTTTATCCACAATTTTTTCGCGGTTTAACTTCCATTTCCGCCATTCTGGCCACCCCATGAGGCTCTCGATGTTTTACAATGATGATACAACCGCCGGAGCACGCACCGGCCTCAATGACATCATTTTATACCGTCTGGCGCAGCGCCGGAACGGGCGGGAGACCTCGGCCAATGGCACGGGACCGGAAGAGACATGCAAACGACAAGGGGACGCCTATGGCACCCCCTGTTGCTGTCTCACCCTCCCCGTCAACCACCACAGAGCCTCACCCGGCGTTGGTTCAAATCGCGCGCATTCTGGCACGACAGGTCGCACAGGCCGACATTGCCGCTCATAACTCGCTTCACCGGGAAGATTCATCGGAGAACTAAGCACATGCCCACCCCACCTCTTCGCGCTGCCATCTACGCCCGCTATTCCACAGACATGCAATCTCATGCCTCCATTGAAGACCAGCTACGGATCTGCCACGGGCTAATCTCGGACCGTGGATGGATCACAGTTCAAAACTATTCCGATGCGGCAATTTCCGGCACATCCCTTCAAAGGCCGGGCTACCAAAGCCTTATTGAAGACGCACAGAATGGCCACTTCGACGTGGTCGTGGCCGAGGGGCTTGATCGCATCAGCCGCGACCAGGAACACACTTCCGGCTTCTACAAAAAATGCAGTATCTTGGCATTCGCATTGTAACCGTGGCGCAAGATGAAGTGAGCGAGATGGATATCGGCTTCAACGGCGTCCTGTCTGCGATGTTCCTGAAAGACCTCGCCGCCAAAACCCACCGCGGTCTGGAAGGACGCATCCGCAAAGGCAAATCTGCAGGCGGCATCTGCTACGGCTATAGCGTCACCCGTGCGTTTCACGAAGATGGAACCCCCGTCACCGGAGAACGTGACATCGATCCCGAACAAGCCGCCATTGTTCGGCGCATTTTCGAAGAATATGATGCAGGCCATTCTGCCCGTACAATTGCAGCACGTCTCAATGCCGAAGGCATCTCCACGGGCACCGGCAAAGGTGCAGGCAAAAATTCCGACACATGGGGTCCGTCCACAATCATGGGCAACTGGAAACGCGGCACAGGTATCCTGAACAACGAACTCTACATCGGCAAACTCGTCTGGAACCGCCAGACGTTCATCAAAAATTCGGATACACAGAAGCGACAGGCACGCCTGAACCCGCCTGATCAATGGGTCATCAAAGCCGTGCCCCACCTGAGGATCATTGATGACGATCTATGGGACCGCGTCAAAGCCCGTCAATCCGCCATTCGCGCGAACATGAACCCTGCAGGCGTTTTGAATGCCGACATGCGTCCCGAGAATGCGCGGCGTCCGCGTTATTTGTTTTCAGGATTGCTCAAATGCGGCTGCTGTGGCTCGAGCTATACCTTGATCAACAAAACGCGCTACGGATGCGCCGGCGCCCGCAACAAAGGTGGCGCCATCTGCACCAATCGCGCCACGATTACGCGCGAGACACTTGAAGACCGCGTGCTCACAGGCCTGCGCGATTGCCTGCTCCACCCCAAACTCTTGGAAGTCTTTGTCGAAGAATACCACCGCGCCTTTAATCAGACTGCCGCCAGCGCAAACGCATCGCGCGAGAAGGCACGTCGGGACCTCGCGACTGTCGACAAAAAGATCAACGGCATCATGCAGGCGATTGAAGACGGGTTCTATCAATCCAGTATGAAAGCGCGTTTGGCTGAGCTCGAACACAAGAAGCAGGCCCTGAGCGACGTTCTGGAACGCAGTTCCGAGCCCCCGTCCTCCGCCTGCATCCGAACCTGGCGGATGTTTACCGGACCAAAGTGCGCAACCTGTCGTCGGCCTTACAGGATCCGTCCCTGAAGACCGAGGCAACCGAGGCGCTGCGCGGATTGATTTCCCAGGTAAGGATGATGCCCGACGAGATTGCCCCAAACGGCCATCACATTGAACTGGTTGGAGAATTGGCGGGCATTCTCGGTTTGGAGGGTCTGGATACGACAAAGCCCGCGCATATTGCACGGGCAGGGTCGATTACACTGGTTGCGGGAGTAGGAT
>NZ_JAHKPE010000005.1:0-19236 GCF_018860305.1 Celeribacter halophilus
GATATTCCGATCATCGCAGGTTCCGCTCTGGCCGCTATGGAAGGCCGCGATCCTGAAATCGGCGAGAACAAGATCCGCGAACTGATGGAAGCTGTCGACGCTTACATCCCCGAGCCCGAGCGTGCGATTGACCAGCCGTTCCTGATGCCGATCGAGGACGTGTTCTCGATTTCCGGTCGCGGGACTGTTGTGACCGGTCGTGTCGAGCGCGGTGTGATCAACGTGGGCGACGAGATCGAAATCGTTGGTATCAAAGACACCACGAAAACCACCTGTACCGGCGTTGAAATGTTCCGCAAACTGCTTGACCGCGGTGAAGCAGGCGACAACATCGGCGCGCTTCTGCGTGGTGTGGACCGTGACGGCGTTGAGCGCGGTCAGGTTCTGTGTAAGCCGGGCTCCGTGAACCCGCACACCAAGTTCGAAGCCGAGGTCTACATCCTGACCAAGGAAGAGGGTGGCCGTCACACGCCGTTCTTCGCGAACTACCGTCCGCAGTTCTACTTCCGGACCACTGACGTGACCGGCACCGTTGTTCTTCCTGAAGGCACGGAAATGGTTATGCCCGGCGACAACCTGAAGTTCACCGCCGAGCTGATCGCCCCGATCGCTATGGAAGAAGGCCTCCGCTTCGCTATCCGCGAAGGCGGCCGCACCGTTGGTTCGGGCGTTGTGTCCAAAATCATCGAATAATCAGCCTCGCTGATTAAGAGACGGAAGGGCCTCACGAAAGTGGGGCCCTTTTCTTTTTGATGCATAGATCAGGTGTTGTTTCGGTTTTCTGCCTGTCGGGTCGAAAACGTGCTTGCAAAGCGGGCTAGGCTTGTCTATCTCCACCCTCGGCCTTAGGGGTATAGCTCAGCTGGTAGAGCGACGGTCTCCAAAACCGTAGGTCGCGGGTTCGAACCCTGCTGCCCCTGCCAATTCTTCCGCACCATCCAAGGACGTCAGGCCGCAAAAATGGCGCGCGGCATGTTCCTTTGAGGGTCAAGGGTTGAAATCACGCCCGCGCTGGCGTACATGCGCCGAAACGAAAGTCAGGATCATAGCTATGGCCACGAAAACCAATCCGCTTCAGTTCATTCAGCAAGTGCGTGCTGAGGTGTCGAAAATCGTCTGGCCGACGCGCCGCGAAGTTATGTTGACCACTTTGATGGTCTTTATCATGGCGGCCCTTACGGCGACCTTCTTTTTTATCGTGGACCTTCTGATCCGCAACGGGCTGCAGAGCTTCCTCAACCTCTTCGGGTAAGCGCGTCTTTCAGTCCTGTTTCTGTTGAAAGCCTTCGCCATGCGCGGAGGCTTTGAGCGTTCGAGGGGCGGCTAAAGGGTTGAACTTAGGTCTGTGAACGTATAGAGCGGGCGCACTCTCACGAACGGGCGTGCAGCGATTCGAGTTGCGCGCCGCTTTATTGTTTCGGGGAGTGCGCGAAAGCGCTTGGAATTTAACGACATCCGGTCGCAATGGCCGGAAGAGATGAAAAGGCAAAGGCACCATGGCGAAGCGTTGGTATTCGGTGAGCGTTCTCTCGAACTTCGAGAAAAAAATCGCCGAAGCGATCAAGACGGCTGTGGAAGAAAAAGGCCTGCAGGACCAGATTGAAGAAGTGCTGGTGCCGACCGAAGAGGTCATCGAAGTGCGCCGGGGCAAAAAGGTGACGACCGAGCGTCGTTTCATGCCGGGCTATGTGCTTGTGCGTATGGAAATGACCGATCAGGGTTATCACCTCATCAATTCGATCAACCGCGTGACCGGCTTCCTCGGTTCTTTCGGCAAGCCGATGCCGATGCGTGATAGCGAAGTCGAAGCGATCCTTGGCCGTGTCAAGGAAGGCGCCGAGGCTGACGCGCCGCGCAACACCATCACCTTCGAGGTGGGCGAACAGGTCTCCGTGGCCGAGGGCGCTTTCGAGGGTTTCGACGGTATGGTCGAGGAAGTGGACGAGGCCAACCAGCGCCTCAAGGTGTCCGTCTCGATCTTTGGCCGGGCAACCCCGGTCGAACTGGAATTCACTCAGGTCAACAAGTCGGCCTGAGAGAGCGCCTGATCTTCGGGTCGGGCATCACTGTGGGAGGTGAGGGGCGCGCGCGTCATGAGCCAGACCACACAACGTAGTCGTCGCGGAACGCGTTTCGTGACAGTTGGAAAGGAAAGCCAATGGCTAAGAAACTCGCAGGTACGATGAAGCTGCAAGTGCCCGCCGGTCAAGCAAACCCGTCCCCCCCCGTGGGTCCGGCGCTCGGTCAGCGTGGTATCAACATTATGGAATTCTGTAAGGCGTTCAACGCCAAGACGCAGGATATGGAGCCCGGTGCGCCGTGCCCGACCGTGATCACCTATTACTCCGATAAATCCTTCTCGATGGATATCAAGACGCCGCCGGCTTCTTTTTACCTCAAGAAGGCTGCCGGTCTGAAGCCGGTTGGCAAGCGTAACCGTCCGAAGGGCGCTGCTCTGCCGGGTCGTGAGACCGTGGCATCCGTGACGGTCGCGCAGGTGCGCGAGATTGCCGAAGCCAAGATGAAAGATCTGAACGCCAACGACGTCGAAGGCGCAATGAAGATCATCGTCGGCTCCGCGAAATCTATGGGCATTGAGGTGAAGTAATGGCGAAACTTGGCAAACGTACCCGCACGGCTCGCGAAGCTTTCGCAGGCAAAGAGAACGTCACCGTCGAGGAAGCTGTTGAGCTGGTCAAAGCCAGCGCAAACGCAAAATTCGATGAAACCGTAGAAATCGCGCTGAACCTCGGTGTTGACCCCCGCCACGCTGACCAAATGGTTCGCGGCGTTGTGTCCCTGCCGAACGGCACGGGCAAATCCGTCCGCGTGGCTGTGTTCGCTCGTGGCCCGAAAGCCGACGAAGCGACAGCTGCCGGTGCGGATATCGTGGGCGCAGAAGACCTGATGGAAACCGTTCAGAACGGCACCATCGAGTTTGATCGCTGCATCGCGACTCCGGACATGATGCCGATCGTTGGTCGTCTGGGTAAGATCCTCGGCCCGCGCAACCTGATGCCGAACCCGAAGGTTGGCACTGTCACGATGGACGTCAAAGCCGCTGTTGAAGCTGCTAAAGGCGGCGAAGTGCAGTTCAAAGCCGAAAAAGCCGGTGTTGTGCACGCAGGCGTTGGTAAAGCCTCTTTTGATGCAGCCAAATTGGTCGAAAACATCCGCGCTTTCGTGGATGCGGTTCAAAAAGCCAAGCCGACCGGTGCCAAAGGCGCTTACATGCAGAAGGTCTCCGTGTCCTCCACAATGGGCCCGGGCGTTTCCATCTCCGTGGATTCTGCGACTGGCAACTAAGCCAGCGTATCGCGAATGCGATGCGCGTCGGGCGAAAAAGTGCATTTCGTAGAAATGCATGATCGCCTTTTCGCTTAGGATAAGAATTGAGGGGCGCTCCGTGAGGGGCGCCTTTTTCATTTGTGTTTGTTGTTTGTGCTCTGCGCCTCAGGATGCCATAATGACGAAGGCGAAAGTTGTGGAGCGCCTGACACCCCTTGCGCTTCCTCTTAATCCCCACTAAACCCCCTCATGCAGTCCAGCGTGCGATTCGTCGTGCGCTGTGTTGCGTTTCGTCCTAGACGGTGGGTGATCGGAGTTCTCCGGTCATAATTCCTGCCTGAGACGGGAAAGACGAGAAGTTTCTCCGCAGGCTAGACCTCGGGCGACTTTGGCGCAGCCCCGTAACGGACTTCGTGCCGGTTTAGACCGGTAGAATTGAGCCGGGAGGGGTGACCTTCCCATACTTGGAGTAAAACTGTGGATAGAGCACAAAAAGAAAAAATGGTCGAAGAGCTCGGCCAAATCTTTGACAGCTCTGGCGTCGTTGTGGTTGCCCACTACGAAGGTCTCACGGTTGCTGAAATGCAGGACCTGCGCGCGCGTATGCGTGAAGCTGGTGGGTCCGTCCGCGTTGCCAAGAACAAGCTCGCCAAAATCGCCCTCGACGGAAAGCCTTGCGAAAGCGTTGCTGAATTCCTGACGGGCATGACCGTTCTCACCTATTCGGAAGATCCTGTGGCTGCGGCCAAGGTTGCCGATGCCTATGCCAAAGATAACGAAAAATTCGTTATCCTCGGCGGTGCAATGGGTGAAAACGCTCTCGACGTTGACGGTGTGAAGGCCGTTGCGAAAATGCCGTCCCGCGAGGAGCTTATTGCTTCCATCGTTGGCTGCATTGGCGCACCTGCTTCGAACATCGCTGGCGCGATTGGCGCTCCTGCTTCGAACATCGCGAGCATCCTGTCTACGATCGAAGACAAGGCTGCTGCATAAGCAATTAGAGACCGGCGTGGTTGTAAACACACACGTTGGAACACATCTTAAACGAACGGAAACAGTACAATGGCTGATCTGAAGAAACTTGCAGAAGAGATTGTTGGTCTCACCCTTCTCGAAGCACAAGAACTGAAAACCATCCTCAAAGACGAGTATGGCATCGAGCCCGCCGCTGGCGGCGCAGTGATGGTTGCAGGCGCAGCAGACGCCGGTGGCGCAGCTGCTGAAGAAAAAACCGAATTTGACGTCGTCCTGAAAGACGCCGGCGGTTCCAAAATCAACGTCATCAAAGAAGTCCGCGGCCTCACCGGTCTGGGCCTCAAAGAAGCCAAAGAGCTTGTTGAAGCTGGCGGCAAAATCAAAGAAGGCGTCTCCAAAGACGAAGCCGAAGAAGTCAAAACCAAGCTGGAAGCAGCTGGCGCGACTGTCGAAGTGGCCTAATTGCCTTCGGTCCATTCGGACCACACAAAATAATGGCTGGACCCGAGGTTTCTCGGGTCCAGCTTAACCTGTCTTAGAAAGGGCCTTTGCAGCCGCGCTGCATTTCAAAGGTGTTTTCTCAGGAGAGGTTCAATGGTCGGGAGCTCCCTTTGGGACGGGAGCGGGAATAGACCGAATTTCTCTGTTTCGTCAGGGCACATCTGCCGGCGCCCAACGGTAGACGTCGCTCGCGAAAATTCGAAAGGTTTAGACGCTTATGGCATCGTCCTTCCTCGGCCAGAAACGGCTCCGCAAGTATTACGGCAAAATCCGCGAAGTGCTTGAAATGCCGAACCTCATTGAGGTTCAAAAATCTTCTTACGATCTCTTCTTGAATTCTGGTGACGCTCCCGAGCCGCTCGACGGCGAAGGCATCAAAGGCGTGTTCCAGTCGGTATTCCCGATCAAGGATTTCAACGAAACCGCTGTGCTGGAGTTCGTCAAATACGAACTCGAGACGCCGAAATATGACGTCGAGGAATGTCAGCAACGTGACATGACCTATTCCGCGCCGCTCAAAGTGACCCTGCGTCTCATCGTGTTTGATGTGGACGAGGACACCGGTGCGAAGTCTGTGAAAGACATCAAAGAGCAAGACGTGTTCATGGGCGACATGCCTCTGATGACACCGAACGGCACCTTTGTGGTGAACGGCACCGAGCGCGTGATCGTGTCTCAGATGCACCGTTCGCCGGGCGTGTTCTTCGACCACGACAAAGGCAAGACCCACTCTTCGGGTAAACTGCTGTTCGCCTGCCGCATCATTCCCTATCGCGGCTCCTGGCTCGATTTCGAATTTGACGCCAAGGACATCGTTTATGCCCGTATCGACCGTCGCCGCAAATTGCCGGTCACGACCCTGCTCTATGCGTTGGGTCTTGATCAGGAAGCGATCTGTGACGCCTATTACAACACCGTCGAATTCAAGCTCGAGAAGAACAAAGGTTGGGTGACCAAATTCTTCCCCGAGCGCGTGCGTGGCACACGTCCGACCTATGATCTCGTGGACGCTGCAACAGGTGAAGTGATCTGTAAAGCGGGCGACAAGATGACCCCGCGTGCGGTGAAGAAAATCATCGACGCCGGTGAAATCACCGAGCTGCTGGTGCCCTTCGAGCACATTATCGGCAAATTCGTCGCGAAAGACATCATCAACGAAGAAACCGGCGCAATCTATGTCGAGGCTGGCGATGAGCTGACCCTCGAAATGGACAAAGACGGTGACGTGATCGGTGGCTCCCTCAAAGAGCTTATGGATGCGGGTATCACCGACATTCCGGTTCTCGACATCGATGGCGTGAACGTTGGCCCCTACATCCGTAACACGATGGCGGCAGACAAGAACATGAACCGCGAAACCGCGCTCATGGACATCTACCGTGTCATGCGTCCGGGTGAGCCGCCGACCGTTGAAGCGGCATCCAACATGTTCGAAAGCCTGTTCTTCGACAGCGAGCGTTACGACCTCTCCGCTGTGGGTCGCGTGAAAATGAACATGCGTCTTGATCTGGATGCACCGGATACGCACCGCACATTGCGTCGCGAAGACATCGTTGCCTGTATCAAGGCGCTGGTCGAATTGCGTGATGGCAAAGGCGACGTGGACGACATCGACCACCTCGGCAACCGTCGTGTCCGCTCCGTCGGCGAATTGATGGAGAACCAGTATCGCGTTGGTCTTCTGCGTATGGAACGTGCGATCAAGGAGCGTATGTCCTCCGTCGAGATCGACACGGTCATGCCGCAGGATCTCATCAACGCGAAACCGGCCGCCGCTGCCGTGCGCGAATTCTTCGGCTCCTCGCAGCTGTCGCAGTTCATGGACCAAACCAACCCGCTTTCGGAAGTCACGCACAAGCGTCGTCTCTCCGCGCTTGGGCCGGGCGGTCTGACCCGTGAACGCGCAGGCTTTGAGGTTCGCGACGTGCACATCACGCACTACGGTCGTATGTGTCCGATTGAAACGCCGGAGGGGCCGAACATCGGTCTGATCAACTCGCTGGCGACCTTTGCCCGTGTCAACAAATACGGTTTCATCGAGACTCCGTATCGGAAAGTTGTCGACGGTCAGGTTACGGACGAAGTGCAATACATGTCCGCGACCGAAGAGATGCGTCACACGGTGGCTCAGGCCAACTCGACGCTCGACGAGGACAACAAATTCGTCAACGATCTCGTGTCTACCCGCCAGTCGGGCGAACACGCGCTGAACCCGCCGACGAATGTGGACCTTATCGACGTTTCGCCGAAGCAGCTGGTCTCCGTTGGTGCGGCGCTGATCCCCTACCTTGAAAACGACGATGCGAACCGCGCGCTTATGGGTGCGAACATGCAACGTCAGGCCGTGCCGCTTCTGCGTGCCGAGGCGCCGCTCGTCGGCACCGGTATGGAAGGCAAGGTCGCAATCGACTCCGGGGCGGCTATTCAGGCCAAACGCGCCGGGATCATTGACCAAGTGGACGCGACCCGCGTTGTGGTTCGTGCAACCTCCGATCTCGAACTGGGCGATGCCGGCGTGGACATCTATCGTCTGCGCAAGTTCCAGCGTTCGAACCAGAACACCTGTATCAACCAGCGTCCGCTGGTGAAGGTGGGTCAGAAAGTGGCCAAAGGCGAGGTGATCGCCGATGGTCCGTCGACCGATATGGGCGAACTGGCTCTGGGTAAAAACGTCATCGTCGCGTTTATGCCGTGGAACGGTTACAACTACGAAGACTCCATCCTGATCTCCGAGCGTATTGCGCGTGACGACGTCTTCACCTCGGTTCACATCGAGGAATTCGAAGTCGCCGCCCGTGATACGAAGCTCGGGCCGGAAGAAATCACCCGTGACATTCCGAACGTCGGCGAGGAAGCACTGCGCAACCTTGACGAAGCCGGTATCGTCTACATCGGTGCTCACGTCGAGCCGGGTGACATTCTCGTCGGTAAGATCACGCCGAAGGGCGAAAGCCCGATGACGCCGGAGGAAAAACTCCTGCGCGCCATCTTCGGTGAGAAAGCGTCCGATGTGCGTGACACGTCGCTGCGCGTGAAACCGGGTGACTACGGCACGGTCGTGGAAGTCCGCGTCTTCAACCGTCACGGCGTCGAGAAAGACGAGCGTTCGCTGCAAATCGAACGTGAGGAAATCGAACGTCTGGCACGTGACCGCGACGACGAGATGGCCATTCTGGACCGCAACATCTACGCGCGTCTGAAAGACCTGATCATGGGCAAAGTCATTGCCAAAGGCCCGAAAGGTGTCCGGACCGGCGTGACTGTGGACGAAGAGTTGCTGTCGCAACTGTCCAAAGGCCAGTGGTGGCAGATCGCCCTCGAAGACGAGGATTCTGCAACCATCGTCGAGGCTCTGAACGCCCAGTACGAGGCACAGAAACGTGCGCTTGAGCACCGTTTCGAAGACAAGGTCGAGAAAGTCCGTCGTGGCGACGACCTGCCGCCGGGTGTGATGAAAATGGTTAAAGTCTTCATCGCCGTGAAGCGTAAGCTTCAGCCGGGCGACAAGATGGCCGGTCGTCACGGGAACAAAGGTGTTATTTCGCGGGTTGTTCCGATGGAAGACATGCCGTTCCTCGAAGACGGGACACCTGTCGACTTCTGTCTCAACCCGCTGGGTGTGCCTTCGCGGATGAACGTTGGTCAGATCCTCGAGACGCACACCGGTTGGGCGTCCCGTGGTCTGGGTCTGCAAGTGGACGAGGCTCTGCAAGAGTATCGTCGTTCGGGCGATATGACGCCTGTTCGCGACGCTCTGAAGTTTGTCTATGGCGAAGAGGTCTATGACGAAGGCTTTGCGCCGATGGATGAGGCCGATCTTCTGGAAGCAGCAGGCAATGTCACCAAAGGTGTGCCGGTTGCGACCCCCGTCTTTGACGGTGCGAAAGAGGCCGACATCAATGATGCGTTGCGTCGCGCGGGCTTTGACACCTCCGGTCAATCCGTCCTGTACGATGGCCGCACGGGTGAACAGTTTGCCCGTAAGGTCACCGTCGGCATGAAATACCTGCTTAAACTGCACCACCTTGTGGACGACAAAATCCACGCCCGTTCCACGGGTCCGTACTCGCTCGTCACCCAGCAGCCGCTCGGTGGTAAGGCGCAGTTCGGTGGTCAGCGATTCGGGGAGATGGAGGTCTGGGCTCTGGAAGCCTATGGTGCCGCCTACACCTTGCAGGAAATGCTCACGGTCAAGTCGGATGACGTGGCTGGACGGGCGAAAGTCTACGAGTCGATCGTCAAGGGCGAAGACAACTTTGAAGCCGGCGTGCCGGAATCCTTCAATGTTCTTGTCAAAGAAGTCCGTGGCCTCGGCCTCAATATGGAACTCCTGGACTCGGAGGGCGAGGAGTAAGGGCTTCGGCCCTTCTTCTCCCTCCCTTTCCGAGACAATCTGAGGAACTCATAAGATGAACCAGGAACTCACAACCAACCCGTTCAACCCGCTGGCGCAGCCGTCGACCTTTGACGAGATCAAAGTCTCGCTCGCGTCGCCGGAACGCATCCTGTCGTGGTCCTACGGGGAAATCAAGAAACCGGAAACCATCAACTACCGGACATTCAAGCCGGAGCGTGATGGTCTTTTCTGTGCGCGTATCTTTGGCCCGATCAAAGATTATGAATGTCTTTGCGGCAAATACAAACGCATGAAATATCGCGGCGTTGTCTGCGAGAAATGTGGTGTTGAAGTTACGCTTCAGAAAGTGCGCCGCGAGCGCATGGGTCACATCGAACTGGCCGCGCCTGTCGCTCACATCTGGTTCCTGAAATCCCTGCCGAGCCGGATCGGCCTCATGCTCGACATGACGCTGCGTGATCTGGAACGCGTGCTCTATTTCGAAAACTACGTTGTGATCGAACCGGGCCTGACGGATCTCACCTACGGTCAGATGATGACCGAAGAAGAGTATATGGACGCTCAGGACATGTATGGCATGGACGCATTCGAGGCCGATATCGGCGCCGAAGCGATCCGTAAAATGCTCTCCAACATCGACCTTGAGTCCACCGCAGAACAGCTGCGTGAAGACCTCAAGGAAGCGACGGGCGAGCTGAAGCCGAAAAAGATCATCAAACGTCTGAAAATCGTCGAGTCCTTCCTCGAATCCGGCAACCGCCCGGAATGGATGATCATGACGGTGATCCCCGTGATCCCGCCAGAGCTGCGCCCGCTGGTGCCGCTCGATGGTGGCCGTTTCGCAACCTCCGATCTGAACGACCTTTACCGTCGTGTGATCAACCGGAACAACCGTCTCAAGCGTCTGATCGAACTGCGTGCGCCCGACATCATCGTGCGCAACGAAAAACGGATGCTGCAAGAATCCGTCGACGCCCTGTTCGACAACGGCCGTCGTGGCCGCGTCATCACCGGTGCGAACAAACGCCCGCTGAAGTCGCTCTCCGACATGCTCAAAGGTAAACAGGGTCGTTTCCGTCAGAACCTTTTGGGGAAACGCGTCGACTTCTCCGGCCGTTCGGTGATTGTGACCGGTCCGGAACTGAAGCTGCACCAATGTGGCCTGCCGAAGAAGATGGCGCTCGAACTGTTCAAGCCGTTCATCTATTCGCGGCTTGAAGCCAAGGGTCTGTCTTCGACCGTGAAACAGGCCAAGAAACTGGTGGAAAAAGAACGTCCGGAAGTCTGGGACATCCTCGACGAGGTGATTCGCGAACATCCGGTCATGCTCAACCGTGCGCCGACGCTTCACCGTCTCGGTATTCAGGCGTTTGAACCCACACTGATCGAAGGGAAAGCGATCCAGCTTCACCCGCTCGTCTGTTCTGCGTTCAACGCCGACTTTGACGGGGACCAAATGGCTGTTCACGTGCCGCTCTCTCTTGAGGCACAGCTCGAAGCTCGCGTTCTGATGATGTCCACGAACAACGTGCTGTCGCCTGCCAACGGCGCGCCGATCATCGTGCCGTCGCAGGATATGATCTTGGGCCTCTACTACATCACCATGCAGCGTGACGGGATGAAGGGCGAAGGCATGATCTTCTCCGACATCGAAGAGGTCGAATACGCGCTGAACGCTGGCGAAGTGCATCTGCACGCCAAAATCACCGCGCGGATCAAACAGATCGACGAGCACGGTCAAGAGGTTTGGGAACGTCACGAGACAACCCCCGGTCGCTTGCGCCTCGGCTCCCTTCTGCCGCTCAACGCAAAAGCGCCGTTCTCCTTGGTGAACCGGCTTCTGCGGAAGAAAGACGTGCAGCGTGTCATTGACACCGTCTACCGTTACTGCGGCCAGAAAGAGTCCGTGATCTTCTGTGACCAGATCATGTCTCTGGGCTTTAAAGAAGCGTTCAAAGCCGGGATTTCCTTCGGCAAGGACGACATGGTGATCCCGGACAACAAATGGAGTCTGGTGGACGCGACCCGCGATCAGGTGAAAGACTTTGAACAACAGTACATGGACGGCCTGATCACTCAGGGCGAGAAGTACAACAAAGTTGTCGATGCATGGGCCAAGTGTAACGACAAGGTCACCGAGGCGATGATGAACACCATCTCCGCCAAAAAGTACGACGAGAATGGCGCCGAAATGGAGCCGAACTCGGTTTACATGATGGCCCACTCCGGTGCGCGTGGTTCTGTGACGCAGATGAAACAGCTGGGCGGTATGCGCGGCTTGATGGCGAAACCTTCGGGCGAGATTATCGAAACGCCGATTATCTCGAACTTTAAAGAAGGTCTGACCGTGCTCGAGTACTTCAACTCGACCCACGGTGCCCGTAAGGGTCTGTCGGATACGGCTCTGAAAACCGCGAACTCCGGTTACCTGACCCGTCGTCTTGTCGACGTGGCACAGGACTGCATCGTGCGCGAAGTCGATTGTGGCACCGAACTTGCGATCACCGCCGAAGCGGCTGTGAACGACGGTGAGGTTGTGGCAACGCTGGCCGAGCGTATCCTTGGTCGTGTTTCCGCAGATGACGTCTTGCGTCCGGGCACTGACGAGGTGCTGGTCAGCAAGAACGAGCTGATCGACGAGCGCAAAGCCGATGCGATCGAAGCGGCAGGTGTTGCTTCCATGCGTATCCGCAGCCCGCTGACCTGTGAGGCCGAGGAAGGCGTCTGTGCCATGTGCTACGGTCGCGACCTTGCCCGCGGCACCATGGTCAACCAAGGCGAAGCGGTCGGTATCATCGCGGCCCAGTCCATTGGTGAGCCCGGCACACAGCTGACGATGCGGACCTTCCACATCGGCGGCGTGGCCCAAGGTGGTCAGCAGTCCTTCCAGGAAGCCAATCAGGAAGGCAAGATCGTCTTCCGCGAAGCCAACCTTCTGGAAAACCGTCATGGCGAGAAGATCGTCATGGGCCGGAACATGCAGATGGCGATTGTGGATGATAACGGCGTGGAACGCGCTTCGTTCAAGCTGGGTTATGGGACCAAGGTGTTTGTTGAAGAGGGCGCCACCATTTCCCGCGGCGACAAGCTGTTTGAATGGGATCCGTACACGCTTCCGATCATCGCGGAAAAAGCCGGTAAAGCCAAATTTGTCGACCTCATCTCGGGCCTGTCCGTGCGTGACGAGACCGATGATGCAACCGGCATGACCCAGAAAATCGTGACCGACTGGCGCTCTGTGCCGCGCGGTGGCGATCTGAAGCCTGAAGTCTTCATTCTGGGCGAAGACGGCGAGCCGGTGCGCAACGATGCAGGCAACCCTGTGGCCTATCTCATGTCTGTGGATGCCATTCTCTCTATCGAGGATGGTCAGGACATCGAGGCTGGTGACGTTGTGGCCCGTATCCCGCGTGAAGGTGCGAAGACCAAGGACATCACCGGTGGTCTGCCGCGTGTGGCCGAATTGTTCGAAGCCCGTCGTCCGAAAGACCACGCCATCATCGCAGAAGTTGATGGCTATGTGCGCTTCGGCAAGGACTACAAGAACAAGCGCCGCATCTCGATCGAACCGTCGGATGAGACCAAGGAAACCGTCGAATACATGGTGCCGAAAGGCAAACACATCCCTGTGGCTGAAGGCGACTTCATCCAGAAGGGTGAGTATATCATGGACGGTAACCCGGCACCGCACGACATCCTCTCCATTCTGGGTGTCGAGGCTCTGGCCGATTACATGATCGACGAGGTGCAGGAGGTCTATCGTCTGCAAGGCGTGAAGATCAACGACAAGCACATCGAAGTCATCGTGCGTCAGATGTTGCAGAAATGGGAAATCCTCGACTCCGGAGATACCACTCTGCTCAAAGGCGAAGCGGTCGATAAGGTCGAGTTCGAAGAAGCCAATGCGAAGGCGGAAGCCAAAGGCGGACGTCCGGCGAAAGGCCAGCCGATCCTCTTGGGGATCACCAAAGCCTCGCTGCAAACGCGGTCGTTCATCTCTGCGGCATCGTTCCAGGAGACCACCCGTGTGCTTACGGAGGCCTCTGTCCAAGGCAAACGCGACAAGCTGGTGGGTCTCAAAGAGAACATCATCGTGGGTCGCCTCATTCCGGCCGGTACCGGCGGTGCGACACAACGTGTCCGCCGTATCGCTCAGGAACGCGACAACGTGGTGATCGAAGAGGCACGCGCCGAGGCCGAAGCCGCTGCCCAACTCGCCGCTCCGGTGGTGGAAGCGGATACGGGTTTTGGCGACGACACGCTGGTTGTCGATACACCTGAAGGTTCCGACGACTAAGTCAGACCGATATGAATATGAAAGGCCCTGCGGAAACGCGGGGCCTTTTGATTTGCGGGGAATGCCGCAGGATCATTGTGGTGTTCTGGCGTGTCTCAGGCCTCTTGTGCCTTTGCCATGTGATGCTGCCAGCGCGGGTCGTCTTTGGCCTCGAACCCGTGTTTTTCCGCCAGCCGTTCGACATAATCCGCGCAGCACAGATGATGCAGGCGCAAGACATCGGGCAGGGCGGTGATCTCGGCATAGGTGGCGTCAAACCGTTCGGCATATTTCAGTGCGCTGTCGTCAAGCTCTTCGTTGCGGTTTTTGCCGTTGAAAAACGCTTCTGTGTATCGGTCCTTACCAGCCACGGTGGATTTGGTGCCCATCTTGAGTGCAAAGCTCTCCCGTGTCCGTGAGGCGTAGTGGTTAAGCTGGGCATAGTCATGGGTGATCCAGCGCGGCTGCGTCATCATCACGGGGTTTTCTTTCGGATGATAGCGGCGCATCGTCGCGCCATCACACCGTTTGAGCAGATTGGGCGCCGTGCCCCAATCATCCGCTCCGCGCCAGCCTTTGGGCGAGTGAACCCCCAGACGCCAGAAATGGCTTGGCCAGCGCACCAGCGTTTTGAAAAAGACGTTCCCCCTGTGCCGCCGCTCCGAAGCGCGGGTAAAGCGCCGATGGGTCAGCGCGTCCTCCCATCTGCTATGCCCCCCGTCACCGAAACAGCGCCAGTGCACGGCTATGCCGTGTGTCTGGTCCATGTCGAACGCGTCAAACAGGTCGTGCAGGAGGCCGTCGCCCCGATGGATCACCAGAAACTCGTCCACGTCGATATTGAACACCCATTCCGCCGCCCGAATGCGGGGATGCTTGGCCATGAGTTTCAACGTTGTGCGCTTCACAGGGCGGTCCGGCTCCGGCGTGTAGGGCACGGCGGTCAGTATGCCGGCCTCGTCAAGCGCCATTAGAAGTTCGGGCGAGTGGTCGGTGCAGTCGTTGTAAAAGACGACAAGGTGATCGAAGCCCAGCATGAGATACCATGCGACCCATTCCAGAATGAACGGCCCTTCGTTGCGCATGGTTGTAACGACGAGTCGTTCATTCATATGTTGCACCTGTCCTGCACTAATGACGCGTGAGCCTTCGACAATCCGTTTCTATCTCACATGAATTTCGAAAGGATTTATGCACGCAAGGTTTTTCAGGGCAAGACAAAGACGAAGCCTCTTTCCGAAGAAGAAAAGCGATGATAGCGGGACAGGGAAGGGGGCGCAGCATGTTCAATCTTTTGTCGAAATTGCCGGACAACACCCGCGGGGCTGTGATCATGTCGCTGTCCATGGCGGCTTTTACCACGAACGACAGTTTCATGAAGGGGGCCTTGGCCGAGGTGCCGCTGTTTCAGGGGCTGTTTCTTCGAGCCAGTCTGAACATTGTGATGCTGTTTGTTGTGCTTGTGCCCCTCATGGGGCCGGTGCGGCTGGATCTTCCACGCAAGGATTGGGTGATGATCGGGATACGGTCCTGTGCCGAGATCGGTGCGGCGCTGTGCTTTATGACTGCGGTCAGCAACATGCCCTTGGCCAATGCCACGGCGATCATGCAGACGCTCCCGCTTTCGATCACCATTGCGGGCTGGCTCCTGTTCCGCGATCCTCTGGGCTGGCGGCGTATGGTGGCGATTGTGATCGGCTTTTTCGGAGTGCTCATGATCGTGCAGCCCGGCACAGACGGTTTCAGCGGCTATGCGCTCTTTGCGGTTCTGGCCATGCTGTGCGTGACCTTGCGCGATATTATCGTGCGCAAGATCGACCATTCCGTGCCTACGACCACCGTGACCCTTGGCGCAATCCTAGCGGTGTGGGTGGCGTCGGGGCTTTTGTCGATCGGGCAGGGGTGGGAGCCGGTCTCCGTCAAAGCATGGGCGCAGATCACTGGTTCTGCGGCGTTTCTGATCGTGGCCTATGTGACCTCGGTGGCTGTGATGCGGGTGGGAGAGATGTCCTTTGTCTCGCCGTTTCGCTATACGGCGTTGGTCTGGGCGCTGTTGATCGGCTTGTTTGCCTTTGGGGAATGGCCCAACGCACTGGCCTTCGCAGGAGCCGGAATCATCGCGGGAACGGGCATCTATACGGTCCTGCGCGAGGCCGCTCTGCGACGTCGCACAGCAGCAAATCCGACGCGATAAACCCGTTGACAGGGGGATTGTGAAAGCCATACGAGGTCAAGGCGTTACACGGCGCTCGCCCGACTTTCGGGCTTGCGGTTTCCCGACCAAGGCTTTCCGGCTCACAAACGGGCGCGGAGTGTTGACAAGCCCCCCGACTCTCCATATACGGCCACCCATCCGGCATAGGGGACGTCCCTATCTCGCCGACTTCTAAATCGTAGTGATCAAGACCCGAGCAATTTGAGGCGCTCTGGTCCTCTGGGAACTCACCGCGTCGTTCACCTCGGAATGGGAACGATTGCGGGTTTTCGTGTTATGCGGACGCGTGTGGCACATCGACATCGTAATCGCCCCGGCAGGGCCGTCAGGTCGCCACCGAGGTTCATCTAGTTAGGAAACGGGAAAGCACCCTATGCCAACGATTCAGCAGCTGATCCGCAAACCGCGTCAGCCCAAACGTAAGGTTTCCAAGTCCCAACACTTGGAGCAATGCCCTCAGAAGCGCGGTGTTTGTACGCGCGTCTACACCACGACCCCGAAGAAACCGAACTCCGCTATGCGGAAAGTCGCCAAAGTGCGTCTGACCAATGGTTTCGAGGTCATCTCTTACATCCCCGGTGAAAGCCACAACCTTCAGGAACACTCCGTGGTTCTGATCCGTGGCGGCCGTGTGAAAGACCTTCCGGGTGTCCGTTACCACATCCTGCGCGGTGTTCTGGATACCCAGGGCGTCAAAGACCGTAAACAGCGTCGTTCGAAATACGGCGCTAAGCGTCCTAAATAAGGAGATCACGGAATGTCCCGTCGTCACGCCGCTGAGAAGCGCGAAGTCCTGCCCGACGCCAAATATGGCGATCGCGTGCTGACCAAATTCATGAACAACCTGATGATCGATGGCAAAAAATCTGCCGCCGAGAAAATTGTCTACAACGCGCTGACCCGCGTCGAAGACAAGCTGAAAAAAGCTCCGGTTGAAGTGTTCCACGAAGCCCTCGACAATGTGAAACCCTCTGTTGAGGTGCGTTCCCGTCGTGTGGGTGGTGCAACCTACCAGGTGCCTGTTGAAGTGCGCGTCGAACGTCGCGAAGCTCTGGCAATCCGCTGGCTGATCTCCGCATCGCGCGCTCGCAACGAGAACACGATGGAAGAACGTCTTGCCGGTGAGCTGCTTGACGCAGTAAACGGTCGTGGCGCTGCTGTGAAAAAGCGCGAAGACACCCACAAAATGGCCGACGCCAACAAAGCGTTCAGCCATTACCGCTGGTAACTCAACTCAGGCCCTTAGGACCGAACACCAATGGCACGCGAATTTCCCCTCGACCGATACCGCAACTTCGGTATCATGGCGCACATCGACGCAGGTAAAACCACCTGTTCCGAGCGCATCCTCTTCTACACCGGCAAGTCCCACAACATTGGTGAGGTGCACGATGGTGCAGCCACCATGGACTGGATGGAGCAGGAGCAGGAACGCGGTATCACCATCACTTCGGCTGCGACGACCACTTTCTGGGAACGCACCGAAGATGGCGTAACCGCCGAAACACCGAAGCACCGGATGAACATCATCGACACCCCCGGTCACGTGGACTTCACCATCGAGGTGGAACGTTCGCTTGCCGTGCTCGACGGTGCCGTGGCTGTTCTTGACGCCAACGCCGGCGTTGAGCCGCAAACCGAAACCGTGTGGCGTCAGGCTGACCGCTACAAGGTTCCGCGTATTGTGTTCGTTAACAAGATGGACAAAATCGGTGCCGACTTCTTCAACTGTGTGAACATGATTGAAGACCGCACCGGTGCGCGTGCCATTCCCGTCGGCATCCCGATTGGTGCGGAAACCGAGCTTGAGGGCCTGATTGACCTCGTCACCATGGAAGAGTGGCTGTGGCAGGGTGAAGACCTTGGTGCATCCTGGATCAAAGCTCCGATCCGCGACTCTCTCAAGGATATGGCCGAAGAGTGGCGTGGTAAGATGATCGAAGCCGCCGTCGAAGAAGACGACGACGCGATGATGGAGTACCTCGAAGGCAACGAACCCGATGTGCCGACGCTCCGTGCGCTTCTGCGCAAAGGGACGCTGGCTCTGCATTTTGTTCCGGTCCTTGGTGGTTCCGCGTTCAAAAACAAAGGCGTTCAGTCCCTGCTCAACGCTGTGATCGACTACCTGCCGAGCCCGCTCGACGTTGTTGATTACATGGGCTTCAAACCGGGCGACGAAACGGAAACCCGTGACATCCCGCGTCGTGCGGATGATGACATGGCCTTCTCCGGTCTGGCGTTCAAAATCATGAACGACCCGTTTGTGGGTTCCTTGACCTTCACCCGGATCTACTCCGGTGTGTTGAAAAAAGGCGACACCATCCTGAACTCCACCAAAGGTAAGAAAGAGCGCGTCGGTCGTATGATGATGATGCACTCCAACAACCGTGAGGAGATCGAAGAAGCGTTTGCAGGCGACATCATCGCGCTTGCAGGTCTCAAAGACACCACCACCGGCGACACGCTCTGTGACGTCAAGGAACCGGTTGTCCTCGAAACCATGACCTTCCCCGATCCGGTGATCGAGATTGCTGTCGAGCCGAAGACCAAAGGCGACCAGGAAAAAATGTCCGCAGGTCTGGCACGTCTTGCTGCCGAAGACCCGTCCTTCCGCGTCGAAACCGACCTCGAGTCCGGTCAGACCATCATGAAGGGCATGGGCGAGCTTCACCTCGACATTCTCGTCGATCGTCTGAAGCGCGAATTCAAGGTCGAAGCCAACATTGGTGCGCCGCAGGTGGCTTATCGTGAGACGATTTCTCACGAAGTCGAGCACACCTACACCCACAAGAAACAGTCGGGTGGTTCGGGTCAGTTCGCCGAGGTGAAAATGATCATCTCTCCGACAGAGCCGGGCGAAGGTTACTCCTTTGAATCCAAGATTGTTGGTGGTGCGGTTCCGAAAGAATACATCCCGGGTGTCGAAAAAGGCATCAACTCGGTGATGGACTCCGGTCCGCTCGCAGGCTTCCCTGTGATCGACTTCAAAGTGGCCCTCATCGACGGTAAGTTCCACGACGTGGACTCCTCCGTCCTCGCCTTCGAAATTGCAGCACGTATGTGTATGCGCGAAGGGATGAAGAAAGCCGGCGCGAAACTGCTCGAGCCGATCATGAAAGTCGAAGTGATCACGCCGGAAGAATACACCGGCGGTATCATTGGCGATCTGACCTCCCGTCGCGGGCAGGTTCAGGGTCAGGACACTCGCGGCAACGCGATTGCCATCGACGCTTTCGTGCCGCTGGCCAACATGTTCGGCTACATCAACACACTGCGTTCCATGTCTTCGGGCCGTGCGCAGTTTACGATGCAGTTCGATCACTACGAAGCTGTGCCTTCGAACATCTCGGAAGAAATTCAGGCCAAATTCGCGTAAGCGGGGCCAGAACCCAACACGGGGGTCAGGGCGACCTGATCCCCAAACAGAATGAAACAGGAGGCCATCATGGCTAAGGAAAAGTTTGAGCGTTCGAAACCGCACGTGAACATCGGGACCATTGGTCACGTTGACCACGGTAAGACCACGTTGACCGCTGCGATCACGAAATACTTCGGTGATTTTCAGGCATACGACCAAATCGACGGCGCGCCGGAAGAGAAAGCTCGCGGGATCACGATTTCGAC
>NZ_JAHKPE010000016.1:0-2192 GCF_018860305.1 Celeribacter halophilus
GAATTGCCTCGATACCAAACAAGTCAGTACACGCTTGGTAACTCTGAATTACTGCTTATGTCGGATGTTAGCGGAACCTCATTTGATGCCCGTTATTTTGGGCCTGTTAATCGTTCTCAAGTGAAAGCGGTTATTCGTCCAGTATTCACTTGGTAAGGAAAAGGTATGAGATTATTTATCGCAGAAAAACCCTCAGTAGCAAAAGCCATTGCCGCAGAGCTAGGAGTAACAGGTAAGGGTGACGGTTTTATTGAATGTGGCAAGGATAGAGTTACCTGGTGTTTTGGTCACATGCTGGAGCAAGCTGGGCCGGATGAATATACACCGGACGATGTACCTACGAATGACAAAGGCCGAAAATTATGGCGTGTTGAAGAACTCCCAATTATTCCTCAACAATGGATTTTAAGACCCAAAGACGACGCCAAAAAACAGGTGAAAACTATCGGCAAGTTGATCAAGTCTGCCACTCAAATTGTGAATGCTGGGGACCCTGACCGTGAAGGGCAATTGCTTGTTGATGAATTGCTAGTGCATTTCAATAGTACACAGCCAGTTCTTCGCTATTGGGCTAACGCTATTGACTCCGTATCTGTTAAACGTGCGTTAACCAACATGAAAGATAACCGCGAATTTCACGGCTTCGCCCATGCTGCGGAAGGGCGAGGTAAAGCTGATTGGTTGATAGGTATGAATCTATCCAGGGCGTACACTTTGAGAGCACAAAGAGGCGGCTCAAGAGCTTTATTGACAGTAGGCCGCGTACAAACACCTTCCCTTGCTCTAGTAGTGAATAGGGACCGTGAAATCGAATCTTTCAAGTCTATACCGTTCCATACTATTCGAGCTGAAATTAAACATGAGTCCGGCAGTTTTTGGGCGGGTTGGAAAGCGAAAGAAGATCAGGAAGGGCTAGACGAGGAAGGCCGTCTAATCGACACACAGATTGCTGATAAGCTAGTTGAGTCCCTGAGCGGTAAACCTGGAACAATCACAGATTATATCCAACAAGCCAAGAAGCAAAATCACCCGCTTACTTTTAGCTTGTCTGATATGACCGCCTTGGCATCAAGAAAATTTGGGTTCAGTGCTCAAGATGTACTAGATACGTGTCAATCATTGTACGAAACACACAAGTTAACTACTTACCCAAGAACTGACTGTGCGTATTTGCCAGAATCTCAGTTTGAAGATGCGCCCGCGGTTCTAGCAGCAGTGAAAGCGGTAAACCCTCATTTATCTTCCATCATAGACCGAGCAGATACGGGAATAAAATCCCGCACTTGGAATGATGCGAAAGTCTCGGCACACCACGGCATCATTCCCACGATGCACAAAGGAAATTTGAACAAACTTAATGACAAAGAAAGAGCTATCTATGACCTGGTTGTAAGAGCCTACCTTGCGCAGTTTTATCCAGTGCATGAGTTCCTAAGTACAACCATCACTGTTGACGTTCAAGGGGAAACGTTTGGGGCTAAAGGGAAGGTTGTCACGTTTGGTGGTTGGCATGATGTGTATTTGGACGAGTCCGAAGAAGACGAAGGCGATCAAGATGGTGATGAACAATCATTACCAAGAATGACAAAAGGCGATGCTATTGATTGTGGACAATCAGTCAGACGAGACGCCAAGACGAAGCCGCCAGCAAGGTTTACAGAAGGTACGTTAATCACTGCGATGGTAAATATCCATCGGTTTGTGACGGACCCTCAACATAAAAAAATGCTACGTGAAGGGGATGGTATTGGCACAGAAGCAACACGAGCTTCGATCATTGCTGAACTGAAACGCCGTAATTACCTGGTAACGCAGGGTAAGCGAATTGTGAGTACCACTTTAGGTCGAAGCATGATTGATGCGTTGCCAGAAGTGGTAAAAAGTCCGGTTCTAACAGCTCTTTATGAGCGTATGTTGCAAAGTGTTGAATCCGGAAAAACAGAACTGAGTGCCTTTATTACCAAACAAGAGGCGTTTATCAAAGACCAGGTTGCAAAGGCCAATAATGGAGCTGTAGCAATCGCTGGAGGTAAAGAAGCGGCTGTAATCTCGGATGTATTCAAATGTATGTCATGTGGAGCAGGATTATCGCGCCGTCCTTCACCAAGGAAGAAAGGGCAGTATTGGTGGTCCTGTTCAAACTTCCCTACTTGTAAGCAATCTTATCCAGATATGGAAGGGTGCCCGAATTA
>NZ_JAHKPE010000014.1:0-6107 GCF_018860305.1 Celeribacter halophilus
TGAGGTGCCCCTCATTTCCTAGACGCCCGCCTTGTTCATATTCTGCTGTTTCATTTCATAGTCAACCGGTGACAACAGGCCGTTGTTCGTGTGCTTGCGTGTCGGATTGTAAAACATCTCGATGTAGTTGAACACGTCCTGCCTTGCGGCGTTGCGTGTGAGATATGTTCGCCGCCTGATCCGTTCACGCTTCAAGAGTTGAAAGAAGCTCTCCGCGACAGCGTTGTCGTGACAATTTCCACGGCGGCTCATGCTGGCATCCAGATTGTGTTTTCTGAGAAACGATTGCCACTCTTTGCTTGTGAACTGGGAGCCTTGATCAGAATGGATCATGACTTTGGTCTTCGGTTTACGCCGCCATACGGCACTCAGTAGGGCTTGTAAGGCGAGGTCAGTTGTCATGCGTGATTGCATGGACCATCCGACGACGCGCCTTGAAAACAGATCGATGACCACAGCGAGATATGACCAGCCTTCATGGGTTCTGATGTAGGTAATGTCGGTCACCCAAACCGCGTCAGGTGCCGCAACCTCAAACTGTCTGTCCAGCGTGTTGTCAGCGACAACAGCAGGTTTGCCGCCATAGCGACCAGGCCGACGCTTGTATCCGATCTGCGCCGAAATGCCTGCAAGACTGGCCAGCCGTGCCACACGGTTCTCAGAGCAGGTCTCGCCAGCATCGCGCAGATCATCGGCCAGTTTCCGATAGCCATAGACCTTCCCGCTCTCTGTCCATGCTTGGTGGATCAGCTCTGTCTGCCGCGCATCTTCATACGCTCGCGCACTTAACGGTTCTTTAAGCCATGCATAGAAGCCACTGAAATGCACAGCCAGCACACGACACATCGACCGTACAGAAAACTCGAAACGGTGAGCCTCTATGAACGCGTACTTCACTGTGACTCGCGCGCGAAGTACGCGGTCGCCTTTTTTAGGATTGTCCGCTCCTCAGTAACCCGTGCCAACTCACGCTTCAGCCGCCTGATCTCTGCCGCTTGTTCAGCAACCTCGGATCTGACCTGGGGCGACTTGGAAAATTGTGCCTTCCAAGTGTACAGAGATTTGGTGCTGACCCCCAGTCGTTCAGCAACCTCGCTGACTGAATATCCGCGCTCAACAACCTGCGCCACGGCATCCTGCTTAAACTCATCCGTAAACCGAACTCTTTTGTTCATAACCGTCTCTCCTTGCTTCCCAAATTACCAAGCAAGGCGTCTACAAATCTAGGGGCGCCTCAGTCTCACAGATTCGTGAGTGAGAAAATAGCGCGCCACCTATAGACGACCGGTCTAATGGCACCTATGTAGCGGGTCATGGAACACCAAAACGACACCCGCTCTCGGATATTAACCACAGGACGCCGCCTGACAGCCCAGCAGGGTTATACAGGCGTTGGCCTGAGTACACTTTTGAAAGAGGCTGGCATTCCGAAGGGGTCGTTCTACCACTACTTCGCATCGAAAGAGGCATATGGCTGCGCGCTGTTGAGCGAGTTTATGACAGAGTATAGCCATCGCCTGAATGCCTCTCTCACGCATCCAGACATGAATGCACGGTCTCGGCTCTTGACCTATTTCGAAGGGTGGCGCGAAAAACAACTCAGCCCGAACCTTGAGGATCGGTGCCTGGTGGTTAAACTGTCGGCAGAAGTTGCTGACCTATCGGAGAACATGAGCAACATCTTGCAAAAAGGTGTGTCCGACATTGTTTCGCATCTGGCGAAGACCATAGAGCAGGGGCAGAGCGAGGGCACGATTGCATCGATCGAAAACCCTCAGACCTTGGCTGAAATGATCTATCATATGTGGCTCGGGGCCAGTCTCGTTGCGAGCATCTCTCACAGTGATGCCGCTCTTAATTCCGCAATGGATGCGACAAAAGTGCTTGTTCCAGCACCATAACTCTCAAAAATTTGTCATCACGAAAGACGACCGGTCTATTCGTAAAGGAAAATCATGAAAATTTTCTACAAAACCACCGCAACCGCAAGCGGAGGGCGCTCCGGCACCGCAACCCTGAACGACGGAAGCCATTCGGTCCAGATGGTCCGCCCGGATAGTGGCGAGCCGGGGGTGAACCCTGAACAGCTATTCGCACTTGGCTATGCTGCCTGTTTCGACAGCGCAATGGAATTGATGGCCAAGCAGCTTAAGCTTGATGCCACAAAGGCGACAACCACGATTGACGTCGGCATTGGCCAACGCGCCAAGGGTGGTTTCGCGCTTGATCTGGACATCACCATTCGTTTGCCGGGCATGGCAGCCGATGACGCAAAGCGCCTTGTCGAAGCTGCGCATCAAGTTTGCCCGTACTCCAACGCCACACGCAACAACATCGACGTGCGCCTGCACATTGAAGCTGAAGAGGTCTGAAACAATGAAGAATTTCGATTTTCACAATCCAACACATATCCTGTTTGGTAAGGGTCGTATCGCGGACTTGCAGGATCAGGTTCCTGCTGATGCAAAAGTTCTCATCGTCTACGGCGGTGGCAGCGCTGAACGCACCGGCGTTCTTGCACAGGTGCGTGAGGCGCTTGCGGGTCGCACGTTGGTCGAATTCGGTGGGATCGAGCCGAACCCGCGTTTTCACACCGCACTCAAGGCGGTTGAGGTTATCGGCAAAGAAGACATCACGTTTATTCTTGCAGTTGGCGGCGGATCGGTCATTGACGCCACCAAATTCATCGCGGCAGCTGCTCTTTATGACGGCGATGCATGGGACATCCTGACATCGCGCGGGTCGGTCGTGAAAGGCGCGGTCCCGTTCGGCACCGTGCTGACACTGCCCGCGACAGGATCAGAGATGAACTCTGGATCCGTGATCACCAATTCTGAAAAGGGCGCCAAGCTCCCCTTCATGAGCGCGCACTGCTATCCCGTCTTTTCGGTGCTCGACCCGGAAGTCACCTACTCGCTGCCGCCGCGCCAGATCGCCAATGGTGTTGCGGATGCCTTTGTTCACATCATCGAACAGTATCTGACCTATCCGTCTGCTGCGCGCGTTCAAGACGGTTTTGCCGAAACGCTGCTGCGCACCTTGATCGAGCTTGGCCCCAAGGCGCTGAAGACGCCTGAAAATTATGACATTCGCGCCAACCTGATGTGGACGGCAACACTGGCCTTGAACGGTCTGATCGGCGCGGGTGTGCCGCAGGACTGGTCGAGCCATATGATCGGCCATGAAATCACCGCGCTGAACGATACCGATCACGCCCGTACGCTGGCCGTGGTGCTGCCCGCGCTGATGAATGACCAGCGCGGCCCTAAACGCGAGAAGCTACTGCAATATGCTGCAAATGTCTGGGATATCCGCGAGGGCGATGAGGATGCTCGGATCGACGCAGTAATCAAGGCCACGCGAGACTTCTTTGAATCGATGGGCATCAAAACACGCCTGAGCGATTACGCCCTCGCCAAAGCCGATATCGACCACATAGTCGCAGCGCTCAAAGAACACGACATGATTGCTCTTGGCGAACATGGTGCCATCACCCCCGAGGATGCCCGCCGCATTCTTGAAGCTGCTTTGTAAAGGATATTGAACATGACACAGACAGAGACCGTAAACCGCCAGTTCGTGCTGGCGGAGCGCCCCAAAGGCGCGCCGACCAAAGAGACACTCCGCCTGGTTGAAACAGACGTTCCCGAGGCAGGTCCGGACCAAATGCTTTTGCGCACGGAATTCCTGTCGCTCGACCCCTATATGCGCGGTCGCATGAGTGACGCCCCCTCCTATGCCGCTCCGGTGGAAATCGGCGGCGTCATGCAGGGTGGAACCGTTGCACAGGTGGTTGTTTCGCACATCGAAGGGTTTGCACCGGGCGACTATGTCCTCAGCTTCAGCGGCTGGCAGGATTATGCCCTGAGCGATGGAACCGGCGTCACCAATCTGGGCAAATCTCCCGCACATCCCTCATGGGCGCTTGGCATCATGGGCATGCCCGGCTTTACGGCTTGGGCAGGTCTGACCCAGATCGGCGCCCCGAAGCCGGGCGAGACCATCGCCGTGGCCGCTGCAACCGGTCCAGTCGGCGCCACTGTCGGCCAGATCGGCAAGATCCTTGGCTGCCGCGTGGTCGGTATTGCGGGCGGACCGGAGAAATGTGCCTATGCGGTTGATGAATTAGGCTTTGATGCCTGTATCGACCACAAGGCAGACGACTTTGCCGAACAGCTTACCAAGGCCACCCCTGATGGCATTGATGTCTATTTCGAGAATGTCGGCGGCAAGGTGCTCGACGCTGTCATCCCGCTGCTGAACCCCAACGCAAGGGTGCCGGTCTGCGGACTGATATCACAATACAACGCGACCGCCCTTCCCGACGGTCCCGATCGGATGAACTGGCTTATGGGGCAAATCCTTCGCAAGAAAATCAAGATGCAGGGTTTCATTATCTTTGACGACTTCGATCATCTGTATCCGGAGTTTGCGAAAGAAATGGGTGCGTGGATCGAAAGCGGTGAAATTCAATACCGTGAAGAGATTATCGATGGTCTGGAAAATGCACTCGAAGCTTTCATCGGCCTGTTAAATGGCGAGAACTTTGGCAAGCGCGTCATTCGCGTTGGGCGCAACTGAAAGGCAAGGCCATGAAGTTTCTAATGGTACTGACATCCCATGACGCACTTGGGGACACGGGCAAAAAAACCGGCTTCTGGCTGGAGGAATTTGCAGCCCCCTACTACGTTTTCAAAGACGCAGGCGCCGATATCACATTGGCCTCGCCCAAAGGCGGCCAACCGCCGATTGATCCCTCCAGTGACAATCCCGATGCACAGACTGATGACACCCGTCGCTTCAAGGACGACAGCGACGCGCAAAGGCATCTCGCGAACACGCTGACGCTTTCGGACGTGACCGAAGACGGGTTTGACGCGATCTTCTATCCGGGCGGTCATGGCCCCTTGTGGGATCTCGCCGAAGACGCGGACAGCAAACGCCTGATCGAGGCCTTCGCCGCCGCCGACATGCCTGTTGGAGCGGTCTGCCATGCACCCGCCGTGTTCCGGCACGCCCAAGGGGCGGGCGGCAAACCGCTGGTTTCCGGCTGCCGCGTAACGGGCTTTACCAACACTGAAGAAGAGGCCGTGGCCCTCACCGACGTTGTGCCATTCCTGGTAGAAGATATGTTGAAGGCAAATGGCGGTCTGTACGAAAAAGGCGCAGACTGGAGCAGCTTCGTGTTGCGAGATGGCAAACTTGTCACCGGCCAAAACCCTGCCTCATCCGCCGCCGCCGCGCAAGAGATCCTCGCGCTGCTGAAATAGGGGCATGGCCCTGTGTAAAAGGCGATAATAGCCTGATCCGCTTCCCTTGAACTGGACGCGACAGTCGGGTGCTTCAGATCAGGGCGGTTTCACTCGTGAACCCGCCCTTAGAACCTGTGAGATTTACTAACGCTCTTTAAAGAAGTGGATCAGGAAGGCCTCATGCCGCTATTCTACTTTTCGACGGCTCGCGGCCCAAACCTGCTGACCTTGGTGGTTTTGATGCCTAACAGCCGCTCCCGGGACCGAAGCGGATATGACCTGTGTAGCCGCAAGCACCAGAGGCTTTCCGAGGTGACGAGCGGATTGCAGACATTAGCTGCATGCGCACATATCCATCCTCAGATCAGTGAAAGTTGTTATTCGAGGCATGGAAGCTTAACCAACTATGCTGCGGCATGCACCAAAGTCAGCAATGCGCAGGAGGCAATCTTTGTGAAGTATCCCGTCTGAGAGGGTGTTGCGACAACATTGGCCCTGAGCGGACATCTATGCTCAACGAAGCTAATTGTTGATCCTTGTCTGAATCGGCCGTTCATGCCGGTTGTTCTACCAAATTTGGAGTCAACATGCTGTACGAGTGTTTTTCAACACAGTCAGCCCGTGCCAAACTCCGGTTCAAGCTGCTGGCGACCCAGCCATCGAATTTAACAGTTTCAAGTGATCAAAGTGGAAAATAGATAAATGCAAATAGGTCTTTGGCGAAACTTCTGATAACTGCGTTGTCGCCCTAAAATCTGCGCGACTGGCGACTGGTTTGGAGACGCATACTGAATGCTTTATGTCCATTCAAGCTCACGCCAGAAATGGAACCTGTACTCCAAATGTTTCGGCAAG
>NZ_JAHKPE010000033.1:0-2001 GCF_018860305.1 Celeribacter halophilus
TGACCCTATATTGATTTTGCAGACGATCAATGATCGCTTGATGCAGGAAAGCACCGAAGCTCAGCAAGCTATCCTAGACTCCTTTAAAAGCGAGTTAGAAGAAATTGCGCACCGATGGGGGGAAGATGCTAAAAATAAGGCAGAAAGAACGCTTAATGCCGCTCTGACAGCCAGTAAGCAAACTATGGCGACTTCGATGCAAGAAAGCGCAAAACTCGCCGCAGAAGCTGCTAGGAGTGAAATTGAGAAAACAATAAAAGAGCAGGTAGCCCCTTTGAATAAGGAAACTCGTCAAGTAGCTAGGATGAACCTAATAGCAGCAGGAATGACAGTATTTGCAGCAGGCGTAGCGTTATGGGCATCGCTGTAGAAAAAAAGAAAGCCTGGAGTGATAACCCAGGCTTTTCTCTAGTTAGTAGGGTTTATTTATCCCAAGAGTATGCGAACGGCAACGCTCTTGGTTTTGCTTCCTTTCATATTCTTGTTTCTTAACTAGCGCCTGGTGATGCCTTTGGGCTTGTCTCATTGAATCCCAATCAGCAGCTAGTTCAGGGTTTTCTGCCCTCATCTTCCTTGTTGCTAACTCATCAATACGGGGAGAATGAACACCCATACCATCTTTAATCTCTCGAACAGCCTCTAGGCGAACATGCAACGTTTGTAAGCGCGACTGCTGTTGAGACTGACTAACCATCCAGTTTTTCTTTGTTCCTGGCATAGATAGAAACCCAGGCTTACTTAGTTGAGATTGCTGTAAGCGAGCTTGCTGACGACTAATCAAATTTTCTAAACGGTCCTCGATACGTTCAACTTGATCATGTTTAGCTTGTGCATACGTTGCTAATGTCTCTTGATAGCTTTGCTCGACTGTAGCACTATCCAACATCGAAGACTGTTCAGATTCTAATCTTTCAGCCTCCGAAAGTAAGCCACTACCAGCTAAGACCGAACGGTCTGTGCTCGCTCTGCCTTGCGGCGTTTCAGTTCCGCTCTGGCCCACTCGCTCGCTGTTGCCATATCTTGCCTTAGTGATTCGATCTCGGATTTGTTCAACCGTCTTGGCTGATTTGAGGCGTCCGGCTTCACCTTGTGTGAGTTTGTCGAGTTCATAACCAAAAGTATCCTTCCAAAATTGATTCATTGCTGGGCCGTGTTTACTATTAATGGCCGCTAACATTCCAGGCTTAACAGGTAAATTAAGCGCACCTTCATGAGCGGTCATAACAGACGCAGCCACAACTTGACCACCTCGATTCTCTACATAGCCTTTTAGAGAGGCTACGGTTCCACCCATTGCTAGAGTGTCATCTACAATTAAGTATTGTTCACCCTTTTTGACATTTCCGTCAAAAGTTGGATTAAACGCCAGGCGATGATCTGCCCCCGTATCAGTGCGACCAACCTTGTCACGCTGAACGATATTTAATTCAACATCCAACCCCAAACGATCTGCCAAAACCTCAGCCATAGCCAACGGTATTTTATTATTGCCAGCTGACTCCACAGCCAAAACAGGCAATATACGGGGCTTGCTTTCCCCTATGTACTCCTTAATAGATTTCACTGTTTCATCAGTAATCAATCTATCTACCAGGTCAATAGCTGCGGGCATGTCTCCTGACTTGGCCGCTTGGTATTCAGGTTCGTTTTTTAACGCACCTAAATCACCATTTCTAATTAACTTTGGAAAATCTCCCCAAGGAGAACGCTCTCCAATGCCTAACTTATTCAAAAATCACCTCCAGTTTTAGCGGCTAAAACTATCGGGAGCGACCTCTACTAAGCTTCACGGCCTGGGTAACTACAGCTTTCCCCGAAGCATCATAATTGATGCTTTTTACACTCCCAACTTCAGGTACTATATCGAAATTTTCTTTAGAGTGCATGACAAAATTTTTACCAATTTGTTGATAAACCTTATTGGTGTCAGCATGGACTATCATGCCGTCATGGCTTTTTGACTTATCAGCCTCTTTCGCCATGTAGAGATTGTAAATACCC
>NZ_JAHKPE010000003.1:0-2251 GCF_018860305.1 Celeribacter halophilus
GTATAGTCCAATTAAGGTGAGGCACGCAATACCGAAGCTTCCGCATACCACCTTAAACACTAAAGCCAACGCATGGTAAAAATGCCACGCGTGCCGAATCACTCTTGAACAATTTGTTATAGAGCAACTCAAAGGCTGCTCGAAGTTATTCCTTTAAAAGACTTAAACTGACAGTCTCCTACTGTTTCGTATTCCAAACCTAAGCGATCTTTGGGTTCTCTTTTTATGGTCACTCCTACCATGTCAGAAGCTTTACTTGGGCATTTACCTTTTGATTCTTTGTAAAGATTTGCAGCACTTTCTAGAGCTGTGACATCTGTAATTTCCATCTGCACTGCAATTTTTTCACGCTGTTCTTCATGCTTTGCCGTTTTAACCGAATCATAAATAAAAGGGCTAGCGACAACACAAGCGCCAATCACCAGTGAACCAAATATGATTGATTTATTCATTATTATCTTCCTAAATTCAAATTTTGTATTGCGCTATAACGCGTTAAGGGGCAGCCAACGCCACTACCAAGCCTCCGCATAACACCTTAACCACAAAAACCAACGCATGATAAAAATGCCTCGCGTTGGCTGTCCCTCTTTAACGCCTTGTTGAATAGCCTTATGACTTCCCACAAACTGTCAACTCTAACGTGCTAATTAATGCTTCTTTAGCTCCATTTAAACTAACACTTGTTGAGTGGGTTTCTAAAGAGTTAATTCTATATCTGATTTTTAACTCACTACCTGATAATAACTCACTAATAAAACCACATTTTTTCACTTGGTCTTCCTTACCATGCCAAACACTAAAAGCGATTGTGCTAGGCTCCCATTGGTAGAAAGATTGTCCAACACCAGAACCTAAGCGTTTAAGAAATTTAGGATCTATTTCTTTAGTTTTATTCTTATCGACACGCATTTCTATAAGAGTATCAGGTTCAAATGAGCCTATATCTTTTCTTGTAATAAAAAACCAAACATATCCGGTATCTAAATTTCTACTAATTTGAATGTTATGACTGGCATCGTTGTAAGTCATATATTTCGTTTTTGTATCAGTAAACTCATCTACTTTATCAGTAACATTCCACTTTGCGAACGCTGATATTGGCAACAGAATCAACACTAACACTAATATTTTTTTGTACATTTACGCACCTCAATTTAATTACATCGGAATCACAGTGGATATTTAACGCCCGCTTAAGTGGTGAGCAACGCATTACCGATGTTTCCGCATACCACCTAAATCATTAAATTCGCCGCAAACCACAAATGCCACGCGTTGCGAATCCGTCTTAAAGCGTTTATTATATTTTAGTTTGGGTCACTACTCTGCTCTTGTGGTTTCTGCTTATCTGCCTTTCTCTCCGCTGCAATCGATAACTCTAATAAAACCTGATTCAAGAGAGTGTTTTGTTCTTGGACTAAATTCTCCAACTTAGTCGCTGATTCTGAGGAAGAAAAGTAAGAAACTATTGAGAAAAATGCCGATAAACATAAAGCGATAACACTCACAAATAGCATTACTCTATTCCATCTTTCTGTAGATGCTGAATTCGACTCCGTATGTTCCGACAGCTTTTGCAAGGTACTGTTTGTTTCATCCAGCGGATTTTTTGGTATATCGTGTATGAAAGGAGCTTGTTCATGTAAACCAGTATGAGCATTTTCTTTTGGCGGATTCGCTTTTTTATCCAGTTTACTCTGCTCAAGTTTCTTTAAATCAACAACAAAACCATGTTTAGATTTGTTCATATGCCCTCTAAAATATAACGCTTATTAGGCGACACATAGTCGTCTTTCATCCTTCGATAGTGCAGTCTTTTTCATATTAACTCAACTGATAATCAATAAGTTATACCACATGAAGGGAAGTTAGACTGCAAGATGTCTCCTAATGACGAGAATGAAAAATTATCAACTCCATCGAAGAACTTTTAGTAGGGTAAACGCACACCCCCTAAATGTGTAGAGTATTAGCTCTGAACGATTTTGGGGCATTTTCGATTTAGGAATGGCAGCGTATCGATTGCGATCGCTGCCATTTTATTATGATACTTTAATACTCAGTATGAATCTTTATTACTTGGTATGAGACTTTATTACTCTCTCACAACGATTGTAAAATTGCTGATAAAACGGCTTGCTTTTCACCTGGCGGCAAAGACTTAAAATTGTTGGCCCATCTAGCCGCCTTTCTTTTGATGCGTTGTCTGTCGGTGAAGTTTGTCCCTGCGAACGTATGGTAATGAATG
>NZ_JAHKPE010000041.1:0-1699 GCF_018860305.1 Celeribacter halophilus
GTCTATATCGTTCTTATCTGATTTAACTACGGGGAATGCAAATCCTTCATTGAAGGTATTAGAAGCAATAGCGTCAGCTCTTGAAACACCGCTACCGCTTCTATTGGAATCTACGGACCTTAACAAAGAATCTCTTGAAGCCTTGGCGGGTGGTAAAGTATTAAGTAGTCTTCCTCCTGGCTACGAAAGGGTTTCTGTTATCTTACCTGAGCACAAGGCATTCCAGGTTAAGAAGTGGGGCGAAGAAACCAGATTAAAGCTCCAACAACTCAATTCCTCTAGAAAGTAATATCCATTCCTAATACTAATATTTTAGCGGCTAAATTTTAGCTGCTAAATTTAGCATCCCTTCATACACAAAATTCCACTATTTATCCTTCTTTTCAATATGGTTATCTCCATTTAAAAACGTGACTGCGCTCGCGTGGCGTCTCACTCGCAAGGCAAAAGGTAATTTTCTTTAAATTCTTTTGTTGTGTTTAGTTGCACATGGCTTAATTTCGGTATATCGTATGTTCAAGAAACGGATTTACCGAATTCAACTAAGTTTAAAGGCAATTGAATGCAACCTAACGAATCGACAGGCTCAGTAAAAGACAGAGCAAAAAGAAAGCTAGAAAGGGACATGGGTTCTGAACTACTAGCAATCTTTAATGATCCAAAAACCGTAGAGTTGATGCTCAATCCTGACGGCACAGTTTGGGTTGAAAAGCTAGGTGAAGATATGCAGTGCATCACCACACTTAGACCAGCTCAAGGCCGAGCTATTATCGAAACCGTAGCAGGTTTTCATGGCAAAGAAGTTACTTCATACACTCCGAATTTAGAGGCTGAATTTCCCTTAGATGGTTCTCGCTTTGCAGGGCAACTAGAGACTGTGGCAGTAGGTCAGGGTCCGTCATTTGCCATACGTAAAAAAGCGGTGAGCATATTCACGCTTGAACAGTATGTAGAAAACGGAATTATGACTGCCGCTCAAAAAGATTCTTTAGTGAATATCATTTCACAAAAGAAAAACATTCTTGTCGTGGGGGGGACTGGTTCCGGTAAAACCACACTGGCAAACGCCATTATTCGTGAAACCGTCGAACAGTTCCCTAATGACCGCTTCATCATCATTGAAGACACCAGTGAAATTCAGTGTGCCGCGAAGAACTATGTTCAGTACCGCACCTCTGAAACCGTCGATATGACCAGCTTATTAAAAACCGCATTAAGGATGCGACCTGACCGAATTCTAGTCGGTGAGGTGCGTGGTCCAGAAGCTCTCGATTTGTTAATGGCTTGGAATACAGGTCATCCAGGTGGCGTTGCCACAATACATGCGAACAAAGGCCCTTCTAGTGGTCTTGGGAGGTTTAAGTTCCTTATAACAATGCACCCTAAAAAACCAGACCCAATTGAACCGTTTATAGGCGAGGCGGTTCATGCGTTGGTGTACATCGCCAAAAACAAAAAAACCAACACTAGGGCCGTCGAAGAAATTATCGAAGTGTCCGGTTATCAAGATGGTCAATACGTGACCGAAACCTTATCAAACAAACCTATCTAGGAGTTATACAAATGCAATTCTCTCTATCAAAAATCCGATTCGACCGCTCGTCTATGTTCTACCTGGGCTTGTTTGCGTTGATGTTCTTAGCAATGGCGCTTCAACCTGCAATGGCATCCGAAGGCACTGGCGGCTCACTTCCTTATG
>NZ_JAHKPE010000039.1:0-1823 GCF_018860305.1 Celeribacter halophilus
CTCCAGATCACTGGAATTTTCCGGCAAGAGCACTTATTAGACAATGTGTCTAAGTACTTCCAGCTCTTCTATATGGTCCTCATTAGTGAGTTCATAATCATATTTAGCTGAACTGGTGCGCGTGTCAGGGACATAAGGAGGGTCGGCATAGACAACCGTTCTACCACTGGACTCGAAATCATGGGTACGTAAATAATCAAAAGCATCACCACAAATCAAGCTTGCTGCAGCATAGTCAAATTCATCTATACATTTCTTGTTTAAGTCGATGCCAATATTTTTTTGAGCAGGGGCTTTCCTTTTCATGACTGCACCCGTACCAAGAAATGCTTCGATATAAGTATCGTGTGGCGGTATTAGATTGATAATTGTCTGAAACACCCCGCTTCCACTTTTAGCGCCTAAATAACCCACTTTCTAACCCTCATTCCTTACTCTGTGGCCAGTATAGACATTTATGTCTATGACGGCCACAGCTGCCATAGATATAGGTGTCTATACTCGATGAAAATTACGCCAGGAAGGAAATCCAATAGCTTTATTCCTTTTAGCTGCTAGAAAATAACCTAACCTAGCTAATTTGGGTTGGTTAAATTGAATTGGTCAAATAGCCTCGATGTTCACTTATATTGTCCTATCAACATTCACCAGGTAAATAGAGCATACCTAAAATGAACACCTCTTAAAAAGACACATGATTGTTTTTACGCCAAAAGTAAATGCTATCAATTTTTGAGTGGAGCGTTAGCCCTAAAGTCTTATTACACATTGGAAATAATGAAGAAATAAATTAAAAAAAAGTAGACGCCGCCACAGCGGGGCGGTATAATTGTTTACGAAAGGTCGGGAATGTTCCATGACCTATAAATGGAGAAACGCAATGTTTACACCAGAAGAACAAAGCATCATTGACCAAGCAGCCGCTATTTTTGCAAAAAAAATCAAAACTTGTGATGCCTTTACCAGTCCTGATCTAGTTAAAGGCTTTTGCCAGGCTCGACTTGCTACATCTGAGCGTGAAATTTTCATGCTGCTAATACTCGATAATCAGCACCGACTAATTGAAGCCGTAGAGCTTTTTCAGGGAACGATTGATAGTGCCTCTGTATATCCGCGTGAGGTTGTAAAATCCGTTCTCAAACACAATGGCGCAGCTGTGATCCTGGCTCATAATCATCCGTCAGGTGTTGCAACCCCATCTAGTTCTGATCGTCGTATTACACGAAGAATAAAAGACGCTTTGGAGTGGGTTGATGTTCGTACTTTGGATCACATCGTGGTCAGTGTTGAAGAAACTTATGCGTTCTCTGAGCATGGGATAATTTAGTTATGACTGCGCGGCACACTGTGTCGCGCTCTAAGGGTTTGTTAATATGAGTGAAGATAAAACACTATACAGCGGCTTTGAACCGCAAATGACGCTAGATGATCTAATGAACTCTCAATGCACTTTGCCTTTGAGTGATCCTGATTATCTTTCACCGACACCAGAGCAAATAAAATGGCTGCGAGTTTATCTTGGTTTGTCTCAAGCAAAACTTGGCTATTTTCTTGGTAAGACGGTAAGTCCCAAAGGTTGTTCTATTGTTCGTAAATGGGAAACTGCAAGCGATAAAAAAGAACACCGAGAAATTGATGCGAACGCATGGCGCAGAATGCTATATGCTGCGAATTTAGCAAGTCCCGAAGATGATATTAAGCAAGTTCGATAGTGGACAGTACAAGTAGGTATAATCACAGTTTTTGAGACTTTCAATAAGAATAAATCAGAGAGGAAAAGTAATGTCTGATATGGAATTTACTAAATACTGGACTTCTGAGCG
>NZ_JAHKPE010000027.1:0-2924 GCF_018860305.1 Celeribacter halophilus
GTATTGAGGTGATGCGTGCACTACGCAAAGGCCAGGCCTCAGCATTTTATTATGGTGATCCCCTGGGCGAAATGCGCCTGGTAAGCAGAGTTTTTGAAATGTAAGGCCTTTGAATAAGACAAAAGGCTGCCTCATCGCTAACTTTGCAACAGTGCCATATTACAGGCTCTGACGGAGTATAATCGACTGGTTAAAGCGCAATATTTACTTGACTACATCGACGATGCCAGTTTGCGGCAGTATGTGCAACGTGCCCTGAACCGGGGAGAAGCATGGCACTTCCTTAGACGAGCCATTGCGTCGGTGAATGGTGATCAGTTCCGTGGCAAAAACGAGTCTGAAATCGCTATCTGGAATGAATGCGCAAGATTGCTTGCCAACGCGATCATCTACTTCAACTCCGCGATACTGAGTCATCTTCTGGGACACTTTGAAGCGAGAGGAGATGAAGAGAAAGCGGGTATCACTCGTGCTGTTTCGCCCGTTGCGTGGCAAAATATCAACTTAAGCGGAACGTATAACTTCACTAATACTGGGAAATTGCCCAATATTGGCGAAATAACAAGGCCGATAGTGGATGATTAGGCTCCAAGCTGAAAGTAAACCACCTCCGCAGCCATTTATTGGTGTGGTCTACAGAGGATTATGTCTTTTTAGAGGGGAAAATCCCTAGAACCCCTGGTTGAGATTTTTGTGCTGTGCAATTTCTTTTTCAGCGCTTCGAACTTTAGCCGCTAAAGCTGGGTGCTTTTCGCTTTCATTGAGCTTTTTAATGATCGCTTCGGCGCGTTCTGTATTAGGTTTGTCACCATCGAGCTTTTTAGAAGCGTCTTTGCACATCCATCCTGGGATGACCCCCTTCTGGTTGCTGACAATTGATAACAGTTCTTTTGTTTCCTTTAAGGCAGACATAGTAAACACCTCTCTTTAGTTAGTAGGTAGGGACATAAATCATTTCTATATCGACGCGCTGGTTGATACGTCTTCCTTCTGGCGTCCAGTTTTCTGTTAAATAGTCATCAGCTGAAACGTAGTTGATCATGATTTTCAGCGGTGATACACCTTGAGCAACTAGATAATTTCGAGCTGAAACCGCTCTTGCAAGCGCTAGGTTTTCGTCTCGTTTACTTGGCTTGTTAGTGCTTGTTCTACCGTTGATTGTGATCATTGAGGCATCAAGAGCCGTTTCTAGCATTACCTTCGCAACAGGCCCAGGACGAAACCTGGTGCTACTTTCCCCGAACGATACAGATACCGTTCTCGATACAACTTCACGCATTGCGTTATTGTTGTTGTAATTGTTGTAGTCGTTTGTTCCTGACATTGCAGGGACAGTGAAAGCTAAACAGCTGAGAGCTAAAAAAGTGCAAATTGATTTGCGCATAACTCGATACTCCAAAATCAAAAAAATAAATAACCGGCATTACTCATTGGGATTCTGATAAGCCAAAGGGCGCCGAGGTGTAACGGATAAAAAACGTAAAAAAACCAACGAGTACGAGGAACTTTAAGATCAAACATTGTGGAGCTAACCAGGATTGGTAATGCGGCCAGCGCCCACATATTGCCATTGATAACACCAAGGGCAGCACATGCCAGGACTGCTACCCCTGCTGTATAAATAGAAGGTTGTTTTAAATAGGACCACACTGCCACCCCGAATAACATGGCAGGCCACCAAAATTCGACCACAGTTCCTGCATTTACGAACACTAAGAAGGCAAAGAAAAACTGCTTTTTCTCGATGAAATATGTAGTGGCCGTAATAGCTAAAAGTGTAAAGAGAATATTTAGCGGCCACCAACCCCCGTAAACGGTCCCTAATGCCATGAACGGAACAGAAGCGATAATGCCAAATGTAGCGAGACGTTTCATTGTCCGGCCATATACGCCGGATTCTAATTGTCCTGGTCGAGCGAGGTTATACGCCAGGACAAAGACAAATATTGGCATTGCCAATCGTCCCGCTTCAAATAAATAAGGTAAGGTGCCATTGAACAGGTATTTATTAACATGATCGCCAGTCATCAAAATAAGGGCGAGTAATTTCAAACCTTCAATTGTGCCGTTCGAAATGATGATTTTAGGCATGGTTAACGCTGCTTTTGCGCTCACTGTTGGGCTATTCATTACGCTACCTCTAATTAAACGAGATTGTTCTAGGGACATAACCTTTAGCTTTTAAAGCGTTAACTGTCCCCTTCTTTTCTTGGCGTTCAGAACGGTTATATTTGACTTCTATTTTTGCCGCTTCTTCCAATACTTTGCGCATCTTGTTGCTATCACTTGGGGTTTTACCCCCCTGAGCTGTCACATCAACAGTGGTAAAGTTTTCATCCAGCCAATCAGCCCACTTGATCGCTTTTTTCATCAAGTCAGCACGATAAATTTGATTGTATTTTGGCGTCCGTGAATGGTAGTTAGCCGCTCTAGTCCAAAGGTCCCCTGAATCTTTTAGGATATGCCCGCGAAGTCGCCATGCTGCGAGATCGAAAGGGTAGCAGCCGGACGCTGCTACATGCTCTGCGGTAATGCCATACTTTTTAAGATCGCGTAAATAAGCTGTATTAAACTGCATAAAACCAACGTCATGCGTACCGTTTGAGTTTTTAACCCATTGCCCTGGTTTACCTGATTCTTTTTCGGCCACGGCCAAAACAATGTTGGCTGGTACTTCATATTTGGCAGCTGCTGAAATTGAGCACACAACGCGCTCTTGTTCTAAAGGTGGCATATCTGCAATAAACGGTAACATGACGTATTTCCTTACCAGTAGTAAGTCGGCCCAGCCAACTCATTTTCTATATAAACCTCAGCGAATCGTTGAGTTCTAGTACAACCTTTGGGGGTTCTATAACCATCCCTATCACGTCGACAACGGGTCCCTTTGATGTACTGGTCCGGTATAGTTTCCCAGCTCACAC
>NZ_JAHKPE010000034.1:0-1811 GCF_018860305.1 Celeribacter halophilus
GAGCCGTTAGCAGCCTGATAGGGTCCAAACCCAACAAGATCCAGCGATGACGCCTAAAGAGGAATTTGCAGAAGCTTTGCGGTCTGTAGGTTGTGAAGTGGATGGAGAGCATCCCATTATGGACGGCAAAAAGCACCGTATACGTACCACTGGTGATAAAAATAGTTTGAGCCATAGTGCTGGTTCAGGTTTCTATGTCGGTCATCTTGACGGCCACCCCGCAGGTTATATCAGGAATAATCGAACGGGCATTGATATTAAATGGAAATCAAAAGGCTATGCCTTATCTCCAGAAGAAAAGGCAAAGTTACAAGCCGAGGCCGCAGAGAAATTAGCTGCTAGAGAAAAAGAGCAAAAACGCTTACAAAATGCAACCGCTGATAGAGTTAGCCGTCAAGTCGCTTCCCTGGTCCCTGCAACGCAGCAAACCCCTTACCAGGAGCGCAAAAATATTCAGCCCCTTCCTGGCGTTCTAACTGATTCCGAAGGAATAAAAACTTACATTCCTTTGAGTGATGTTCAAGGCAAGCAGTGGACGATGCAATACATTCAAGAGGACGGTACAAAACGCTTTGCAAAAGACTCCAAGAAAGAGGGATGTTTTCATATCGTCGGCGGGGATATGAAGTCTTTAGAAGATGCTCCGGCCATTGTTTTGCATGAAGGCTATGCAACCGCAGCAACCAATACCGAAGCCTTGGGTTTTCCAACTGTCGCAACTTTTGATGCAGGCAACTTACCTGTAGTAGCTAAGGCACTACAGGAAGTATTTCCAGATAAGCCGATGGTGATTTTTGGTGATGATGACCGTCATCAAGAGTTAATGACAGGTGTTAATCCTGGTAAAGAAAAGGCAAGTGAAGCGGCTAAAGCTGTAAGTGGAACAGCTGCCTTTCCAATCTTCGCGCCTGGTGAAGCTGAGTATCCAGTTGACCTACCAAAAGTTACCCCTCAAACGTACCGAGAGCATTGTGCAGCAAAGAGGGTATTGGAAACGGCCCCAGAGGATAAGCATACAGAGCTTAAAAAGTCATTACTGAGTGATGAACAGTTGTCAGCCATTGAGAACTTATATCGCCACACCGACTACAACGACTTAGCTAATAACAGTCTTTTAGGCAAAGAAGGGGTCGAACGCCAGGTAAGGGCTACGGTAAGTAAGGCTATTCAGGATTCAGAACGGAAGCGCGAGGATAAACAAGTGCTCCATCAAGAACAAGTTCACAAGCAAAAGCGGGCAGCCCGCGTTAGTTAAGGAGAAAGTAAGTAATGGCTTTTGAAATTAAAATCCCTGGCTCAGAAAAATCTTATGATAGAGCTGTCAAAAAAGATGGTGAGTGGATCGGTTTGTTTTCTGGAGAGAAATTCACGGACATTCAGAAGAAACACCCAAAGGCTGAGATAGTACCCAAACCCATGAAAAAAAGTCGAAGTCGATAACGTTTGGCAATGAAGAAAGAAAAAGGGATTCGCGATGAATCCCTTTCTATTTGTTCATGGCAGCTTTTACACGCTTCAAGGTTGAACGTCCCTTACCTGTAAACTCTGCGGTTTGGTTGATAGAGCGTCCACGTTCTAAACTGGTGACAATATCAGAGTGCTTTATCAGAAAGTCATCAGTGTTGGTCGTAGAGCCTTTAGGCCGACCAAACTTACCACTTTCGCGTTGGGTTAGCTCGATGCCGCGTTTAGACGCTGCGAGGCGTTTTTCTTCATACTTCCAACGGCCTGTAACAATGAATCGTTCTGCTTTGTTAAAGGGTTCTAGGTTGTTGGTCAGCTTGGTAAATTCCGCCTTCAATCGCTTCAAT
>NZ_JAHKPE010000007.1:0-1651 GCF_018860305.1 Celeribacter halophilus
GTTCAATAGTATCGTTTGCTATTTTTTGTTGATTCAATCCGGTTGGATTTTCTACAAAGTTCCCATAAGGGGTGTGCGATGCACACCCTACCAAGGCTAGGGAAAAAATTGCTGTGGCAAGTAATTTACGCATGACTATTTGCCCTCTTTGGTAATAGTGATTTTGTCTTGACGGCTACCAACACCAGAGATAAGAATCGCTTTCTTAAACACCGTATCAACGATGTAACGATCTCCTTGAACTCGATAGTTAACCATTTCGGTTTCAGCATCACTGAACCAACCGCCATCATTTCGAACAACTAATAACGTTGGTGCGTCTGCCTGTTGCATTGCCTTTGGCATTTGAATGATGGTCTTGTGACCGTCATTGAACACACGAACAGGCTTCCAAGCGGCTGAGCCAGAAACTTGATAATCAAAAGACAAATCGCCCAGGTATTCTCGCGTAGAAGGGATCGTATTATCTTCTCGATGTTGACGTTCACGGGTTCGAATTGTTTCCCATTTAGCTAAAGCATCTTCGGGATATGTGAAAGACACTTGAGGCATGTACTCTTTGCGGTGTGAACGCAAGCGAATGTGGTAAACACGGCGGTCTGTAGTGACGACTAGACTTGTTTCTAGGCCCACATCCAACGGTTTAATTAACAAGTGTTGTGTTTCCGCTGCACCCGTACCGGAAATTGCTGGTTCGACATTCCAACGAGCGGTATCACCTAACTGAATTGAATTGACGTATTCACCAGGTTGTAAGGCAATATCACAAACTTGCAGAACAGCACATACAACACTTGGTGATTGCGCTCCAAATACATACTGTATCGAACCGTTACGGCCAGAGAACGGGCGAATACCCCCGTTACCATTTCCCGCTTGCCACTTTTTGGCAATAGCCAATGCTTGGCGTTCTTGTTGCGTTAAAGTCGGGTTATTGTTTGAAAAATATTTATCTTCTAGACCGTTCGCATTGGCGATTTTTGCTAGAGAAGGCACTAACAGCGCAGTGCCAAGAATTACAGCTGATAATTGCTTGTTCATAGGTTTAAGCCTCGTAATCATTGCAGGCGTGACCAAGAGAAGTCACGAACGTAAATACCCAGCGGGTTATTGCGCATCTGTTCTTCTGTGGTCTGCGTTGAAGTATCTGCGGTGTAAACAGTAACTAATGCGCGCATTAGAGCGGGTTCACCTTGTTTAACACCTTGTCGGTCTCGTACTGTTTCCACCCAATCGACTTGCCACGTTGTCGGTGTTTGCGGCATGACTGATTTAATATCAATACTTACCATTACCTTCGCGGCACGTTTGAATGGACTTGAATCCGCACTACCGTTTAGCCATTCATTCATTTTTATGGTCGCTGAATCTTTCGGTGATAAATGGGCGTAAACACCAAAAACAGCTTTACGTTGCAAAGCTACGTCTGGAGACACCAAGCGAGCATTTTCAATAAATTTTGAAACCGTCGAACCCATAACTCGCGGGTCAGCCATTGAAGAAGCTGTGACGGGTCCTGCTGCTTGAGCCTGACCTAAGCTGTCCACTTCAACTACGTAAGGGACGAACTTTGATTGACTACCAATGTGAATCACACCACCAACAGCGGCCAACGTAATTAGCAGGGACAAGATCCCCACAACCTGCCAGG
>NZ_JAHKPE010000040.1:0-299563 GCF_018860305.1 Celeribacter halophilus
CAACATATAATACAACGACACAGCGCCCCAAGGGGCGCTTTCCGCGCTTCCAGAAATCCGCGCTGGATGCAAGCGGGGGTGTGTAGAAATCACCCTCAATAGCTTCAATACAGGGAACGCATCGGTTTTTGTCAATCATTTGTAAACTACGTTCACCGTATCTTGCATTAGGAAGTTGGATGTTTGGCGAACATGACGATGAAAAAGCTTGATCGAGATAATTTAGCGATTGCCGCTTTGAAGCATCCATTTGGGTGGAGCGAGGCAATATGAATTTTCAGGTTTCAAATCTCTTTAAGCCCACCATCTTGCTTGCTCTAGCGTTGATGGTTGTGATCGTCATGATGGTTTTTCCCGTGCCATCATGGATTTTGGATTTAGGGATGGCGACCAGTTTTGCGTTGGCGATTCTGATTTTCACGGTCACTTTGTTTATCGAGCGCCCGTTGGACTTTTCTGCCTTTCCGACGATTCTGTTGGCGAGTTTGATGTTACGGCTTTCTTTGAACGTGTCTTCCACCAAACTTATTATTGGTCAGGGGCACACGGGCACATCCGCCGCAGGAAATGTGATCGAAGGTTTCGCCAGTTTTGTCATGAGCGGGTCAGTCCTATTGGGGCTGGTTGTGTTCACCGTGCTTTTAATTGTCAATTTCATGGTGATCACCAAGGGTGCGGGACGTATGGCGGAGGTCGGTGCGCGGTTTGCTCTGGACGGAATGCCTGGTCGCCAGCTTGCTATTGACGCCGATCTTTCTGCTGGGGCGATCACGCATGAGGAGGCGAAACAAAGGCGTGAACAGGAGTTGGCGGAGACCACGTTTTTCGGCTCCCTTGATGGTGCGTCCAAATTTGTGAAAGGCGACGCAATCGCAGGCCTTTTGATTACGTTGATGAATATCGTGATGGGGCTGGTGATCGGTGTTGCGGTTCATGATATGCCTTTGGGGCAAGCCTTTGAAACATATGCGATCTTGACCGTCGGAGACGGGCTCGTCAGTCAGATTCCTTCCGTGATTATCTCGATTGCCGCAGCGTTGCTTTTGGCGAAAGGTGGGGCCAGCGGGTCCGCAGACCTTGCCATTTTCCGTCAGCTTGGAAAATATCCTCCGGCACTCTACACGGTTTCGGTGCTTATGGCGCTTTTCGCTTTTGTTCCGGGACTGCCGTTTGTGCCGTTTATTGGTGGATCTATTGCGCTTGCGACCAGTGCCTATTTCGTGGCGCGCAAGAACGCAGCAGAAGCTATGGAAACCGCCAAGAAGGAAGCGGCAAAGCCTGCCCCTGTGGAAGAGCGCGAGTCGATGGGGGACATTCTCGACCTCGATGATATTCATGTCGAATTTTCGCCTGATCTTGTCTCGATGGTGCTGGATCCGCAAACTGGGCTTGATGCACGCATCGCAAATATGCGGAACCACGTGGCAACTGTCTTTGGAGTTATCCTTCCCGAAATCCGCCTGACTGATGATCCCAGCCTTCCTCCGGGAACTTATGTCGTGCGCATTCAAGGGGTGGAGCAAGCCAAGGATCGTTTGCGCACCGACAAGGTGCTCGCGCTTGTGTCCGGTGATGCGGATATGTTGCCTCTCGGAGAGGATGTTTCCGAACCCGTTTATGGTGCGCCTGCGCGCTGGATTGATCCGTCTAAAAAGGAGGACGCGGCCCTCACCGGCTGTACTGTTGTTGAAGCAACTGAAGTGTTGGCTACGCATCTCCTTGAAGTCATAAAGCGGAACTTTCCGCGATTGTTGACCATGAAATCCCTGCGGCGATTGCTCGATGAGATGACCAACCTGACGGATAAGTCCAGAGCTGAAGCCAATCAGAAACTGCTCAATGAGTTGATCCCCGACCGCGTCCCTATGGATTTGTTGTTGTCCGTTCTGCGTCTGTTGCTGGAGGAGCGTGTTTCGATCCGGAATATGGCTCTGATATTGGAGTCTATTTCCGAGGCACGCGGTTCACATGCGACGCCTGAGTCAATTTGTGAGCATGTGCGCCAACGTCTGGGTTTTCAATTGATTTCCGAGATCAAGCGCGAGGATGGCACCCTGCCGCTGCTTCAACTGTCGCCGGAATGGGAGGAGCGGTTCATGTCTCATCAAATCGACAACGAGCGTGGGCAAACCGATATTGCTCTGCCTCCGGATCAGTTCAACAAGCTTGCCAAAACCATGGCGGACAAGATTGCCAAAGCCGGTGAAAATGGCATCTATCCTGGGATTGTGACTTCGACACGCCGCCGCCGGTTTGTTCGGACGGTCTTGTCCGCGCAGGGAATACAAAATCCGGTCTATTCTTTTGAAGAGATCGGGGCCGACGCAAAGCCGTCACTTGTCGGACTGGTGCCCGCATGACGCAGGGCCTTGGAGAGCTTCTGGCATTCAGTCAATCGAGCATCACGGAGGCGTTTTTTGTCTTTCTTCGTGTCGGCGCAGTGATGGCTGTCCTGCCCGTCTTCGGGGAAAGGTCCATTCCCGAACGGGTGCGGCTCGTTCTGGCAATAGCTTTCACCGCAGTTGTGTTTCCCGCCGTAGCGATAGAGGTGCAAGACTTGGTTGCGACATCTCAGGGCCTCATGCGGGGATTGGCGACGGAGGTCATGGCCGGACTTGTGCTCGGTCTGGCTTTGCGGCTTTTCGTGATGGTTCTGCAAATTGCCGGCTCTATGGTGGCCCAGTCCACGTCGCTGTCCCAGATTTTTGGAGGTGGGGCTGTCGATGCGCAACCGGCTATCGGTCATTTGTTTCTGGTCGCTGGGTTGGCGCTTGCCGTCATGCTTGGATTGCACGTCCGAGTGGCCGAATTATTGATCCTTTCCTATCAATTTTTCCCCGCAGGGATGTATTTGCCCAAAGAAGACGTTTTGACATGGGGTGTTAACCATATTGCCAAAGCATTTGCCCTGTCATTTAGCCTGTCGGCTCCGTTTCTCATTGCATCGCTTGTTTACAACGTCGCACTCGGCGTCATTAACCGTGCAATGCCATCGCTCATGGTGGCTTTCGTTGGGGCGCCTGCGATCAGTTTGGGAGGGCTGCTTTTGCTCTTTGTGTCGGCGCCGATCCTGTTGGAGCTATGGCAGACGGGCTTTGCTGAACTGCTCTTAAACCCGTTTCAGGTGCGCTGATGGCTGGTGGTGACGACGAGGGCGACAAGCAATATGAGCCGTCACAAAAGCGTCTGGATGATGCGCGAAAAAAGGGTGAAATTCCCCGATCCAATGATCTGACAACGACGGCCGCCTATTTTGGATTTGTCGCAACAGCTATGGCTTTGGGGGCCGCAAGTTTCCAAAAGATAGGGACAGCGCTTCAATCCTTACTTGGTAACGCGGACCTCTATGCGCAGGATTGGCTTGAGGGGGCGGGAAAACCTTGGACCATAGGATTGATTCAGGAGATCGGCGCGGGTCTTGTGCCGTGGTTTGCCCTGCCTGCGCTAATGGCGATTGCAGTGGTCTTTGCGACAAAGTCCATGCTTTTTTCTCCGAGCAAGATCGAGCCTAAATTGTCCAAAATCTCTCCGGTTTCGAATGCGAAAAACAAATTCGGCCGTTCCGGTCTTTTCGAGTTCGCTAAAAGTTTTTTCAAACTCTCAATTTATTCAATTGTTCTCGGTGTTTTTCTTTATTCGAAGCTCCCGCTGATCGTGTCCACCATGTCTTTGAGCCCAGGTATTGTCGCGGCAACATTGGCGGAGCTGGTCGTCGGCTTCATGGTGATCGTTTTGATGATCTCACTGATGATCGGCGGAGTAGATTATCTTTTCCAGTATAACGAACATATGCGCAAACACCGCATGTCTCGCAAAGAAATGACCGACGAGGCGAAGGAGCAGGAGGGCGACCCTCATTTCAAACAGAAACGGAAGCAAAAAGGGTTCGATATCGTCATGAACCAGATGCTTGCCGAGGTGCCGAAAGCGGATGTGGTTGTTGTGAACCCCACCCATTACGCAGTGGCGTTGAAATGGGACCGTATGACCGGAGGGGCGCCGGTGTGTGTGGCGAAAGGTGTCGATGAGATCGCCGGTCGTATTCGTGAAGCAGCGCATGAAAACGGTGTCCCAATTCATCACGACCCGCCGACAGCCAGAGCTCTATATGCCACCGTGGATCTGGGGGAGCAGATTTTGCCCGAGCATTACCGTGCTGTCGCGGCTTCGATCCGCTTCGCCGAGAAAATGCGTAAGAAAATGAAAACTCAATTCGGACAATGACAATGAAGAAGCTGAAAGATCTGAGACGATTAAAGGACGTCGCAGAGATGTCTCTTAATGTAGAACTTTCGACGCTTTCAGACATAAAGCGCGAAGAGAAAAACCTGCGTGCGCGTTGGGATTTGATAGAAGAAAGCCGGAAACAACGTGCGGCGGATATAGGCGCGGCAAAGGAGTTTGATGTCGCTCGGGCAATGGGCGCTGATGGGGCCTGGGACAAATGGGCGAGCCAGCAGAAACGTCGGATTATGCTGGAGCTTGCGCAAATATCCGAGAAGCGCGAGGCACAGTTGGAAAAGGCGCGAAAAGCTTTCGGGAAGCAAAATGCGCTCGGCCAATTGACCGAGCACTTCAAGAATAAGCGTTAAAGCCTTTAATCAAAGTCCTGACGAACGATATCGAGCAGCAGAACATCGTTAACGTCGGGGCCGAGGGTTTTGCGGGCGACTTCCAGAAGCGCGCGGCGCAAGGCTGTCATCGAACTGCTGGACGTGAAATTTCCCTGAAACCCGCCGGTATTGGCATGGTCAAAGAGAACTTGCAGGAAAGCATCGCGCAGTTTGGGTTCGCGGGCATAGATGCTCTCACGCATCCCTTGTTTTGTTTCAAGGCTAAGAGTTAGGACGACCATTGAGGTGACGCGGCCTTCCTCAAGGTTGGGAATCACGAATTGGTTGTTCAATTTCACATATTCGAAGGCAGGGTTCGTCCCTTCCATAGATTTCTCTTGGGTGTCCTGAGCGCGGTTTGCATCACTGCCCCCTTCATTGTTGAAGGTATCGATTTCAACAATTTCGGGGTGTGGTCGAAAGAGCAAACCGGCACCGAGACCAGCAATCAAGCCAAACAGGGCCAATAATACGGGCAAAATTTTCCGAAACATGGGGCCCTCCGTCAGAATGGTAACACGATATCAGCAATTTGCTGGCCGTATCGCGGTTGTTGCACCTGTGTGAGTTGGCCGCGGCCTCCGTATGAAATGCGGGCCGAGGCGATTTTGTCATAGGTGATTTCATTCTGGCGCGAGATGTCTTCGGGGCGCACATAGCCCTCGACCAGAAGTTCGCGAATTTCATAGTTGACCCGCACCTCCTGCGACCCCTGAATATGTAGAACGCCATTGGGTAGAACGTCGACAATCGTGGCCGCGACCATCAGTTCGAGTTTTTCGTTGCGCTTGATGCTTCCGTCTCCTGACGAGGCGGAGTTTGAATTGGTGTTGACTGCAGACCCCATTGTTGCGCCGTCGGGGAGTACTTCGTTTATCCGCTCCGGAATGCCGAACAGTGAAGACAGCCCCATGGTCTCGGATCCGGAACGGCTGCGATCGGATGAGTTTGACATCTCGGCACTATCGTCAATTTCAATAACGACGGTCAGAATGTCTCCGCGTTCAATGGCCCTGCGGTCGCCGAGAAGAGACTGGCGTGAGGAGGTCCAGAGAGAGGCGCTATCCGCAGGGGTATGTTTCTCAACCTGCTCAGGGAGAGAGGGATTGCGCATGGCGGAGGTTTCGGAGGAACTGGCCACAGGGGTAAATTCAGGAAGACGTCCGACCTCTTCCAGATCCGAGCAGGCGCCAAGGGCGAGAAATGCAGGAATAATGAATTGAATACGCATGGAAAATCCTGTTTTAATGAGTGGGTGTCCCGCCGACATGAATGGCCCCGTCCGGTGCGACGACGCCAGAAACGGTCGTTCGTGACGAGAGATTCATCACCCGAACAAAGTCACCAACGGCTGCACGATCCAAAGCTCGCCCTTCGGCGGTGATGGAGAGGCCTCCTTGGCTGTAAACAAGTGGCACGACCTGATTGCGGGCGATGATGGCGGCGGGGGCAATGTCAGAACGGGATATGGGGCGCCCCGTGTAGAGCATCACACGCGCTTCAAGTCCGATAGCTTCGTCGATTGTCGTGATCGCGCCGGGGTGCTTGCCTTCTATAACGGCGAGATCGGCAGCCGTTAAAAGCGTTTGCGCGCGAATGGTGCGCGTGGCGACCACGGTATCGGCGCCCGCCGGATACGCGAGCCATAGGGCGAGGATCATGAAGAGGTGTTTTGTCATCGGATTTGCGTTGTTGCGGAAAGCATTTGGTCGGCTGCGGTGATAACTTTGGCATTCAATTCATAGCCGCGTTGAGCCTCGATCAGTTCGGTCACTTCGCGCACGGCATCAACGGAACTGTCTTCCAGATAGCCTTGCCGCAACGTGCCAAGTCCGTCGACGCCAGGGGTGGAAACATTTGCCGGACCAGAGGCTTCGGTTTCGAGAAACAGGTTGGAGCCGATCGCCTCAAGCCCTTTGGCATTCGAGAAACCGGCGAGCGTGAACTGCCCCAAAAGCTCGGCAGCGACGGTATCCTCGAAATAGGCGTAAACCTCGCCATCGGCATTGATGGAGATTGAAAGCGCGTCATCCGGAATGGTGATGTCAGGAACGACGGTATAGCCCTCCGAGGTTACGATTTGTCCATCGGCGGAGCGTTTGAGACCGCCGTCTCTGGTAAAGGCCGACTCGCCGGAGGGTAGCGTGACTTCAAGGTAGCCAAGCCCTTCTATAGCGATGTCGAGATCGCCTCCGGTCGCAGACAAAGACCCCTGCGCCAGTTCGATATTGACGGAAGAGGGGCGAACCCCGAGCCCGAGTTGAACGCCCGTTGGCAAGACCGTGCCATCGGAGGAGTTGATGGTGCCGGGGCGGGCCATTTGTTGGTAATGCAGATCGGCAAATTCGGCGCGGCGGGCGTTGTAGCCGGTGGTGTTCATGTTCGCGAGGTTCTGCGAAATGGTCTCCACCCGCATTTGCTGGGCACTCATGCCTGTGGCTGCAATTTTGAGAGCGCGCATGTCGGGACTCCTTTCTTAGCGGCCAAGTGTCGAGATGACGGATTTAATCCGCTCATCTTCTTGCTCGGCGAATTTCTGGCTCAGCGTGTAGGCGTGTTGGACCTCGATCATCCGGGCAACTTCGGTAATCGCGTTGACGTTCGAATTTTCCACATATCCCTGCAAAATCACGGCGTCCTCCTGAGGCACGATTGCGCCATCTGTGTAAAACCGGACGCCGTCATTGCGGGTCAGGGTGGTTGGGTCTTCGGGCATATAAAGGCCGATCTGTGACAAGGGCTGACCATCGGCGGATAGCGTTCCGTCGGAGGCGACAGAGACTGTCTTTGCATCCAGCGGGATGAAGATCGGCGCGCCTCCATTATCCAGAAGGTGATACCCGTCATGGGTGGTCAACTCGCCTTGCTGGTTCGTGGTGAATGCACCGTTTCGGGTCAGTGCCAGTCCGTCGGGCATCTGGATCAGGAAAAATCCGTCTCCCTCAATGGCGAGATCATATGTCCCGCCGGTGAGGGTGAGTGGCCCTTGTGCGTCATTGGTCAGTCGCACATTGGCATTTGCCATCGAGAGGCTGTCCTCGCCTTGCCCGAGCGCATTGATATGCTCGGAAAACAACAGTCCTTCTTTGCGGAAACCTGTTGTGGAGAGGTTGGCGATGTTATTCGCAATGGCCTGTAGCTCGCGTTTGAGACCGGCCATGCGTGTCAGTGTTGTATAACCTGCGCTGTCCATTAAAGACCTCCGATCAAGGGAATGATGCGGTGTTGGAAAAAACTGGTCAGGGTTTCGGTCATGAAGCCCATCGACATCCAGAAGACGACCAGAATTGCCATCAGTTTCGGAACGAAAGTGAGGGTCATTTCCTGAATGCTTGTCAGGGCTTGAAATAGACCGACCACGACGCCCGCGACCAAGGCGATGACGAGGATCGGCGTGGAAATGATCGTTGCGATCCAAAGCGCCTGGCGGAGTGTGTCGTAAAAGACCAGTTCATCCATGGATTAGACCGGCATCCGAAGGATTTCCTGATAGGCCTCGACAACCTTGTCACGTACGGTAACGGCGGTTTCGATGGCCAGTTCGGTTTGAGCCAGCGCCTGAACCAGAGCCTGACTGTCGACTTTACCGGACATGGCCGCCTTTGCGACTTCTTCGCCTTGGGTCAAAGTCTGTGCAAAGCTTTCTGCGGCCTTTTGGAATGCATTTTGGCCTGTTTGTTCGGCTTCTTGGGGGAGGGCCGCCGTTGCGGGGCGGGTTTTGGCATAGCCGAGAGCGGCAAATGTAGATCGAATATCCATTCTGGTCTCCTGTGTTATGCGCGGCTTTACCGACGCAGAAGGTCAAGTAGTGATGAGGACATTTGGCGGGCCTGATCGAACACCTTGAGGTTCGCCTCGTAGCTGCGTTGCGCTTCGCGGGCGTCAGCGATTTCGATCATGAGTTCGACATTGGAACTGTCGTAAAACCCGTCTTCACCGGCCAGCGGATGGCCCGGATCATAGACTTCCTTGAGCGGGGATTGATCAAGCTCCACCGGCCCTGTTGTCACCGCACCGGTTTTGCGGCCTTGCTCGGTCACTTCCTCGAAGGAAACGGTTTTGCGGTGATAACCGGGTGTATCCGCATTGGCGATGTTTTCGGACACATGGCGTAGGCGACTGGCCTGTGCCTGCATCCCCGAAGCGGACAGGTTGAGAATATTCTGCAAGTCAGACATTCGTATCCCTCCTTACGCGCGCCCGATGGATGTGCGCAGGATGTTCATGGAGCTTTTGTAGATGGCGAGGGCCAAGTCATGTTCATGACGAACCTGACTGGACTTCATCATTTCGGTTTCAAGCGAGACCGTATTCCCGTTTGGCGAGGTCGCGCCGGAGGTCTCGAAAACGCCGTAATCCGCAGCGGCATCCTTGGGATCAAGGATATGTGCGGCCCGCGTGGCCCGCATTGTGGTGCCGGATGCTTGTTCATAGGCGCGGGCAAAGGAAGCGATATCCTTTGCGCGATATTCCGGCGTATCCGCATTCGCGATGTTTTTCGCGATCACTTCCTGACGTGTGACGGCATGTCGGGCCATGTCGCCAGCCATTTTGAAGATTTCCAAATTCTCGAACACTGAGGCTTCTCCTCTGAGTTATCTCAACCAAGGCTTAACTCTGATTCCTTTAGAAAGAGTTGTCGAAGCCGGAGGAATTTATGAACAGCGTTGGATTTGATCTTCTTTTGTCTGAAGTGGCGGGCGTTAAACCTGTCCAGTTTGTCGGGCGTGTCATAGAGGTGTCGCGCGGGGTTTTGACCGTGTCGGGGCTCAGTGGCATTGCCGCTTTGGGGGACCTTGTTGAAATCGGTCACGGGGCGGACATCCGTCGCGGCGAGATTCTTCAACTCGATAAGGCAACGGTCACGGTCTTGCCTGATGGCGGGCCGGACGGTTTGTCTATTGGTGACGCCGTCGCGCATGTGGGCAAAAACCATATCGCACCGGATGACAGCTGGATCGGTCGCGTGATTGATCCTTTCGGACAAGCTCTTGACGGAAAACCTGTTTTACAGGGAAACAAGCCCCGTCCCTTGCGTGGGCAGCCGTTGAATCCGACAGAGCGGCGCGCGCTTGGTGCGCGTCTGGAGAGCGGTTTGACGGTCTTCAATACGCTCTTGCCGATTGTGCGCGGGCAACGGGTGGGGCTTTTCGCGGGCTCCGGCGTTGGGAAATCGACCCTGTTGGCGAAACTGGCGACAGGGCTTCAGGCTGATGTGGTCGTAATTGCGATGATCGGCGAGCGCGGACGCGAAGTGCGTGAATTTCTGGATCGGGTGCTGGGGCCAGCCGGTTTGAAACGTTCGGTCATTGTGGCGGCGACATCGGATCAGTCTCCGATGGTGCGGCGGCGATGTGCGTGGACAGCCATGTCGGTCGCAGAACATTTTCGGGACCAAGGGAAACAGGTCCTGTTTCTGGCCGATTCGGTGACCCGTTTTGCGGAGGCGCATCGTGAAGTGGCGCTGGCAACAGGGGAGTCGAGCTCGCTTCGTGGTTTTCCGCCCTCAACGGCACATCTCATCACAACGCTTTGCGAGCGGGCCGGTCCGGGGATTGGCAATACGGGAGACATCACGGCCGTGTTTTCGGTCCTTGTGGCCGGATCGGATATGGAAGAACCGGTGGCTGATATCCTGCGCGGCGTTCTTGACGGGCACATTGTTCTCGACCGGCAGATCGCCGAACGCGGGCGTTTTCCTGCGATTGACCTGCTGCGGTCGGTGTCCCGCGCTTTGCCGTATGCGGCGACTGAACAGGAAAACGAACTCATCTCACGGGCGCGCCGGTTGTTGGGCGTTTATGATCGATCCGAAATGATGATTCAGGCCGGTTTGTATTCGGCAGGGGCGGATCCGACGATTGACGAGGCCATTGAAGCCTGGCCGAAACTTGACCGCTTCCTTGCGCAGTCTGAGCCGGATGGCATTGAACAGAGTTTCCAGAGGTTGGCCGAGTGCTTCAAGAATTAGGCCAGATCTATCCCACATGCCACGCAGCCAAAGAGGGTATCATTGTGTGTGTTTGAAAATATAGCCGCAGGGGAAGGTGCCCCTGCGACGCATTCAATAGGTTCACTAAAGACCGCTTAACCGCGCATGGGGATAGAGGTGATGAAACGCAGGGCGTTGCGCACCTCCCTGATTGCGGGTTGCATCCGATTTCTGATCCGTAGCTCGGTCATTTCGTCAGAATGAGTTTGCCTGCGCGGGTGATGCGCAATGTGTAAATCTGCCCGTCAAGATTGATAAGGCGGGTGCTGCCTTCGGAAATCAGGCTGCGGGCGTCTACGGGAGGAAGTTGACCTGCGTCGGCGGTCATCGGAGTTACATGTGCGTTCATCTCTGGTGCCTTTGGGCTCTGGTCGGTTTCATCGGTCATATCAATCCGCCTGATGTTTCGGGGCGGTCCGTGAGTGTCACGGCAGTTTTTTTCTTGGGCGGACAAGACGGAAATGCCTGCCCGCTGTGGTCCCGCTCTGCTCCTGCGACTCGCCGGAACAGCGCGGTTCTTCCTTTGAATATTAAACCTTAGTTTTTCTGTCAACTTTATATGAGGATATTTTATCGGCCATATATTCGCCTCTCGTGTTTCCTTCCGGCGGTGAGGGTGCTTCACAATTTAAACACGATTGCAAATTAACATTGACGAAAGTGTCACTTCCAATATCTGAAGGCACGAGGATCAAAGGGTATACAGGGTGGCGATGGGTATTCGGAAAGCATTCGGGCTGATAGGGATTGCTATGCTGCCACTGTCGGTGACGGCTGAAACGCCTTTGGCGGTTGAACTGGTCGAAGCGCAGGCCCAGCCCGTAGTGCAGGAGTTGCGACTCGTGGGTGCGGTCGAGGCGTCTGACAGTTTTCCGGCCTCGTTCCGGCGCGGCGGACAGATTGATCTGATGAATGCCGAGGTCGGCGCACATTTCAAGGCGGGCGAGGTGATCGCGCGGATTGATCCGACCAATACCGAGGCGGAACTGGATGCGGCAAAAGCCAATCTGGATGCGGCGGAGGCGGCCTTGGTTCAGGCGGATCAGACACGAACACGGGCGCAAAACCTGTTGGATCGCGGTGTCGGGACCCAAGCCCAATATGATGAAGCCCAGCAGGATTATCTGGAAGCAAAGGCAACGCGGGATCAGGCCAGCGCCCTTTTGGAAACGGCGCGACAAGCCAAGGACGACACCGTGCTGCGCGCGGATCGTGATGTGACGGTCACCGAACGTTTCGTCGATTTGGGAGAGGTCGTGTCGGCAGGCATGGCAGTGGTGCAGCTCGCGCCGGAAGACAAGCTTCAAGCCGTGTTCCTCGCGCCGGATGCCGCGGGCCTGTCAAAGATACGGGGCCGAGAGGTGGAACTGGACCCGACAGGGCCACTGTCGGCCTTCGCGGCCACGGTGACGGAGGTTCTGCCGGTGCTGACCGAGACAGGCACCGTTGAAATCCACGCGGATATTCCGGCGGAACAGGTCGGTACAATTCCCATCGGCACGTCGATCACCGGACGGGCGACGATCATGACGGAGGATCGGATCATCCTGCCTTGGACGGCTTTGAGCGCAAAGTCCGACGGGCCTGCGGTATGGGTGGTTGATCCGGATAGCGCGACGGTCTCCCTGCGGCCAGTGGAAATTGCGGGCTATGGTGATGATCATATCGAAGTGTCGGAGGGTCTGTCAGAGGGAGAAACTGTCGTGGGTGCAGGCTCGCATCTTCTCTATGACGGGCGTGCGGTTCAGGCTGTCGAGGTGACACAATGAGGTGGTTTACATCTATGGTCATGGGCGTTGCCCTCGGTCTCGCCGCGCCTTTGTGGGCAGATGACGACGCGACGACTCCGGCCCCGGACGTTCTGCGCCCTGTCGTGAGTGAATTCCTGTCCGCCGATCCGGCCGTCCAGCGGCAGTTTTCCGGCGTAATCCGCGGGGAAGATGTCGCGGGGCTTGCATTCCAAACCAGCGGACGTCTTGCCACGATGGATGTCGAAGCCGGTGACAAGGTCGCCGCGGGACAGGTCTTGGCGACTCTTGACCAGATTACACTTGCGCAGGATGTGGCTGTGGCCGAGGCAGCACTGTCAGCGGCGCAGGCTCAGGCGGATTTCGCGCAGACGCAATATGATCGGGTTGCGGTGCTTTTGTCTCGCAATGTGGCGACCACGGCGCAGATCGAAGCGGCGCGTGCGGCGCGTGATGCGGCTGTGGCAAATGCAGACAGCGCACGTGCGGATTTGGTGCAAGCAAAAGAGGCCGAGGGCTATGGCAAGCTGACCGCGCCGAGGGATGGAATTGTGCTGAGCACAAATGTCGAACCAGGCACGATGGTCAGTCCGGGTGTCAGTGTGATGGAACTTGCCGATCCTTTGGGGCGCGAGGCGATCATTGATGTGGCGGAAAGTTTTGCCACGGTCATTCCCGAACATGCCCGTTTCACCGTCCATCACCGCGCCGAAGGTGTTGCTCCGGTGGAAGCCGAACTGAGCGTGGTGGAGCCGGTCTCTGAGACCAGCCTCGAAACCCGACGCTTGCGTCTGACCTTGATTGATCCGCCGGAGGACTACCGCATCGGAACGCTGATTACGGCGAGTTACAACAGTGATACGGCTCCTGTGATGACCTTGCCACAAAGTGCGATCGCGGGCACGGACGAGGCCCCCGGAGTCTGGCGGGTGGAGACCGACGGGGGGATGCGTGTCGCGCATTTTGTGCCCGTTGAGATTGGCGCGGAAATCGGGGATCGCGTCGTGGTATCCGGCAGTATCAAAGAGGGCGATGAAATCATCACTCACGGGGTTCATCGTCTGGAAGACGGCCAACAGGTCGGGGAGCGTTTGCCATGAAGGGTTTCAACCTGTCCGATTGGGCCTTGGGGCACCGCTCCTTTATGTGGTTTTTGATGATCGTCGCCGTCATTGCCGGCGCGTTGAGCTATATGCGGCTCGGGCGCGAAGAGGATCCTGCCTTTACCATCCGCACCATGGTTGTATCTGCCAGCCTTCCCGGCGCGACGGCGGAGGAGACCGTAACACAGGTCACCGACCGGATCGAACGCAAGTTGCAGGAATTGTCGACACTCGATGGCACCCGTTCCGTGACCTATCCGGGGATTGCTCTGGTCTATGTGGATCTGCGCGACGATGTGCCCGCCAGCGAGGTGACACCATCATGGACCCGCGTGCGCCAGATGATGTCGGATATTCAAAGCGAGTTCCCCTCCGAGTTTCAGGGATTTTCCTTTGATGACGATTTCGGCGATGTGTTCGGAACGGTTTACGCCTTTACCTCCGACGGATTCCGCCCCGAAGAGGTCAAAGACTATGTCGAGGATATTCGCGATGTCGTGCAGGGCCTCGACGATGCCGGCAAGGTCGAGCTATTCGGCACGCGCGATCAGGTCGTCCACCTTGAATTTTCCGCGCGCCGACTGGCGGCTTTCGGGTTGGATGCGCAGACGGTTCTGTCCTCGCTTTCCGCGCAAAACGCGATTGTGCCGTCGGGGATGATCTCGACCGAGGATGAAAACATTCTCCTGCGTGTCACAGGGCAGTTCGATACGGTCGAAGCCTTGGCTCAGGCGCCATTGCGTTCCGGCGATATCTTCTTCACGCTTTCCGATGTCGGGGAGATCACCGAAGGCTATGACGACCCGCCCAGCGAGCTTTTCCGTTACAACGGAGAACCGGCCATTGGTCTGAAAATCGGGATGCTGGACGGGGGGAATATTCTCGATTTCGGTGAAGCGCTGGACGAGGTGATGCAAGAACAGGCGGCCCTTTTGCCGCTGGGGATCGACATGCATCATGTGGCAGACCAGCCGAAAGTTGTGGAGCATTCCGTCGGCCATTTCGTGCAAGCCCTGATCGAGGCGGTGGTGATTGTGCTCGGTGTGAGCTTTGTCTCCTTGGGGATGCGTGCAGGCTTTGTTGTCAGCCTGACCATCCCGCTCGTTCTGGCCCTGACCTTTGTGTTCATGGAGATCCTCGGGATCACGCTTCAACGGATTTCTCTGGGCGCGTTGATCATTGCGCTGGGGCTTTTGGTGGATGATGCGATGATCGCGATTGAAACCATGATCTCGCGGCTGGAACTGGGCGAGGGACGGCGGAAGGCGGCCTCTTATGCGTGGACGTCGATTGCTTGGCCGATGCTGACTGGGACGTTAATCACCACGGCGGGCTTTATCCCCATCGGCTTGAACAACTCGAATGCGGGGGAATATACGCGCACGCTGTTTTATGTGATCGCTATTTCTCTTGTGCTGAGCTGGATTGTTGCTGTGCTTTTCGCGCCGGTTCTGGGCGCGACCTTCCTGCCGAAAAAGTGGAAGCACGAGCATGGTGAACCGGGTTGGCTGCGCCGTCGCTTTCATGTGATGTTACGTCTGGCCATGCGGTTCAAGGTTGTCACCGTGCTCCTGACATTTCTGGTCTTCGGCCTGTCGGTCGTTGGTATGACCAAGGTGGAGCAACAGTTTTTCCCCAATTCAGACCGGCCCGAAGTGCTGGTCGATGTCACCCTGCGCCAGAACGCCAGCATCTATGCGACTGATAGCACGATTGCCGAGTTTGAAACCTGGCTGAAAGAGCAGGACGAGGCTGACTATTGGACCACATTCGTCGGCAGGGGAGCGCCGCGGGTGATCCTGACGCTTGAGGCGCTTACGCCGGGGCCGAATATCGGGCAGCTTTTGATCATGACACCGGATCTCGATGCGCGGGACCGTTTGATCGAGAAGGTGCGCAGCTATTCCGAAAAATTGCCCGGTGTCGAGTTTTACCCCAAAACATTCGAACTTGGCCCACCCGTTGGCAAGCCTGTACAATACCGTGTCTCCGGTCCGGACTATGCCGAGCTCCGCGATCATGCGCGGGCATTTGCGGCGGTGATCGCGAAAGACGAACGGCTTACCTCTATGGCGCTGGATTGGAACGAGCCGAGCCGTGTGGTTCGGGTCGATCTTGATCAAGCTCGTTTGCGCCAGTTGGGATTGACGCAATCCGACGTGGCGGGGGTGTTGTCTTCTTTGTTTGAAGGCTCGACCGTGACGCAAATCCGTCAGGATCGTGATCTGATTGACGTGGCTATTCGCGGGGCAGAGGACGACCGCAAAACGCTCTCAGCGCTCGAAAACCTGCAATTTGCCAACACCCAAGGCGTTGCCATCCCCTTGTCTTCCATTGCGACGCTGGACTGGGTGACGGAACAACCGCTCATCCGTCAGGAAGACCGCGAACCGGTGATCACGGTGAAGGCTGCGATTGCTAATGATGATTTGCCAGCCACCATTGTCGATGATCTTGCCCCGCGTGTTGCGGCCTTCGCCGCAGATCTGCCGCGTGGTTATACGGTTGAGGTGGGCGGCACGGTGGAAAGCAGTGCCGAGAGTCAGGCGCCGATTGTGGCGGTCATGCCGGTCATGGTTTTGATCATCCTGACGCTTGCGATGATTCAGGTGCAGAGTTTCCGGCTGATGTTTGTGGTGATGGCCGTGGCCCCCTTGGGGTTGATCGGGGTCGTGGTCTCGCTTCTGGCCGCCAGTGCACCAATGGGATTTGTGGCGCTCTTGGGGGTTTTGGCACTGGTCGGTATCCTGATCCGAAACTCGATTATTCTCATACAAGCCATCGAAGATTTGCGCCGCGAGGGGAAATCGCGCTGGGCGGCAGTATTTGAGGCATCCGACAGCCGTGCGCGCCCGATCCTTTTGACTGCTGCCGCCGCATCTTTGGCCCTTATCCCGATTTCGCGTCAGGTGTTCTGGGGGCCGATGGCCTATGCCATGATGGGCGGGATCATCGCAGGGACGTTGATCACCCTGCTCTTTGCACCGGCACTCTATTGCATCGTGTTCGGGGTGAAGCCCGAGCCGGAGGCGAAAGGGTGAGCGCCATGTCAGAGACCTTGGACAAAGGACTGGATCACCGGACCCGTGTGGGTCAGGCGCGGCGTCAAAAGATGCTGGACAGGTTGATCGAGGCCTCCATCATGGTGTTTGCGGAACGCGGGCTGAACGGGACCGTCATCGACCATGTTGTGCGCTGTGCTGGCGTGTCGCGCGGCACGTTCTACAACTATTTCGATACGATTGAAGACGCACTGGAGGCCGCGCGGATCGCGCTCGGACGTGAGGTGGTCCTACTGGTCAACGATACGGTCGATGCAGAGCTTCCTTCCGCGAAACGTGTGGCGCTTTCATTGCATGTGTTCATAGAACTGGCCCGTCAGTACAGTCTGCTGCTGGAGTTCTCCGCCCGTCTAGGCAGGCACAGTTTCAGTTTCGGTTCTGTCCTTTGTCAGGTGGAGCCGGGGTTCCACGCCGACGGGGTCCAGTCCGGTGCGTTTCGTGATGTGCCGGAAGACTTGATTCTGGACATGCTGGAGGTTGGCACGATTGCTATTCTGGGGCGTGTCATGGCGGGTGAGGAGGTTGATGTAGAGGCGTTTGTGGCCGCGATGCTCCGCGTTTACGGCCTTGGATTCGAAGAGTCGGTTGAGGCCGCCATGCGCCCCGATCCACTGGTGCTGCCCTCCATCCCTGACGATAGCCTTCTGGCGCGGGGGAGTGTGGCTTGGGAAAAGTCCCACCCCTAGCACGGCTTGCGGACTTTGGTCCTAGGCCGCATCTTCTGACATTCGCGCTATGGCCTGCGCCAAGACCGTTGCGGCGCGCACTCCGTCGATCAATTTCACTCCGGTCTGATGCGATAGTGTGCCGTAATGACCCGACATGCCAGCGCATCCCAGAATGACTGTTTTGGCACCATCGCGGCTCAGGATTTGAATTTCCGAGGCCAGATGCTCCAGTGTTTCGGAGCGCCCTTCCTCGACATCGAGCACGGGGATGCCGCTTGCCCTGACCCCGAGGCTGCGTGCGGTAAATCCCTGTTGCCGGATATTGGTTTCGATCACGGGGACAGAGACATCAAGTGTGGTGACGACGCCGAAGCGGTCGCCGGACAAAAGTGCCATATGATAGGCGGCCTGTCCGATCCCGATCACCGGACAATGGGCCGCTTCGCGCATTTCTTCGAGGCCGGTGTCATCGAAACAGGCGATGATGATGACATCTACCGCCTCGGCTCGGGCCTGTGGCAGGAGGGCCAGTTGACCGGCGAGGGCGGCAGCGCCGTCTTCAGGGCCCTGGATGGCGGGCGGTCCGTCATGGTTGGTCCAGCCCAAAATCTCCGCATCAGGTAACATCTCCCGCGCGGTGGCGACCACGCTGTCGGTCATTGCCTCGGTGGAGTTGGGGTTGAGAAAGAGCAGCTTCACCTCACACACCTTTGCCCGCGTCTGAGCCGAACCGTGCGCGTCGTTTGCCCATGACCCAGACGGTCAGAAGAAACGCTCCGATGATTAACAGCGAGAACAACGTGGTGAGCGTGCCAAGCGCGTAGATTACCGGTGTGGTGACATTGGTGGTCATGCCAAAGATTTCCAGCGGCAGAGTGTTGTAGGAGCCGGAGGTCAAAAGCGTGCGGGCAAATTCGTCATAGGACAGGGTGAAGCCGAACAGGGCGACCCCGATCAGGGAGGGCGCAATGATCGGCAGCACGACATAGCGCACGGTCTGCCACGGAGATGCGCCTTGGTCGCGGGCGGCTTCTTCAAAGGATTTGTCAAAGCGGTTGAACACGGCAAACATGATCAGGAGGCCAAAGGGCAGTGTCCATGTGAGCTGGGACCCGAAGCCGGATGTCGCCCAGTGAATTTTCAGCCCGAACTGGTTGAAAATGAGACCCACGCCCAGAGAGATCAGGATCGAAGGGATCACCAGCGAGGCGATGATGAGGTAGAACAGGATGCCGGAGCCGTAGAACCGTTTGCGAAAGGCAAACCCGCCCATCACCGATACGGTCACAGTGGTCACCATGACCATCAGCCCCAAGGCCAGAGACCGCAGGAACGCACCCCAGATGTCACCGACAGCCTGTTCCATATAGAGTTCGCGGAACCAGTTCAAAGAGACGCCCCGCATCGGAAAGGTGAGACCTCCCTCCGGCCCCTGAAACGACAGGATGCCGATGGTGAGGGTGGGGCCGTAGAGAAACAGGATAAAGAGCGCGAAGAACGCGGTCAGCACATAGAAGGATTTGGTTCTCTTTTCCATCGTTCAAAGCTCCTTCCGGATGTCGACAAAGCGCAGGAGGATGCCGATGACGATCAGTACGGTGATCAGGAGGATCACGGCTGTCGCTGCGGCGGAGGGGTATTGCAAAAGCGCGATGTCATTGGAGATCAGCCGTCCGACATTGGCCTTTTGGGACCCCGACATGAAGCGCACGGTGATGAAGTCGCCCATCACGAGTGTCAGCACAAAGATTGTCCCGATCATGATGCCCGGCTTGGTCAGAGGGAAAATCACATGGATCAGGGTCTGAAAACCGCTTGCCCCGTTGTCGCGTGCCGCTTCGATCAGGCTGTGGTCGATCCGCGTCATCGTGTTGAAAATCGGCACAACCATAAACAGCGTGTAGAGATGCACGAAGGCGAGGATCACCGAAAAATCTGAATACAACAGCCATTCAAGCGGCTGGTCGATGATGCCCCAGGATTGCAGTGCACTGTTGGCGATGCCGTTGCGCCCGAGGAAGGGAATCCATGAGATCATGCGAATGATATTCGAGGTCCAGAACGGGATCGTGCAGAGCAGGAATAGCGCGATCTGCATGGTCTGGCTGCGGATGTGAAAGGCCAGATAATAGGCGACCGTAAATCCGATCGCGAGGGTCATCGCCCATGTGATCAAGGCGTATTTGAACGTCGCAAAGAACACCTTGTAGGTCACGGGCGAGCCGAAAAGGAATTGGTAGTTTTCAAGGGAAAAGGCGGGGATGATCGAAAATTCGGTCGCTTGCCAGAAACTCACCACCACGATGGTGATGATCGGGAGGATCAGAAATCCGATCAGGATCAGGGTGAGAGGTGAGGCCTGAAGCCAGCCCTGTATGTGACGGTTCTTGAGCATCGCGCGCCTTCTTTTTTCTCGGAATATCGCGGGGAGGAAGCGTGCGGACCCAAAGGCCCGCACGAAGGGAGGGGCACGCCCCTCATGTTATCAGGAGGCGATGAATTCGTTCCACTTGCGGACCATATACTGGTTCTCGTCCATCACGGCGTTCCAGCAGGCGACATGGCCCATCCGGTCGTAGAAAGAGCCGCCGTCGCGGGTCTCGCCCGCCTGCGCCAGTGTGTCACCGGTGGGAGAGGTGATGATGTCGGTGGCTGGCTTGCCCTCGAACCAGTAGCCCCATTCGTTTTCCGTCATGAACTCTTTCGAGGTCTCCGGCACGGCAGAGTAATAGCCCTGACGCATCAGATAGCCGCCGACCCAGCCGGAGAGATACCAGTTGATATATTCATAGGCCGCATCCAGCGCCATGCCCGACAGGTTCGCGGACAGGCCAATGCCGCCGCCCCAGCTGCGATAGCCCTCTTTGAGCGGCTGGTAGACGCAGGGAATACCGCGGGACTTCACGGCGGTGATGGCGGGCGACCACATGGACTGGATCACCACTTCGCCGGAGGCCATGAGGTTCACGGATTCGTCGAAGGTTTTCCAGAAGGCGCGGAACTGGCCGTTTTTCTTGGCTTCGGTGAAGATCGCAAAGGTCTTGTCGATCTCCTCGCGGGTCATATTGCCCTTGTCGCCATACTGGATTTCACCCATCGCCTCGCAGACCATGGCCATATCCATGATACCGATGGAGGAAATGTCGAGAAGGGAGGCTTTGCCCTTGAATTCAGGGTTCAGAAGCTCGGCCCATGTCTCGATCGGACGCCCGATCAGGTCGGGGCGGATGCCTAGCGTGTCGGCGTTGTAGATCGTCGGGATCAGCGTCATCCAGTTGGTCTGTTCCGTGGCAAAGGTCTTGGAGCCTTGGCCTTCGACGAAACCGACAGTATGCGGTGCGGTGCCTTGGGCGAGTGTGCTTTCCGGCGTCAGGCGACCATCTTTGAAAATGCCGACGATCTTGTCGTAATTCTTGATTTTCGAGACATCCATGGCCTGAAGGTTGCCGGTTGGCCAGACCTTTTTACAAATCCAGTATTCAATGTCGGCGATGTCGAAACTGTCCGGCTGGGTGGCGGCACGCTGGGTCACGGAATCGGAATCCAGCGCGGTCATCTCAAGCGTAAACCCGAGGTCTTCTTTGACCTTTTGGCCGACGTCGTTGAGGTTGGACACGCCGGTGCCGAACTGGCGCAGGGTGATGTCTTTGATTTCCTGTGCCCAGACCATCGGGGCCGGAAGGGCAGAGGCCGCAGCGGCAGCCGCGCCGCCTTTAAGCACAGCACGACGGCTGTAACGCATTTTAGACATGATGATAGTCCCTTGTTGGAAAGGTTGGTTGCTTATGCTTGGAGGCGGTGTAGCCGCCCCTCGTCCCAGGCAAGGCGCACGGCATCACCCGGGTTTTTGGGAGAAAGGAAAAACTGTTCTTCAGGCACAAGGGCGAGAACTTCTTCGCCATTTTCGGTCATCGAGGTCATGGCCACATGCGCGCCCTGATATTCGACAGAGGTGACCGTGGCGGGCAACCCGGCCTCGCCCAGCAAAACCTCGTCGGCCCGTAGCGCCACTTTGGCCCCTTCCAGAGAAATCACGTTGTGACCGCCCATGAAACGGGCAACGAATTCCGTCTTCGGGGTATTCCAGACTTCGCGTGCGGGTCCGGCCTGTTCAATCACAGCATTGTTCATCACCACGATCTCGTCGGCCAGCGCGAGGGCTTCATCCTGTCCGTGGGTCACATGCAGGAAGGTGATGCCCAACTCGCGCTGGATCCGTTTGAGCTCGGCACGCACTTTGATGCGCAGGAATGGATCAAGCGCCGACAGCGGCTCATCCAGCAAAAGCACCCGCGGTTTTGTCACCAGCGCACGAGCCAAAGCGACGCGTTGCTGTTGTCCGCCCGAAAGCTGTGCGGGCAGGCGATCCGCAAAATCGGTCATATGGACCAGTTCCAGCATCTCACCTGCGGCCTTGTTGCGCTCGGCCTTGTCGATACCCTTCATCCGCAGGGAAAAGGCCACGTTGTCGCGCACGTTCAGATGCGGAAACAGGGCGTAGCTTTGAAACATCATCGCCGTGCCCCGCTTGGCTGGCGGCAGGTGCGAAATGTCCAACCCGTCCAACAGAATGGAGCCGTCAGAGACGCTTTCATGACCTGCAATCATCCGTAGGGTCGTGGATTTGCCACAGCCGGAAGGGCCCAGCAGGCACACATAAGTGCCGTTTCTGAACACGTAATTGATCGAGTCCACGGCGGTGGTGACACCATAGCGCTTGGTCAGCGTCACAAGTTCTAGGTCTTTACCAGTGCGCATATCTCACCCGTTTTTGCGTTTCGATGTCTTAACGCTTGTCCGGTTTTCTGCGCAGGCGAAGCGTTTTTCGCGTTTGCAACGGGGCGGGTCACGAAATGCCTGTAGTTTGTGCGCGTCGTACATAAGAGTGCATTAATTATGCGCTAATTTTGTATACAATCTCGTAAACAATATTATTTCCCCTCCGGACTTGAGAATCGGACCCGAGGGCTGAAAGTGAACCGGTGTCTAGTTTGAGGGATAAAATGATGCAGGGTCAGGCGGAGCAGCGCGAAAGTGGCAGCACCAGAGTGGCGGAGAGCCTTGCGATGGCCATTCATGAACACCGCCTGTCTCCGGGCATGAAGCTCAGCGAAGACGAGGTCGGCGAAATATATGGCGTCAGTCGGACAGTTGTCCGCGCCGCATTGCAGCAACTGGCCCATGACCGGCTGGTGGAACTCAAGCGCAACAGAGGGGCCTTTGTCGCGCAACCTTCCGTGAAAGAGGCCCACGAGGTGTTCGAGGCGCGCGCGCTTCTGGAACCCCGCACCGCCAAATCCGCAGCGGAACGGGCGACCCCCGAGGACATCAAGGTTTTACAAAACCATATCGACGAAGAGCATGAGGCTTTGGAAGCGGGCGATACGGGGCGGGCGCTTAATCTTTCAGGGATGTTCCATATCGAGATCGCGCGTATTGCGGATCAGACGACCATTGCGGATTTTATTACGCAGCTTGTGTCGCGCTCCTCACTGATCATCGCCCTGTATTGGCAGCGGCGCACAGCGCTTTGCGAAAGCCATGCGCATGATGCGCTGATCAAGGCGCTGGCCCGTCACGACGGCGCGGCGGCGGAAGAGTTGATGCAGCATCATCTGTTGGACCTGTTGACCTCGCTTGATCTGCGCGACCAGCCCTCTGTGCCGCGCTCCCTGAAAGAGGCGCTCAATTGATTTTACGCACCGCACAAAGCGAAGATGTTGCCGCCATGCTGGGCTGGGCCGCTAGCGAAGGCTGGAATCCGGGGCTTGAGGATGCGGAGGCCTTTGCGCGTGCGGATGCTGACGGTTTCTTTGTGGCCGAGAAAAAGGGCGGATTGGCGGCGGCGATTTCCGTGGTCAATCACAGTCCGGACTTTGCCTTTCTGGGGCTGTATATCTGTCGTCCGAAATATCGCGGGCGTGGGATTGGCCTCAAACTCTGGAGCTACGCGCTGGATCATGCGGGGGACCGGACCGTGGGGCTGGATGGTGTGGCCGAGCAACAGGCCAACTATGCTAAATCCGGTTTTGTGAAAACGGGAGAAACCATCCGTTTTGAAGGGCCGGTGCCAGATCTCGCCGTCGAAGGGCTGCGCCTTCTGGGGCCACGCGAGGCAGCCAATCTCGGGCAGCTTGATCTTTTGGCCAATGGTTTCTTGCGCCCGCGCTTTCTGTCCTCATGGCTCGTGAACACTGAGACGCGGTGCACTGTCGTGCTGGACGGCGCAGAAGGGCCGGTCGGTTTCGCCACCGCGCGGCTGTGTCAGGAAGGGTGCAAGGTCGGGCCGCTGATCGCGCCGACGACTGAGGCGGCCTTGGCGTTGATGTCGGCTGCGACCCGTGCTCTGGGCCAGTCTCGTGCCATTCTGGATGTGCCGGGGGCGCAGGGCGGGTTCTGTAACACGCTTGTGTCTCTGGGCTGGCAGACCACGTTTGAAACCGCGCGCATGTATCGCGGGACGCCTCCTCAACCCGCCCAACCCGAATCCTTGTTCGGGGTTGCGACGCTTGAGCTTGGCTGATCTCTGCGGCTCTGCCATAAGGCAGGCCGAGGAGAAATGCGATGTTCGATTTGGTGATTTTCGATTGTGACGGTGTCCTGATCGACAGCGAGGTGATTTCCGCGCGGCTGCTCATTGCCGAATTGGCAAGCCACGGTGTCGAGATTGACACGGCCTATGTGGCGCAGCACTTCTTGGGGCGCAGCTATCCGGTCGTGCTCAAGCAAATCCGCGAGGAGTTTGGCCTGACCTTGCCCGACGGTTTCGAAGCCGCCTATCGCGCCCGTCTGATCGCCGCGTTTCATAAAGAGCTGCGACCCATTCACGGGGTGCGAGAGGTGATCGCGAAGCTTGCGGTGCCTTATGCTCTGGCGACAAGTTCCAGCCCGCCACGGCTTGCGGAATCTCTCAATATCGTTGGATTGAACGACCTGTTCGAGGGGCGCTGCACCACCGCGTCCGAAGTATCGCGCGGCAAACCTGCGCCGGATCTCTTTTTGTTGGCGGCGGAGAAAAACCGTGTTGCACCAGAGCGTTGTCTGGTGATTGAGGATTCGGAGGCGGGTGTTCAGGCCGGTCTTTCTGCGGGGATGACGGTTTGGCGGTTTACCGGCGGAAGTCATCTGGCAGGGCTTGATCTCGACACGGGTGACGCGGTGCAGCCGCACCGCACATTTGCATCTTATGCGGAATTCTTTCATGCTGACCGTCAGTTTTTGAAGGAGCATCCGGCACATGGCCAAGGGTAATTTGCACGCGGCATTCGACGATAGCGAGGTCTCGCCACGCGATCTTGCGGCGCGGGCGGCCTGGCTTTCATTCGTTGGCGGGATGACGCAGGACCAGATCGCGCAAGAGCTGGGCATTTCGCGCCAGCGGGCGCAGCGTCTGGTCGCGCGGGCCTCTTCCGAGGGGCTCATTCGCGTGCGCATTGACCACCCGATTGCCCGCTGTCTCGAACTGGAGCGTGACCTGAAACGCCGTTTCGGTCTGGAGGCTGCTTGGGTCTCTCCGGGGATCGGGGCGGGGGCGGATCCGCTGAACGGGCTTGCGCCCTTTGTTGCACCGGTGTTGGAACGTTTGTTCGAAGATGAAACGCCCAAGGTGTTTGCCCTTGGCACGGGGCGGACGCTGAAGACTGTGGTGGATCACATGCGCGCCACAGAAGGGGCGCATCACAAGCTGGTGTCCCTGATCGGCAATGTTGCGCCGGATGGTTCGGCCTCGTTTTACGAGGTGATCATGCGGCTGGCCGAAAAGACGCGCGCGCGCCATTATCCGATGTCTGCGCCGGTGGCTGTGCGGGATGCAGAGGAGTTGGCGTTGTATCGGTCTTTGCCGCATATCAAGGCCGCACGCAAACTCGCACAATCCGCTGATCTGGCTATCGCCGGCATCGGTCAGATGGGCAATGATGCTCCGCTCTACATTGACGGCTTTCTGACAGCCGAGGAGTTGGCGGATTTGCAGGCTGCAGGCGGTGTCGGAGAGCTTTGCGGGCACATCTTTGACCGCGAGGGGCGGTATCTCGACCATCCGGTGAATCACCGCATGGTTGGTGTGCGCGTGCCCGAAGCCGAGATGCCAGTCTATTGTATCGGCGCGGGCAAAAGTAAGGTCACGGCCATGCGTGCCGCGCTGGGCGGGGGGCTGATTACGGGCCTTTTTACGGATGAGTGGACGGCCAACACCTTGATTTCAGAGTAGACTGAAGGACGACGAGACGGCTTGAAGAAAGCGTCTTGACAGAATTGTGTCGATAGGTGAGCATAAGCTCATGATACGGGCAAATGCTCAAGTCTAATGGGAGGATACCATGAATACGACATTCCGCGCTCTTATGGGAGCGTGTGCACTCGGCGCACTTGCCACCGGTGCCACATCTGAAACCATCACCGTCGCGACTGTGAACAACGGCGACATGATCCGCATGCAGGGTCTGATGGATGATTTTTATGCCAAACATCCGGATATCGAAGTCGAGTGGGTGACGCTCGAAGAAAACGTGTTGCGCCAGCGTGTGACGCAGGATGTCGCCACCAAAGGCGGCCAGTTCGACGTGATGACCATCGGCACATACGAAGTTCCGATCTGGGGCGAGCGTGGCTGGCTGATGTCTTTGAACGACATGCCCGAAAGCTATGATGTAGACGATCTGCTGCCCGCGATCCGCGATGGCCTGACCGTCGAAGGCGAGCTTTATGCCGCGCCGTTCTATGGCGAAAGCTCCATGGTGATGTATCGCACCGATCTGATGGAAGCTGCCGGTCTTGAGATGCCCGATGCGCCGACGTGGTCCTTTATCAAGAAAGCCGCAGCGGCCATGACCGATGAAGAGAATGAAATCTATGGCATCTGTCTGCGTGGGAAAGCGGGCTGGGGCGAGAATATGGCGTTCCTGACTGCCATGTCCAATTCCTACGGTGCGCGCTGGTTCGATATGGACTGGAAACCGCAGTTCGATAGCGAAGCATGGGCCAACACGCTCAATGATTATCTTGAGCTGATGAACAGCTACGGTCCTCCGGGCGCGTCCGGCAACGGATTCAACGAAAACCTCGCTTTGTTCCAGACGGGCAAATGCGGAATGTGGATCGACGCGACTGTGGCGGCCTCTTTCGTGACCAACCCGAAAGACAGCTCTGTGGCCGACAAGGTCGGTTTCGCTCTGGCACCTGACAACGGTCTTGGCCCGCGCGGCAACTGGCTCTGGGCATGGAACCTCGGTATTCCGGCCGGCACGAAAAAAGTCGATGCGGCAAAAGCCTTTGTTGAATGGGCCACTTCGAAAGAATACACCGCACTGGTTGCATCCAAAGAAGGCTGGGCCAATGTTCCCCCGGGCACACGCAAGTCGCTTTACGAAAACCCTGAATATCAGGACGTGCCTTTCGCAAAGATGACGCTTGAATCCATCCTTGCGGCGAATCCGAAGAAACCGACCGTGGACGAAGTGCCTTATGTCGGCGTCCAGTTCGTCGCGATCCCGGAATTCCAAGGTCTCGGCACCGCTGTCGGCCAGCAATTCTCTGCGGCTCTTGCCGGACAGATCAGCGCCGAGCAGGCATTGGAAAATGCTCAGAAACTCACAGAACGTGAGATGATGAAAGCCGGATATATCAAGTAACCTCCCCACTATGCGGGCCGGCCTCCTAAGTCCCGGCCCGCATTTTTCACTCAGACCTCCGAGGCATATCATGGCCACGAAACATTCCCGCATGAGCGCGCGTCTCATGATCTCCCCCGCTGTTCTCTTGCTGTTGGGGTGGATGCTTATCCCACTGTCTATGACGCTCTATTTCTCTTTCCTGCGCTACAACCTTTTGATGCCGGGAATGGAGGAGTTCACAGGGCTGACCAACTATCGCTACTTCCTGACTGATCCGGCGTTCTTCGCCGCGCTTTGGAACACGATTGCATTGGTGCTCGGTGTGCTGGCGGTGACGGTTGTCGGCGGTATCCTTCTGGCGCTTTTGCTGGACCAGCCGTTCTTCGGTCAGGGCATTGTGCGTATTCTGGTCATTGCGCCGTTTTTCGTCATGCCGACCGTATCCGCGCTGGTGTGGAAGAATATGTTCATGAATCCGGTGAACGGGTTGTTCGCCCATGCGGCCAAGGCACTCGGGTTGCAACCTTTTGACTTTCTGTCTTCGGCGCCGCTGGCCTCGATCATCGGGATTGTGAGCTGGCAATGGTTGCCCTTTGCGACGCTGATCCTGCTGACCGCCTTGCAGTCACTCGATCAGGAGCAACTGGAAGCCTCCGAAATGGATGGCGCACCGTGGATCAAGCGGTTCTGGTATATCATGTTGCCGCATCTGGCGCGTTCGATCACTGTTGTGATCCTGATCCAGACGATTTTCCTTCTGTCGGTCTTTGCCGAAATTCTCGTGACCACAAATGGCGGTCCGGGCACGGCGTCGACCAATCTCACCTACCTCATCTATATGCAGTCGCTTCTGCAATTCGATGTCGGGGGAGGCTCCGCCGGTGGTGTCGTTGCCATCATTCTCGCCAATATTGTTGCGATCTTCCTGATGCGGATGATCGGCAAGAACCTCGACGCGTAAGGAGGCGATCATGGCACGTACTGTTACGACCCAACGCAAACTCGTCACGACGGTCTTTGCATGGGCCATTGGCATCGCGATCTTTTTCCCGATCCTCTGGACCATCCTGACCTCATTCAAATCCGAAGCTGTCGCGATTGCCGATCCGCCTGTCTGGTTCAACTTTGACTGGACGCTGGAAAACTATGCGACAGTGCAGGAGCGCTCGAACTATTTCCGGCACTTCATGAACTCGGTGATCATCTCGGTCGGCTCAACTCTTTTGGGGCTGATCATCGCGGTGCCTGCGGCATGGTCTATGGCCTTTGTGCCGTCCAAACGCACCAAGGACATCCTGATGTGGATGCTTTCGACCAAGATGCTGCCGCCTGTCGGTGTTCTGGTCCCGATCTACCTTCTGTTCCGCAACCTTGGGTTGCTGGATACGCAGGTCGGCTTGATCATCGTTCTGACGCTGATCAACCTGCCGATCATCGTCTGGATGCTCTACACCTATTTCAAGGAAATCCCCGGCGAAATTCTCGAAGCCGCGCGGATGGACGGGGCAACGCTGCGCTCGGAGATTATCCATGTGCTCACGCCTATGGCGATCCCCGGCATGGCCTCCACGGTGCTTTTGAACATCATCCTTGCGTGGAACGAAGCGTTTTGGACGCTCAACCTGACGGCGGCGAAATCCGCACCGCTCACAGCGTTTATCGCCAGCTATTCAAGCCCCGAGGGCTTGTTCTACGCCAAACTATCGGCCGCCTCGACCATGGCAATCGCGCCGATTCTGATTATGGGCTGGTTCAGCCAGAAACAACTTGTCCGGGGTCTGACCTTCGGCGCTGTCAAATAAAGGAGACATCATGGGACGCATCACACTTGATAAAGTGCGTAAGGCCTTCGGCGATGTCGAAGTCATTCCGCCCTTGGATCTGACCATCGAGGATGGGGAGTTTGTGGTCTTCGTCGGTCCGTCGGGCTGCGGGAAATCCACATTGCTGCGGCTGATTGCGGGGCTGGAAGATGTCTCCGACGGCCAGATCCGCATCGATCGTCAGGACGCGACCAATCTGCCGCCTGCAAAACGTGGCTTGGCGATGGTCTTCCAGTCCTACGCTCTCTACCCGCATATGTCCGTGCGCAAGAACATCGCCTTTCCAATGAAAATGGCGGGTCTGTCACAGGAAGAGCAGGAGCGCCGGATCGAGGCAGCTGCGAAGGCGTTGAACCTCACCGATTACCTTGATCGCAAACCCGGCCAGCTTTCGGGCGGTCAACGGCAGCGGGTGGCAATCGGACGGGCCATTGTGCGCGAACCGGCTGCCTTCCTGTTTGACGAGCCTTTGTCGAATCTGGACGCTGCGCTGCGCGTCGGGATGCGGTTGGAGATTTCCGAACTGCACAAACGTCTTGCCACCACGATGGTCTATGTGACCCACGATCAGGTCGAGGCCATGACAATGGCTGACAAGATCGTTGTGCTGCGCGCAGGACATATCGAACAGGTCGGCTCGCCGCTGGAACTCTACAATACCCCCCGCAATGTCTTTGTGGCGGGCTTTATCGGGTCTCCCAAGATGAACCTGATCACAGGGCCGGAAGCAGAGAAACACGGGGCGACGACCATCGGCATCCGTCCCGAACACCTCGGAGTTTCGACCGAGAGCGGGGAGTGGAAAGGGGTGATCGGTGTGTCTGAACACCTCGGCTCCGATACGTTCTTCCATGTGAATATCGAGGGGTTCGGTGAGCCTCTGACCGTGCGGGCCTCCGGTGAAGTGTCTTTGACATACGGTGACACGATCTGGCTCACGCCCAACGCCTCCAACCTGCACCGCTTCGATGCAGAAGGGCTTCGGATCGCTGACTGAAGCCCACCACATGCATTGAGGAACACATCATGAAGCTATCGAACGAGACCCTCAAGGACTTGCCGGAGACCGTTCTGCGTCCCGAATATGACCGGAGCAAACTGACGCCGGGCATTGTGCATATCGGACTGGGAAATTTCCACCGTGCGCATCAGTCGTGGTATTTGCACCGGCTGATGCAACAGGGTTTGGCGCAGGATTGGGCCATCATCGGCGCGGGCGTGCGGCCCTACGATGAGACCATGCGCCGGAAAATGGCGGCGCAGGACTATCTGACGACGCTCATTGAGCTGGACCCTGCCGGTTCAAAGGCCGAAGTGGTCGGCGCGATGATTGATTATGTTCCGGTCGAAGATGGCAACGGGGCGCTGATCGAACGCATGACGCAGCCGGATATCCGGATTGTCGCGCTCACCGTGACCGAAGGCGGCTACTATATCGATCCGGCGACCAAGGGCTTCGACGCCGCCCATCCGGATATTGTCCATGATGCTGCCAATCCACAGCACCCGCGCACTGCGTTCGGGGCCATTGTGGCCGCGCTGAAACTGCGTCGGGATCGCGGGATCGGGCCGTTGACGGGGCAGTCGTGCGACAATCTTCTGGGCAATGGTCATGTGCTGCGTCAAACGGTGGTGTCTCTGGCGCGGCTGTCCGACCCCGAGCTTGCGGACTGGATCGAGACGCATTGCACCTTCCCCAACGCGATGGTCGATTGCATCGTGCCCGCAACCGGTCCGAAGGAGTTGGAGCTGGTCAAAGAGTTCGGCATTGAGGACATGGTGCCCGTCACTCACGAGAATTTCCGGCAATGGGTGATCGAGGACAATTTCTGCGCAGGCCGTCCCGATTGGGACAAGGCGGGCGCGACATTTTCCGATAATGTCCATGCCTATGAGACGATGAAAATCCGTATTCTCAATGGCGGGCATCAGGTGATTTCTGCAGCAGGGGACTTGTTGTCGGTGGAGACGATCTCCGACTGCATGGCGCATCCCCTGATTGCGGCGCTGTTCGAGAAGGTCGAGCGCGAAGAGATCATGCCGCATGTAGCACCGGTGCCGGAGTTTACGCCGCAAACCTATGTGACGCTGATCAAAAAGCGGTTCTCCAATCCGAAGATCGTCGACACAACGCGGCGCGTGGCCTTTGACGGATCGTCGCGTCATCCGGGGTTCCTTGTGCCTTCCATTCGGGCCTGTCTCGACCGTGGGATGGGGGTGGAAGGCCTCGCGCTCGTCTCTGCGATCTGGGCGCGGTATTGCCTCGGCGTGCGTGAGGATGGCAGCACGATCAAGCCGAATGACCCCTTCTGGTCGGATGTGACCGCGCTGGCCGCCAAAGCCAAGGATACGCCGGAGGCATGGCTGTCCATGCGTCACATTTATGGCGACCTTGGCGATGATCCGCGCTTTGCAGACAGTTTCACACGTTGGCTGTCGATGATCTATGACACAGGGCTGGAAGCTACGCTGAGCACTTACTTGGCCTGATCGCGCACCAGCCGGACCAGATTGGCAACCACAAAGAGCAGGGCCCCGACGCAGACAATCGTGGGCCCTGTTGGCGTGTCAAAAGTGAAGGCGCTTTGGATGCCGCCCAGAATTGACAACATGCCGATGACCATTGCGATCACAGCCATGCGCTCCGGTGTGCGGGCAAAGGCGCGGGCGCTGGCCGCAGGGATCAGAAGCATGGCCGCAATCAACAGCGTGCCGACCACCTTGATCGCCACGGCAACCACAAGCGCCAGTGCCAGAGACAGAATGATCTGTTCGCGTTTGGGGGAAATGCCGGAGGCATAGGCCAGATCGGGGTTGAGCGTTGCGGTCAACAGAGCGGACCACCGCCAGTAAAGAAGCCCGACAACCAAAAGCGCGCCGAGCCAGATCACCACAAGGTCGCTACGTCCGACGGCCAGAATGTCGCCAAAGAGATACGCCATCAGATCGACCCGCACACTGGGAACGAAAGAGACGGCCACGAGGCCAAAGGCCAGCGAACTGTGCGCCATAACACCGAGCAGCGTGTCCATCGCAAAGCCGCGCCCCGCAAGCGCGGAAACCGTCACGGCCATGATGAGTGCCACGGACAGAACACCTGCGAAAATCGAGATGTTGAATGTCAAAGCCAAGGCCACGCCCAAAAGCGCCGCGTGGGCGGTGGCATCTCCGAAATAGGCCATGCGCCGCCAGACCACGAAACAGCCCAGAGGGGCCGCGGCGATCACCAGACCAAGTCCGGCCAGAACAGCGCGGACAATGAAATCATCCAGAAGGCTCATAGGTTTTCCTCATGTGAATGATCGTGATCGCAACCGTCATGATCGTGTTTGTGTTCGTGGCGGTAGAGCGCCAGTGCGCCATGCGTGCCTGTGCCAAAGAGCGCACGGTATTCCGGTGCGGAGGCCACATGCTCCGGTGCGCCGTGGCAACAGACATGTCCGTTGAGGCAGATCACCCGATCGGAGGCCGCCATGACAACGTGAAGTTCGTGCGAAACCATCAACACGGCACAGCCCTTTTTGTGCCGCAGCGTTTCGATCTGGCTGTAGAAATCGGCAGAGCCGGGCTGGTCGAGCCCCTGCGTGGCTTCGTCGAGAATGAGAAGGTCAGGCTCCATCAAGAGTGCGCGCGCCAGAAGCACCCGTTGGAATTGTCCGCCGGAGAGCGAGGTCATTTGATGCTGGCACAGATGTCCTGCGCCGGCATCCTCAAGCGCGGCATGGGCGGCGGCATCGCTCACCCGTTTCGGAAGCGACAGGAACCGCCGCACGGTCAGGGGCAGGGTCGGATCGATATGCAGCTTTTGCGGCACATAGCCGATCTTGAGACCTTTTTGCCTTGTGACCTGACCGGTCTGGGGTGTCAAAGCACCAATGATCACGCGCAAAAGCGTCGATTTTCCCGAACCGTTCGGCCCGACGATGGTGACGATTTCTCCGGTATCGATATGAAGCGACACCTGATCGAGAACCTGCCGCCCGCCAAGGCTCAGGCTTACGTTGTCTACGGAAACGAGGCTCATTTCGCGGCGTCCGTGATGCAATTCGGGCAGGTGCCTTCGGCCTCAAGCACGGCTTTGCTGATGTGAAACCCTGTGGTTTCCGCGATCTGGCTCAGAAGGCTGTGGGACGGATCGGTTTCTGCCTCCGCCACCGCGTTGCAACTGGTGCAGATCAGGAAGGCGGGCGTGTGGATGTCACCGGGGTGGGCGCAGGCGATGAAGGCGTTGAGCCGTTCGACTTTGTGCGCCAGCCCGTGTTTCGTCAGGAAGTCGAGCGCGCGATAGGCCACGGGTGGCTGGCTTCCGAACCCGTCCTCGGCGAGCCGCGCCAGCACATCATAGGCCCCGAGCGCGCGGTGTTCTTCGAGGAGAATTTCTAAAGTCCGTTTGCGCACGGGAGTCAGTTGCAGGCCCGCCTCACGACAGGAGCGATCCGCTTCGGCGACAGCATCGGCGACACAATGGCTGTGATCGTGTTTGTGAAATCCGATCGGGTTGGGATCCATGACAATTCTCCGTGCTGACAAGACGTGCAGGGCATTGCCTGCGCGACAGGGGGTATTGATATGTTATCACGTCTGCTATATCAAGCCCGAGACGTGATAACATAACATAAACTTCGAGGCTACAATGACTCTACGTTCCTCCCTCCTTTTTGCGCCGCTGCTTGCCGGCGCGCATTTCGCACAGGTTGCATCGGCACAGGCCGAGGTGCCCAATGTCGTGACCGATATGGCCCCGATCCAGTCGCTTGTCATGCAGGTGATGGGGGATCTCGGAACGCCCGATGTGTTGATGCCACAGGGCGCGTCTCCGCATGGCTATTCCCTGCGCCCGTCAGAGGCAAAGGCCGTGCAGGATGCGGATGTTGTGTTCTGGACCGGCCCGCAGATCGAGCCGTGGCTCGAAGACCTGATTGATGAGATCGGTAAAAATACCCGCTCCGTTCCGCTGACTGAGGTTGAGGGCGCGACACTGTTGGAGGTGCGTGAAGGGGCAACCTTTGAACGTCATGCGCATGATCACGATGAGGATGCGCATGACGACCACGACGATCATGATGACCACGATGATCATGACGACCACGACGAGTATGATGACCATGACCACGAAGATGCCCACGAGGACCATGACGATCATGACCACGATGCACACGAAGAGCACGCGGATGACGACCATGATCATGACGACCATGATGACGCGGATGGCCACGCTTGGTTGGACCCGATGAATGCGCATGTCTGGCTGGGCGCGATTGCAGAAGAGCTTGCCGTGCTTGATGCAGAAAATGCCGCAACCTACCGCGCCAACGCCGCTTCGGCGCAAGAGGCACTGGATGCGCAAATCGCCGAGATCCAAGCTGAACTTGCCCCGCTCGCCGATATGAAATTCATCGTCTTCCACGATGCCTATCAGTATTTCGAGAACCGTTTCGGTCTGTCTGCGGCAGGGTCGATCTCGATCGGGGATGCGTCGGCTCCGAGCCCTGCTCGGATCAGGGAGATTCAGGGCAAGGTGAAAGAGATTGACGTCGATTGCGTCTTTGCCGAGCCGCAGTTCAATGCGGGCCTTGTGAAGACTGTTCTGGATGGCACAGATGCCCGTTCCGAGGTGATTGATCCTCTGGGTGTGACGCTGACTCCGGGGGCGGATTTCTATGCCGCGCTGATGGATGAAGTGGCGAATTCCTTTAAGGCGTGCGCTGGCGAGTGACCTGAAACTCTAAGCGATGAATGAAAAAAGGGCGCGAGGCGAGGTCTCGCGCCCTTGTTTGTGCGGATGGGGGGCTTTACATCCATGAGCATGACAGTGCGCATCCCTTTTTGTAAATCGGCCCCTCGGGTCAATGTTATTCGCCTCAATGGCGCGATCATGACCCGCCAAGGCGGATTGAATGACCAAAGCCTTGCCCCCGCAATCGAGCGCGCCTTTTCCAAAGGCAAGCCCTCCGCAGTGGCGCTTTCGATCAACTCGCCAGGCGGCTCTCCGGTGCAGTCTTCGCTCATCGCCGCGCGTATTACGCGGCTGGCGGCGGAGAAAGAGATTCCGGTCTATGCCTTTGTCGAGGATGTCGCGGCTTCGGGCGGCTATTGGCTGGCCTGCGCCGCTGACAAGATATTCGTGGACACAAGTTCCATCGTCGGGTCCATCGGCGTGATCTCGGCGGGTTTCGGATTTGACCAGTTCATCTCGAAACACGGGATCGAGCGGCGGGTCTACACCTCCGGCAAATCGAAAAGCCAGATGGATCCGTTCCGGCCGGAAAATCCCGAAGACGTGGCGCGGATCAAGGCGCTTCAGGAAGACATCCACGAGGCTTTCATCGCCCATGTAACCGCCTCCCGTGCCGAGCGTCTCTCCAAAGAGGTCGAGCTTTTTGATGGGGCGTTCTGGACAGGTGTGAGAGGCGTTGACCTCGGTCTGGCCGACGGTATTGGCCATCTGGTTCCCAAGATGAAAGAGATATACGGCGATAAAGTGCGGCTTCCGGTTTTCGGACCGAAACGCCCTCTGCTGCGTCGTTTCGGTGCCCAGCTTGCATCCGGTTTGACCTCGCAGGTCGAAGAACAGGCGCTTTGGGCGCGGTTCGGGCTCTGACATCATGATTTTCAAGGTCATCAGTGTTTTCCTGATCTTCATGATGGCCTTGGCCATATTCGGTCGCCTGCGTTTTCCCGGGCAACAGAAACTCAAAGATATGAAATGCCCCCGCTGCGGGCGTTACAGGATAGGCAAAGGCGCTTGCGCCTGTGAGAAGGGTAAACCCTGATGGATTTTGTTTATGCGATTGCGGGTCTGGTGCTTTTGCTGGTGGCCGGTGACATGTTGGTGCGAGGTGCGGTGAATCTGGCCTTGCGGCTCGGGATTCCCGCACTGATCGTGTCTTTGACTGTGGTGGCTTTCGGTACCTCTGCGCCGGAACTTCTTGTGTCGATCTCTGCAATCTTTGATGGCGTGCCGGGGCTGGCGCTCGGGAATGTTGTCGGCTCGAATACGGCCAATGTCTTGTTGGTGCTTGGGGTGCCGGCGTTGATCTCGACGCTTCATGTGATCGATAATTCCACCCGTGCCTCCTATCTCCAGATGATTGGCGCGACGGTGGTTTTCATACTTCTGGCGTTCCGAGGGAAATTCGACTGGATCGCCGGCGTAGTTCTGTTGGCCGCGCTCTTTTCCATGATTGGTCACGCCGTTTATGAAGCGCGCTGTCACCGTGCCGCCCAACGCGAGCTTGATCTGGAAGAGGTGGAAGGGGCCGACCCCGATATGCCGTGGATCAAGATCTCCGGCTTCCTCATCGCCGGTTTGATCGGCTTGCCTTTGGGTGCGAATATTCTGGTTGAATCCTCCACAAATATTGCCCGTGACTTCGGCGTGTCCGAAACAGTGATCGGCCTGACGCTGGTGGCTTTGGGCACCTCCCTGCCGGAACTGGCGACCACGGTGATGGCCGCGCTGCGCAAACAGGCGGATGTGGCCTTTGGCAATGTCATCGGTTCGAATATGTTCAACCTTCTGGGGATCATCGGCGTGTCGAGCCTTGTTGGTGCATTGCCGGTCGAACCGGGATTGATGCATTTTGACATTTGGGTGATGTTCGGTTCGTCCATCCTTCTCGGCCTGTTTGTGCTGAAACGTATTGATATCACCCGAATTTGGGGTGTTGCTCTCTCTGTTCTATATATCCTCTATGTGTTGGCGGTATTGAGCTGAGGAGAGGCCTCGAATGGCGGAAAAAAAGGCGCTTGTGACAGGGGCCGCGCATCGGCTTGGCCGCGCAATGGCCTTGTCTTTGGCGCAAGACGGTTTCGATGTGGCCGTGCATTGCAATCACTCTGTTGAGGCCGCCGGAACGCTCGTGGAAGAACTGCGGGCTATGGGGCGACAATCCTCTGTGCTTGAAGCCGATCTCCTGGATGAGGCGCAGGTGGAGACTCTGGTCCCGCGTGCGGTTGAGGCTTTGGGCGGGCCTTTGGCGCTTCTGGTGAACAACGCATCGATTTTCGAGGAGGACAGCCTTACCTCCGCGACGCGTCAAAGCTGGGACCGGCATATGGAAAGCAATCTGCGTGCGCCGTTTGTTTTGCTTCAGCACTTCGCCGCCCAAGCGTGTGAACCGTTGATGGAAGAGGGTGAGCGTCCTCTGGCGCAGGCGATGGTCATCAATATGATAGACCAGCGGGTGCGCAAGCTCACGCCACAGTTCATGAGTTACACCTTGACGAAGTCTGCGCTTTGGACTCTGACCCGAACGGCGGCACAGGCGCTTGCGCCCAAGGTGCGTGTGAATGCGATCGGGCCGGGACCGACGCTGAAAGGGGCGCGTCAATCGGAAGCGGATTTCGAAAACCAGCAAAAAGCCACGCTTTTGCAGCGCGGAGCTACCCCTGAGGATGTCTGTGCGGCGCTGCATTATTTGATTGGTGCGCGCTCTGTAACGGGGCAGATGATCTGTCCTGATAGCGGGCAACATCTGGCATGGGAGACGCCCGATGTTGGGGGCTTGGAGTGAACTTAAGGTAGAGTGTAGCCAAAAGTTTTGCACGTCTCGCGATTTTGTTTCATTCTCGTTACTAAAATGTAAACAAATTCAATGATTTGCAGAGGTGATAAAAATATATCATTTAAAAACAATAGTTTGTAGATGTGTTTATTTTTTGGGCAAAGTCCGGAATGCACATGAAAACAAGGAAAAAACGCAGTTCTCTAAAACTTATCTTCAGGGTTATCCACAGAAATGGTGGATGAGTTTCCTCTTGCCCCCAAAGCGATAAGGTTGCAGCCAGAGCGGGAATCGGAGGCGGATCCATGAGCGACGAAACAACGACATCACAGGGTGGCTCAGAGAGCAAAGACATCCCGCGCGGTCACAAGGTGATCGAGGGCTATCTGCGTATGCTCGACGGCTCTCCGGGGGTCTACCGGATGCTCGATCCGGAGCATAATGTGCTCTATGTCGGCAAGGCGAAGAACCTGAAAAACAGGGTCTCGAACTATGCGCGTCCGCATGGCCATTCCGCGCGGATCGCAAAGATGATTTCCGAAACCTCGCAGATGATGTTTCTGACCACACGGACAGAGACAGAGGCGCTTCTTTTGGAGCAGAACCTCATCAAGCAGTTGAAGCCGCGTTACAACGTGCTGCTGCGTGACGACAAAAGCTTTCCGAATATCATGGTGACAAAAGACACGGATTTTCCGCAGATCGCCAAACATCGCGGAGCGCGCAAGCGCAAGGCGTCTTACTACGGTCCGTTTGCTTCCGCGTCTTCGGTGAACCGCACGCTCAACCAGCTTCAGAAAGTCTTTCTGCTTAGGAATTGTTCGGACGCGGATTTCCAGTCCCGCACGCGTCCCTGTCTGCAATATCAGATCAAACGCTGCACCGCGCCCTGCGTCGGTTATATCTCGAAGGAGGACTATGGCGCGCTCGTTGCGGAGGCGGAGCGGTTCTTGCAGGGGCGGAATACGGAGCTTCAGGAAAAACTGGCGCTTGAGATGCAAGAGGCCTCGGATGCGATGGAGTTCGAGAAGGCTGCGGGTCTGCGTGACCGCATCCGTGCGCTGACCAATGTGCAGACGGCGCAAGGCATCAACCCGAGGACCGTGGGCGAGGGCGATGTGATCGGGTTGCATATGGAGAGCGGGCAGGCTTGTGTGCAGGTCTTCTTCATCCGCGCGCATCAGAACTGGGGCAACAAGGATTTCTATCCGAAAACCAACGGGGCCGAGGCCGAAGAGGTGCTCGCCAGTTTTATCGGCCAATTCTACGAGAAACGCGAGCCGCCGCGTCAGCTTATCCTGTCCCATGACATAGAGGAACGTGCGCTTCTGGCAGAGGCTTTGTCGGAGAATGCAGGCAAGAAGATCGAGATTCTCGTCCCGCAGCGGGGAGAAAAACATGAGCTTGTCGCCTCGGCCCTACGCAATGCGCGTGAAAGTCTGGGCCGGAAAATGTCCGAAAGCGCGGCGCAGGAGAAATTGCTTGTGGGACTCAAAGAGGCATTCGGCCTGCCGCGAGTGCCGCAACGCATCGAGGTCTATGACAACTCGCATATTCAGGGTGCCCACGCGGTCGGCGCGATGATCGTGGCGGGGCCGGAAGGCTTCATGAAGAACCAGTATCGCAAATACGACATTCGCGGTGATGACATCACGCCGGGCGATGATTTCGGCATGATGAAAGAAGTTCTGACGCGCCGGTTCAAACGTCTTCTCAAGGACGATCCGGACCGCTCGAAAGGGCTGTGGCCCGATCTGTTGCTGATCGACGGGGGGGCAGGACAGGTGTCTGCGGTCCACGAGATCATGAAGGAACAGGGCGTGACCGACATTCCTATGGTCGGTGTGGCCAAGGGGATTGATCGCGATCAGGGGAAAGAGGAATTCCACCGTATCGGCCACCGCGTCATGGCGCTCCGGCGCAATGATCCTGTGCTTTATTTCATCCAGCGTCTGCGCGACGAGGCGCACCGTTTTGCCATCGGTACCCACCGCGCGAAACGGTCCAAGGCCATCGGGCTCACGCGGCTGGATGATATTCCCGGCGTGGGGGCGACGCGCAAACGCGCACTTCTGGCGCATTTCGGATCGGCCAAGGCGGTGGAGGGGGCGAACCTCGCGGACTTGAAGGCTGTGGACGGAATTTCAGAGAAAGTGGCCCAGACGGTCTACGACTTCTTCCATGAGAACGGGTGAGGGGGTATGGAGAGAATATGACATGGAATCTACCGAATATCCTCACCGTCTTCCGGCTGCTTTGCGCGCCGGGTGTCGCACTCGTGTTTCTCGTTCTGCCGCGTCCGGTTGCGGACTGGGTGGCGCTGATCCTCTTTGCCTCGGCCTCTATCACCGATTTCTTCGACGGATATCTGGCGCGGAAATGGGACCAGATGTCGAAATTCGGTGCGATGCTGGACCCGATTGCGGATAAGGCGATGGTGGTCACGGCGATTGCGGTGCTGACCATGTTGCATGGCGTGAATCCTCTGATCGTGATCCCTGCCGCTTTCATCCTGTTGCGGGAAACCTTTGTCTCCGGCTTGCGCGAATTTCTGGGCGATACGGCTGGAACGCTCAAGGTGACGAAACTTGCCAAGTGGAAAACCACGGCCCAGATGGTCGCCATCGCTGTGCTTTTTGCCTATGGCGCGACCGCTTCGGCACCGCTGTTCACGCTAGGTCTGCTGATTTTCTGGATTGCAGGGATTTTGACCGTGATCACAGGTTGGGACTATCTGAGCAAAGCCATGCCGTATTTGCGAGATCACCATGAAGATTGATGTGTTGTATTTCGCTTGGGTGCGCGAACGCATCGGTGAGCCGCGCGAGACTGTCGAGACCTCTGCGGCGACAGTGATGGATTTGGTTGACGAGTTGAAAGCGCGCGAGCCGCGCTATGAACTGGCGTTTTCCGATCTTAAATCCCTGCGTGTGGCGGTGGATCAGGAATTGACGGAGTTCGACGCACCGCTTGATGGTGTGCGCGAAGTGGCGTTCTTTCCGCCGATGACAGGTGGCTGAGATGCGCGTCTCTGTCCAGTCCGAGGATTTTGATCTTGCTGACGAGTTGAAAGGTTTCGGCAAACAGCCGGACACCGGTGCGACGGTGAGTTTTACGGGTCTGGTCCGCGATGATACCGGCACGCTTGATCACATGGAGATCGAACATTATCCCGGCATGTGTGACGCCGCGATCACCGAGATTGCCGAGGAAGCCTCTGCGCGTTGGGCGCTCACGGATTGTCTTGTGATTCATCGCTTTGGCAAGCTGCGTCCCGGAGACCAGATCATGATGGTCGCCACCGCTGCCCGACATCGGGTCGAGGCGTTTGAGGCGGCTGAATTTCTGATGGATTACCTCAAGTCCCGTGCGCCGTTCTGGAAAAAAGAAGTGATGCGGGACGGTGCCGACTGGGTGGCCGCGAAAGATGCGGATGAGGATGCTTTGAACCGGTGGTGAACCGCCAAACCTTTTGGGAAAATCAAGATGACCGAGAACAAACGAATTGCGCTGTCGAGCGATCATGCCGCTATCGAATTGCGCCAAGCGATTGCCAAACATATTGCCGAGCAGGGCTGGGAAGCGGTGGACATTGGTCCGACCACGCCCGAGAGCACCCATTACCCGATCCATGGCAAAGCGGCGGCAGAGCTTGTGGCGTCTGGTGACTGTGCGCTGGGGATTGTTGTTTGCGGCACAGGGCAGGGCATCATGATGGCCGCGAATAAAGTGGAAGGCATCCGTTGCGGTGTGTGTTCCGAGACATTTTCGGCCCGTATGATCCGGCAACATAACAATGCCAATATGCTGGCACTTGGGGCGCGCGTTGTGGGCGAGGGGTTGGCACTTGATATTGTGGACGCCTACCTGAATGCCGAATTTGAAGGCGGACGTCATGCGACACGCGTTGATATGATCGAAGCGCCAAAAGCGTAACGATATTGGCAACAAAAAAAGGACACGTCTCTCTTGCTGTGAGGGGCGTGTCCTTTTTCATCTATAGGCGTGAGATGCCTGAGAGAGCGTCAACTCGCGTTTGATTGCTCGATATAGGCGCGCAACTCTTCGGCCTCCTGACGTGCTTCGCGCAATCCGTCCATAGCGGCCCGCAGTTCGGCTTCGGTCTGGTTGGCCTGATTGGTCAGTTCGGATTCTCGTTGCTGATAATAGGCTATCGCCTGATCGCGCTGTTCCTCGGCTTCGTGCAATTGCTGTGCCATCGTGTCGAGATCGTTCATCTCGCCCTGTCCCACATGCACAAAGCGATGCATCAGCCAATGGGCAAACCAGCCCATCAGAAAGGCGATGAAAAGCACAATCGCCGTGGCGATGATCAATTCGGTTCTGTTCATTCCGTTTCCCCGTCCTCAGCAACGGATGTCGCATTTTCCCCCTGCGACCCGTCTTCTGTTTCTGTGTCCCCTGCCTGCGCGTCCTCGTCATCCGGAACACTTGCGTCAGGCGTTTGTGTATCTTCGGCATTGAGCAATTTGAACTCGATCCGGCGGTTTGCCTCGCGTCCTTCTTCGGTGCTGTTGTCCGCGATGGGCTGGCTTTCGCCATAGCCTTTCGCGGTAAAGCTGACACCGGCCACGCGGCGCATCAATAGCCCGTCGAGCACGGAATTGGCGCGCTGGGTCGAGAGGTTGAGGTTCATCACCTCGCCGCCCTGGCTGTCGCTATGCGCACCGATTTCCATTTCGATATCTTCGCAATCTTTCAAAACCTCTGCGATCTTGTCGAGCGTGTCATTGGCTGCGGCATTCAACTCGATAGAGCCGGGATCAAACACGATCTTGTTGGCGGCAATCTGTTCGTTGGCCCGCTCTACACATTCTTGCGGCGTGGGCAGGTTGAGGATCGGATCGAGCTTGCGCACATAGGTCACGTCGATTTCGAAGGGCGCACCGTCGCCCAGCTTTTCGGACAGGAGACCCGCAATTTCCGCTTTGGCATTCTCGTTGCCGGTTTCGCCGCGAATGCTCACAAGGTCTGCAGTCATGGTGGCGGAGCCGCGGTTCAATTCGGCCAGCGCCTCAATCGCCGCCATAGCACGCAGGGCCCAGCCCTCCGGCAGGTCATTGTCCACCCGCATTGCGGAATACACCGAATGGCTGCCGAATGCGGCCTTGGCCAGAGCTTCCGCCGCCGTTTGGCTGCGTTCGTCGGGGATACGCCCGCGCAGTTGCGTTTGTCCTTCGGGGGAACGGATTGCAATGAATTCGGGCTGGTCGTCTTCTTGGGCCACGGCTTCGGACTGAAGCAGCGCGCTGTGCAGGGTGAAGGTGGCGGGCAGGTCGGCTTCCAATTCGCCGACGACCTTGTCGAACAGGGCGGAGGATGTGCCCTCTGCGACGATCAGGCTGACATCACCGTCGGAATAGGTGATGCTGCCTTGCCCCAGCTCCTGAAGGGCGCGCATGCCGGTCTCGACCGCAGCGGCCCATTGCGACGAGGGGGAGCCGAGCCCGATGGTGCAGCTCGGGTCTTCGATCCCTGCCGATTTGGCCGCTGCCAGAATACGGGCATGATCTGCCGACGTTTCCGCCACGCAGGCATCAAAGCGCGGGCCATTCTCGTCTATGAGAAAGCGGACGGTAAAGGGCGTGATGACCGGACGTGGCGCGGCAACATCAATGGCCACGGGAAGCGTATCGGGCAACGCCTTGATGAGTTTCTTCTCGAAGGCGGCTTTTTGTTCCTTGCTGTCAGCCAAAGCAGTGAGGGTGATTCCGTCTGCCGCAATGGAAATCTTGGAGCGCGGCAAAAGTCCGATGGCTTCGCGTCCGAATTTTGTGGCGTCCCCCCAGTTTTCCGGCACCGGATAATCGGCTTGTTCCATCAGATCGGCAACAGACCCCGTGCCGCTGGATTTCTTCAGATCGGCAACAAATCCTTCGCGGTCCCAGTTGCTCGGCACCAGTCCGATCAGCGAAATGCCACTGTCGTTGCGCAGGATTTCGATGGAAAAGCGGGGAGCGGGAATGGCCTCTTGCTGGACCACATTCATCACATTGATGACGCGGGCCGGATCGACCACATGGCCGGCTGCTCGCTGGGCGGCCAGCTGGGTCTGTTCATCGGGGGCCGTGCCGGTCAGAACGATCTGCAACCCGTCTCCTTGGACATCGACCCAGTCATAGCCGCGCATTGTGAGTTGATTTTCCACGGCCTTGGTAGATGTGCTCTCGATCACACGGGCACCGATAGCGGCACCTGCGAGGCTCATCACGAGGCCGGCAAGGAAAATGGCGAGGACGGGTAGAAAATTTGCAATACGCATCAGGGAACGAGACGCCTGTTTTGGACTTTGTCTTTTGTCTTAGGGGGTTCGGCCCTGCGCTGCAATCAAAGGAAGATTGCGATGGCAAGAAATAGCGCAGCCAGAAGTCCCGTGTTGCGGTTGGAGCGGAACAGGGCGAGGCAGAGATCCGGATTCTCGGTGTCAAGTCGGGCCATTTGCCACGTCATATGCAGCCCCATCGCCCAGGGGGCACCCAAGGCAACCACAAGCGCCAGAACAGAGCGTTCGGTGAGTGCTTCGATCACCCCTGCGGCCATCAGCACCACGGTCATGACCAGAAAGCGTTTGAGCCAGCGCGGGGTGTCGTCGCCAAAGCGGAGCGCCGTGGATTTGACCCCGATAAGCGCGTCATCCTCCTTGTCCTGATGGGCATAGATCGTGTCGTAGAAAATCGTCCACGCAATACCCGCGAGGTAGAGAAAGACCGGCGCTGTGGTCAGTTCTCCTGCCACGGCGGCATAGGCCAGAAGCGCGCCCCAGTTGAACGCGATGCCCAGAAAAACCTGCGGCCACCATGTAAAGCGTTTGGCGAAGGGGTAGATCATGACGGGCAGGAGCGACGCGATTCCCAGAACAATCGCGAGCTTTCCGAAGGTGAGGAGAATCACAAAGGCGATGAGGCTTTGGACCACCATCCATGTCACGGCCTGTTTCACGCTCACCTGACCGGCGGGAATGGGGCGGCTCTTGGTCCGCTCCACCTTGTCGTCGATATGGCGGTCGCTGATGTCGTTCCATGTGCAGCCCGCGCCACGCATGAGCCACGCCCCCAAGGCACAGCCGACCATGATCCAGATCGTGCGCGGGCTCAATGTGCCTACCTCTGCGGAGGCCAGAAGCGCCCCCCACCAGCACGGGATCAGCAAAAGCCATGTGCCCACGGGCCGGTCCGCCCGTGACAGTCGCAGGTAGGGCCGCGTCCATGCCGGTGCGCGGTGATCCACCCAGTTGCCTTTCACCGCATCGGCCACCTGTCCGTTTGCCTCTGTGTTTGTCTGCTCTGGCGTCACGCGCTCATCGGTCATATGTAATGTCCATGGTTGAAGCGAAAATCAGGCTCTATGTAGATCACCCACTGGCTGTGGGGCAATCCATTCCTCTGGAACGGGATCAGGCGCATTACCTTTTCGGGGTGATGCGGCAGGGGGAGGGCGCTTATGTCGCGCTCTTCAATTCCCGTGACGGTGAGTTTCTGGCGGAGGTTACGCAAGCGGGCAAGCGTGGTGGCACGTTGACCTGTCGCGAAAAGACCCGTGATTTGCAAATGCCTCCCGACCTTTGGCTCCTGTTTGCGCCTATCAAAAAGACGCGCACGGATTTTATCGTGGAAAAAGCGGCCGAGATGGGCGCAATGCGGATTTGTCCGGTGTCGACCGATTTCACCAATTCCGAACGCATCCGTCAGGACAGGTTGCAGGCACATGCCGTCGAGGCGGCGGAGCAATGCGGCGGCACCTATGTGCCCGAGGTGGCTGACTTGGTCAAACTCGACAAGCTGCTGGCGGATTGGGATCCCGAGCGCCAGATCATGTTCTGTGACGAGGCGCTTGTGGGGGCAGCCGAGGCCTTGGGAGCGGTCAAGGGGGGCAAATGGGCCATTCTGATCGGTCCTGAAGGCGGGTTCTCTGATAAGGAGCGCAAGCGCCTTCATGCGCTGCCCTATGCCCATGCGGTGTCTCTTGGCCCCCGTATCCTGCGCGCCGACACGGCGGCGGTGGCGGCTCTGACAGTGTGGCAGCAGCAGCTTGGAGATTGGGGATGAGACCCGAGGTCAAAGCCATGCTCTGGCGCTGGCGCGAGGTTGTTGTGGCCTTGGTTGTTGTGGCGCTAATGGCGCTTTGGGCATTCTCGTCCTTTGGCATCATGCGCTGGGTCGCGCTTGGTTTTACCGCACTCGCCGTCATTTTTGCCGTGGCCGCCATCCAGCGCGCGCGGTTCAATCGCGGTAGCGGAGGCTTCGGTGCTGTGGAAGTAGATGAGGGCGTTGTGAGTTTTTTCTCGCCCCTGACCGGCGGGCAGGTGGAAATCGAGGCCCTCACCTCCGTGCTTTTGATCCCCACGGGCAAAGGGCAGGCGCATTGGCAACTTGATGTGCCGGGGCAGGCGCCTTTGACGATTCCGGTGAACGCGCACGGGGCGGAGGCCCTATTCGATGTTTTTGTCTCGCTGGACGGGCTGGACACGGAAAAAATGCTGCGGCAAATCAAGCAAACACCGGATCACCCTGTTGTGATCTGGAGGAAACGCACAGCGGTTCTGCACTGAGCGCGGTTTGCTTGCATTGACTTCGCGGCGCGCTTGGCACAACTGTACGCGAACGTTTTACAATCTTTCGGAGCACCTCCCCCATGTCCATTCCTCAATCCGGCGGCGGGCCGATCGAAAGCTATGATGACCTTGTCGGCTACTTCGCGGAGGGCTGTAAGCCCAAGGATCAGTGGAAGATCGGCACGGAGCACGAGAAATTCGGCTATTGCGAAGCACAACAAAAGCCGCTGCCCTATAAGGGTGACTGTTCCATCAAGGCCATTCTTGAGGGATTGCAGGACCGATATGGCTGGAATCCGGTTTTCGAGGGCGAGTATCTCATCGGGCTTGAGTTGAACGGCGCAAATATTTCGCTGGAACCGGGCGGGCAGCTGGAACTGTCCGGCGCGCCTTTGGATACGATCCATCAGACTTGCGATGAGGTGAACGAACATCTCAAGGAAGTGCGCACGGTCGCTGATGAGGTCGGTGCGCGGTTTATTGGCCTCGGCATGGCCCCCAACTGGACGCATGAGGACATGCCTCTGATGCCCAAGGGCCGCTATAAGCTGATGGATGCCTATATGGATACAGTGGGCACGACTGGCACGCAGATGATGCGCCGGACATGCACGGTGCAGGTGAACCTCGATTTCTCCTCCGAGGCCGATATGGTGCAGAAATTCCGCACCGCTCTGGCCTTGCAACCGGTCGCCACGGCTTTGTTCGCCAATTCGCCCTTCAAGGAGGGCAAGCTCAACGGCCATAAAAGCTGGCGCTCCTATATCTGGCGTCATCTCGACCCGTCGCGCACGGGTATGTTGCCCTTCGTGTTCGAAGACGGGATGGGGTTTGAACGCTACACGGAATATGCGCTCGATGTGCCGATGTATTTCGTCTACCGCGATGGCAAATATATCGACGCGCTGGGCATGTCCTTCCGCGATTTCCTCAAAGGCGAACTGCCCGCCCTGCCCGGTGAAAAGCCGACGATGTCCGACTGGGCCGATCACCTTACGACGCTGTTTCCGGAAGCGCGTATCAAGAAATACATGGAGATGCGTGGGGCCGATGGCGGACCTTGGCGTCGCCTTTGTGCGCTGCCTGCGTTCTGGGTTGGCATGATGTATGACCAGACTGCGTTGGATGCGACCTCCGATCTGATCAAAGGCTGGACGCCGGAATTCCGCGAAGAATTGCGCGTGGCCGCTTCGGTCGATGCGCTACAGGCCGAGGTGAACGGCGTAAAAATGCTCGATCTTGCACGCGAATGTGTGTCGATTGCCGAAGCCGGATTGAAAGCCCGCGGTTGTGCCGGTGCCGGTGGTATGATCCCCGATGAGACCCACTTCCTCAGCGCGCTCAAGGACAGCCTCGAAACGAGGCAGGCTCCGGCCGACGAATTGATCGAACGGTTCGAGGGTGACTGGAACGGCGATGTGACCCGCGTGTTTGGCGAATACAGCTACTAACTTTCGCAACCGGTTTTGATCGCGTGGTTAGCCCTTTTGCCCGATCTTGGTTTCCGTTCCGGCCTTGAGACGCGCGATGTTTTCGCGGTGTTTGAAAAAGATCAGAGCGGTCAACACGAGCACCAGAAGAGCACCGTGGAGGTGATAGAAAGCGGCCGTGTAGATCGGCGCCAAAAGTGCGGCCACGAGCGCTGACAGGCTGGAGTAGCGCGTGATCACCGCGACCAAAAGCCATGTCCCGCAGGCCAACAGCCCGACTGGCAAAGACAGCGCCAGCAGCGTGCCCAGAAATGTCGCGACCCCCTTGCCGCCTTTGAAACGCAAGAACACCGGATAGAGATGTCCAAGCATGGCGCACAGCCCTGCGATCCCCGCAGCCTGTTCGCCAACGAGATAACGCGCCAGAAGCACGGCAAGCGCCCCTTTGCCACTGTCCCCGAGAAGCGTCAGAAACGCTGCCAGTTTGTTACCCGTGCGCAAAACATTCGTCGCGCCGATATTGCCCGACCCGATCTGGCGCAGATCACCGAGACCAAAGAGACGCGACATGACAATCCCGAAGGGGATCGAGCCGAGGAGATAGGCAAGGAGGGCTGTGGCGATGAACGTCATAGGTCGGGTCCTCAGGCTTTCTGATGGTTCAAATACTCATTCCGGAGCAGATGGGGTGTGCTTACGCCTCAAAGACGCGCTGTCCGTCAACCCATGTGCCTTTCACTATGCCCTGCATACGGGCGCCGTCGAAAGGTGTGTTTTTGGATTTCGAGCGCAGGGTGAAGCGGTCGAGCACAAAGGGCGCATCGGCATCGAAGAGCACGAGATCGGCCGGTGCGCCTTCGCTCAGGCGTCCGGTTTCAAGGCCCAGCCGTTTCGCGGGGTTCAGGGACATGGCACGGAACAGCTCGGGCAAGGTGAGCTGTCCGGCGTGATACAGTCTTAGTGCTGCGGGCAGCAGGGTTTCGAGCGCCACGGCACCGGAAGCGGCTTCTTCAAACGGCAGGCGCTTGCTCTCTTCGTCTTGTGGCGTGTGCATGGAGGAAATTACATCGACCAGTCCGGACGCCACCGCGCCGACCATGGCGAGGCGGTCTTCTTCGGACCGCAGCGGCGGCTTTACTTTGAAAAAGGTCCGGTAATCGCCGACGTCCAGTTCATTGAGTGTCAGGTGGTGGATCGAGACGCCCGCAGTCACGTCAAACCCGTTCTGTTTGGCGCGTTCCAGCGCGGGCAATGCGCGCGAGGTGGTGATCTGGTCAAAGTGATAGGAGACACCGGTCATCTCGATCATCGCCAGATCACGATCCAACCCCATGCGTTCGGCCATTGGCGATACGGCAGGCAGGCCGCGCAGCGCGGCGAATTTGCCGGACGTGGCGGAAGCCCCTTTCGACAGGCACGGGTCTTGTGGGTGCCCGATCACCAAGGCGCCGCAGGATTTCGCATAGGTCAATGCACGTTGCAGCACCTTGGTGTCCGCCACCACATGATCGCAATCGGTGAAGGCCACCGCACCAGCATCGCGCATAAAGCCGATCTCGACCATCTCGCGCCCTTCGCGCCCCTTGGTGAGCGCGGACATGTGTTTGACCTTGACGATGGCATCGCTGGCCGCGCGGCGCTGGACAAACTCCAGCACTTCCGGCGTGTCGATGGCATTGAGTGTGTCAGGCCGCGTGACGATGGTTGTTACGCCACCAGCCGCTGCCGCACGTCCGGCGGAGGCAAAGCTTTCCTTGTGCCGTTCGCCGGGTTCGGAGACCTTGACCCCCAGATCGACAATCCCCGGAGCGAGGCACTTGCCTGCGCAATCCACATGCGCGCCCTCCGGCGGGGTTCCTGTTCCGGTCTCCGCAATGACATTGCCGTCCAGCCGCAGCCAGCCCAGTGTGTCCGTTTGGGCCTCGGGGTCGATCAGTCGGGCATTGGTGAAAATGGTCATGCTGAGCCTTTCTGAATGTCGCGTATCAGCCCGTAAACGGTGCGGGCGTCGGGGAGTTGCGCAAAAGCGGGGGCGCTGTCGAACTGTCTACCAATGATTGGCTCCGCGCGCCCCTGAAAGCGTATGGTGCCGGGATCTTTCCCGTCGAATTCGACGCCAAGCGAGGGGCGCAGATCAAGCGCCAGAAGGGTCTTGCCTGAAAACGGCAGGTCATTGGCAAAGAACGCCCGCCGTGAACTGAGCGAATACCATGTGCGTCGGGCGATGAACGGACCGATCAGCAAAGGCGCGGCGGTGATCACAAGCCCCGTGCAGAACTGGAACAGGCCGAAGAGCCAGTAGCCGCCTGACAGATAGGTTTTCACCATCCACAACAGGGCAAACACTGCAAAGGTTACACCGAAAAAGGCAAAGGGTATGACCGGTCCGCGCCACTGAATGCTCTGATCCGGCTGCCCTTGCCACAGCACCCGCTCGCCGGGGTGCAGAATGTCCGCCCAGCCCTCTGTCATCCGCCGATCCAGACAAAGGCCGCGACGAAAAAGGCCAGAAAAACCAGAACAACCGTGGCAACCATGCCCGACATGCGGGCGGGCGATTTCGGAGGTTTGCCTTGCGGCAATTGCCCTTTGGCGCTTTCGCTGTCGATACCGATGACGGGTGGAATGTCATGCGCTGTGCCGAAGCGGGCGATCAGTTGAAACGGCGGCTCCGGTGAAAGCCGCGTGTCTTCGTCATTCAGGGCTTTGGCATGGATCAGAAGAACGGGACCGGTCAGGGCGTCTAGCCGAGGGGCGGCGTCCCCGATGTCGAATCCGCCAGCTTCGGAAAGATACCGCGCAAAGCCGTAGTCGCGCATCGTTGCCATATCGAACCGTTCCACATGGGCCATGTCCGGCGCGGCCCAAAGCCCCAAAGCCTCTGCAATCGCTTCTGGCGTGAGGGCTTCGAGTTCGTCGAGGGTGCCGTCAAAGGACAGCACCCAGACCAGTTTCCGGCCCATATGCGGAATGTCGAGCGGGTCGCTCACACCATCACCCCTGCGTCCGCCTCACGCGCGGCTTTGAGGTTGCGGGCCAGCAGGTCCATGGCCGCCATACGCACGGCGACGCCCATTTCCACCTGTTCCTGAATGACAGACCGGTTGATGTCGTCGGCAATGGTGCCGTCGATCTCGACACCTCGGTTCATCGGGCCGGGGTGCATCACGATGGCATCGGGTTTGGCATGGGCCAGTTTGTCGGCGTCCAGCCCGTAGCGGTAGAAATATTCGCGCTCCGACGGGATGAATCCGCCATCCATGCGCTCTTTTTGAAGCCGCAGCATCATCACCACATCGACGTCTTTGAGCCCCTCGGCCATGTCGTCGTAAATCTCGCAGCCGAATTCTTTGAATTGCTGTGGCACAAGCGTGGGTGGGCCGACAAGGCGCACGCGGTTTTCCATCTTGCCCAAAAGCATGAGGTTTGAACGCGCCACGCGGCTGTGGGCGATATCGCCACAAATCGCGATGTTGAGGCGGTGCAACCGTCCCTTCGCTCGCCGGATCGTCAAAGCGTCCAGCAAAGCCTGCGTCGGATGTTCGTGCTTGCCGTCGCCCGCGTTCAGCACGGCGCAGTTGACCTTTTGCGCCAACAGATCGACCGCTCCAGAATGCGGGTGGCGCACGACGAGCAGATCGGGGTGCATGGCGTTGAGTGTCAGCGCCGTATCAATCAGCGTTTCGCCCTTTTTGATCGAGCTGGCCTGCATCGCCATGTTCATCACATCCGCACCGAGGCGCTTGCCCGCCAGTTCAAAGGAGGACTGCGTGCGCGTCGAATTTTCGAAGAACATGTTGATCTGGGTCAGGCCCTTGAGCGCGTCCGAATGTTTGTTGGCCTGACGATTCAGGTCGACGTAGCGTTCAGCCACATCCAGAACGGTGGTGATCTCATCGGGATGAAGCGGCTCGATCCCCAGAAGGTGTTTTTGCCGGAATGCCATGAGAGATGCCCCCTGTGCTCTTTCCCATGCTTATAGAAAAGCACGGGCAGGCGGGCAATGCGCCTTTATACTCTTTTACGAGATTTACCTCTGCGGTCCGGCCCTGTAGCTTCGCGCCTATGGAGACTCAGATCGATTATTGGCAGGCACATGCTCTTTTGGAGTGGCAGATCGAACTCGGCGCAGCCGAGGCGATCTCCGAGTCGCCAGTCAATCGCTATGAAATCCCTGAGAAAGCGCCCAAACCCGCCGCGCAAAAGGCCCCGACCGTCACTCATCAGCCAGAGAAAGAGGATGATGCAAGCGAGGTCGCGCTAAAACTGGCGCAGTCCGCAGGCTCTCTGGAGGCGCTGCGCGAAGCCATGGCGGGCTTCGACCTTTGTGATCTGAAACGTGGTGCGCGCAATTTAGTGTTCTCTGACGGGAATCCGAAATCCCGCGTGATGATCATCGGCGAGGCACCGGGGCGCGAGGAAGATATTCAGGGCAAGCCGTTCGTCGGGCGCTCGGGTCAGCTTCTGGACAAGATGTTCGCGGCCATCGGCTTGGATCGCGCGTCACCGGATGCGCAGACGGCGCTTTACATCACCAACCCGATTCCGTGGCGACCACCGGAGAATCGCGATCCGTCTCCGGCAGAAATCGCCATGCTCAAACCGTTTCTCATGCGCCATATCGAACTGGCCGATCCGGATGTGATTGTTCTGATGGGCAACTGGGCCTGCACCGCGCTGCTCGGGCGGGCGGGGATCACGCGACTTCGGGGTAAATGGCAAACCGTGATGGGCAAGCCCGCGATGCCGATGATCCATCCCCAATATCTCTTGCGCACGCCGATTGCCAAACGCGAGGCTTGGGCCGATCTTCTCGAAATTCAGGCGAAATTGAAATCCTAATTCAGGGGCCGCTATGAGCCATATCGACGAAACCCTCGACTTTATCCCTGTTCGCATCGCGGTTCTGACCGTTTCTGACACGCGCAGCTTTGATGAGGATCGCTCCGGCGCCACTTTGGTCAAAATGATCGAAGAGGCAGGGCATGTGGTGGCGGAGCGCAAGATTGTCACCGATGACCGCCCGCTGATCCGAGATCAGCTCAAGGACTGGATCGCGGACGAAAATGTGGATGTGGTGATCTCCACCGGCGGTACCGGATTGACGGGGCGGGATGTAACGGTCGAGGCGCATCGCGATGTCTATGAGAAAGAGATCGACGCTTTCGGCACGGTTTTCACCATCGTCTCCATGCAGAAAATCGGCACCTCCGCCGTGCAGTCGCGTGCGACCGGCGGCGTGGCGGGGGGAACCTATCTGTTCGCGCTGCCCGGTTCGACCGGCGCGTGCAAGGATGCGTGGAACGAGATTCTCAAGCTCCAACTCGATTACCGGCACAAGCCCTGCAATTTCGTCCAGATTCTTCCGCGTCTCGACGAGCACAAACGCCGGAAGTGATCGGCGGTTTCAGCTTCCGGTGCATCCGCGCGCTTCATAGGCCTGACCGCCACCGATGACAGAGATGGTCAGGGCAGAGCGGTCGATGAAAAACGGCTGCGCATTGGTGGGCACCAGATCGCTTTGCACTTCAACCGTGTCGCCGTTGCGTGTCATCTGTGATTCGGAAATCCAGATGGAGCTGTCGGGATGTTCGATTATGGCGACGGCCTCGCCGGGCATCTCCGGAATCTTGAGGGTTGCGGTCAGGCGCATTCCGTCGGAAATCGGCGTGGCGTCACAGATGGCATGTGTGATCTCGGTCGGGCGATCGGCCAAAGAGGTTTTGATCTGGTCGCTGAATGCGCCCGTGCCATCGGAAGATAGCGCCGCATTCAACTGCGCCTGTATCGGCACGCAGATGTCGTTGCAGACACCAAGGTCCATGGTGCCCTCAAGCCGGATTTCGCCTTGCTCATCGGGGATTAGCTCGATCGGCAGGATCAATTCGTCTTCATAGCCCAGATACCACATACCATTGTCTGTGAAGAGTTCCGGCACGGGCCAGTGCAATTCCATATGGGACAGGTTTTCCGAATCCGAGAGGTCGAATGTGGGCGGGATGCCGCTTTCTCCGGGGCTGCGCCAATAAGTATGCCAACCGTCGGCGAGGCGTATGCGGATGGCGGCCATGCGGTGGCCGTTGTCCATTTGCCAGCCGGGTAGAATGTCGACCCGGGCCATGTCGGACGCCTCCTGTGCTACGACAGGGGCGGAGAGGCCGAGGGTGAGCGCGGTCATAAGTGGGGCAAAGATGCGTGTCATGCGCCCGATATAGGCACAGACCCTTTCAAGACAAACTCACATTTGGACGATCTGGCCGTGAAGACCTTGCCCTGTTGCGCTTGGGGCGCAATTTCGTCCTGTTTCTCGCAAGAAAGTGAGCAAACGGGCATATGAAGAGCGTGAGGGACTCAACTTTCGGAAAAGGGACCCTACATCTGTCTCATGGGCCGCTGTGGCGGTTTTCGGTCAGCTTGTTTCAGCTTTCATGAAAAACGCTGGAGCGAAGCCTTGCACCTTGGGTCACATTACGATGTGTTGGGGATATGGAACCACAATCTTCTGATCTGACAGGAAAGCTCCTGATCGCGATGCCGGGCATCGGAGATCCGCGTTTTGAAAATGCGGTCGTCTTTATGTGCGCCCATTCGCCGGAAGGTGCGATGGGCTTGATGATCAACAAACGCTCCGAAGAGATCGCCGTCGCAGATGTGCTCGATCAGCTGGAGATTCGTCCCAGCCCCGATATGCGGCCTTTGCCTGTCCACTTTGGCGGGCCGGTCGAAATCGGGCGCGGGTTTGTCCTGCATAGCACGGATTATGACGCGGATCATGCCTCTATGGAGGTCGGGGACGCCTATGCCATGACCGCCTCGCGCGATATTTTGCGGGATATGGCGCTTGGTTCGGGGCCGGCTGAGCGGATTTTGTGCCTTGGCTATGCCGGATGGGGGCCGGGGCAACTCGAAGGCGAGATCGCCCAGAACGGCTGGCTCAGTTGCGATGCGGCTCCCGACATTGTCTTTGAGACGCCGGATGCACAAAAATGGGAAGCCGCCCTTTTGTCTCTTGGGGTGAGCCCCGCGCTTTTGTCCGGAGACGCGGGTCGCGCCTGATCCTGTCTGTGACGCAGCGTTCAGGTTGGGGGATGAACGGGGCTTCGTTACTCTGGGTGAAACTGCGGTGAGGCCCGTCATGGCACAGTGACCCGCTCAGGAGGAGATTTCTATGACCTATCGCGCTCCGGTGTCGGATTATCAGTTCATTTTTGACCACATTGTCGATTTTTCCGCTGTGCTGAACAGCGAAAGCTTTTCGGATGTCGATCAGGACACGGTTCTGGCCATTCTCGAAGAGGCCGGCAAACTGGCAAGCGACGTGATCGCGCCGCTGGATCGCGGCGGCGATTTGAACCCCGCGCAACTGGTCGATGGTGTGGTGAAGACCTCTCCGGGCTTTGCCGATGCTTTGGGACAGGTGGCCGAAGGCGGATGGATCGGCATGTTGGCCTCGCCGGACAATGGCGGCATGGGCCTGCCCCTTACGGTTGGTACGGCGGTCAATGACATGATGTCGGGAGCCTGTTTGGCGCTCTCGCTCTACCCGCTTATGTGTCAGGGCCAGATCGAGGCGCTGGAACATCACGCATCTGATGATCTCAAGGCTGTGTATCTGCCAAAACTCGTTTCCGGTGAATGGTGCGGGACGATGAACCTCACGGAACCGGGCGCAGGTTCGGATGTGGGCGCCCTGCGCACCAAGGCGGAGCGCAACGGGGACGGGTCATATAGCATCACGGGTCAGAAGATTTTCATCACTTGGGGCGACAATGATTTCTCCGAGAACGTCTGTCACCTCGTTCTGGCGCGACTGCCGGACGGTGCGCCGGGAACCAAGGGTATTTCCCTGTTCATGGTGCCGAAAGTGATCCCGAATGAAGACGGGTCTTTGGGCGAAAAGAACAGCCTGCATGTGGTGAGCCTTGAACATAAACTGGGCATCCACGGGTCTCCGACCTGTGTGATGGAATATGACGGGGCCAAGGGCTGGCTCGTCGGTGAAGAGCATCAGGGCATGAAATGTATGTTCACCATGATGAACAACGCGCGCCTTGGCGTCGGGGTTCAGGGCGTGGGCATTGCAGAGGCCGCGACGCAAAAGGCGTTGGCCTATGCGCAGGACCGAGTGCAGGGCAAGTCTCCGCTAGGCAATGAAGGGGCGGGGATTATCGACCACGCCGATGTGCGCCGGATGCTGGCGACCATGCGGGCGGATACGTTCGTGGCGCGGTCTATCGCTCTGGCCTGTGGCGTGGCGCTTGATCTCGGGCGCACGGTTCCGGAACAGCAGGCGCGCGGTGCGTTCCTGATCCCGATTGCCAAGGCTTTCTCTACCGACATCGGGCATGAAGTTGCCCAGACTGGCGTGCAGGTGCATGGCGGCATGGGCTATATCGAGGAAACAGGTGCGGCGCAGTATGCCCGCGACGCGCGGATCACGTCGATCTATGAAGGCACCAACGGTATTCAGGCGATGGACCTTGTCGGGCGCAAGCTGATGGACGGGGGCGAGGCGGCCTTTGCCCTGCTCGACGAGATCGAAACCTTTGCCGAAGCCGCGCGGGCCACTCTTCCGAAACGCGCCATTGCGGTCTGGAACAGCGCCGAAACCCTGCGTGAAGGGTTGGAGACTGTTCTGACCTTGCCCATGAACGACCGGTTCGGCGTGGCGGTGCCGTTCCTGCGGGCCTTTGCGCGTGTTCTGGGCGGGTATTTCCATTTGAAAGCCGCGATTGCCGAAGGGGGCGACGGGCCACGCTCGCGTCTTGCGGCTTTCTACATCAAGCGTATGCTGCCAGAACATAGGGCTTTGCTGGCGCAGGTGCGTCTCGGTGCCCAAGATATTTATGCCTTGAGTCCAGAGGATCTGACAGTCTGATGTTTACCCCGATCCGCACGCCCTTCGAGCCACCCGAAACGGGAGGCGTGGTGGAGGTTGCGGAGGGGGTGCTCTGGACGAGAATGCCTTTGCCGCCGCCTTTGGGGCATGTGAATGTCTATGCGTTTGACGAGGGCGATGGCTGGAGCGTGGTGGACACGGGGGTGGACACAGGCAAAAGCCGCCGTCTTTGGTCGGAGTTCATGGCCGGACCACTTGGGGGCCGCCCTGTCAAACGGGTGATCGTGACCCATCACCACCTCGACCATATCGGGCTGGCGGGCTGGTTAATCGCTGAACATGGCGCGGAGCTTCTGACCAGCCGCACGTCTTACCTTATGGCGCGGATGCTTCGGCTGGATGTGCAGGAGGCCCCGACTGCAGAGATGCTGGCCTTTTGGCGCTCTTGCGGGATGGCACCGGAGATCTACGAAAAGCGCCTGAACGAGCGCCCTTTTAATACCGCTGATGCGGTGCATGCCCTGCCTTTGGGCTATACCCGCTTGCAAGACGGCGACGAGATCGAGATTGGCGGACGCCTGTGGGACATTCGCACAGGCGACGGTCATGCGCCCGAACATCTGACATTCTGGAGCCGTGATGCGCACTTGGTGATTGGCGGCGATCAGCTGCTGGGCGGGATTTCTCCCAACCTTGGGGTATCGGCCACAGAACCCGAGGCGGACCCTGTGGGCGAGTGGCTGGTGTCTTGTGAGCGTTTCGTGCCCCATGCCCGCGACACGCATCTGGTGCTGACCGGCCACAAGCTGCCCTATACAGGTCTGCCTGCGCGGCTGACCCATCTGATCGAGAATCACCGTCATGCTCTGGCGCGTTTAACCGAGGCCCTGTCGGAGCCGCGCACGGCCTGCGACTGTTTCGAGGTTCTGTTCAAGCGTCCGATCAAAAAGGGCGAATACGGTTTGGCGATGGTCGAAGCGATGGCCCATTGCCGCCATCTTGAACGGCTTGGGGTTGTGTCTGGACGTAGGCGTGAAGATGGTGCCATCCTGTGGCAAACAGGAGAATGACCATGAGCGATATGATCCGCACCACTGCCGAGGCGCATGAAAGCACCGCCCTGCCGCAAGCGCGGGTGGTTCATGCCGATCCTGACGCCTGTTCTGCGGAACAGAAACCGCTGCCGGATGCTATGGCCCGCAAGCCCGTCGCAGAGAAAAGCGCCGCCGAATGGGCCTATGAACGGCTGATCCTCTACATCCAGAATTTCGAGGAACAGCTCGATAGCGAACACGAGATCGCGATGGGTTTCGCCGGCTCCGACACAGGTGTGATGCGGATTGAGGGAATCGGCTTTTTCGACCCCGATATCGTGACCTTTTATGGAACCGATGCGGCGGGCACGAAAACCCAGCTGATCCAGCATGTCAGCCAGCTCAATGTGATGTTGCGGGCCTTGCCGAAACAGATCGAAGACAAAGCCCCCGCACGGATCGGCTTTCGCCTTGTGGCCGATCTGGAACAGGAGCAGGCAGCAGAACAGCCGGATGAGACAGCCAACGGGTGACAGACGCCTCTGAATCGTCTAATTCAATAGGAAATATCACAGGGGAAACGCACTATGGCTGAACACAAACACGGTGAAATGGATATTTCGGTTCAGGAAAAGACCTTCGACGGCTTTATCAAGTGGTCGATCGGTGTGGCCGGAGCTAGCATTTTCGTTCTACTCATCATGGCCGTTTTCAACAGTTGATCTACTAAGGCCGGGAGCCGAAACTTTGCACATTTTGCATCGAGCCTTTTGGCTCCTGTCGCTTGTCGTTCTCACCGCATGTGGGGCCGCAGAACCCAAATGGGCGCCTGACGCCGATGTTGCACGCTCGCATTATGTGCATGGCGCCCCCTATGAGCTGACATTGTTCACAGTGATCAACAACCGCCACGGTGGCGGGGGCCATAGCGCGCTTATGGTTAATGCGCCTTCCGAGCGGGTGATTTTTGATCCGGCAGGCACGTTCTATCATCCGCATTTGCCAGAACGGAATGATGTCCATTTCGGAATGAGCGATGCCGCCGTTGACTTTTACATTGATTACCATGCGCGGGTGAGCTGGCATGTCGTCGAACAGACGGTTCAGGTGAGCCCCGAAGTCGCCACGCTCGCTCTGGCCAAGGTGCAGGCCTATGGTGCGGTGCCCAAGGCCATGTGCGCCAGAAGCATCTCCGATATTTTAAGAAGTCTGCCCGGCTTTGAAGCGACGCCACATACGATGTCCCCGAAGAAGCTGATGAACTGGTTCGGGGAATTGCAGGGCGTGACCGAGCAAAAGTTTTATGACGACAGTCCGGATGACAATGGCCGGTTGGTGCAGGCCCCGCCCTTGCTGCTGGCACACGGTGGGGCTTGAGCCTTATCCCAGAAATGCGCCGAGGCCAAAGAACAGGCCCAAGCCCGTCAGGATCGCCCAGAGCACGTTTTTGGTCCAGACCCCGACAATGATTGTCACCGCCGCGCAAAACAGGCGTAGCGGGTCCGCCTCCGCCTTCGCGCCCAAGAGCATGGGGGCCACAACGGCGGGGAGAACGGCCACCGGCGTATAACGCAAAAGACGCAACAGCCATGCGGGAAGGGGGCGGTCTCCGACGAGGCCCAGAAACGAAAAGCGGATCAGGAAGGTGCCCGCTGCCATCCCGAGGATGACGATCCAGATTTCTGTCGTGCTGGCTTCAATCATGCCGCATCCTTTCTCTTTTCCATCCAGACTTCGATCTGGGCACCTACAACAAGAGCAACACATGCGGCCACCAACAGGCCGGTGCCATAGGGCATAAAGCTCAAGACCAGCACAAGAACAACCGAGGTGAGCGCGGAGGCCATATGGGCCAGTGTTTTCAACATGGGCGCAACCACGGCCAGAAATGTGATCGGCACAGCAAAATCAACGCCGATGTCAGAGGGGATGCGCTCGCCAAGCAATGCGCCGATCAGCGTGAGCGCATACCATGCAACGCCAATCGGAATGGCAGTGCCGAAAAAGTAGCCGAGTTTTTCGGACAGGTTCATGTCCGGCTCTTTCTCGAACTTGATCGTCGAAAGCGCATAGGGCTGATCGTAGAGCATATAAGCCGCAAAGGCGCGGGTGAGGAGCGAGGCTTTGCCCAGATGCGGTGTGATGGATGCGGAATACATCCCCATACGCAGGTTCACCGCCAGTGCGGTGGCGAGAACGATCACAGTCGGGGCGTTTTCCGTCATGAGTTGAAGCGCGGCCAACTGTGCAGAGCCCGCGATCACGAGAATGGAAAAGCCCATGACTTCTACGACATTGAGACCGGCCTGCGTGGCAATCGCGCCGAAAATGGCGGCAAACGGCCAGATGACGATATGGAAGGGCAGGCCGTCTTTGGCCCCTTGAAGAAATTGCCGTGCAGCAGGTGAAGAAATCATAGAATCCATCGCTTTGAAGCCTGTCGCATTTCCCTTGCCTCGCAAGGTGAGTGTGAAAGGCCCTCTACATCAATACGTCCTCTGCGTTTCGCAATTCCCGCGGTTCGGGTTGATCGCAAAACGCGTGAATATTCGCGTCACTTTATGTGTGCCGGAGATAGGGGACCAATGACAAATTGTGAAGACGGGCTTTGCGAATGGTGAAGAGGCCGCAAGCGCCGCTTAGTCGAATGTGCCGGTCACGCGCCCCAGAAGCATAAAGGCCCGTGCGGTGCGGCTGTCAGACAGGGCGGCGATTTCCTCATCCGAGGCGGTCTGTTCAAACTCGGCGAAGGTCTTGTCGAATTTGCGCAGGAAATGGTGCACCGCATCGCGGAAAATCGCATCCTGTTTCATACGTGCCGAGGCCAGCGCGAGAGAGGAGCGGTCCCGAACACCGCCAAGCGCCGCAACGGAATGACCGCGCTCGCCCTTGGCAAAGCGGCGCCAGATTTCCGGCTTGGCACGGTCGGGGCGCAGGTCGTCCATATAGATGCCGTCTTGCGACAAAAGCGTCAGCACGTCTTGGGCCGCATGAATCAGCTGGCTGACCTTGCGATCCGACAAAGCGCGGCGCAGCGCCCGGAAGCCTTCTTTGTCATCGGCGGTTTCCGGAAAATTGAGTGCCTTGATAAAATCCGCAACCGACAGCGGCGGCGCAAGGCTTTCTGACGGGGTGCCAAGCGCGAGGGAGGCTTGCTCTTCCACAAGCGCAGGTGCCGGAATGGCGAGCTTGTCTTCCGCCGGTGTCTGCCCCGGACGGATCGAGGTGAAAGTCGCCAATGTGCTTTCGGTCTTGCGCTGGGCGGCGGCGATCTCTTCGAGCTTTTTCTCGACCGAGGCGCTGGCGGTGCCGCCATGTTGCTGCGCCAGATAGGACTGCCGCATGGCGGAGATCGCGGTTTGCAGGCGGCGGCTCTCTTCGCGCATCGTGACCGAAGCACGCACGGCCAGAGCGCCGACCCAGATCATCGCAACAGGCATGAAAATCGCGATCAGCATCATCACAAAGCGGATGCTGTCGAACTCGCTCGAACCTTTGCCGACAATCATGAAATAGCCCGCGGTCATGGCCAGCCACAACAGTGACAAGACCGCAGCGATCATTTCGGTTGCTGTAATTCTCGGCGCATCTTCGGGGCGTTGATAGACGCCGAGTTCTACTTTTTTCGGGCTTTCGTCTGCCAAGGGGGCCTCCACGACCACATTACCCGATTAGATATACTCTATCTTGAGGATTTCATAGGATTTAACGCCGCCGGGTGTGCGAACCTCGACGCTGTCACCTTCCTCTTTCCCGATCAGCGCGCGCGCCAGCGGGGATTTGATGTTCAAGAGGGCGCGTTCGATGTCGGCCTCATACTCACCAACGATCTGGTAGGTTTTTTCCTCATCCGTGTCCTCATCAACGATGGTCACGGTGGCGGAAAATTTCACGCTCCCCGAGAGCGTTTTCGGATCAATAACGTCGGTGAGCGAGAGCACACCTTCAAGTTCCTTGATCCGGCCTTCGATAAAGCTCTGCTTCTCGCGTGCCGAATGATATTCGGCATTCTCCGAGAGATCGCCGAGTTCGCGGGCTTCCGCAATCGCCTGAATGATCGCCGGGCGCTCCACGGACTTGAGCTGTTTCAGTTCGGCGTTCAACGCGGTGTAACCCGCGCGCGTTATGAGAATCTTTTCCATCAACCCACTCATCTGCACGAAAAAAGCACGACAGGGGCAAATGCCACCCGTGTGCTTTGGTTATTACATTCTTGTCGAACTACCTGACTCGGAATGCGAGTCTATTGCAAGGGGGCTTTGTGGCCCTGAGGGCGCAAATTTTGTTTGGAAAGCGATTCTGGCCGCTGTTTGCCTGTCTTGTGACTTGGTTGGCGGGGTTTTGCGCGGGAATTTGCGGGCTCAGCAGCGAGGGCGGGCCGCAATCCCCAAAGAACGCAACGAAAAACCGGAACATAAATTGACCCTCCCCTCGCTTCGCGGTTAGGTAGTCGGCGGAGCGCCGCCTGAGCCAGGGAGAAATTAAATGTCGAATATCGAGCGTGAGGCGATGGAATATGATGTCGTGATTGTGGGGGCGGGGCCTGCGGGCCTGTCTGCTGCGATCCGGCTGAAGCAATTGGACGAGGACTTGAGTGTCGTCGTTCTGGAAAAAGGCTCGGAAGTGGGCGCGCATATCCTGTCAGGAGCGGTGCTGGATCCGGTGGGTCTGGATGCACTGATTCCCGACTGGAAAGAAAAGGGCGCACCGCTGAACACCGAGGTCACGGAAGACCATTTTCACATGTTGGGAGAGGCCGGTTCAATCCGCATCCCCAACTGGCCCATGCCGCCTTTCATGAGCAATCACGGTAAATACATCGTGTCTATGGGTAATGTCTGCCGCTGGATGGCTGAGCAGGCCGAGGCAATGGGGGTGGAAATCTTCCCCGGCATGGCATGTTCTGAACTGGTTTACGGCGACAATGGCGAGGTCAAAGGCGTGGTCGCCGGTGTCTTCGGGCTGGAGCCTGACGGGTCCATCGGCGAAAACACCGAGCCGGGGATGGAGTTGCACGGGAAATATGTGCTGATTTCCGAAGGCGTGCGCGGGTCGCTGACCAAAGAGATCATTGCGAAATACGACCTGCAAAACGGTCGCGACGTGCAAAAATTCGGTCTCGGCATGAAAGAGATCTGGGAGATCGACCCCGACAAGCACAAAGAGGGCAAGGTCTGGCACTCGATGGGTTGGCCCTTGGGGTCGAATGCCGGAGGCGGCGGGTTTATTTACCACGCCGAAAACAACCAGCTTTATCTGGGCTTCGTCGTGCACCTGAACTACGAAAACCCCTATCTCTTCCCCTATATGGAATTCCAGCGATTCAAACAGCATCCGCAAGTCAAAGCCTTGCTGGAAGGCGGCAAACGTGTCGCTTACGGCGCGCGCGCGATTTCCGAGGGTGGTTATCAGTCGATGCCGAAAGCGGCCTTTCCGGGCGGCGCTCTGTTGGGTTGCTCTGTCGGTCTGGTCAACGTGCCGCGGATCAAGGGCAACCACAATGCGATGCTCTCGGGCAAGGCCGCAGCGGAACACGTTGTCGCCGCGCTCAAAGAGGGGCGCGCGGGGGATACGCTTGAAGGTTACGAGATCGAGCTGCGCGAGGGCGCGGTGGGCAAAGACCTCAAGCGCGTGCGCAATGTCAAGCCACTCTGGTCGAAATTCGGCCTGTCAGCCTCTCTGGCGCTCGGTGGATTCGATATGTGGACCAACCACCTGTTCGGGTTCTCCCTGTTCGGCACGGTGAAACACGGCAAGACGGATGCGCAATCGACGGGCAAGGCGGCGAAGTTCAAGCCGATCGACTATCCGAAACCTGATGGGGTGATTTCGTTCGACCGCCTGACCAACGTGGCCTTCGCGGCAACGAACCACGAGGAAAGCCAACCCTGTCACTTGAAGCTCAAGGATCCGCAGGTGGCGATTGATGTTGATTACAAGGAATTCGGCGGCCCCTCACAGCGTTACTGTCCGGCGGGTGTTTATGAATATCTGACCGAAGAGGGCCAAGAGCCGAAATTTGTGATCAACTTTCAGAACTGCGTCCATTGCAAGACCTGTGACATCAAGGAAACCAGCCAGAACATCACATGGACTGTCCCGCAAGGGGGAGACGGGCCGAACTATCCGAATATGTAACGGCAACGTGTTACGCTTGTTGATCAACGGGGGCCAAAGCGGCCCCCGTTTGCATTGCGGCGGCAGGGTTTGGGCGATAGGTTCGGACAGATACAGGCAAAATGTCCAAGGAGACGACAGGTGACACAACGCGCGCGCCGCATGATATCTGCCCTTACGGCCATTGGCCTTTTGTTTGGAGGTGCCGGAACGCTGGCGCCTGCGCCCCTTATGGCGGATGCCGGCCCCTATCTGGCGGCACGTCAGGCCACGATGGACCGTAGCTTTCAGGAACTCGCGAGCTATGCCACGCGTGCGCTAGCCTCCGATCCGCAAAATCCGGTTCTGCTCGAATCCGTGATTTCCGCGCATATTTCCATGGGCGACTTCGAGACGACCAAAGGTTATGCCGCGCTTTTGAGCCAGATCGAACCCGGCAACCAGATCGCCGCTATGTCCCAACTGACCCTCTTGGTGAAAGAGGGAGACTATGACGGGCTCGTCGCCGCTCTCGAAGGTGGGCAAAGCATCAGCACCGTGGTGGATGGCCTGATGCTCGCTTGGGCGCATGTCGGTCAGGGGGATATGTCCGGCGCGCTGGAACTTTTCGACAATGGTGCGAACCTGAGCCAAGGGTTCGAGGATTTCGGGCATTATAACAAAGCCTTGGCGCTTGGCCTCGTCGGTGATTTCGAAGGGGCTTTGGAGGTCCTGACAGAATCCGGCATTCGGGAAACCCGATCTTCCGTGATCGCGCGCATCGAAATTCTCAGCCAGCTTGAGCGCAATGACGAAGCCTTGACCGTGCTGAACGACAATTTCGGTGAGGGGGAGCTGGACCCCGTGCTTGAAGGGCTTCGTGAGTCCTTGACGGCGGGCGAGACCGTGCCTTTCACCGTTGTGCGCAGCGCACGGGACGGGATCGCGGATGTGTTCTTCGCTGTGGCTGCGGCGCTCGATGGTGGGCTGGATGATGGCTACACCCTGCTTTACGCGCGGATTGCCGAGACGTTGCGCTCGGACGAAGCCAATTATGTGTTGAATGTGGCCACGCTGCTGGAGCGTTTGGGTAATTATGATCTGGCGACTGCAGCTTTCGACAGTATTTCACCGGAGGATCCGGTCTATCCGATTGCCAGCCTCGGACGTGCAGAGACCCTGCGTGCAGCGGGCAAGAGTGAGGCCGCGTTGGAAGTGCTGCGCCAGTTGGCAAAGGCTCATCCTGAGATGGATGACGTGCATATCGCGCTGGGCGATGCCTTGCGCCGTGAAGAGCGTTATGGCGAGGCCGCCGAGGCTTATTCTGTGGTCATTGACCGCCATCAGCCCCCGACACGGGCGCTTTGGCCGCTCTACTTTACGCGTGGGACCTCGTATGAGCGCCTTGAGGAATGGGAAAAATCCGAAGCCGACCTGCGTCAGGCCTTGGAACTCGAACCCGACCAGCCACAGGTGCTGAATTATCTGGGATATTCGTTTCTGGAACTGAAAACCAATTTGGACGAAGCGATGGAGATGATCCGCAAGGCCGCAGAGATGCGCCCGCAGGACGGTTACATCACGGACAGTCTGGCATGGGGGCTGTATCGCTTGGGGCGCTATGAAGAGGCGGTCGAGCCGATGGAACGCGCCGCCGAGTTGATGCCGGTCGATCCGATCATCAATGACCATCTGGGCGATGTTTATTGGGCGGTCGGGCGTGTGCGCGAAGCGCGTTTCCAATGGAAACGGGCCCTGTCCTTTGATCCTGAAGAAGACGAGGCCGACCGCATCCGGCGCAAGCTGGAAGTAGGCCTTGATCGGGTTCTGATCGATGAGGGAGAAGAACCGACGAGGCCGATCAATGACGGTTAAGGTCTTTGCTCCGGCCAAGATCAACCTGACGCTTCATGTCACAGGGCAGCGCGAAGACGGGTATCATCTTCTGGACAGTCTGGTGGTCTTTGTTGATCTGGGCGATCAGGTGACCGCAACGCCTGCGACGGTGTCGGAGCTTTCCGTGAGGGGCCCGTTTGCGCAAGGGGTGCCGACGGACGGTTCCAATCTGGTGATGCAGGCTGCCAGTCTGGCGGGGTTTCCCATGTCCCTGACCCTCGACAAACGCCTGCCGCCCGCCTCCGGAATTGGCGGAGGGTCTGCCGACGCGGCGGCCACAATGCGCGCAGCCGCCCGCCTTGGGGCAAAGCCTGTGGCCGCAGAGGACGTGCTGTCCCTCGGTGCTGATGTGCCGGTTTGTTTGGGCGCAAAACCAGTGCGTATGAGCGGGATCGGGGAGGCATTAACACCGGTTTCGATGCCGGCTTTGCACATGGTTCTGGTCAATCCGCGGGTCGAGGTTTCGACGCCCGAGGTGTTCAAATCCTTGGAGAGCAAGACGAACGCCGCGATGCCGGAAGTCTTGCCGGACTGGCCTGGTAGCCTGTCTTTCATCGACTGGCTGAGCACCCAGCGCAATGACCTTGAGGCGCCTGCTGTAAAGCGCGTGCCGGAAGTGGCGGCGGCTTTGACAGCATTGGCGCTTGCTCCGGGGGCGCAGATGGTGCGTATGTCCGGCTCGGGCGCGACCTGTTTTGCTTTGTTCGAGAACCGCTACACCGCCGATGCGGCCGCGCTGCAACTGGCGGACAGCAATCCGTGGTGGTGGGTGAAATCCGCGAGCACCTTGCCGGGGTGAGTTACCGGGCCAAGCCCGCCTCACTCCCCCTCTCGCGTGTCCTCCCGAATATCGCCTTCGGTCGAATCAGCGCACGCGGGCGACGACGTAATCGGCGATGTCCGACAGCATTTCGACGATGTCGCTTTCGGGCAGGGCTTTCAAAGCGCCTTTCGCCTTTTCCGCCCAAGCGATCGCCACGTCGCGGGTTTCTTCCAAGGCGTTATGACGGTTCAGCAAGGCAATGGCGTGCTCCAGATCACCGTCTTCCTGTTTGCCCTTTTCAATCGTGCGCTCCCAAAAGGCACGCTCTTCATCGTCGCTTTTCGCAACGGCCTTGATGACGGGCAGGGTGAGTTTGCGTTCGCGGAAGTCGTCGCCGATATTCTTGCCGGTTTGATCCGATCCCCAGTAATCCAGCAAATCATCCACGATTTGAAAGGAAATGCCGAGCGCATCACCATAATCGAACAGGGCTTTGATGACGGTTTCATCCGCATCAGCCAGAACGCCCCCGACTTCGGTCGCAGCGGAAAACAAGGCGGCGGTTTTGCCGCGCACAACTTGCAGGTAGATGCTCTCGTCGGTTTTGAGATCCTGCGCTGCGGTCAGTTGTAGAACCTCGCCCTCGGCAATCGTTGCGGACGCGTTGGACAGGATTTTCAGGACGCGCATGTTATCGGCATCTGTCATCAACTGGAACGCGCGGGCAAAGAGATAATCGCCGACCAGAATCGAAGATTTATTGTCCCACAAGAGGTTGGCTGTTGGGCGACCCCGCCGTTGCGCGCTTTCGTCCACGACATCGTCATGCAAAAGCGTGGCGGTGTGGATGAATTCCACGGTTGCGGCAAGGTGGATGTGGTAGGGGCCTTGGTAGCCACAGGCTTTCGCCGCCGCCAGCGTCAACATCGGGCGCAGGCGCTTGCCGCCCGCTTCGATCAGATGCGCTGTCACCTCGGGGATGCGCGGCGCATGTTCGGAGGACATCCGCTTGCGGATCAGTGCATTGACCGCAATCAGCTCTGCCGCCAGTGCGGTGGCCAGTCTTTCGTGCGGTTTGACAACGGCTTTTTCCAAACCCATGTGATGCCCTCGCGGTTTTCCCGGCTCGACAAACCTCACGGCCTGTCGTTAACTTGAATAATGAAGCAACTCCTACGCACAACCGACCCGACCCAGATCATCTATGCCAAAGCGCTCCTGTCTGGAGAGGATATAGACTGCTTTGAAATGGACGTCCATATGAGCATCCTCGAAGGGGGGATTGGCATATTGCCGCGCCGCCTGATGGTGCGCGATGACGACCTGCCGCAAGCGCGGCGCATTCTCAAAGATAATGACTTCGATCTGGAGGAGTTGTGAGCGCAGAAGGTGATCTGAGCCGGGATGCTTTTCTGGACGGGCAGATTCATGTGTTCCAACCGAAACGCGGCTATCGCGCGGGGGTGGATCCGGTGCTTTTGGCGGCGGCGACGCCCGCGCGTTCAGGGCAGACTGTGTTGGAACTGGGCTGCGGGGCCGGTGTGGCCTCCCTGTGCTTGCATGCGCGGGTCGCGGGTCTGAGCCTGACAGGTATCGAGGTGCAGCCGTTCTATGCCGCTCTGGCGCAACGCAATGCGGTGGAGAACGGTGCGGATATGACGGTCTGTGACGCGGATTTGCGGGATTTGCCGCAAGATATACGGGCGCGAAGTTTCGACCATGTGATCGCCAATCCGCCGTATTACGAACGTGCGCGCTCAACGGCCTCGGAGGATGAGGGGCGCGATATTGCTTTGGCTGGCGAGACCCCCTTGGCGACTTGGGTCGATGTGGCTGCGCGTAGGCTGGCTCCCAAAGGTTATTTGACCATGATCCAGAAGGCGGACCGCCTGCCGGAACTGCTTTGTGCTCTGGAGGGGCGTTTGGGCTCTGTGCGAGTGCGAGCGGTGCAGCCGCGGGTGGGGCGCGTGGCCGAGCTTGTGTTGGTTCAGGCGCGCAAGTCGGGGCGGGCAGGGTTCGTGCTGGAGGCGCCGCTGATCATGCACCAAGGCCTGCGCCATGAACGTGACGGTGAAAGCTATGCCGAAAATGTGTTAAAAATCTTGCGAAGCGGCGCAGATTTGCCGTGGTCGCGTTAAGGTTTTGGCAATCTTTCGCGTGTGAGCCCATATGGGTCAGATTGTTCCAAAAACAAGCCGTGACACGACTCAAATTCTATGCTGCAGTTGTCATATAGCTTTTACAAAGCTGTATCCAAACAGAGAGGAGAAGACATGAGCTTGACGTCCCACATCGAGGAACTGAAGAAAAAGCATCAATCCCTCTCGGAGGCCGTTGAGACTGCTCAACGTTCGCCGGGTATCGACGCCCTTCGGATCGCTGACTTGAAGAAGCAGAAACTCCGCATCAAAGAAGAGATTGCGCGTCTGAGCACCACCTGACGCGACCTCTGCCCCTTGAACTGTCACGACCCGGTTTGGCGGCTGGCGAATGCGGCCAAACCGGCACCAGCGGTAATCAGAACGGCTGACAAGATAAGCGTTGCGCGCGGCTCTGCGATGCCCGCGCCGACCAGAACCAGCGTTGAGAGCAACGGTGCGGCATATGAGGCCGTCCCCAAGAGTTGGATGTTGCCGCGCTTGACCCCGATATCCCACACATAAAACGCGGCTCCTACGGGGCCGAGACCAAGTGCGATCATGCTAAGCCAGCCTGTCTGTGACGAGGGCCAGACGGTCTCTTCCAGCGCCAGATGCGCAATGAGGGACAGGACGGCTGTCGCCAGACAATAGACTGTGACCACCATGCTTGAGACCGATCCGAGCCGGCGGGAGATGACCGAGTAGCTTGACCATGTCAGCGCACAGGCTGAGGCCAGCAGGTAGCCGGTCATATGCCCTCCCGAAAAAGATGCGCCTTTGGCAACGATGAGCGCGGCGCCGACAAAGGACAGGCCCGCCCCCACAAGATGCAGCGGGCGCAAGGTCTCTCCGGGAAGCAGGCCGGAAAACAGAACGATGAGCAAAGGCCAGAGATAGGCGATCAATCCGGCTTCGGCAGGAGGGGCGGCTTTGAGGGCCGAAAAGTAGAGAAAATGGTAGCCGAATAGACCGACCGTTCCAAATGCGTAGATCGACAGTGGCACGCTTTTCAGCTCATGCCAGCGTTTGCTCGCGGTGGTCCAAATCACCCCGATTGTTCCGCCAATCGCAAAACACACGGCATTGAGTTGTAGGGCAGGGATTTCCCGTGCGCCTACTGTGAAGAGTGCGAGTAGGGCCCAGAGTAGAACGGCAATAAAGCCGATGAATGTGGCGGTGCGTTTTGTCATGAAAGCACTAAAGCCAAAACCTTGCTGTGGCGCAATCAAAAATGGGCCACGAAAGCGCAGCCCATTTGTGTGAAAACCGTTCAGGTTAATGATTGGTCAGGTCAGATACTGGCCACCATTCGCGGTGATGGTCGAGCCGGTGATGAAGCCCGCGTCATCCGAGGCCAAAAAGACCACACAGCGCGCAATATCTTCCGGTTCACCCAAACGTCCGACCGGAATTGTGGAAATGATCGAGTCCCGGACTTTTTCCGGCACGGCCATCACCATTTCGGTCGCGATGTAACCCGGACAGATTGCGTTAACGGTGATCCCCGCGCGTGCACCTTCTTGGGCCAGCGCCTTGGTAAAGCCGATATCTCCGGCTTTGGCGGCGGAGTAGTTGACCTGCCCGAACTGGCCTTTCTGGCCGTTGATCGAACTGATGTTGATCACACGTCCGAATTTCCGCTCACGCATGCCGGGCCAGAGCGGATGGGTCATGTTGAACACGCCGGAGAGGTTGGTGTCCATGACCTCCTGCCACTGTTCTCGGCTCATTTTGTGAAACGGTGCGTCGCGCGTGATTCCTGCGTTGTTCACCAGAATGTCGACGGGACCAAGGTCGGCTTCGACCTTTGCAATGCCGTCAGTGCAGGCTTCGTAATCGGCCACAGACCATTTGTAGGTTTTGATGCCGGTTTCTTTTGTGAAGTGAGCGGCGGCCTCATCGTTGCCCGCATAGGTGGCGGCAACTTTATAGCCCGCGTCTTTCAGCGCCATAGAAATGGCAGCGCCAATTCCGCGCGATCCTCCGGTCACGAGAGCGACTCTGGACATGGTACTCCTCCTAGTAGATTCCAGTTGGCAATCTTGTTATCTAAAATATTCCACACGCGCAACAATGTTGCTTAAAGAATTTTGGAATATTTTGTGAAACCGACATGCCATTATCAGGGGCGGATGAAGGGGCCATGACGGCCCCTTCGCCAAATCAGTCGCGCTCAAGACAGACGGCAACACCCATGCCGCCGCCAATGCACAGGGTGGCAAGGCCTTTTTTGGCGTCGCGACGCTGCATTTCAAACAGGAGTGTGTTGAGGATGCGTGCGCCAGATGCGCCGATCGGGTGACCGATTGCGATGGCGCCGCCGTTGACGTTCACAATGGCCGGATCCCAGCCCATGTCCTTGTTTACGGCACAGGCCTGAGCCGCAAAGGCTTCGTTCGCTTCGACGAGGTCGAGATCTTCGGGCTTCCAGCCCGCTTTCTCCAGCGCTTTGCGTGACGCATAGATCGGCCCCACTCCCATGATCGACGGGTCAAGGCCCGCTGTGGCATAGGACGCAATACGTGCAAGCGGCTGGATGCCGCGTTTCTCGGCGTTCTCGGCAGACATCAACAAAGCGCCCGCTGCCCCGTCGTTGATCCCCGATGCGTTCCCCGCCGTAACAGTGCCCTCCCGATCAAAGGCCGGACGCAATTTCTGCATGCTTTCAAGCGTGGCGCCGTGACGGATGTATTCATCCTGATCGACAACGGTTTCACTCTTACGGGTTTTAACCGTGATCGGGATGATCTCGTCGGAGAATTTGCCCGCTTTCTGGGCCGCTTCGGCTTTGTTTTGGGACGCGAGGGCAAATTCGTCCTGCATCTCGCGGGAAATTTGCCATTGTTCTGCGACATTCTCGGCGGTGATCCCCATGTGGTAGCCGTTGAAGGCATCCCAGAGCCCGTCTTTGATCATCGAATCGATGAATTTCATGTCGCCCATTTTGTGCCCTGCGCGCAGGTTGGCGACATGAGGAGCCATGGACATGTTTTCCTGTCCGCCGGCACAGACGATATCGGCATCTCCGAGCATGATGTGTTGTGCGGCAAGGGCAACTGTGCGCAGGCCGGAACCGCAGACCTGATTGATGCTCCATGCGGCAGATTCTTGCGGCAGACCCGCGTTTATGTGCGCTTGACGTGCGGGGTTTTGGCCCTGACCTGCGGTGAGGACTTGTCCGAGGATGGTTTCGGACACTTCGCTTTTGTCTATGCCCGCACGCTCGACAAGCGCTTCGAGAACGCGTGCCCCGAGCTCGTGGGCCGGGGTGTTGGCGAAGGCGCCGGAAAAGCTGCCGACAGCTGTCCGTGCTGCAGATGCGATAACGACATTGGTCATGATGATACTCTCTCTCCCGTAATGTTTGCGGGGAGATTGCTCAAATGATGCAAAATTTGCAACAAAGTTGCTCGACTCCCCGTGTAAGGTCTATGTTGCAAGCGCAGCATTTTCAACCTTCAATGGGATCATGAGGCGCTTTGTCACCGCAATCAAGTGTCTTGCCTCTAGCCGGTCTTGTGTTTTGTCTCCGGGCGTCGCCACACAGGATCAATTGTTGCGGCGCCAAAATAGTGTCCCTGCATACAATCAACACCGATTTCCGTAAGGTATTCGGCATCAGCGGAATTCTCGACAAATTCCGCCACCGTATACATGTCAAAATGCTTCGCGACCGAGACAAGTGCTTGAGTCAAAACCTGATTATCCGGATTGGAGGCGACTCCGCGAATAAACCCTCCGTCGATTTTTACGATGTCGAAATAGAAATCCTTGAGATAGCGAAAGGCTGTATAGCCCGCGCCGAAATCATCAAGCGCAAAGGAAATGCCCATAGATTGGAGATCAGACATGAAAACAGAAACCAGATCGGGCATGACCATGGCCGAGCTTTCGGTGATTTCGAGGATAAGACGCTCCGCAATGGTTGGCCCCATTGCGAGGCCCTCCGTGAGGGTCTGCTTCCAGCGCGGGTAGCCAATGGAGCGGGCGGACATGTTGATCGCGAGGCGAAGATCGGGGTGTTCATGAAGTGCCTGCAAGCCCAGTTCCAGAGAGAGGCAGTCCAGAATGCGCCCTGTTTCTGTGGTCTCGGCGACTTCAATGAATTCGCGCGCGGGGATAACGCGTCCGTTTTGGTCGAGAACACGAATGAGCGCTTCGTAAAAGGCAGGACGGTCCGGTCGCAGAGTATGCACAATGGGTTGATAGGCCAGCATCACGTGCTTTTTGCTGAGGGCCTCTTTCACCATATCTATGGTGTGGCGGTCCCTGGCGGCAATCGCCGCGGACAGCGGGCTTTCCAAGTCGCTATTATCATAGAAAGAATCGGGCATCCCATCACCTTGTGTCGCTTGTAAATTGCACCGTCGATTTTGGCGGGGAAGTGATAACGATTGGTGAATGACGTGATTTGATGTGAAAATTACCTAATTTTATGATGAATTTGTAATGATCTGATATTTAGTGATAATTTTCGTGATGTCGCGAGGATTTTTAGGAAATGCATTGGATTTATATAAAGTTTTTCTTTCAATCTGTCGGATATGTCTGCGGATAGCAGACGCTGTGAGGTGTTTTTGAAAAAAAACACAATGCGCACTTAGGTTTAACGAAATTGAAAGCATATTCTGGTTCCTTGTTGCCGATTGAACAAAAGGAACTGACATGTCGCGACAAGATTTCTCGTCCAGCACGGCGCCTTCAAAAGAAGAAGCCCCTTTTGAGATCAGCGAACTCTTTTTTTCGCGCACGAATGATCGTGGCATTATTATATCCGGAAACGAGGTTTTCCGGCGTATTTCCGGATATACTTGGGATGAATTGGTAGGTGCGCCACATAAAATTATACGTCATCCGGATATGCCCAAGGGCGTATTTTATATTCTGTGGGAGCGTCTCAAAAAAGGCCTCGCAACGGGCGCCTATGTTAAAAATCGCGCAAAGGATGGTCGGTATTATTGGGTTTATGCCATCTTTTCACTGGTGGATGAGGGCTATGTGTCCGTCCGGCTCAAGCCGACGTCGGCGCTCTTTGAGACTGTGAAAACGCTTTATGCGGAAGCGCTTAAGTGTGAACGGGAAGATGGCCTTTCTCCGGCGGAAAGTGCGGAGAATATTCACGCGAAATTAAGTGATCTTGGCTTTCCGACATATAGTGCGTTCAGTTCTTATGCCGTTGCTCAGGAGGTGATGGCGCGAGATGAGGCGCTTGCTCGTGTTGAAGATGAACGCTTGCAGAGTCTTGCACGCCTTCTGCCTGTTCTTGAAGCTCTGGACGAACAGCACACATCGCTTTTTGCGTCTTTTGCCAAGACGAGGGGTATCCCCTCAAACATGAGAATTGTGGCCTCACGACTTGAGCCCGCGGGCGGGCCCATTTCTGCTATTTCACAAAACTATCGGTTGATGTCTGATGAGGCCAGCAATCATCTGGGTAGCTTTCAGGGAGCAGATGGCACACAGAGTTTGCCCGCGGTGGTAACGGAGCAAGTGTATAAGGCGCTCTTCATGATGGCTGCGTCAACTATTCAATGTGAGGTGAAAGCTGTTGCTGCGGAGGATCTTGCCGCAGGCGCTGAAAAAGATGGTTTTCAGGGCGAGGGGGATGTTTTGAATAAATTGGCAGAAGACTATATGGCGGACTCTGGCGGCGTGTTGCATTCCGTTTGCAGGGAGGCGATGGGGTTGGCGAGATCCGCGAAAGATCTGCGTCAACTTGTGACAGGGTTGGACTCGATTCGCGTTTTGTGCCGTGTGGAAGCGGGGCGGCTTGGCGCGCAATCTGTGGCGCTGACGCCGGTGATTAATCAACTCGACCGATTTCACATTGAAATTGATAGCACCCTGGAACAGATTTTGGCGCTTGCAGATAAGGTTGCAGCAATGGTCGAAACGGCAATCCCGCGCAGCTTTAATTGCTCTCTTGAGAAACATCCGATGGCTGAGCGGAATCTTTCTCAAGTATATGCGTGATGATGGCTTGCGCGGAGGGGGAAAACCATTCGGCATCTCCGGTCATGCGTGCGATTTCTTTACCTTCGGGCGAAATCAGGATGGACACCGGAAGACCGAGCACTCCCATATCGCGTGCCATTGCGCCCTTGCTATCCAAACGCACAGGCAAGTGTTCGACTTCTGCTTTTTCAAAGAAGCTTTTGATCGCAGGCAGCGGATTATGTCCTGTCGCAACCGGCAGCACGGTCAATCCTTGGTCCCCAAACGCGCCCGAAAGCGCATTGAGTGCGGGCATTTCCTTGCGGCAAGGCGCACACCACGTCGCCCAGAAGTTCAACAGCACGAATTGCCCCTGATAATCCGCGAGGGTTTCCTCGTTGCCATCAATGTCGGTGAAGCTCAGAGCGCTGACCTCTTTCGGTGCGCTATGAAAGCCCAGCTTCATCATACTTCCTTCGCGCAATGCTTCGGCCCCTTCAATATCAAGCGCGGTAGCAGGAATTGCGCCGAGGCTCAGGGCCGTATAAAGGATTGCAGCAATCAGTTTTTTCAACATGTGGGACACGTCCATGACCGAAAAGAAATCAAACGCGATGTGGGGCGGCCGGTTCGCTGCCGGACCTGACGCTATCATGGAAGCTATCAACGCCTCCATTGATTTCGACAAACGGCTGGCCTCCCAAGATATCGCAGGCTCACGCGCCCATGCCTTGATGCTCTCAAAACAGGGCATCATTACCGATACAGATGCCGAGGCCATTCGGGAAGGCCTTCTCACGGTATTGTCAGAGATTGAGGCCGGAGAATTTGCCTTTTCCACCGCTCTTGAAGACATCCACATGAATGTCGAGGCCCGCCTCAAGGAACTCATCGGGGATGCCGCGGGGCGTTTGCACACGGCGCGCTCGCGCAATGATCAGGTGGCGACGGACTTCAAACTCTGGACGCGTGACCAATTCGATGCAGCGATCTCCGGTGTCGAGGCGCTGATCCGCGCCTTGATCGCACAGGCAGAAGAGGGAGCTGACTGGGTTATGCCCGGCTTCACCCACCTGCAAACGGCGCAGCCCGTGACATGGGGGCATCACATGATGGCCTATGTGGAGATGTTGGGGCGTGACCTGTCGCGCTTCAAAGATGCGCGGGCGCGGATGAATGAAAGCCCGCTCGGTTCCGCCGCTCTGGCGGGCACAGGCTTTCCGATTGATCGGCATATGACGGCAGAGGCTTTGGGCTTTGACCGTCCGACCGCGAACTCTCTGGATGCTGTTGCGGATCGGGATTTCGCGCTCGAATTTCTGTCCTGTGCCTCGATCTGCGCCATGCACTTGTCGCGGTTTGCAGAGGAACTGGTGATCTGGTCCTCCGCGCAATTCCGCTTTGTGACCCTGTCGGACCGTTTCTCGACCGGTTCGTCCATCATGCCGCAAAAGAAAAACCCCGACGCCGCCGAACTGATCCGCGCCAAGATCGGGCGTATTTTCGGTGCCAATGTTGCGTTGATGACGGTGATGAAGGGGTTGCCGCTGGCCTATTCCAAAGACATGCAGGAAGACAAGGAACAGGTCTTCGATGCCGCTGACAACCTCATGCTGGCTCTTGCGGCGATGACGGGCATGGTGTCCGACATGACTGCGAATATCGACAATTTGCGGGCGGCTGCTGCCTCCGGCTTCTCGACGGCGACGGATCTGGCCGATTGGCTGGTGCGTGAGGCGGGGCTGCCCTTCCGCGATGCGCACCATGTGACTGGCGCATTGGTGGCAATGGCGGAGAAAAAGGGCTGCGATCTGCCCGATTTGACGCTGGAAGACATGAATTCCGTTCACGAAGCGATCACAGAAGGCGTTTATGATGTCTTGACGGTTGAAAACTCGGTCGCGTCTCGGACAAGCTACGGGGGAACCGCGCCCGCGCAAGTGCGTGCGCAAATCAAGCGTTGGAAAGAGGTACTCGGATGAAACCCGTTATTGCCGCCCTGTTCGTTGTTCTGGGCCTTAGCGCCTGTGGCGTCGATGGGGAGCCCTCCAAACCTGAAATCAGCGCCAGAACAACTGTGGGCGTGAACTCCGGCTCTGGCGGCTACACAGACACCGAACTCAACATCCATTTTCCGCTCAACTGAGCCGCGACAAGGCAATCCACATGGACCATTTTCTCTATAAAAACGGCGTGCTTCATGCCGAAGACGTTTCCGTGTCCGAAATTGCGGCACAGGTCGGGACACCGTTTTACGTTTATTCAGCCGCCACGCTGACACGGCATTTCAAGCTGTTCGACGAGGCTTTGGAGGGCATGGATCACCTTGTCTGTTTCGCCATGAAGTCGAATTCGAACCTCGCGGTTTTGAAGCTCATGGGCGAGTTGGGCGCGGGGATCGACGTGGTCTCCATTGGCGAATATCTCAAGGCCAAAGCCGCCGGATTGCCCGGTGATCGTATCGTGTTTTCCGGGGTTGGCAAAACCCGCTGGGAAATGCGTCAGGCGCTTGAGGGCGGGATTCGTCAATTCAATGTGGAAAGTGAACCCGAACTGGAGGCCCTGAACGAGGTCGCGACAGCTCTTGGCGTCAAAGCTCCCATTGCGTTGCGGGTCAATCCGGATGTGGATGCCAAGACCCATGCGAAAATCGCGACGGGTAAATCCGAAAACAAATTCGGTATTCCGATTGCCACCTGTCGCGACGTCTATGCGCGTGCTGCAGCAATGGAGGGGATCGATGTTGTCGGGATCGACGTGCATATCGGATCGCAACTGACACAGCTTGAGCCGTTTGAGCTGGCGTTCACCAAAGTCGCGGAACTGACCGAAGCATTGCGGGCCGACGGGCACAATATCCGGCGTCTCGATCTGGGCGGCGGGCTTGGCATTCCTTACGAGCGTTCCAACGAAGCGCCGCCTTTGCCGGTTGAATATGGTGATATGATCCGTCGCACCGTGGGCCATCTGGGCTGCGAGATCGAGATCGAGCCGGGGCGTCTGATTTCGGGCAACGCGGGGATTCTCGTGTCTTCCGTGATTTACCTCAAACACGGTGAGGGACGAGATTTTCTGATTGTTGATGCTGCGATGAACGATCTGGTGCGCCCGTCGATGTATGATGCCTATCATGATATTGTGCCGGTTGAGGAACCCGTTGCGGGGGCCGAGCAAGCTCCGGTGGATGTCGTCGGGCCGATTTGCGAAACGGGCGACACCTTTGCCAAGGGGCGCAACATGCCCGCTTTGGGAGAGTGCGATCTCGTCGCTTTCCGCTCCGCCGGTGCTTATGGGGCCGTGATGGCGTCCGAATACAATTCGCGACCTTTGGTCCCCGAGGTCTTGGTGAAGGACGATCAATTCGCTGTCATCCGCGCACGTCCGAGCTTTGACGAGATGATAAACCGCGATACCATCCCTGTGTGGCTCTGACCTGCTCGCCAGTGGTGCAGTGTAACGGCGGGCCGAGAAGCGAAACGAGCTGTAAAGCGAGATGTATGGACCCTGAGCACGGACCCACTGACAGCCTTGATCGCCCCCTTGCCCGCAGGGTGAAGGCGGCTTTGCTGTTGACCGGAGCGGGGCTGATCCTTGAGCGTATTGCGCTGGCCTTCTGGCCGCTGATCTCGCTGTTTCTCTTCGCTGCGGGGCTGTTGATGCTGGGCGTTCAGGACGCTCTGCCGATATGGGGTTTTCGGACGGGTCTTGCGCTTTTCGGGATTGCCGCGCTCTTGTCGCTTGTCCTTGGTCTGCGGGCGATATATTTGCCGCGAAAGGCCGAGGTCATGACCCGCGTTGATGCGCATTTGCCGGGGCGACCGCTACAGGCGCTGTCCGATACGGTTCTGGTCGGGGCAGGGGATGCGGCTTCGGAGACGCTTTGGGAGCGGCATCGCCAGCGTATGATTGCGCGACTCGCGTCGGTCCGTCCCGTCGCCCCAAACATTCGTCTGGCTCCTCGTGACCCCCTTGCTTTGCGTCTTGTCGCTTTGACAACCCTTGGTATGGGGCTGCTCTTCGGTTCGGTTGAGCGCGTCGGGTCTCTCACGAGCCTTCAAGTGCGTGGCGGAGAGATTGCCACAGGGCCGATCTGGGAGGGCTGGGTGCGTCCGCCTGCGTATTCCGGCAAGCCCACGCTCTATTTGGGCGACCTCGATCCGCATTTCGATGTGCCCAAAGGGGCGGATGTGACGCTGCGGTTTTACGGGGACGATGGTGTTTTGACGCTGCGCGAAACCGTGTCGGGAGACATGGATACGCGTCCTGATTTCCGGATCCGGCAGTCGGGGGAAATCGAGATCGATGGCCCCACAGGCCGGCTTTGGGAGGTTGCGCTTCAGCCGGATGCGCTGCCCGTGGCAGAGTTGGTCGGGCCAATGACCCGCGCCCCGTCCGGCGAGGCGCGTCAGGATTTCCGCCTGTCCGATGATTTCGGGGTCAGTCGCGCCATATTGACGATCTCGCGCGACGTTGAAGCGGTGGAACGACGTTACGGCTATGTTTTGCCGCCAGAGCCGCGTGAGGATATTTCCGTGCCCGTCATGCTGCCGCAGACCGGAGACCGGCGCGAAATCGAAGGCCGGATTGCCGAAAACCTTGCCCAGCATCCGTTCGCAGGGCTTCCTGTGCGCCTGTCCTTGAGCGATTGGGACGAGGCGGGGCAGGAGAGCAGTGAGGCGTTGGGCGAAAGCATCCTTCCGACGCGCCGGTTCTTTGATCCGCTGGCTGCGGCTTTGGTGGATCAGCGGCGTGAATTGCTGTGGAATCGAGAGAATGCGCCCCGCACGGCGCAGGTTCTGCGCGCCATTTCCGTCAACCCGAGCGAAATGTTTGATGAGATGACCAGCTATGTCCGCTTGCGCGAAGTGATCGGCCAGCTTGAGGGGCGTGACGGTCGGCTGACGGATGAGCAGGTCGACACCATCGCCGCCACGCTTTGGGATATTGCGCTGGAGCTTGAAGATGGTGAGTTGAAAGAGGCTTTGGCGCGGCTGCATCGGGCGCAGGAGCGTCTGAGCCAAGCTATGCGCGACGGGGCCACGCCTGAAGAGATCGAAAACTTGATGCAAGAATTGCGCGAGGCGACTCGTGATTACATGCAGCAACTGGCCGAACAGCAAGGCCCTGACGCAGACGACACGGACGCGCCGGACCAAGGTCAGGATCAGGGGCAGGAGATCACGCAGGATCAGTTGCAACAATTGATGGATCGTATTCAGGAGTTGATGGAGCAGGGTCGTATGGCCGAAGCACAGCAGCTTATGGATATGCTGGCTGAAATGCTCGAAAACATGCGGGTCACGCAAGGCGAGGGGCAGGGCGGCCAAGGCAGCGAGGGGGTGCAGGGCCTGCAAGATACGCTGCGCGACCAACAGCAGTTGAATGACGATACGTTCTCGGATTTGCAGGAGCAGTTCGGCCAGAACGCGCCCTCTCAAGGTGGCGATCAGCAAGGCGATGAGCCGGATGGAGAAGCGCAGGGCGGCGCGGAGGCTGGTGAAGAAGGCGCGGAGCAATCTCTTTCCGAGCGTCAGCGCGCCTTGCGGGAAGCCTTGCGAGAACAGCGGCGCAATGTCCCCGGTGGCGGCGGAGAAGACAGTGTCGGCGGCGCACTCGATCGTGCGGATCGGGCGATGGAGGACGCTGAAGAGGCGTTGCGCGAGGGGGATCTCTCCGGCGCGCTTGACGGGCAGGCCGAGGCGATGGAGGCCCTGCGTGACGGGATGCGTCAACTTGGTGAACAACAAGCACAATCGCAGCAAGATCAGGACGGTCAGCCAAACGACGGATCAGAGGCGCAAGGCCGCGATCCGTTGGGGCGCACGCCGGGTGGCATAGGGCGTCTTGGCACGGATGATGAATTTTATGAGGGCGAGGATGTCTATCGTCGCGCCGAGGAGCTTCTGGATGAAATCCGTCGCCGCACCGAAGATCGGGAGCGCACAGCGGAAGAGCGCGATTATCTCAACCGGCTGCTGGATCAGTTCTGAGTGGTTTGCTGCTTTATCAACTGCTGAGCTGACCCAGAAGCGCATTCAGCCGCGCGCTGGCGGCTGACAGGGTTTGGTCGAGCCAGCCACGGAAACTGTTTGCCATATGGACGTAGGTTTCCATCACGCCTGCCAGAGCGGGCACTTTTGCCGCGATCAGAGGCGAGAGGATATAGAGTGCCACGAGGAAGACCGCGATCAGCACCAGCGTCAGGAAAACGGTGCGGAAACCGGAGCGTTCCGCGCGCTCGCGGCGGGTGTCTTCATCCGGCACGGTGCCATCGTCGTCGCGTTCCGAAGCGGCGCTCAGGGTGGAGTTGATTTCCTCGATATCAGGCAAGAGGTCGCGACGTTTGCCTGTGGCCGCAGCCACGCCGCCCGCCACAAGACCGGGGTCCGCCGGATCAAGCCCGCGCAGCCGCGCCATCCGTTCGCGCAGGCTTTTCTTGGCTGAGTCCTGCGCGGGTTCTTCCAGCCCCAGATCGGGCTGGGTTTCAATTGTCTCGCCTTCTGTCTGGCGCATCGCGTGATCGAATTCGACCTCGGCACGCAAGATGTCCCGCACGCTGTCCTTGAGCGCGACGCTGCTCTGTGGTGCGGTGTCTTGTGCGGGAGGCGGGAGATCTTCGCTGTCTTCGATCTCGTATTCCGGTTCGGCTTCCGGCACGGATATTGCGTCCTGCTCCGCTTCGAACTCTGGCTCCGGTTCGAACACCGGTTCAGGGATATCTACAGGCTCGGGAACAATTTCCGGCTCCGGCACGGGATCAAGCTCTGGTTCGATGGCTGGTTCCGGCGCTTGAACGGCCGCAGGCACATCTTCGTGAATCTCCTCTGCCGCAGGTTGGACCGCGGCGGGTTCAGGGGAGGTATCTGTAAGAGAGGCATCTTCGTCGGGAATTTCATATCCCAGTTCTTCCGCCAGCTCTTTGTCCATACGGGCGGGTTGCTGAAACCAGGTATGCCCGCAGTTTGAACATTGAACATCACGCCCCGTGTCAGGAATGACACGTGAATCCACTTCGTATTGAGCTCCGCAATTCGGACATATCAGCCGCATAACTTCCCCTGCCACACGTTATCTGCGCACGCTCCCCCATGCTGACTGCGCGATTTTCTGCAATTCTTAACGTGAATTAGCAGATTGTCCATATTTTTGCGACAGTTGCATTGAAAGGTTTTGACCAGTGAGGCAAAACTGTCGCGAAGAAGCGACTGGGGTTCGCAGAGGTGACACGTGATTGAGTTTCATGAGGCAGGCTACGGCTACGGTGGGCGGGAGCTATTGACAGAAATGTCCCTGACGCTCGCGCCGGGGTCTTTCCATTTTTTGACGGGGCCTTCAGGGGCAGGGAAAACAACATTTCTCAAACTGTGTTATCGCGAGCTTCAGGCCACGGCTGGTCGGGTGTCGATCTTTGGCGAAGACACGCGACAGATGGAGCGGGACGAGGTGGCGAACCTGCGTCGGCGCATCGGTGTCGTGCATCAGGATTGCCAGTTTCTTGACCACCTCAGCCTTGTCGATAACGTCGCCCTGCCGCTGTCCGTTTCCGGTCGTGAACGCGATGAGCGTGATCTGGAGGATCTTCTGAATTGGGTCGGGCTGTCGGAACAGGCCAAAGCCCATCCGCCGGAACTGTCGGGCGGGGAACGCCAACGTGCGGCCTTGGCGCGTGCTGTGATCATGTCGCCGGAAGTGATTCTTGCGGATGAGCCGACGGGCAACGTGGACTGGGAAATGTCGCTGCGCCTTTTGCAGCTTTTGATCGAATTGAACCGGATGGGGAAAACGGTGGTGATCGCCACGCATGACCTGCATCTGATTCGTCAGGCCAAAGCGCAAGTGCAGGCGCGGGTGTTGCGCATCTCCAACCGGCGTATTCAGCAAGCGGGGGCGGATCTGTGAAAACCGTTTTCTTGTCCTTCCTGAGTTTTCGCGAAAGCCCTTCGGGACGTGTGGTGCCGCCTTCGGGCTTTACGGCGCAACTGACCGTGATAACGGCGGCTGCGATGGCCTTTCTGGCGGTTTTTGCATTGGCACTGTCGATGGCAACCGGACGTTTGGCGGATAGCTGGGGGACGGAGCTTGCGCGCGGCTCGACCGTGCGTATTTCCGCGCCTTCCGATCAGATCGAGGCCCAAACCGCTGCAGCGATCAAGGTGCTTGAGACCACGCCGGGGGTGGCTGAGGCGCGGCGCTTGAGTGCCGAAGAGGAAACCGCGCTTCTGGAGCCGTGGTTCGGCCCCGATCTGCCACTCGACAGCCTGTCTTTGCCGGTCTTGATTGACGTTCAGGAAACGCCCGACGGGTTTGATGCTGAAGGGCTGCGTCTCAGGCTGGCGGGGGAGGCTCCCGGTGCTGTTCTCGACGATCATAGTCGTTGGCGGCGGCCCTTGGTGCGCGCGGCGGAGCGGCTGCGCCTGTTGGGGGTTATTTCCCTGCTTTTGATTGCGGGGGTGACAGGTGGTATGATCACGTTGGCGGCCAATGCGGCCTTGGCGGCGACGGCGCAAGTGATCCGGACCTTGCGTCTTGTGGGGGCAACGGACCGCTTTATTGCCAGTGCCTTCGTCCGTCGTTTCACCTTGCGCGGGCTTTCCGGTGCCGTGATCGGGACATTTCTCGGCATGGTCGCCATTGCGCTTTTGCCGAAGGCAGACGAAGCGGGCGGTTTTCTGACGGGGCTGGGATTCTCCGGCGCGCAATGGCTCTGGCCGCTTTTGATCCCGCTTCTCGCCGCGATTGTGGCCTATGTTGCGACCCGTGTGGCCGCGACTCAAACCCTGCGAAGGTTGATGTGATGCCCTATCCGATCCAGTGGTTTCTGTCTTTGATATTCGTGATCCAGATGTATCTGGTCATGTTCCTCATGGCGGTTTTCTTTACTCCTTTGTCGCTGCTCAAGCGCGATTGGGCCTTTACGGCGGTTCACACCTATTGTCACTGGGTGCGGTTTTCGGCGCGCTGGCTGGTCGGGTTGAAATCCGAGATTCGGGGCGAAGTGCCTACAGATGAGGTGCTGATTGGAGCCAAGCATCAGAGCTTTTTCGACATCATTTTGATCGTTTCGGCGGTTCCGCGTCCGAAGTTCATTATGAAAAAGCAAATCGTCTGGACCCCTATCGTGGGATATTTCGCCAAACGTATCGGTTGTGTTCCTGTCGATCGGGGCAAACGTGGTTTGGCGATCAAAAAAATGATTTCGGATGTGAAGTCCGGCGCTACCCTTCCTGGTCAGTTGATCATCTTCCCGCAAGGCACCCGTGTCGCGGCGGGGGCGCATCTGCCATATAAAATTGGTACGGGCGTGCTCTATGATCAAACTGGTCAGGACCTTGTGCCGGCGGCGACCAACGTGGGTGTGTTCTGGCCGCGCCACGGTATCTACCGCAAGCCGGGTCTGGCGGTGGTAGAGTTCTTGCCGCGGATCAAAGCGGGCCGTGAGATGAAAGGCGTTATGTCGGAACTTGAGCAGGTCGTTGAGGCCGCGTCCGATCGTCTTATGGAAGAGGCCGGTTTCGAGTTGCCACCGAAATCCTGACGCCCATTTTTTGTGATCTTATACCGATAAGGTGCCTTTAAGCGGGAACTTTATGCATCCGGCACTGTCCCAAGCATTTTAGAAATAACTTCGGACAAGGGCGCTGGAGAGGAGTGACCAACCGTCGGACACAACAAAGAACGCAAGTTTGAACGGCAAGGAGACGATCGCGGGTGGGACCATCATCATACCCATCGACATCAAGATGGCGGACACGACCAAGTCGATGATGAGAAAAGGTAAAAAGACGAGAAATCCGATTTGAAACGCGCGCTCGACTTCGGAAAGCAGAAAAGACGGCACGAGCAAGGAAAGAGGGGCGTCCCGCGACACACCGTTGACGGTGCTGAAATCAGCACGAAGTTCTTTCAGTTGCTGAAACGTGTCGGGATCAATGCGATTGGACATGAAGCCTCGGAACGGATCAATGGAGAGAGAAAATGCCTGTTCGAGAGGGATATCTCCATTCACATAGGGGCGAACACCTGTCGCCCAGCTCTCGGTGAACACAGGTTCCATAACGTAATAGGTCAGGAACATGGCCAGACTGATCATCAGCATGTTCGGCGGGGATTGTTGCAAGCCGATCGCCTGTCTCAAAATCGATAGAACCGTGACGATGAATGGGAAACATGTGAGTGTTATGGCAATGCCGGGGGCAATGCTGAGAACGGTGATGAGCAGCAGAAGTTGGATGGACCGCGCCGACAACGACCCGTCTGCCCCAAGGTCCAAAGTCATGGATTGCGCGTTGGCCGGATCGCTGACCAACAAGAGGATGAGGGCCAGAACGGACAGAAAGATTGAAGGGCGCATCAAGTTTCACAATCCGTTTTTCAGATCGGCAACTTCGGTAAGGCGCACAGCCAGCTGCCCGGCTTGCCCGCCATCCATTTCCTGTAGCTCCCCGCGAGCGATGAGTTTGTCTCCGACGTATAGCTCGACAGGATCTTCGATGTTCCGGTCGAGCGGAAGGACACTGTCGCTTTGCAGTTTCAATAGATCCTTCACGAGAGGCCGCGCCTTTCCGACGGATATCGTGATTTCGATCGGAACTTGAGAAAACGGATTTTTTACATTGGTTTCAGTCTGTTCAACCATATTTTATGGCCTCCTCGTTCAGAGCGTATACAGCATCAATGGCGTTCATGATCTTTTCTAAGGTCGCATCCATATCGATCTTTTTCTCAAGCCCGCCCATCTGCAGATAGACTTGGCCATCTGCGAGGCTGGGCTCCTCCATGATGTCCAATGGAATGGTTAAGGAGTCGTCAATAAGGCGCTGAATTACGGGTCGGGATGCAGGAGAAACCACAATTTTTATCGGCGAATCCGATGCGGCCTCAGCCATCGGCAGAAGCTCTTCAACAATTTTTTGACCAAGGGTCTCGCTCACCAGCCGAGGTAGCACCTTGCTGGTCATTTCCTTGAGCAGCGGCTCAAGTGCCTTCATGATATGTGCGCGGGCTTCGTGGAATGTGAAGCTCAGGTCTTGCAAATTCCGCGCAAACTCGGCGCCAATGCGGGTCTGTTGCTCGTTTTCGGCGCGCGTGGCGTCATCCCATCCCGCTTTGTATCCTTGCTCATAGGCGGCCATTCTCTTGGCTTCTATTTCTTCCTCAGTCGGAACGGGCGGTGTGGCTGCGCCGTCTGTATCTCGCTGTGTTAAAGGGGGCTGGGACGCCGGTTGTGATGTGATGCTGAAATCTTCGAGGGGGAATTGCGAGGTCATCAGGCGTTCTCCTCCGCGTCTTCCATCCAGCCGCGCAAGATTTCGACGGTTTCCTCTTGTCGGTCTTCAATGAGTTTTTTGAGGCGTTTCACCGGATCGCTTGGCGTGCCGATGTCATCGTCTTCGAAATCAAAATCCGAGACGACTCCCATAGCGGGCAACTCAAATCCGTTTTCAGAAATCTCTCCGTCCAACGCCGGAGTTGAAGGGGACGGCAAGTCCGGCATTGGTATCGTGGCAGGCAAGCTTTCAGGCGCATTCACATCCGAGGCATCCACAGGAGGGAGTGCGGGGGCAGGTTTTGCCAGAATGGGGCGCAAGACGAAGAGACCTAGAATGAGTGTCACAATGGCCAGAACTGCCAATTGTATGATCGACATGGGATCAATATTCATAGGGGGGAGCAGAGAGCTTTGCGCTTCGGCCCCTTCTATGAGCAAGGGCTCGAACTCCATCGTTTTTAGCGTGATCTGATCTCCGCGCTCTTCGTTGAAGCCAATGGCTGATGCAACCAAATCTCGTAGAGTATCGATCTCTTCGTCGCTTCTCGGCGCCCAGGAAACCTCTTGTGTTTCGGGGTTGATCGTTCTGATTCCGTCGACCAAGACCGCCACAGTCAAGCGTTTGATCGCACCGGGGCCCCGTTGAATTTCACGACGTGTCTCCGAAACCTCGTAATTGATGCGTTCACGGGTTTCGCTGTTACTTGTGCTCGAAGCGCCGTTTGTTGCGCTGCTATCGTCCGGCAGGTTGGAGGCGACCGTCACAGCGCCGCTACCGCTCCCTTGCGAGGAATTGCTGCGCTCTTCTGTTTCCGAACTGATCGCAACGCGGCTCTCGGGGTCGAAATGACGTTCGACAATGGATTCTCTATCGGTTTCCGTTTCAATGGAAACTTCGACGACAGCCTTGCCAACGCCAACACGTGCTTCGAGAAGCCGTTGCACATTTCGACGCATTTCTTCGGCGCGATCTGTGTTGCCAGAAGTTCCCGTTGTCGGGTCTTCACCTGTGATGACAACGCCAGTGCGACCATCGATGACAGAGACATTTTCAGGGGCGAGCCCCGCGACAGCGGAGGACACAAGATACCGGAAAGCGTTTGCCTGATCGGTTGATACTGATCCGCTCACAGCGGTGACCGTAACAGAAGCCGACGCTGCTATTTCCCGCTGAAAAGGTTGCGACGAAGGGTTTGCAATGTGAACGCGTGCAGACCTGATCTTCTGAGACGAGAGAATCGTTCGAGCCAATTCACCTTCTTTTGCGCGCCAATATGCGGCGTCAAACATTTGTGACGTTGTTCCGAAGCCTGAGAGGGAATCGAGCAACTCGTATCCCCCTATGGAATTGGCGGGGAGCCCCTCGGATGCCAATGTCATACGCAATTCATCACGCATATCGGACGGCACAAAGATCGCGCCGCCGCGAATCTCATGCGGGACACCTTGTGCTTCAAGAGATTGCACAACCTCACCAGCCGCCCCTGTTTCAAGTCCGGAATACAGAAGAGACATTGATGGCTTTGTCGCCAGTCGAGACAAGCCGATGATTGCGACGAACATCAATATAGTTGCGCCAACGACAATGACGCGGCGATTGATATCTAAATTGGACCACACAGAAAGAATCTGTTGCAAGACGACACTCCTTGAATGCGTGAGCTTCTGCTCCCGTCTGTTCATAGAAATGCCTGATCCGTCTTAATAATTGGTTAGCTACATTCAGGATAAAACGGATTCGGAGAAAAATTCTGGATGGACTTATGGCTGAAGAAGAACAGCTCAAAAGCGGAGCCAATAAAAAAGCGAAACTCTCTTTGCTCTTGGGGGTGATTTTGATGCTCGCCCTCGGAGGAGGCGGGTTTGCCCTTGTGTATTCCGGGGCACTGTTTCCACCCGATGAAGGCCGCTCCGGGCAAGGTAGTGCCACTGTTGACGGGGGGAGTGTGACGCCTCTGCCCAATATGGCTTTTGTTCCGATAGATCCGCTGATCGTCAATCTGGTGGATACGTCCGGGCAGAACCGTCATCTGCGCTTTCAGGCGCAGTTGGAAGTGCCGACACAATATAAGCAGGAGGTGGAGACATTGCTTCCACGTCTGATTGATGTGTTGAACGGATATTTGCGCGCTGTCGAGGTTTCCGAGTTGGAAAGCCCATCCGCACTCGTTCGTTTGCGCGCCCAGATATTGAGGCGCTTGCAGATTGTCGCCGGTGAAGGACGTGTCAATGACGTTCTCATTATGGAATTCGTTATAAATTGAGGACTTCGTCATGGAGCTTATTGCAGACATTCTTATGATTTCTGGAACATTGGCGGTTGCTGTCTACTGCATGGTGTTGGCCAGACGTTTGAGCCGGTTCACGGACCTTGAAAAAGGGGTCGGCGGAGCAATCGCTGTTTTGTCCGCTCAAGTGGATGACATGACGAAAACGTTGACCAAGGCGCAAAAAACCGCGGCGGGGTCTGCGGGAAGGTTGGAAAGCCTTACAGAGCGGGCCGAGGATGTCTCCCGACGCATGGAGCTTCTTATTGCCTCAATGCACGATTTGCCTGAAGGCCCGGCGCCAGTCGAGACGCCTCCCCAGCCTGAAGCAGAGGAGAAATCCGAGCAGGAGACATTTTTTCTGAGCCAAAGAGGACGAGTGGAGGCTGCGGAATGAAGCAAGCTACAAAACCGAGCAAGAAAATGTTTCGCAACGTTCGATCCGGACGCGGTGCACTTTGGATTATTGCAACGATCTTTGGTGTTTCTGCGTTTCTTCGGGTTGCTTCTGGAACGGGAGCCGCAATTGCGCGTGAAATGTCGGAATTGTCTCGTGACGATATGGCGGGAGTGCAAGAGGCCGAGGCTTGCTATTCCGATGAAGAAACGGCTGATTTGATTGCTGCTTTGTTGGAGCGTGAAAAAAAAGTTGAAGAACAAGAGTTCTTTCTCGCCCAAAAGATGAAAACCATTGAATTGGCCCGCGAAAAAGCTCTGGAGAACCTGTCTGCGCTTGAGGAAGCGGAGGCGCGCCTACAGGCCACAATGGCGCGTTCTCAGACTGCGGCAGAGGATGATCTGGCCAAACTGACAGCTGTTTATGAGGCGATAAAACCGAAAGAAGCCGCTGAACTCTTTGATGCAATGTCTCCGGAGTTTGCGGCGGGATTTTTGGGCCGGATGCGTTCTGATGCGGCTGGCGCAATTCTGGCCGGACTAGATCCGGAAACTGCCTATACAATTTCTGTTATTTTGGCAGGACGAAATGCAAAGGCGCCGCGCGAATAGTCTGATGGATAAACTTTCTTAAGAGGTTTGTGACAGGTTGACCCTGTTGATACGCAGACATGAGGAAAGAGAATGATCGGTATCGTTGGAATCTTGCTGATCTTTATCATGGTGTTCGGTGGATATGCTGCCGCTGGTGGTAAAATCGCTATCATTATGAAGTCTTTGCCCTTCGAATTCATGATGATCGGAGGAGCGGCGACAGGGGCATTTGTTATTTCCAATGATCTGTCGGGAATCAAGCATACGCTCAAAGATATAGGCAAAGTTTTCAAGGGGCCCAAATGGAAGCCGGAAGACTATAAAGATCTCCTTTGTTTGCTTTTTGAACTGATTCGTCTGGCGCGTCAGAATCCGGTTGCTCTTGAGGAACATATCGAAGCCCCTGAGAACTCGATCATATTCTCGAAATATCCAAAGATTCTCGCAGATAAAGAGGCGATCGCTTTGATCTGCGATACTTTGCGGTCGGCCTCTATGAACTATGATGATCCGCATCAGGTTGAGGAGGTGCTTGAAAAGCGGCTTGAAGCGAACCTTCACCATGCGTTGCACTCCTCACATGCGATGACCGCGATTAGTGATGCTTTGCCGGCTCTTGGTATTGTAGCCGCAGTTTTGGGGGTCATCAAAACAATGGCTTCTATTGATCAACCCCCAGAAATATTGGGAAAAATGATCGGCGGCGCTCTCGTCGGCACCTTTCTTGGTGTGTTCCTTGCTTATGGTATCGTAGGTCCGTTTGCGCGCAAAATGAAGGATGTGATTGAAGAGGACGGGCATTTCTACAATCTAGTTCGCGAAGTTCTTGTGGCTAACCTGCACAATCACGCAACGAATATTTGTATTGAGGTCGGACGGCAGAATACGCCTGGTCGATATCGTCCAAGTTTCTCGGATTTAGAAGAAGCGCTTAAAGAAGTTAAATCGGAGGCGGCATGATCCGGATTCTGGGATATATTCTTGGTCTTGCTCTGATGCCACAGGTTCTGTTTGCGGAAGTCATAACTGTGCGTTCCGGCGAGCATGCGGGGTTTTCGCGTTTGGTGATGCAGTTTTCCGAAAAGACGGATTGGGCATTCGGTCGGTCAGAACAGGGTTATGAGTTTCATGTGCCGGGTGAGGATATGTATTTTGACACAAGTGCAGTGTTTCAAAAGATTCCCCGCCAACGTATTGCGAACGTCAAGAGTGGCAATGGATATCTTCGGCTGACCATTCCGGACAATGTCCATGCAGATGTATTCGAGCTGCGCGAGGGACGTGTGGTTATTGACATAAAGGACGGTGCTCCTGAAACATCGTCGGAATTTGAGCAGACTTTGACTAAACACGTAAATGGCGATGAAACAGTTTCCCCGCCCTCACTGGGTGCTGCGGGGAAAGATACTGTGCCGGTGCCTGTTGCTTCTGATATTATAATTTCGGGGGAAGGAGGCGGCGGTTTTGTTTCTGTCGCTGAGGAGTGGATTCCAGATGAGGAAGAGAATGGGGAGCCTGACAATGGCTTTCCTTTGGAGAGTGATAGCTTTGCCCATGATGCTTCATCGGCTACCCCACTTAATGCGGAGGAAGCGTTCAGTGAGCACCTAGACGATGTAAACGATTTGGAACGTAAACTGCTTGAGCAGATCGGGCGCGCTGTCACGCAAGGGTTGTTAGAGCCGGAAGTGTCGCAAGCTGATCGAGCTGAAAATGGGACAATCGAGCCTCAAGACGAGGCCGTGTCAGCGGATAGTGGCAACCGCGAATCTATAATATCGGATGAGGACACTGCAGAATTATCCCACATACATATTCAGTCTTCGATTGACCGCGAACGGGGTGATACCGCGGAGCCGCAGATTATTGAAGGAAGTCGGAATATTTGTTTGGATGACCGTCAAGTTCAAATTTCACAGTGGGGGAGGGCTGTGGATGATGGTCAAAGCTTATCCCATTTGCGCGCAAAAATTCTCGGTGAGTTTGATCGACCGGATCCCGAAGGCATTAGAGATCTTGCGCGATATTACCTTTATTTGACTTTCGGAGCGGAAGCCAAATCTGTGTTGCGTGATTTCGGTGTCAAAGTGGAGGGGCACGACATTCTTTGGGCCATGGCGGACATCATGGACCAAGGCTTTACAGAGGTTTCCAGTCCGTTATCTCATCAGTTCCAGTGCGATACATCTGTGGCCCTTTGGTCAGTTTTGTCTAAAAAGGCACTTGATCCGGATGAAGACTATAACATGAATAGTATCCTATCGACATTTTCAGCATTGCCATTCCATCTTCGACGACATCTTGGCCCGATATTGTCGGATCGTTTTCTTGCAATTGGAGATACGGAGAGCGTGCAATACATTCAAAATGCGATGTTGCGCGTAAACGAACGTCAGAGCGATGCATCAGTCTTACTGAACGCAAAGTTGGCTCTTGCGGAGGGGGACTTACAACTCGGTGAGGATAAACTTAAAGATATTATTGCAGAAAATGGCACGCATACTCCGGAAGCGCTTGTGAAACTTATTCAATTGAAAGCTAAGGATGGCGAGGAAATTGATGAAAGTATTGCAGAAACAGTTGAAGCGTTTGCGGTTGAGTTTCGTGGTGACCCCTTCGAAGGAAAGCTACAAGAGGCAGCGATCCTAGCTCAAATCTATTCGGGAAAACCGGATGTCGCGGTTGAGAAGATTTTTGCCCTAAAGCAGGAGGAAGGGTCAGATAATCCTGACCTTAAGAATCTTACCTCCCGCGCCCTTGAGACGCTGGCTCAGGTTTCAGATGATACTTCGTTTTTAAAGACTATTTGGCAGCACAAGGATGGCATATCTCAAGCGGACTTCTCAAATAGCGCGCGCCTTGCGGTATCAAGGCGCTTGCTGGATCTTGGTTTTTTCAAACAAGCCTTGGAGTTTATGCCTGAAGCTGAGGGCCAGATGGGTGATGGCGCCAAAATATTATTAGCTGAAGCGTTCTATGGCATTGGAGATATGCAAAACGCGTTGAAATATGCGTTGAGCGTGAACCATGAAAGTGCACGGGAAATTGCCGCGAAATCATATTTCTATCTAGACGATGTTGAGAAAGCGACAGAGGTTTTAAGGAACAATCCCGTGGACGGGGAGAAGGAACTCTTCGCCTTGCTCGCGGAGGATTGGGAGAGCCTCGACGGGGCGAATTCACAGGGGATGTCCAAGTTCGCAAATGTAATGAGAGACGGGAATTTTGCACTCAATGGTGACGAGGAGGATCACAAACCGTCAATTGCATCGGCCGAAGCTCTGATCGCCTCAAGCCAAAGGGCGAGGGAAGTGTTTGAAGACGTTTTGGGGTATTGAGGCAAGTTTGCCGTTTCGCGGATGCAGTCTATCATATCCTCGTGGGCACTAACTGTTGACTGAAATCTACGATTTCGGATTTGCCGTGAGTGGAGGTCACGAATATGTTGGATGGTGCTTCATAAAAAAGGCGACCATTGTTGGCCGCCTTTAGGTTTTGAATTTTGATAAACCTAGGATGGGCCGACAGTCTCGCATTCCGTGCCGCGTGCTTCGAGGCGGCGACAGGTCATGGCTGCCATTTCTTCGGTGAGGCCGAGGAAATTGGCGTCGTAGCCACGTTTGGTTTTGACCACCTTACGCAGCGCGCCGTCGAGCATTTCGACTTCCGTCAATGCCGTTCTTAACAGTTCCTTGCGGGCGGCATATTCGGAGCCATAGGTGCCGATGTTGATGCCCCAATATCGACTGCCTGAGGTCGAGATTCGCGTCACCACTTCAGGGGCTTGCGATGCCGCAGCGGGCATAGCCGCCGCAGTTTGTTCCACGGATGCAAGCTGTATTTGTTCCAAAGCAGCAGGTCGCGGCAGGGGCGCGATGGCTGGGACGGCTGCCGTGACAGCAGGTGTGGGTTCCTGCTGCGCGTGGGCTGTTTCGGCCAAGAGCGTGCTGGCTTCATCGGCCGCTTCTGTGGCTGCTGCGAGGAGAGCTTCTTCCTCTTCGGCTTTCGTCAATGCATTCAGAACGTCGTCGGAGGCGGCGAGAAGGAGTTGTTCGTCTTCGGGCGCCAGAGATTTAAGTGGCCGCGGCTTGGGCAGGGGGCTTGAAGTCATCGAGATGTTCACACGGATGATCTTCGAGGCCACTTTGGGCGCTTCTTGATTGCCGGCAACCATGACTGCCCCGCCGGATTTGCCCATGTAGGGCGGTTTGACGGGTTTCGAGACCGCGACACGGTTGGGCGCGCGTTTGAAGCCGAGATCCATAAGTTCGGTTACCTTGGCATTGCGCGATGCTGTGGAGCGACCGCCGAAGACCGTAGTGATGATTCGCTTGTTACCACGATGGGCCGAAGCCGTGAGGTTGAAGCCAGCCGCTGAGGTGTACCCGGTCTTGATCCCGTCTGCTCCTTCGTAAGAACTCAGGAAGCGCGAGTTGGTATGGGTCACGGTGCGTACACCTGCATCAGCGGTCTTGCGCGAGAAAATGTTGTAATATTCCGGATAGTCATAGAACAGATGCCGCCCCAGAACGGTCATGTCCCGCGCGGTCGAAAGGTGTCCCGCCTCGGTCAGGCCGTTGGCGTTTTTGAAGGTTGTGCGCGACATGCCCAGTGCTTTGGCCGTGCGGTTCATGCGGCGGGCAAATGCGGCTTCGGAGCCTTCGATGGCTTCCCCGATGGCGGTGGCTGCATCATTGGCGGATTTGACGGCGGCAGCGCGGATCAGGTAGCGCAGCTTGATCTTCTGGCCTGCTTTCAGACCCAGTTTGGACGGCGGTTCGGAGGCGGCATTGCGCGACACGGTGACCAGATCATCAAGTCCGATCTCACCATGTTCCACCGCTTCAAATGTGATGTAGAGCGTCATCATCTTGGTGAGCGATGCGGGATGCAGTCGTGTGTCGGCGTTGGTCGCGTGCAATACCTTGCCATTGCGCGCGTCCATCACAAGGGCAGCATATTCAGCTGCCATAGCCCGTGTGGTCACCGCGATTGACATCGCGAATGCGATCAATAGGAGAGGAAAAATACGCCCTGAAACGGCACGCAGGAAACCCCGCGCTTGCACGTTGCTCTTCATGATAACTCTGCCTCGTCTTGCCGGATCATTTCGCCCAGCTTATTGATGTGACGGTAGCACAGGCTTTTCCTTGAGAAAACAAAGAATTTTCAATGGTTTTGAGGCGGTGCAGAGCGGCAACCCTAAATCTGGTGTTTGCTGGATTGGCGTCTACTAGATCGGGGAAAGTGCCGCGATCAACTTTTTTGGATCGCGTCAATCAGGCCCGGTAATTCCGTCAATCGGGGCAGTTCGTGAAAGCGCGGATGCGCGGAAGGGGCCTCGGCATGTTCGATTTCCCAAGTGTAATTATGTGGGACATATACGCCCCATGCCCCGGCTTCGATCGGCGGAATAACGTCGGATTTCATGGAGTTGCCGACCATCATCGCACGTTCAGGCGCGGTATTGTGGCGGGCAAAAATGGTGCGGTAGATGTCTGGCGTCTTGTTGGAGACGACTTCGATTCCATCGAACATGTCCCCGAGACCCGATTGCGCGAGTTTGCGCTCCTGATCCAGAAGGTCGCCCTTGGTCACCAGCAGGATGTCATAGTCCTCGGCCAAGGTTCCTACCGTCTCCTCCACCCCGTCGAGAAGGTGAATCGGATGGCGCAGCATCTCTTGTCCGGCGGCGATCAGTTCGCGGATCACCGAGGCGGGCACACGGTCTTCTGTGACTTCGATGGCGGTCTCGATCATCGAAAGGACGAAGCCCTTGATGCCGAATCCGTATTGACCGAGGTTGCGGCGTTCGGCTGCCAGAAGCCGCTCGGAGAGGTGGTCGGCCTCGGTGAAGTCGGCGAGCAGTTCCGTGAAACGCTCCTGCGTCATACGGAAAAACTGTTCATTTTCCCAAAGCGTATCATCCGCATCAAAGGCGATTGTCGCGAGTTTCTCGGTCATATGATCGGCGCTCCTTTACCGGTTTCGGCATAACGCCCTTTATTCATGCGCAAAAGGGGCTATATAACGGCTCGTGCAAGACCCGAATTCAAGACATGCGATATCGGAGGCGATAAGAGTGATCCTCGCACCGCAGATGATGGCTGATAATGGCGACCGTTCGGATGGCGACGGCGACGCTGGACTTGCGCTTAAAACCAAACCCAAGACAAAACGCCCGCCTCTCTACAAGGTTATGCTGCTCAATGACGATTACACGCCGATGGAATTCGTTGTGCTGGTTCTGGAGCGGTTCTTCGGCATTGGTCATGCGCAGGCGACAGAGATCATGTTGACCGTGCATAAAAAGGGGCTGGCCGTCGTGGGCGTGTTTCCGTTTGAAATCGCGGAAACCAAAGTCCAGCAAGTGATGGATTTTTCCCGTCGGCATCAGCATCCGCTGCAATGCACTATGGAAAAGGAATAGGCGTTTCGCCTGTCTGACATGGTCTCCCCGCGTCTCCCCCTCCTTTTGAACGGGCCTGTGCCTGAGCGTGTTGTGGTCTATCGGCCGCGTGCGGATGCCGACCTGTCGGCGTTGAAAGGCGCGCATGTCCATATAGTGCAGGGGTTCAAGCCGGATATTGAGGCCTTCGCGGCGCAAGGCTTTGATGTGACAACCTCCGCCGAGGGGCATTTCGATCTTGCTGTCGTGGCTGTGCCGCGTGCCAAGGCGGAGGCCCGCGCCCTGATCGCGGATGCGGTTTTGCGCGCGGATCAGGTTATCGTGGATGGGCAGAAGACGGATGGCATCGACAGCCTGTTGAAAGACATTCGCAAACGGACGGATGTGCAGGTCGTCTCGAAATCGCATGGCAAGGCGCTCCGGTTCTCCGGCGGTGATTTTTCTGATTGGGCCGATCCGGGCCCGCTGCATCTGATCGAAGGCTTTACCACGCGCCTAGGCGTGTTTTCTGTGGATCGCATCGACAAGGCATCGCAGGTGCTGGTCGACAGTCTGCCTGACAAATTGCCCGCCCGAATCGCGGACCTTGGGGCCGGATGGGGCTACCTGTCCCGTGCGATACTGGCGCGCGAGGGTGTGAAAGAATTGCATCTGGTCGAGGCTGAGGCCGCCGCTCTGGCTTCTGCACGCGACAATATTTCCGATCCGCGTGCGCAGTTCCATTGGGAAGATGCGACAAAATTCAAGCCGCCGCAGCTTTTGGATGCGGTGATCATGAATCCGCCGTTCCATACGTCGCGCGCCGCTGATCCCGCGCTTGGTCAGGCGTTTATAAAGGCCGCCGCTGGCATGCTGGCCCCTCAAGGACAGCTTTGGCTGGTTGCCAACCGGCAATTGCCTTATGAGGCGACCCTTGCCTCTCTCTTTGGCAATACCGCCGAGATTGGCGGCACAAGCGGTTTCAAAGTGCTTCACGCTGCGAAACCTCTTCGCAGGACCGGATCAAAATCCTAACATCGGCGCTAACACAACAGGGAGTCTCCCATGAGCTTTTCGATTGCAGGCAAGGTGGCCATCGTCACAGGGGCCGCCAACGGTGTCGGTCTTTCGGTGGCGCGGCATTTTCTGGCGCAGGGCGCATATGTGATGTGTGCCGATATGGACGAGTCCAGTCTCATTGCCGAATATGGGGAGGAGGCCGATGCGGAAGATGCGAAACTGGCCTATTTCGCCGGAGATTTGCGTCAAAAGCTGACCATCGCCAATCTGCTCTCCGCCACGATCGACGCCTTTGACGGGGTGGATATTCTGGTCAACGCCTCGCGGCAGGTTCTGATGAGCGAGCCTTTGTCGGTGGAAGGGGACAATGTGGCCGAGCTTTTGGAGCAGAACCTGATGACTTCTCTGCGCCTGACGCAGCAGGTGGCGAAATGGATGATCAAGAACTCGGACAAGAGCGGTGACGATGACGGTGTCGTGGGCTCTATCGTCAACCTGTCGTCGATTGCCGCGCGTCGTTGTCAGCCGGAGCTTCTGGCCTTTTCCATCTCCTCTGCCGCCGTGGACCAGATGACGCGTGCGATGGCTGTGTCTCTGGCACCTCATCGCATTAGGGTGAATGCCGTGGCGTTTGGCTCTGTGATGAGTTCAAGTCTGCGGGATATGCTGGCGGAAAATCCCGATTATCGCGATGAAATCACGTCAAAAACCCCGCTGGGACGGGTCGCGCCGGCCTCCGAAGTGGCCGAAACGGTGCAATATCTCACCTCCGACTGCTCCGGCTTTATGACGGGGCAGATCCTGACCGTGGACGGCGGGCGCACGCTGGTTGATCCGGTGCACGCGCCGACCCACTAAGTGATAGAAATCACTCGGGATATTGGATCTTGCAGGCTTCTATCTCGGCAGCTGCCTGAGCGGAGAGCTGCGCCTCTTTCTTTTTCAAAGCGGCCAGCTTCGCGGCTTCACCATCGAGATCAATGGCCTTCGCGACGCGCCGCGTTTCGACATCGGGAACCCGACAGTAGCGAGGTTTGCCATCGGGATGCTCGCCGCAGCGCTTGATGTCATAGTCGATATATTCCTTTTCGACCAAGGCATAGCCACGCGCCAGATTTCCTTCGGCCTCGGAGATAAAGCTCTGCACCTGCCGTAGGTCTTTCGTCGCGCGGGAAATGCACATCTGTTGCTCGGAACAGGCGGCGAGAAGCGGGACAAGGGCGAGAGGGATAAACCAACGCATAACAACGTCTCCTTTTGACTTTGCCTGTCAGCATAGCGTGTTTCTGTCACAGGGGAAGGGAACTTGCCGCCAAAGGTCGAAAGCTGTTACCTGCCCTCGAGACGAGAAAGAAGGACCGCCCCGATGAGCGATGAGATGAAAACCGAAAAAGACCGCGCCAGCGCATGGTTCCGCAGTTTGCGTGATCAGATCGTGTCCGCGTTCGAGGCGCTCGAAGACACGCAGGTGAGCGGACCTTTCGCCGACCGTCCGGCGGGACGTTTCGAAGTCACCAAGACCCAGCGCCAGTCGGACGACGGAACGGACGCGGGCGGTGGCCTTATGTCTGTGATGCGTGACGGGCGTGTATTCGAGAAGGTCGGCGTCAATGTCTCCACCGTCTATGGCTCTCTCGGCGAACGGGCGCAAAACGCTATGGCAGCGCGCAAGGGCCTGCCGGGGATGAAAGACGATCCGCGGTTCTGGGCCGCAGGCATTTCTCTTGTCGCCCATATGCAAAATCCCCATACGCCTGCCGTTCACATGAACACGCGGATGTTCTGGACGCCGCATGGCTGGTGGTTTGGCGGCGGCTCCGATCTGAACCCGTGCATCGAATATGACGAAGACACAAAGGCCTTCCACGCCGTTCAAAAAGAGCACTGTGACCGCCACGATCCCGCGTATTACCCGCGTTTCAAAGCATGGGCGGACGAATATTTCTACATTCCGCACAGAGGACGCGCGCGCGGTGTGGGAGGTATTTTCTATGATGATCTCAACACGGGCGACTGGGAAAAGGACTTTGCCTTTACCCAGGACGTCGGCCGCGCCTTCCTCCCCGCCTTCCTCGGCGTGACGGAAAAGCGCCGCGATACGCCGTGGACAGAGGCCGACAAGGATCGTCAGCTTGTCCATCGTGGTCTCTATGCGGAATATAATCTGGTCTATGATCGCGGCACAAAATTCGGTCTGGAGACCGGTCACAATCCAGATGCGGTGCTGATGTCGCTGCCGCCCATGGCAAAATGGGTGTGACGGCTTTCTAATGGTTTAAATACTCAAAAAAAGCCCCGCGTTTAACGGGGCTTTTATTTATGCGTTTTCGCGCAACGTCTCGATCATCAGGCTCACGTTGTCGGGGTCCGCGTCGGGGGTGATCCCGTGGCCGAGGTTGAAAATATGCGGGCCCTTCGAGAAGGCCTCGCGTACATGGCGCACCTCGTCGATCAAAGCCTGCCCGCCCGTGACCATATGCGAAGACGCAAGGTTGCCCTGCACACAGCCGTCGACCTGCACATGTTCCGCGCCCCACTCTGGCGTGACGGAATTGTCCAAAGCGACGCAATCGACGCCGGTTTTCTTGTGGAAGCCGATGTAGCCGTCGCCAGCCTCACGCGGGAAGCCGATCACGGGAATATTGTCATGGCGACGTTTGAGTTCGCGGGTGATGATCCTTGCCGGTTCGACTGCATATTTCTCGAAAGCCTCGCCTTTGAGGCTTCCGGCCCAGCTGTCAAAGAGTTTGACCACTTCGGCACCCGCACGGATTTGCATGTCGAGATATTCGATTGTGGAGACCGTGAGCAGGTCGATCACCTTCTCGAACAGCTCCACATTGCCTTCACGCAATGCATGGGCCGGCCCCTGATCCGGTGTGCCGCGTCCGGCGATCATATAGGTCGCAACGGTCCATGGCGCGCCCGCAAAGCCGATGAGTGTGGTCTCTTTCGGGAGTTCCGTTGAGAGGATTTTGACGGTCTCGTAAATCGGTGCCAGCTTGTCGTGGATGTCGTCCTTGCCTTTGAGTTTGGCGAAGTCGGCGTCTTCGGTGATGGTCGAAAGCCGTGGACCTTCGCCAGTGACAAACCAAAGATCCGCGCCCAGAGCCTGCGGCAACAACAGGATATCGGCAAAAAGGATTGCCGCATCAAACCCGAAACGCCGGATCGGCTGAAGCGTCACTTCGGCGGCAAGATCGGAGTTGTAGCACAGGGAGAGAAAGTCACCGGCTTCGGCCCGCGTGGCGCGATATTCGGGCAAATACCGTCCGGCCTGACGCATCATCCAGATCGGCGGCACTTTCTGGGTCTCGCCTTTGAGTGCTTTCAGAATTGTCTTGTCGGTCATCTGCGGCCTCCCGTGTTCGTGTCCTGCACTGGTCCCTGTCCTGCGCGGTTTTGTCAAGCAAACAAGCGGTTTTCCCGCCTTGTCAGGCCGATCTGCCGCAGGTAAGCCTTGGGTATGACTTTGACCTTGCCCACTCCCGCCCAACCGCTGAAAATCGGCACCCGTAGCTCTCCGCTTGCGCTGGCGCAGGCCTATGAGGCGCGTGACCGTTTGATGGCCGCTTTCGACCTGCCGGAAGAGGCGTTCGAGGTGGTCAGCCTGTCCACCCGTGGCGACCGCGTTCAGGATCGTTCCTTGCGGGAATTGGGCGGCAAGGGGCTGTTTTCCAAAGAGATCGAAGACCGGCTTTTGTCCGGTGAGGTTGATATTGCGGTTCACTCGACCAAGGATATGTCGGTGGAACAGCCGGAGGGTTTGGTTCTGGGCACATTCCTGCCGCGCGAGAACCCGTTTGATGCGTTCATCTCGCTCGACGGCAAGGCGCTGCGTGATTTGCCACAGGGGGCCACGGTTGGTTCGTCTTCCTTGCGGCGCAAGGCGCAACTGTTGAACAAACGGCCCGATCTCAACGTCGTCGAATTTCGCGGTTCCGTTCAGACCCGCCTGAAGAAACTCGAGGAGGGCGTGGCCGACGCAACATTCCTTGCGATGGCCGGACTGAACCGTCTCGGCTATGCGGATGTGCCGCGCACGGCGGTGACAGCCGAAGAGATGCTGCCTGCCGTGGCGCAGGGGGCGATTTCCATCGAGCATCGCGCCGCAGATCACCATATCGCGGAGATGCTCGCGGCGCTTCACCATGTTCCGACGGGGCAGGCGATGGCCTGTGAACGTGCGTTTCTCGCCAAGCTTGACGGCTCCTGTCAGACACCGATTGCGGGGCTGGCTGAGGTCGATGGCGGCACGATCCGGCTGCGCGGAGAAATCCTGCGCTCGGACGGCTCGGAGAGCCTCACCGACGACATGACCGGTCCGGTCGAAGACGGAGCGGCTATGGGAATCGAGATGGCGGAGAAACTTCTGGAACGCGCGGGCGACGGGTTCTTCGACTGGAAATAACGGCCAGCCCTGCGCGATACCCTATACTCAGGGCAGGGTTTTGCCGGGGTTCAGAATCCCTTTCGGATCAAACACAGTCTTGATGGCGTGCATCATCTCTAGCGCCACGGGGTCTTTGCGCCGCCGCATGGAGGGAAGTTTCCCAAGCCCGATGCCGTGTTCTGCCGAGAAGCTCCCGCGCATGTCTTTCACAATATCCTCAACCGCTTCCATCAGCGGATCAATGAGCGCCTCTGTCGAGGGGAAAACCGTGTAATGCACATTGCCATCGCCAAGGTGGCTAACCACACAGGTGCCGAACTCCGGATCCAGCGCGCGCAGCTTGGCTTCGGCGCGGTTCAGGAAGGTTTCGACCTGATCGACGGGCAGGCAAAGATCATTGATCACCACAGGTTTGACCGCTACGGAAATCTCGGCGGCCACTTCGCGGATGGTCCACATCAAGGCCCGCTGCGTCTCCGACTGGGCCAAGGCGGCATCAAGCACAAGCCCCTCTTCGAACATCTCGCCCAAGGTCTCTTCCAGCTGCGCGGCAAGCGGTAGCTGTCCGTCCTCATCCGGCGTGCAGTCGCGCGGCACGGTCGAGGCGATTTCGAGGAAGATGGTATGATCCTGATCGTATCCCAGAGGCGGGGTCAGGTCCGGACGGTAGCGTTCCAGATTTTCCATGTAATCCCGCGGCATATATTCGAATGCTTCGACCATGCCCCCCGTGCGGGTTTGCAGTGCGTTCAAAAGGCGCAAGGCTGCGGAGAGGGTCGGCACAGTGACCATTGCGGTGGCATAAGCCAATGGTTTCGGGACGAGTTTCAGGACGGCGGCGGTGATGACGCCCAGCGTGCCCTCGGAGCCGATCATCAGATCGCGCAGGTCATAGCCGGAATTGTCCTTGTGCAACTCGCTCATGAGATCAAGCACGCGCCCGTCGGCGAGGACAACTTCGACCCCGAGGCACAGATCGCGGGTGTTGCCATACCGCAGAACATTCGAGCCCCCCGCATTCGTCGCGAGCGTGCCGCCGATCCGCGCCGATCCCTTTGCGCCGAAAGACATCGGATAGGACAGGCCATGTTCGGCGGTGGCGTCATGCAGGTTTTGCAGGATCACTCCTGCTTCCACCACGGCAAGCCGTGCGTCCGGCCGGATTTCGCGAATGGTCTGCATCCGGTCCAGCGAGAGGACAAGCATAGCTTCGGCGGCGGTCGCACCGGTCAGGCCGGTGTTGCCGCCCATCGGAACGACGGGCGTGCCGGTTTCATGGCAAAGCGCGAGAATCTCCGAGACTTCTTGCGTGGAGCCGGGGCGCACAACGGCCAGAGGTTTAGTTTCGTATTTCCCCACCCAGTCGCGCCCGTAGGGTAGGGCGTCATCGCCTGTGAGCACATGGGGGGTGATGTCTGCGAGGCGGGAAAGAATGTCCATGATCGGTCTCCGGTTGTTGTGCCGGTTGTCCTGCGAAACATGGAGGAAGGCAAGAGGGGGAGGCGAAAGACCCGCCTGTGGCGGGGCTTTGATCTGCTTTGTGCCGGATCAGACCGCTGAGGAGTGCTGCGCCTGTGTCATGTCATAGGCATCGAAATGCCGTGCGATCATGCGGGTCAGGGGGCGCGCCTCCTCGCGGATGACGATGCGTTCCGGCGAAATATCGAGCATATCTGGAAAGGCCGCTTGCACGCTTGTGGCGAAACCGTCGAAGGCCTGCGCGGTGAGGCCGAAACGTTGCGCCAGCTCTGCGGCTTCGACCCTGAAGTCGCACATCAGAGCTTCGATAATCCGGCCCCGCAGATGGTCTTCTGCGGTAAAGACATGACCTTTGGCAATAGGCAGATGTCCGGCGCGCACTTCGGACTGGTATTTCGAGGTTGAGGGCTGGTTCTGGGCATAGCCTTGCGGATATTTTGCAATCGATGAGGCTCCGACGCCGACCATGGTCGGACATTTGTCATCCGTATAGCCTTGGAAATTGCGGCGCAGTTTGCCGGTACGCAGCGCGACTTCAAGCCCGTCACCTTTCTTGGCAAAGTGGTCGATGCCGATTTCGGCGTAGTCGTCCCAGACAAACAGATCGCGCGCGATATTGAACAGGTCCAGCCGCTCTTCAGGGGTGGGCAGTTCGTCGGTCGGGATCATGTTTTGCCGCCGTGCCATCCACGGGACATGGGCGTAGCCGAACAAAGCCACGCGATCCGGTGAGAGGGACAGAAGTTTTTGCACGCTTTCGGAGATTTTCTCCTGTGTTTGACCCGGCAGGCCGTAGAGAATGTCGGCGTTGAGCGAGCGGATGCCGCGTGCGCGAAGACCGTCTACGGCAGCTTTCGTTGTCTCGTAGGACTGTATGCGGCCAATGGTCTCCTGAATTTGCGGATCAAAGTCCTGCACCCCGATAGAGGCGCGGTTCATGCCCGCTTCGGCCAGAGCATCAAGGCGCGAATCGTCGATTTCGTTCGGGTCCACCTCGACGGAAAATTCGTATTCCGGCGCGAAATCGGCCAGATCGCGGATGCTGCCGGAAAGATCGGCAATCATCTGCGCGTCCAGAAGCGTTGGTGTGCCGCCGCCCCAATGCAGGTGGCCGATTTTGATTCCCTCGGGCATCCGTGTCTTGATCAGGGCAAGCTCTGCTTTGAGAGTCTCGACATAAGCGGCCACAGGGCTGGCGGTGGTGGTGCCTTGCGTCCGGCAGGCACAGAACCAACACAGGCGACGGCAGAAGGGCACATGCACATAGAGCGAGATCGGCTGTGCAGGATTGAGAGAGCCCATCCAGCTTCCCACATCCTCCGCAGAGGTTGTGTTGCCAAAATGCGGCGCTGTCGGATAGCTTGTGTAGCGAGGCACACGAGCATCGAAGAGGCCCAGCTTGCGGAGTTGCGTGTGTTTGTTCATACGGATACGCTCTAGTGAATCATAGATCCGGTGCCTTGACCCAGATCAAGAATTGCGAGCGCACATAATGAGCGACAAGACTTTTGACCACAAAGAATGCGGTTCGTGCCCGATCCGCCATCGGGCCGTTTGTGCGCGATGTGAGGCCGATGAGCTCGAAGAGCTGGATTCGATCAAATATTATCGCTCTTACGAGGCGGGCCAGCCGATCATCTGGTCGGGGGACCGTATGGACTTCGTGGCCTCCGTGGTCACGGGCGTGGCATCTTTGAGTCAGGCGATGGAAGACGGGCGAACCCAGATGGTCGGGCTTTTGCTGCCGTCTGATTTCCTTGGCCGTCCGGGACGCGAATTTGCCCCATATGACGTGGTTGCCGTGTCGAACCTGACCCTGTGTTGTTTCCGGCGTAAACCGTTCGAGCAGATGATGCTACACACGCCGCATGTCAGCCAGCGATTGTTGGAGATGACGCTCGACGAGCTGGATGCGGCGCGTGAATGGATGCTGATTCTCGGTCGCAAGACCGCGCGTGAAAAGATTGCCTCGCTTCTGGCGATCATCGCCCGCCGCGAGGCCTCTCTGGAGCTGACCACGGCTGGCGACGGCATGAGTTTCGAGTTGCCGCTGACCCGTGAGTCGATGGCTGATTATCTGGGGCTGACGCTGGAAACGGTGTCGCGGCAGATTTCGGCGCTGAAACGCGAAGGTGTGATCACGCTTGAGGGCAAGCGGAAGGTGATCATTCCCGATTATGACCGGCTTCAGATAGAAACGGGTGATGACACCGATGGCGGTTTGATCTGATTTTTCGAAATTTTGAACGCTGAGAATAAAGAAACCCCGCAGAATTTTCTGCGGGGTTTCTTTTGGGACTCCGGCCCGCGCACGAGGGAAATCACGCAGACCGGTTTGACCCGAAATGCTTTAGTGGGACATGAGCACCGGCACTTCGGCCAGTTCAAGCATGTGCCGTGTCGCGCCGCCCAAGATGGATTCGCGGAAGCGCGAGTGGCCATAGGCCCCCATCACCAGCATGTCGGCATCCTTGTCGGTCAGTTGCCGCATCAGCACATCGGAGACGCGCGGCATGGTTTTTGCCAGCACCGACACCTCGGCGCGGACGCCATGACGGACAAGCATCTGGCACAGGGAACCACCCGGATCGGACCGGTCGGGGCCATGTTGCGGCGGGTCGATGATGGTGATGTCGACCAGATCGGCCTTTTGCAGAATCGGCAGGGCGGAGCGGACGGCCCCAAGCGCCTCGGCACTTTCGTTCCATGCCACAACCACACGGTTGATATTGTCTGCGACCGTGATGCCGTCGGGGACGACGAGCACCGGTACATGACCGGAGAACAATGCGGCTTCGAGAATTTCTTCATGCTCGTGTCCGCGGCCCGGACCATACGGGCGGGGCAGGACGACCACATCGGAGAAGCGCAGGAAATGCGCAAGTTGCGGGGTCAGCCCGGCCATCTGTGCGGTGACAGGGTTGGTAACCCAAGGAATTTCCTCGGCCTTCAGGTAATCGGAAACATCTTCCTCAACCTTTTTGCTGTCAGCCTGCGCCTGTTGCAGGTTGTCCTGCAAGGCCATGGCATTGGTGCCCGCGTAATAGAAACCGGGTTGGGTCCGGTCGAGGCCAAGACAGATCACGTCGAGGTGACCTTCTTCGCGTCGTGCCAAGGCAACCGCTGCATCAAGTGCGTGGCGGTCGGCCTCCATGTCGCACATGATCGTTGTAATGGTTTTGAAAGGCATGTTCGCCTCCCTTCTCGCGTTGTGTCGTTTCTGCTCAGAGCATGGCTCTATCTGAAAAATGTAGCATTGATTGAGATCAACAAAAGGGAGGTGCGTGTCGATTTGTGCGGCTCTTTGCCTGTTTTGGCTTTGTGAATTCGGCAAGAGAAGGCACACTAGAGACGCGAACATGGCTGCGACGGATCATCGCGGTTCGGAAAAGGCGGGCTGGGAATCTGTTGCATAAAAATCGTAAATGTCAGTGTTTTGACTCAGATCAAGGTTGGTCACAGAGATGTGAGACAAACCGCTGAATGTCGACACCCGTGGGTCGAACGCGGGACGACTATGCCCTACTGACAAGGGCGAATGAACGAAGGGACGCAACATGTGGAACTATATTAAGCTGGCAGTGCTGGGGGTCGCGGTGATCCTTTTCGGCCTTGCCGCCAACTACGGGCGCGATTTTGCATATCAAGTGCATGCGCTCATCTTTATGGCCGCTGCAGCCATCACCTTTATTTACACCCTGCGCACGACAGGTGACGTCAAACCGAAGCCGGAAGGCTACTTTGACGGTGTTGTGCGCGCAGGTGTCATCGCCACTGCGGGCTGGGGCGTTGTGGGCTTCCTCGCGGGGACGTACATTGCCTTCCAGCTCGCTTTCCCGCAGTTGAACTTCGAGTTCCTGCAGGGCTATGGCAACTTCGGGCGCCTGCGCCCGCTGCACACCTCTGCGGTGATTTTTGCTTTTGGCGGGAACGCCTTGATCGCGACGTCTTTCTATGTGGTGCAGCGCACCTCGGCGGCGCGTCTTTGGGGCGGAGGCCTCGGCTGGTTTGTGTTCTGGGGCTACAACCTCTTCATCGTTCTGGCCGCAACCGGCTACCTGATGGGTGTGACCCAGTCGAAAGAATATGCCGAACCTGAATGGTATATTGACCTTTGGCTGACCATTGTCTGGGTGGCCTATCTGGTGACCTTCATGGGCACGATCTTTATGCGCAAGGAAAAGCATATCTACGTGGCCAACTGGTTCTACCTGTCCTTCATCATCACCATCGCGATGCTTCATATCGTCAACAATCTGGCGATTCCGATTTCGATTCTCGGCTCGCGCTCCGTTATGGTGATGTCCGGTGTTCAGGATGCCATGACGCAATGGTGGTATGGCCACAACGCTGTGGGCTTCTTCCTGACCGCAGGCTTTCTGGGCATGATGTACTATTTCGTGCCGAAACAGGCCGAACGTCCGGTGTTCTCCTACAAGCTGTCGATCATCCACTTCTGGGCGCTGATCTTCATCTACATCTGGGCCGGTCCGCACCACCTGCACTACACCGCGCTGCCGGACTGGGCCTCGACCCTCGGCATGGTGTTCTCTGTGATCCTGTGGATGCCCTCTTGGGGTGGTATGATCAACGGTCTGATGACGCTGTCCGGCGCATGGGACAAGCTGCGGACCGATCCTGTGATCCGTATGATGGTGATTTCCGTGGGCTTCTACGGCATGTCGACCTTTGAAGGGCCGATGATGTCGATCCGTGCGGTCAACTCGCTGTCCCACTACACCGACTGGACCATCGGTCACGTGCACTCCGGTGCGCTGGGCTGGAACGGTATGATCACCTTTGGTGCGCTGTACTACCTCGTGCCGGCTCTGTGGAACCGTCAGCGTCTCTATAGCCTTGGCCTCGTGTCCTGGCACTTCTGGCTCGCCACCATCGGGATCGTGCTCTACGCCGCGTCCATGTGGGTGACCGGTATCATGGAAGGCCTGATGTGGCGCGAAGTGGACAGCCAGGGCTTCCTTGTGAACGCATTCGCTGACACCGTGTCTGCCAAACATCCGATGTATGTGGTGCGTGCTTTGGGCGGGGTGCTTTACCTCACCGGTGCAATCATCATGTGCTACAACCTCGTCATGACCGTGCGTCGCAGCCCCGTGAAAGCGGATGTCGCTGCTGCCGTGCCGGCAGAATAAGGGAGGGTTTGGACTATGGCTCTCATTGATAAGCATAAGATTATCGAAACCAACGGCACTTTGCTCATGGTCGGCGCCCTTCTGGTCGTCACCGTGGGCGGGATCGTCGAGATCGCTCCTTTGTTCTACCTTGAAAACACCATCGAGGATGTAGAGGGCGTGCGCCCCTACTCCCCGCTGGAACTCACAGGGCGGGAAATCTATGTGCGTGAAGGCTGCTACGTCTGTCACTCGCAAATGATCCGCCCGATGCGTGACGAGGTGGAGCGCTACGGTCACTACTCGCTGGCTGCGGAATCGAAATACGATCACCCGTTCCAGTGGGGCTCCAAACGGACCGGTCCCGACCTTGCCCGTGTGGGTGGTCGTTACTCGGATGCGTGGCATGTGGATCACTTGACCAACCCGCAATCGGTTGTGCCGGAATCGGTCATGCCGAAATACGGCTTCCTCGCCGAGCGTTACATCGAGCCCGAGTATATCGAGGATCTGTTGTCGACGCACCGGATCGTGGGTGTGCCCTATACCGACGAGATGATCGAACTTGCGAAGGCGGATTTCGAAGCCCAAGCCGACCCGTGGGCCGATACCGATGGCCTGTTGGAACGCTATCCGGGTGCCGTGGTGTCGAACTTCGACGGCAAGGACGGAATCACGGAAATGGATGCGCTCATCGCCTATATGCAGATGCTCGGAACACTGGTCGATTTCTCGACCTTTACGCCCGACGCCTCTCGTTAAGGAGGGCTTGAGATGGATTATCACATCCTTCGCGAATTTGCCGACAGCTGGGTGCTTTTGGCCATGTTCGTGTTCTTTATCGGCGCTGTGATCTGGGCGTTCCGCCCGGGCTCGCGCAAGGAACACCGCGACACGGCCGACATCATCTTCCGGCATGAAGACAAACCCGCCGAAAAGGAGGCGAGGACATGAGTAAGAAAGAAGTGGAAACCACAGGCCACTCGTGGGACGGCATTGAAGAGCTCAACAACCCGCTTCCGCGCTGGTGGTTGCTGGTCTGGTATGCCTGTATCCTCTGGGGGATTGCCTACACCATTGCCATGCCCGCATGGCCGGGGATCAAATCGGCAACCGCCGGTGTCCTCGGATGGTCGACGCGTGCCGAAGTGGCGGAGAAAATTGCCTCTTTCGAGGAAATGAACGCCGCCGTGAACGCCGAACTGGCCGCCGCAGACGTTACAATGATCGAACCCGGCTCCGATGTGCACAGCTATGGTGTGAACATGGGCGCTGCCGTGTTCCGCGCCAACTGTTCGCAGTGCCACGGTTCCGGTGCGGCAGGGAACTTCGGCTATCCGAACCTTCTCGACAATGACTGGCTCTGGGGTGGCACCATTGATGAGGTGGCCTATACCATCCAGCACGGTGTCCGGAACGAAACTGACGAGGCCCGCTACTCCGAAATGCCGAAATTCGGCGCGGACGAGTTGCTGGCCGACGAGGAAATCGATCAGGTCGTGGCCTTTGCCATGTCCCTGTCCGATCCGGAAGGCGATGGGACCAACCTTGTGGGCGGCACATATGACGTCGAACTGGCGGCAGCCGGTGCGGAAGTGTTCGAATACAACTGCGCCTCCTGTCACGGCGAAGATGGAACCGGCGACATCTACCAAGGTGCGCCCGACCTGACCGACGCCATCTGGCTCTACGGCGGTGATCACGACACGGTCTATGACACGGTGTTCAACGCCCGCTTCGGCGTGATGCCCGCTTGGGGTCAGCGTCTGACGCAGGCCGAGGTGAATGCGGCCGCGCTCTACGTCCACCAGTTGGGCGGCGGTCAATAACCCCGAAATCCGGACGGTAACGTCCGGGTTAAGGCGCCGGCCCTTGATCCTGTTCGCGCGTTTCTTCAGGGTCGGTGCCAACAAATCCGGAGACCGCAGCACCTTGGCGCTGCGGTCTCCTCATACCGGAAAAATATCGGATCGCGGCGCGGACGTGGCAGCATGTCACATCCCAAAGATGTTTTTTTAATGCGTCTTTAGCGCGATTTCAAAATATCTTGATTCACATCAAGGCTGCGCAAATCCCTCCCTCGCAATAAGGGAAAACGCGAACAGTGTAAGAAGGCAACGCTCCATGAGCTCTACCGACACCCCCCCCGAAGAGAAACTTTATGCGTCCCGCGAACCGATTTTTCCGCGACGGGTAAAAGGCAAGTTTCGCAACCTGAAATGGATCATCATGGCGGTCACGCTGGGGATCTATTACCTGTCGCCGTGGATCAGGTGGGACCGTGGACCCGAACTGCCGGATCAGGCGATCCTGATTGATCTTGCCAACCGCCGGTTCTTTTTCTTCTGGATCGAAATCTGGCCGCATGAATTCTATTTCATCGCGGGCCTTCTGATCATGGCGGGGCTCGGGCTGTTCCTCTTCACATCTGCCGCCGGTCGTGTGTGGTGTGGCTATGCCTGTCCGCAAACCGTCTGGACGGACCTGTTCATTCTGGTGGAGCGCTGGATCGAAGGGGATCGCAACGCGCGTCTGCGTCTGCACCGACAAAAGAAATGGGATATGCGCAAGATCCGCCTGCGTGCGATCAAATACCTGTCATGGATTCTGATCGGTCTGGCAACCGGCGGGGCCTGGGTGTTCTACTTTGCCGATGCGCCGACCCTGCTGGTCGATCTGGTGACCGGACATGCGCATCCTGCGGCCTATCTGACACTGGGTATTCTGACAGCCACCACCGTATTCTTCGGCGCGATTGCGCGTGAGCAAATCTGTATCTACGCCTGCCCGTGGCCGCGTATTCAGGCCGCGATGATGGACGAGGATACGCTGGTCGTCGCATATCGCCACTGGCGCGGGGAGCCGCGCGGCAAGCACCGCAAAGGGGCCAATGCTGCCGAGATGGGCGATTGCATTGACTGTATGGCTTGCGTGAACGTCTGTCCGATGGGGATCGACATCCGCGATGGTCAGCAGCTTGAATGTATCACCTGCGCGCTCTGCATCGACGCCTGTGACGAAATGATGGACAAGATTGGCAAGCCGCGTGGCCTGATCGACTACATGGCGCTGACCGACGAGCCGCGTGAAATCTCCGGTCAGGAGCCGAAGCCGGTCTGGAAACACATCTTCCGTCCGCGCACGATTCTCTACACTGTGCTCTGGTCCAGCGTGGGCTTTGCGCTTCTGTTTGCCCTGTTCATCCGCTCGGACATCGACATGACCGTGGCACCGGTGCGCAACCCGACCTATGTGTTGCAATCCGATGGAGCGATCCGCAACATTTATGACCTGCGTCTGCGCAACAAACATGGCGAGCAGCGCGAGTTCCGTGTGAGCGTGTCGGGCGATGATACGCTGACGGTGACCTTGCAAGGGGCCGACAACACGCTTGGCGATACGATCGCGGTGAACGCCGATGAAATGCGGATCGTGCGGGCCTATGTCGAGGCGCCTGCGGGCTCCAAAGCGGCCACGTCCGACCGAACGGACTTTACCTTCTGGGTCGAAGATGGTGTGGCCAATGAACGTGTCTCCGTCGACACCGTGTTCAACGGGAAAGGACAATAATCCATGGCGCGCGAAATCACCGGCAAACATGTTCTTATCGGAACTGTGTCTGCATTTTCTGTGATCATCGGGGTGAATATCTTTATGGCTGTGCAGGCCGTAAGGACATTCCCCGGTCTGGAAACCGCCAATTCCTATGGTGTGTCCCAGACCTTCAACCGTGACAAACAGGCTCAGGAAGCACTGGGCTGGACGGTCGAGGCGGTGGATGATCAGGAAAACCTGTTCGTCTATATTCGTGATGCGCAGGGCAATCCGGTCGAGGTTGCGGAAATCGGTGGCACATTGGGTCGCGCCACAACCGTGACAGAGGACCAGACGCCGGAATTTACCTTCAACGGTGAGGCCTATGTCGCCCAAACGGGTGTTCTGGCCGAGGGCAACTGGAACTATCGCATGGTGGCCAAGGCGCTTGATGGCACGCATTTCACCCAGCGCGTTGTTATTCACGTGAAACGCTGATGATGGGGAGGGCGAGGGATGTCTGAGGTTCAAATCTCGGCCTGTCCGGCCTGTGTCGCGGCGCCTGCTGCGGAAGAGGCGGCCCATGCGCGTGATGTGCGTGATACCCGCTTTGTCCTGTCCCTGCCTGCAATCTATTGCGCGGCCTGTATCTCGGGGGTCGAGCGCGAGTTGATCAAACAGCCGGGCGTGCGTGCGGCGCGGGTGAACCTGACGCTCAAACGCGCGCAGGTGGATGCCGACGAAGACGTCTCTGTCGATGACCTGATCTCCGCGCTCACGCGGGCCGGATATGAGGCTTATGAACTGGACGCCGGCGCGATCTCTGCCACGGAAACCGACCGGAAAGGTCGCGCGATCCTGACCCGCATCGCCGTGTCGGGCTTTGCCATGATGAACGTGATGCTGTTGTCCATCGCGGTCTGGTCGGGGGCCTCGGATGTCACCCGCGATATGTTCCACTGGATTTCAGCCGCCATCGCCTTGCCCGCGATTGCCTATGCGGCCCAGCCGTTCTTCGGCTCCGCATGGTCTGCGCTGAGGGTCAGGCGTCTCAATATGGATGTGCCCATCTCGCTGGCGATCCTTCTGGCGGGCGGCATGTCGCTGTTCGAGACAATGGAATCCGGCCGTCATGCCTATTTCGATGCGGCTCTGTCGCTGACCTTCTTCCTTCTGGCGGGGCGCTATCTCGACTATCGCACGCGCTCTGTAGCGCGCTCTGCCGCCGAAGAACTGGCCGCGCTTGAAGTGCCGCGTGCCACATTGGCGGATGGCACTGTGGTCTCTATAGCTGACCTTGCCAAAGGCGCTTTGGTCCGTGTCGTTCCGGGCGCACGGGTGCCGGTGGACGGGATCGTTGTCGAAGGGGCTTCCGAGTTGGACCGCTCCCTTTTGACCGGAGAGAGCCTGCCCGTCGAAGCCGGCGTGGACACCATTGTCTCGGCGGGGGAGGTCAACCTGACCGGCCCTCTGGTGGTGAAGGTCACCGCCGCGGGCGAGGACAGCTCCCTGCACCGCATGGCCGATCTGGTGGCTATGGCGGAAACCTCGCGCAACAAATACACCTCCTTGGCGGATCGTGCGGCGCAAGTCTATGCCCCTGCCGTGCACCTTTTGTCGCTCGCGGCCTTTATCGGCTGGATGATCGCCACGGGAGATGTGCGTCATTCGCTGAATATCGCGGTGGCGGTTCTGATCATCACCTGCCCCTGTGCTCTGGGGCTGGCCGTGCCAGCCGTGACCACGGCGGCTTCGGGGCGGCTGTTCCGTTCGGGGATGCTGATTAAATCCGCCACGGCTCTGGAGCGTCTGGCCGAAGTGGACACGGTTGTGTTTGACAAGACGGGCACGCTGACCGAGGGCAGGCCGGAGCTTTCCAATCTGGCCGACATCCCGCCCCATGCGCGTAGCGTGGCGATGGCCTTGGCGGCGGGTTCGGCCCATCCGCTTTCCGCAGCCCTCTTTGAGGCGGCGCGGGCCGCTGGTGTAGAACCTGCTCCCGTCAGCGATATTCGCGAAGTGCCCGGACAGGGCGTTGAAGGGCGGCTTGACGGCATGCCCGTGCGCTTGGGACGTGCTGCATGGCTTGAAACGCAGGCGCTCGCACAGACGGCAACCTATCTGAAAATTGGCGATGAGGCCCCCGTGGCTTTTGCCTTTGTGGACCATTTGCGCGAGGGCGTGTCCGAGGCCGTGACCGCGCTCAAGCGTCAGGGCAAGGACGTGGTGTTGCTCTCCGGTGACGCCCCCGCTGCCGTTGCGGATATTGCCCGACGGATCGGGATTGATGCGTGGGATGCGGAATGTCTGCCGGAGGCCAAGGCCCTGCGCGTGGCCGAACTGACCCGATCCGGTCGCAAGGTTTTGATGGTTGGTGACGGGCTTAATGACACGGCGGCCTTGGCGGCGGCGCATGTGTCGATCTCGCCCGCCTCCGCGCTGGAAGCAACGCGGGTCGTCTCCGACATGGTGCTGCTGGGCAAAAGCCTTGCTCCCTTGGGGGAGGCCACGCAGGTTGCCGTTTCCGCGACGAAGCGGATCAAGGAAAACTTCAACATTGCAACGCTTTACAACCTGATCGCTGTGCCGATTGCCTTGGCGGGCTTTGCCACACCACTGGCGGCGGCTCTTGCCATGTCGGCCAGTTCGATTACGGTGTCGCTCAATGCGCTGCGCCTGACGCGATTTACGAAACGCTGAGATACGCACCTTCGGGGCGCGTTTGAGAGGGAAATTATGAACGTATTGGTCTATCTCATCCCGATTTCGATCTTTCTCGGCGGGCTGGGCCTCGTGGGGTTCTTCTGGTCGATCCGCTCGCGGCAGTATGACGATCCGGAAGGGGACGCCAACCGCATCCTGACCGGCGAGTATGACGACCATCCAAAGCCCTGAGCGCCTACTCCTGCGCGCGCTCGGCCAGTTCCGCGACCTTCGGCCCTATCGCATCGACAATCACCGCCACGCCCGCGGCATTCGGATGTATCCCGTCCGGCTGCATATGGGTTTTCAAGACCTGTTCCCACGGGCCAATATCCGTGAGGGGCTTGAGAAATCCTTCGACATAAAGCGTGCCATAGTCCTGGGCCAGTTCCGGATAGATCGCATCAAACTGCGCCTTGTATTCTGCGCCAAAATTGCCCGGAGCCTGCATCCCGATGAGCAAAACGGGGATGTTTTTCTCCTTCGCGACATCAAGGATGCCGGCGAGATTGGCGCGGGACAAGTCCGGCGACAATCCGCGTAGCAGATCATTGCCACCAAGTGCGACGATCATCGCATCAATGTCGGGGGTCAACGTCCACGCAACGCGGCTCAGCCCTCCTGCGGTGGTGTCTCCTGACACGCCCGCATTCACAATTGTGGCCTCGACATCATGTGCATCCAGCCAGTTTTGCAGCTGTGCGGTGAAGCCCTCCTGCTGGACCAGCCCGTAGCCTTGGGTCAGACTGTCGCCCAAAGCCGCAATCCGCACAGGCTCCGCCGATGCAAAGGCGGGCAGGGCGATCAAGAGAATATGACCGAGTATGCGTGAGAAGCGGTTGCCGAGGCGGGCCAATGCCCCATATGTGTCAGAGGTCAAAAGGATACTCCCATGTCAGAACCGATCATCGCAACACAAGACATCAAGCTGTCTCTTGATGGCAATGCGGGGCGGGTCGATATTTTGCGCGGCATTTCACTTGAGGTCAAACGCGGGGAAACGCTCGGGCTTGTGGGGCCGTCCGGCTCTGGCAAATCGTCGCTCCTTATGGTTCTGGGCGGGCTGGAACGGGCCAGCGCCGGTCGGGTTTCGGTGCTCGGGCATGATCTGAGCGCAATGAACGAAGATCGTCTGGCCCGCTTTCGTAGAGATCATATGGGGATTGTGTTCCAGTCCTTCCACCTTATCCCGACAATGACAGCCTTGGAAAATGTCGCCATCCCGCTTGAATTGGCAGGTGTTGCGGAGGCTTTCGACCGCGCACGCGCGGAATTGGAGGCTGTGGGCCTGGGAGATCGTTGCGATCACTATCCGGCGCAGATGTCGGGGGGCGAACAGCAACGCGTGGCGCTGGCACGGGCATCGGCGCCGCGTCCTGAAATTTTACTGGCGGACGAGCCGACCGGTAATCTCGATGGCAGCACGGGTGAGGCGATCATGGATCTTTTGATGCAGCTTCGGGACCGCCACGGAGCGACCTTGGTGATGGTGACCCACTCCCCCGAACTGGCTGCGCGCTGTGATCGTGTCGTGCGTTTACGTGATGGCAAGATCGATCCGGCAGAGGTGTCCGCGTGAGCAGCGCAGGTCTTGCATGGACCATTGCCCGCCGTGAATTGCGTGCCGGTGTGCGGGGATTTCGGGTTCTGATCCTGAGCCTGTTATTGGGCGTTGCCGCGATTGCGGCGGTGACATCGGTGCGTGACGGGATTTCCAAAGGTCTCGCCAGCGAAGGGGCGACACTGCTGGGCGGTGATGCGGAAATGGAATTCACCTACCGCTTTGCCTCCGAAGACGAACGCGCATGGATGGAGGCGCAGTCTCTCGCCCTCTCCGAGATCGCGGATTTCCGCTCCATGCTCGGCTATGGGGCAGAGCGTGCCCTGACGCAGGTGAAGGCCGTTGATAGCGCCTATCCCTTGCTCGGCTCGGTCGGTCTGTCGCCTGACATGCCTTTGTCAGAAGCTCTGGCCGGACAGGACGGGGTCGCGGGGATCGTGCTTGACCGCATGTTGTTCGAGCGCTTGGGCCTCGGCATCGGAGACCGCGTCACATTGGCGGATGTGCCCTTTGTCGTTATGGCCGAACTAACCCGCGAACCGGACGGGGCAGGGGAGGGGTTTACCCTTGGCCCGCGCAGTCTCGTGTCCTTGTCGGCGTTGCGGGACACTGACCTTCTCGCCCCCGGCACATTGTTTGAAAGCGCCTATCGGCTGGATCTGCCGGACAGCACCGACTTGGAGGCGCTCAAATCGCAAGCCAAAGAGGAGGTCGCATCCGGCGGGTTCCGCTGGCGCGATGCGCGCAATGGTGCCCCCGGTGTGAGCCGTTTTGTCGAACGTCTCGGTTCTTTCCTCGTGTTGGTCGGTTTGGCGGGTCTGACGGTCGGCGGGGTCGGCGTGTCCTCCGCCGTGCGTGCCTATCTTGACCGGAAGATCTCCGTGATCGCCACGCTCAAAACACTCGGAGCGGACCGTCGCACAATTTTTCTGGCCTATCTGTTTCAAATCGGAACCTTGTCGGGAATCGCGATTGTGGCAGGGCTTGTGATCGGCGCGCTTGTGCCGGTGCTGGCATTTCCGTTCATCCGCACCATGCTTCCGGTTCCGGTCGAGGCGACACCCCATATCGCACCGCTGGTTGAAGCCGCCATCTATGGCTTTCTCGCCAGCGCGATTTTCGTGTTGTGGCCTTTGGCCCGCGCCGAGCACATTCGCCCTGCGGCGCTCTATCGTGACGCGTTGTTCGGTCTGCGTGGCTGGCCGCGTTGGCCCTATCTCGTGGCGCAGGCGCTTTTGATCGCGGCGCTTGTCGGCGCAGCGGTCCTGTTTTCCGAAAATGCCCGCCTTGTGCTGTGGGCTTTCTTGGGGCTCGCGGTGACTTTCGGCCTGCTCGTTTTGGCGGGGCGGGGGCTGACGGCTTTGGCTCGGCACCTGTCGCGGTTGTCGCTCATGTGGCGGAGATCGCTGCCGCTGCGTCTGGCGCTTGGTTCTATTGGCGGCCCCGGAGGGGAGGCCGTGTCTGTGGTCCTCTCGCTCGGGCTGGGGCTCACGGTGCTCTCCGCGATTGGCCAGATTGACGCCAATATGCGCAACGCCATCGCGCAAGACCTGCCCGAACGCGCACCGTCCTATTTTGTCGTCGACATCCAGCCGGACCAGATTGAAGGTCTGACGACGCGCGTTGAAGGTGATTCCGGTGTGAGCCGGTTCGAAGCTGCCCCGATGCTGCGCGGCTTGATCACCAAGATCAACGGGCGTGATGCGCAGGAGGTGGCCGGACCGCATTGGGTGCTGCGCGGGGATCGTGGCATCACCTATGCGGCAACTCCGCCGGAGAATACGGAGATCACCGAAGGGACATGGTGGGGGCCGGAGGAGACCTCGCCCCAGATCAGTTTTGCTGCCGAGGAGGCCGAAGAAATGGGCCTCGAACTCGGTGACGAGATGACGATCAATATTCTTGGCCGCGACATCACGGGGACAATCACTTCTTTTCGCACGGTGGATTTCTCGGGGGCGGGGATGGGCTTTGTCCTGACCATGAATCCGGCGGCCCTTGCCGGTGCGCCGCATACATGGATTGCGACGATTTATGCCACGCCGGAGGCCGAGGCCCCGTTGATCCGCGATCTGGCGCAATCCTATCCCAATATCACGACGATACGGGTGCGTGATGCGATTGATCGAGTGGTCTCTGTGTTGCAGAGCATTGCCGCGGCTACGACATTGGGAGCGGCAGCAACTTTGGTGACCGGTGCTGTGGTGTTGATTGGCACCGCTGCGGCGGGTGAAGAGCGGCGGCGGTATGAAGCTGCCGTGTTGAAAACCCTCGGAGCCAGTCGCGCGCACATTCTGGCCAGTTTCGCGTTGCGGGCCTTGATACTCGGCTTGGGCGCGGGGCTGGTGGCCCTTGTGACCGGCGCGACGGCGGCGTGGGCGGTGATCCATTTCGTGATGGAGGCCGATTTTACCCTGTCCGCCGGTGTCGCCCTCTGGATCGTTTCGGGCGGTGTGCTTGTGACCTCTCTGACTTCACTTCTGTTTTCATGGCGGGCCATGCGCGTGCGTCCCGCGCGGGTTTTGCGGACCGCCGAAAGCTGACCGTCAATGCGCGGGGGTAAGCGCCTTGGCCACTGCATTGGCGATCACCTGTTCTTCGTCGGTTGGCAGGACAAAGACCGGTGTTGGGCCTTTGGATATCCGCGTTGCGTTTTGTGCATTAGCATCCGCATCGGGGGTAATGCCCAGAAAGCCGAGCCGTTCGATGATTTGAAGGCGGATGTTCGGGGAGTTTTCTCCAATACCACCGCAGAACACGAGCGCATCAATCCCCGAAAGTGTCGCGGCCATAGCCCCGATTTCCCGCCGCACACGGTAAACGAAATATTCGACAGCTTCCTTGGCCCCTTGTTCATCCGAGTTTTCCAGCACCTGCATGTCATGGCTTATGCCGGACAGCCCCAGCAGCCCGGAGTCGTAGTAGAGCATGTGGGTCAACTCCTTGGTCGTCATGCCCTCCGTCTCCATGAGATACAAAAGAATACCGGGATCAAGGTGGCCGGAACGGGTGGACATGGGGATGCCATCCAGCGGCGAAAACCCCATAGAGGATGAAATCGAGACCCCGTTGTTGACCGCGCAGATCGAGGCGCCGCTGCCGAGGTGGCACATAATAATGCGTTTGCCGTGCAACTCCGGATGTTCTCGGACAAGCTGATGCGAGACATAGTCATAGCTCAGCCCGTGGAAGCCATAGCGCTTCACCCCTTGTTTGTAATATTTGCGCGGAATGGCGTAGATGTCGTTTTCCCACGGATGGTTGCGGTGAAACGCCGTGTCAAAACACCCGATCTGGAGCGCATGGGGGAAGGCGCGTTTGGCCGCTTCGACCGCCGACAGGTTGTGAGGCTGATGCAATGGGGCCAGCGGATTGAACGTGGCGAGATCGGCCAGAACATCCTCTGTGAGTTCCGCAGGCGCTGCGCGCAGCGGTCCACCATGCACGATCCGGTGACCGACTCCTGCGACCTCCTGCCCGTCGAGTAGTGGAGTGATCTTGCTCAAGATGACATCCAGTGCTTGATCCTGATCTTTAGCGTCGACAGGTTTGGCCGCGCCGGATCCGCCCTTTTTGAACTTGAAACTGGGGGAAGAGCCGATGCCTTGAACCTGACCACGGGCGAGGCACTCCGGCGAGGTGGCAGATTTGTAGAGGGCGAATTTGACCGACGACGACCCGGCATTCACTGTAAGGATTCTTTGGCCCATCAGGTGATCTCCCGTGCGCGTTTTGCGTGAAGTGCTGCGACGGCACATGAGGCCAGTCGCGACTTGTCACTATCCGAGCGGGAGTTCAGTACGATCGGACATCGGGCGCCAATGACGACACCGGCGGCTTCGGCGTGGGCGATGAATGTAAGCTCTTTCGCCAGCATGTTGCCGCTTTCCAGATTGGGGACGATCAGGATATCCGCATGTCCGGCCACGCCGCCTTTGATGCCTTTCGTGCGTGCGGCCGAAAGGCTGATGGCGTTGTCCATTGCCAGCGGTCCGTCCACAATGCCACCTTTGATCTGGTCGCGGTCGGCCATTTTCGAGAGCGCGGCCGCGTCGAGCGTTGACGGGATTTTCGGGTTTACCGTTTCGACCGCGGAAAGGACGCCCACTTTCGGGGTCTCGATCCCGAGGCTTATGGCCAAGTCGATTGCATTCTGGACGATGTCGACCTTGGCCGGGAGGTCCGGCGCGATGTTGATCGCTGCGTCGGAGACCATCAGGAGATGATCCAGACCGGGTACATCCATGACGAATATATGACTGAGACGGCGACCGGTTTTCAGGCCGTTGCGGGAACTCAGGATCGGCCGCAACAAATCATCTGTGTGCATGTGGCCTTTCATGATCGCATTCGCGCGCGCATCGCGGACCATGGTGACGGCCAGTTGGGCGGCTTCGTGATGCGTGGCGCAATGGATTAACTCAATTTTGTCGAGCGTGATCCCAAGCACCTTGGCGGTGCTATAGATTTTGTCCTGATCCCCGAGGAGGATTGGTTGGATCAGTTTGTGCTCGGCTGCCATCATGGCACCACGGAGTGCGTTTTCTTCTTCCGGCGCCACAACCGCCATGCGTGTTGCAGGGAGGTCTTCGGACATTTCTAGCAATTTGTCGAAGTGCCGATGGCTTTCGACGGTCAGTCCGGGCACATCATGAATGTCAAAACTTTCTTTCGTGGCTGGCGCAATGACCTCGGTTTCACCATCGATGAGGACTGTTCCGTCGGCAAGGGACACAGTCGTTTCGAATGTTGCACTCCGGTTGCTGCCTTTGCGAATGAGTTTGACGCGGGCGATCAGCTCATCGCCGGCATGAGCGCGCGCATGAAATCTCAAATGTTGAGATTTATAGAGGGTGCCCGGCCCGGGAAGCTTGTTCCCGAGCACGGCGGAAATGAGCGACCCGACCCAACTGGAAGGTGCAACGGATTCCGGCTTTCCGTCCCTGTCCCCATCCTCTTTCGGAAGGTGCATGGGGTTAAGGTTGCCGGACGCATGGGCAAAGACATACAGATCGTCTGCGACACAGAGGCGACGGACTTCTGCCTCCATCCCGACCTCAAGCTGGTCGAACGGGGTGTTCTGGAATATGGTCACGATCAATCCTTGCTGAATGGCGACATTATATTGAATTAGATGCCGCTAGATTGGTGCGGGCTGCCTTGAGGCAAATCAAGAGTTTCTCCGATTTTTCGTAGAGTTCCTGATCATGAGGCAAGCATCACAGGGGCATCATGCACTTCCTCGCCTACGGGAGCCTCATTCAAGACGAATTGCTTCACAATCTCATTGAGGGTGGAGGCCTCATTTGCCAGAGAGAAGCTTGCCGCTGTGGTCTCTTCAAACATGGCGGCGTTTTGCTGGGTTGTCTGATCGAGATTGGCGACTGCTGTGTTGATTTCGGAAATGCCGGCAGATTGCTGTTCTGCGGATGTAGCGATTTCGGACATATGCGTCGAGATGACGGAGACATCCTGCACGATGGAGCGGAGCGCCTCACCGGTCTGATCAACGAGAGCGACGCCGCGTCCGACTTCCTGTCCTGAGACCGAAATCAGGGCATTGATTTCCCGTGCGGCTTCCGAGGAGCGCTGGGCAAGGGCGCGAACTTCCGAGGCAACCACGGCAAAACCACGACCGGCGTCTCCGGCACGAGCGGCTTCTACACCGGCGTTGAGTGCGAGCAGGTTGGTCTGGAATGCAATGTCGTCAATGACAGAAATAATTTTGGAAATCTTGTCAGAAGAGTCCGAAATTGCGTCCATGGCCGAGATCGCCTGTTCCACGACCGTGCTTGCGTTTTGCGCATTGGTTTTTGCGCCGCTCACTGTTTCATTGGCTGAAGCGGCCCCATCGGCCGCAGATTTCACGGCCGCAGTCAACTGGGTCAGCGCGGAAGCGGTTTCGCCCAACATGGAGGCTGCCCGTTCTGTGCGCTGGGACAGATCATTCGCGGCATTCGAGATTTCATTGGAATTTGCGTGGATCGTTTGCGATGTGCCGGATAGCTGTTCGACGACGGAACGCAGAGACAAGACGGCGGCATTATAGTCTTGGCGCAGTTGTTCATAGCTTTCGGGGAACTCTTGCTCGATTGTCATGCGCACATCTCCATTGGAAAGACGACGGAGCCCTTCTGCCAGCGCATTGACGACTGCGGTTTGTTCTTCATGCCGTGCTTTGCGCTCGGCTTCGGCGGTTTCTTCGAGTTTGCGACGCTCTGCTTCGGCACGGGCTTCCTGCTCGCGTTCGCGGCGTTCTTGTTCCTCTTTTCTTTGCTGTTCTGCAATTTCGCGGGCACGCTTTTCTTCTGTAGCCTTTGCTTTGGCCTCGGCTTCGTTCTGTGCCCGTTCGGCTGCTTCCGCCTCCATACGTTCTTTTTCGACTAGATTGTTCCGGAACACGGTCAAGGCAGAGAAAAGTCTAGCGATCTCGCCGTAGCGTCCGCCGACACGACGGATTTCAGCCATATCTCCAATGGCGAGGCGTTCGGTGCTGGCGGTCACGGCACTAAGTGGTCGCATGATGAAGATGTAGGTCAAAACCGGAGCGCCCAGCACGATGGCGATGGCAAAGGCGGTAATTCCGTTCATTGTTGTGGACGCGTCTTGCGCATCTGACATCAAGACCTGACTCGCGTGCGAGATATCGACAATGGAGTCGTTTGAAATAGTGACGGCGATCTTCGAGATGCTGAGGAGGTTTTCGGAGACGGCAGAGGTCGCGACGAAGCCGTCGCTGCGTGCGTTCAGGGCAGTGAGGCGGGTTGCCAGAAGGCCGGTTTCCGGATGCACCTGCGCGAGAACCGAAGACAGGATGGATTGGACCTTTTCGGGGAGGATGGAGGCCTTTGCACTGATTTTGGGAACGATCTCGTCGATTTCGAATTGGAGGGCTTGAATATACCCACTGTTATTCGAGGCGGCGCCCTGCATGGCCTTGATCAGGACCGTTTTGATTGTGGCGTCCAGACGTGCGAGGTCTGTGATCTCGCGGACATCCGTGTTCAGGAGTTCATTCAGCACGGCTTCGTTGGTGGAGAACGTAATTCGGCTTTCCTTGTCGAGCACGGCCAGAGTTGTTTCCACCACATTTGAAATTTCTGCATCAAGCTCGTTCTGGGCGTTGTGCAGGCGATCGGCACGGATTTTCATTTCCGTTGGCGTAAGGCTCAGAAATTCTTTGTGGAAGGATAGGGCCGCGCGAAGCTGTTCTACGTATTCGGAGGCGGTTTTGTTGCTTTGCATGTCTTCGAGAATCGCGTCGATGCGGGCCATTCCCTCCAGAGCGTTGTCGTGGATCTCTTTGCGTTGGCCGAGATCGCTGGTCTCCAGCAGAGCCTGTGTAAGGCCGACGGAGAGGTTCAGTTCGGCCTTCAGAAGCAACGCGAGCTTGAGCGCCTCAACCTCGCGTTTGAGCAGTTGGTTTATATTGTAGGTCGATTTCGCGGTCGCGGTGTTTCCCGCCAGCAAAAGGGAGAACGAAGCCCCGTCAATCTGGCTTTGCAGTGTTTCACTGAGAATGCGCGCATCCTGACTAAGTTGAGCAAGCGCTTTCATATTCAGGTTTTGTGCCGTCAGCTCTTGTTGACGCGCCTGCTCCAGCGTTTCGAGATTGGTGGTAAGTGTTGCCATCTCTTTGGACAGGTCCGGATAGCGGTTCTGATCGGCCTCCAGCATATGTGCATGCAGGGTCTCATTGGCCTTTTGGATGCCATGAACCGCGTCTTCAATTGCCAGATGGGAGTTGGTCACCAGCAAATTGTTGACGGCATCTTTCAAATCCGAGACTGCATTGGAAATATCAGAGGCCGTTTCCAAAGGGGGGAGTGAGGAAGAAACGAGCGATTCGGCTTCTTCGTTGATTGTGGAAATCAGTGAGCCGGACACCAGAATGGCCGCGAGTGTTGTGCCGACAAGTGCACATAAAATACCGAGAATTTTAGCCGCGACAGAGCCAAAAATATTTCCAAGCCGATCTTTCATCCCACGCTCCGTAGTCATCTTGATACGCAAATTCAGCATGGCCTTTCCCCGTCAGAGGCGGGCCAACAGGTCGCAGCATGGCAGCAAGCTCCTAATATTGTGTTGAGACACCGCCCGCTTTTCCCTCTCTGCCACCTGTGACAGATGGATTCGCGGCAGACGTCTCCTGTAAGGACCGTTCCTTTTGCGCACAGCAATGCGTCGCTGGTGCGGTCAAATGCCTAAGGGATGGGCGGCACAGGCGCCCTGTTCATTTGTTGCCTGTGATTTCCTTTAGAGTCTTGTGTGCATGTTTCGCACAACTCCAGACTTTCTGTGCGGCATGTGGTCGACCCCTTGAGTGCTCTTTACGGAGACCGAAAGGCAAAGACAGGTCACGACGCGCCGTGGGGACATGTGTCGGGGTCTGATGATCTGGATGCAAAAGATATAAATCTTTAACGCTGCATAAGGGGACTGTTGGCGTTTTATCCATAAAAATCAGAATAATGGATGCTTTCTTATGAAAGCGCGCGACAGTTCTGCGGCTTCCAACAAGGGAATATGGAAGTGAAAATTCAACTCAAAGCCACGCTGGCCTCTGCGCTGTTTGCGAGCACTGCGATTGCCTCCGGTGCATTCGCCGCCGATTGTCCGATCAAGGTCGGGGTCTTGCACTCCCTGTCGGGATCAATGGCGATTTCCGAGACCACGTTGAAAGATGCGATGCTGATGCTGGTGGAGCAGCAAAACGAGAAAGGCGGTCTTCTGGGCTGTGATCTCGAAGCTGTGGTGGTCGATCCGGCCTCCGACTGGCCGCTCTTTGCCGAAAAGGCACGCGAGCTTTTGACGGTGCAGAATGTCGATGTGATTTTTGGCAACTGGACCTCGGTGTCGCGTAAATCCGTCCTGCCGGTGATCGAAGAACTCAATGGTTTGCTCTTTTATCCGGTGCAATACGAGGGCGAGGAAAGCTCGAAAAACGTGTTCTACACCGGCGCCGCACCGAACCAGCAGGCGATTCCGGCCACGGATTACTTCCTTGATGAACTGGGCGTCGAGAAATTCGCGCTGCTCGGCACGGACTATGTCTACCCACGCACGACGAACAATATCCTTGAAAGCTATCTCAAGTCGAAGGGCATCGCGGAAGAAGATATTTTCGTCAACTACACCCCCTTCGGTCATTCCGACTGGTCCAAGATCGTGGCGGATGTCGTGGCGCTGGGCGCGGATGGCAAGAAGGTCGGCGTGATCTCGACCATCAACGGGGATGCCAATATTGGTTTCTATAAGGAACTGGCCGCCGCCGGTGTTTCCGCGGATGATATTCCGGTTGTCGCCTTCTCTGTGGGTGAAGAAGAGCTTTCCGGTCTCGACACCTCGAACCTTGTTGGCCATCTCGCGGCATGGAACTACTTCATGTCCGCTGATACCGAGGAAAATGCGGCGTTCATCGAAGCATGGCACGCGTTTATCGGTGACGAGGCCCGCGTGACCAATGACCCGATGGAAGCGCATTATATCGGCTTCAATATGTGGGTGAACGCGGCTGAAGCCGCAGGCACCACCGATGTCGATGCGGTGCGTTCCGAGATGTATGGTCAGGAATTCCCGAACCTTACAGGTGGCACGGCGGTCATGAATGTGAACCACCACCTCTCCAAACCGGTTCTCATCGGGGAAATTCTGGATGATGGCCAGTTCGATATCATTTCCCAGACCGAAGAAGTTCCGGGTGATGCGTGGACAGACTTCCTGCCCGAATCTGCCGTGCTCAAGTCCGATTGGAAAGACCTCGGCTGTGGCATGTATAACACCGAAACCGAAACCTGTGTTCAGTTGAAATCCAACTACTGAGTGCTTTGAAACGTCAGGAGGGGCGGCCAGCGTCGCCCTTCCGCACTTCATTTCGGAAAGAGATTTTATGCTTCGTCGCCTTGTTGCAGCCTGCCTGCTCTTTCTCACCTGCGCCTTGATGGCTCAGGCTCAGGACCGGACCGTTCAGGACGTGTTGCAAGAACACGCCGAGGTCATCGTCAAATCTTCGCGCAAAACCATCGCTCCGGCGATTGAGGCGCTCGCCGGTTCGGGGCTTCCCGCCGCGCAAGATGTGTTGCAGGCGTGGCAGTCCAAGGACATGTGGCAACGTCAGAGTGACCGGCTGTTTTTCAAAGCGGAAAAACGCGACAGCAAAACCTATGAATTGTTCGATTTTACGACGGGGCAGAGTGTCGGCTCTGTGGAGAAATCCGATTTGAAGCAACTCAAGCCGAATTCGGGGATCCGCGCGATGATCGGCGCGGCCTTGGTGCAGTTTCAACTGAATGATCCGGACCCTGATCGACGCCGCGCAGCCATTCTGGCGATCCAGCGTGACGGTGAAGCGTCCCACCTTGCGCCTTTGCGGGAGTCTATCGCGCAGGAGCGTGATCCGGAGATCAAGGCGCTCAAAGAGGTCACGGAACGGCTTTTGACCATTTCTTACGACACGGATGAGGCCGCCCGTGTGACGGCGATTAAGGGCTTTAAAGGTGCGCTGTCACTGGAGGCGCGTGCCGCACTCAACCCTGTTTTGACCACCAAGACGGTCTATGCCGAAGATCTGCCTGACACGGCCAATGTGAAGCGCGAATTGCGTGCTGGCTCGCGGGATCTATCCGCTTCGGAAGGCTATGCGCTCATGATTGCTGCCGGAGCTTTGGAACCGCAGCCGTCTCCGGATGCGCGCAAATCGGCGCTGGAAGCCCATATCAAAGACGGGATGGTCGGCGGCGTGCCTGTGGCTGCGCTGAACACGCAAGAGGCGCGGGATCGGGCCTATGCCGCTTTGGCGCGTGAAGGCGTGGTGCCGCCATTCGATCCCTCATTCTCCATTGAGGACGCGGTCACAGGTGTGCGCTTTGCCGAAGTCTATGCCGAGCCGTCCAAAGTCGTTACGGATGCGGCAGAGGTGGTGCTGTCCTCTATCAACCGCGCTGTCGGGGTAAACCAGTTTTTCGATCTGACCCTCGATGGCCTGTCTCTGGCCTCGATCTATTTCCTCGCGGCGATCGGTCTTGCCATCACCTTCGGCGTGATGGGGGTTATCAATATGGCCCACGGCGAGTTTATCATGATGGGCGCATACACCGGCTATGTGGTGCAACAGATCGTCCCCGATTACACCGTCTCGATCATCCTTGCGATCCCGTTGGCCTTTGCTGTCACTTTTGCTGCCGGTGTGGCGATGGAGCGGCTGATTATCCGCTGGCTCTATAACCGTCCCTTGGAGACGCTTCTGGCGACCTTCGGTGTCTCCATTGCGCTGCAACAACTTGCCAAGAATATCTTCGGCACACAGGCCCGCCCGCTCACCTCTCCGGGCTGGCTCGACGGGGCGCTGTCCTTCAACGATGTGGTCTCGATCTCATATATTCGCATCGCGATTTTCGTGCTCGCGCTTGTGTTCCTCGGGGTCTTCCTCTTCATCATGAAGAAGACGCGGCTTGGCCTTGAAACCCGTGCGGTGACGCAAAACCCGCGCATGGCGGCCTCTATGGGGATCAATCCGGACAAGGTGAATATGCTGACCTTCGGGCTTGGTTCCGGCATCGCGGGGGTCGCTGGGGTTGCCATCGGGCTCTATGCGAAAGTCACCTCGGAACTGGGGTCGGATTACATCGTGCAGAGCTTCATGACCGTGGTTGTGGGCGGCGTCGGCAATATCTGGGGCACGCTTCTGGGCGCGACCATGATTGGCTTCCTGCAAAAAGGAATCGAATGGTTCAACCCGTCCAACACGCTTGCGGCGCAGACCTACATGATCGTTTTCATCATCATTTTCATCCAGTTCCGACCCAAGGGCATCATCGCCCTCAAGGGCCGCGCGGCGGGGGATTAACTCATGGACTTTCTCAAGAAAAACCCCTCCCTTCCGGTGTTCATTGCGGTGCTTGTGATCTTTACCCTCGTAGTCACTTTCCTGTCGGAAGCCTATGGCTCCGGCGCGCTTTCGACCTCTTTCGTCAAGACCTTGGGCAAGACGCTCTGTCTGGCGCTGGTCGCCATCGCGATGGACCTCGTCTGGGGCTATACGGGCATCCTGAGCCTTGGGCATTTCGCCTTTTTCGGGCTGGGTGGCTATATGATCGGCATGTGGCTCATGTATGCGCGCACGAAGATCATTGTGGTCGAAAGCATGGTGAACGCGCCTATTCCGCCCACGCCTTCCGAGATTTCCGATGCCATCGGATCACAGATTTTCGGCGTGGTCGGGTCGAGCGATTTTCCTCTCGTCTGGTCCTTTGCCCATAGTTTCTGGGCGCAGATTGCGCTTGTCGTGCTGGTTCCCGGCATTCTGGCGTTGCTGTTCGGCTGGCTGGCCTTCCGCTCGCGGGTGACGGGAGTTTACCTCTCCATCCTGACACAGGCGATGACGCTGGCGCTTTCGCTTTACCTGTTCCAGAACGACAGCGGGCTGCGCGGCAACAACGGTTTGTCGGGGTTGCAAAACCTTCCCGGCGCGGATGCGATTTCACAAGACAATATCTCGATCTGGTTCTTCTGGGCCTCGGCCTTGGCCTTGCTGCTCACCTATCTGATCGCGGCCTTCGTGGTCTCCGGCAAGTTCGGATCGGTCATTCGCGGCATACGTGATGACGAGGCGCGGGTGCGGTTTCTCGGCTATTCGGTTGAAGGCTTCAAACTGTTTGTCTTCACCCTGACGGCCGTTCTCGCGGCTATCGGTGGTGCGCTGTATTATCCGCAGGCGGGCATCATCAACCCTGCCGAGATTGCTCCGATTGCCTCGATCTACCTCGCGGTTTGGGTGGCTATCGGCGGGCGCGGGCGTCTCTATGGTGCCGTGATCGGCGCCGTGTTTGTGTCGCTCGTGTCGACCTATTTCACCGGAGGTCAGGCGCCAGACATCAATCTCGGGTTTTATACGATCAAATGGGTGGATTGGTGGCTGGTGTTGCTTGGCCTGTCTTTTGTCCTTGTCACTCTGTTCGCGCCGAAAGGCATCGGAGGGTTTTTCGATCTTGTCTCGGGACGCCTCTCTCCCAACCGCCAAGGTGCGCCCTTGGGGCCGGACAAGGGCAGCCTGCGTGAAGAGGAGGCAGAACAATGAGCCAGCTTCTCGAAGTCTCCGGCATTTCCGTATCTTTCGACGGGTTCAAGGCGATCAACAACCTGTCCTTCTCTATTGGCCCTGCGGAAATGCGGGCGATCATCGGCCCGAACGGCGCGGGCAAAACCACCTTTATGGATATTGTGACGGGCAAGACGAAACCCGATGAGGGCAAGGTGCTCTGGGGCGATCTGTCCCGCAATCTGGTCGGTATGAACGAAGCACGGATTGCGCGCGCGGGCATTGGCCGGAAATTCCAGCGCCCGACGGTGTTCGAGGACCAGACCGTGTTTGAAAACCTTCTGATGGCGGTGAAGAATGACCGCAACCCTCTGAAGGTACTGTTCTTTCGCCCCAAGCCGGCTGATTTCGCCAAGGTCGAGGCGCTCGCCGGTGAGATCGGTCTGTCCGATCAGCTGTCGCGCAAATCCGGCGAACTGTCGCACGGGCAAAAGCAATGGCTGGAAATCGGGATGCTTCTGGCCCAAGACCCCAAGCTGCTCCTTGTCGATGAACCCGCTGCAGGCATGACGCTGGGAGAGCGCGAACACACCACCGACATTCTTAAAGAAGCCGCGAAAACCCGTGCTGTGGTGGTGGTGGAGCATGACATGGAATTTGTCCGGCGACTTGAGTGCAAGGTGACTGTGCTGCACGAGGGGTCGGTGCTCGCCGAAGGGTCTCTGGATCATGTGACGCAAAATCAGGACGTCATTGACGTCTATTTGGGGCGGTAAGGAAAAATGACCATGCTCGATGTGAAAAACCTCACGCTGCACTATGGTGGCTCCCAAATCCTCTATGATGTCGATTTGACCGCGCAGGCGGGGCAGGTGACCTGTGTCATGGGCACCAACGGGGTCGGCAAGACCTCTCTGCTCAAGGCAATTTCCGGCACCCATCCGCGTTCGGGCGGAACGATGGTGCTTGATGGCGAGGATGTCGGACGCGCACCAGCCCATGAGCTTGCTCAAAAAGGACTGGCCGTTGTGCCGCAGGGGCGAATGATTTTTCCGCTTCTGACGGTGAAGGAAAATCTTGAAAGCGGGTTTGCCTGTTTGCCGAAGTCCGAGCAATTCATCCCCGACGAGATTTTCGAACTGTTTCCGATCCTCAAGGAATTCATGCATCGCCGCGGCGGGGATTTGTCCGGTGGCCAGCAACAACAACTGGCGATTGCGCGGGCCTTGATCATCAAGCCGAAACTCCTGTTGCTCGATGAGCCGACCGAGGGGATCCAGCCCAATATCATCCAGCAAATCGGGCGCGTGATCTCGCTTTTGCGGGAGCGCGGAGACATGGCGATTGTGCTGGTCGAACAGTATTTCGAATTTGCCTACGACCTCGCGGACAGCCTTGTTTTCATGGAACGCGGGCGTGTGACCTCGCGCCATGACAAATCCGGTATTTCCAAGGAAGAAGCCGCTGAAGTTTTCCGCATCGCCTGAGTTTTTGCCGATCATTCAAGAGCTTCCATGCCGCATTGCGGCGAATTTGTCGCAGCTTTGAATGGTATAAATTCTCAAAAACCCGTTGCCGAAACCGGTTTCGGAGTTTCTTGTGAAGAAGAGGAGGCGAATCAGGTGAAGACAGACGTCAAACCGGACCGACGCTCCCGCGACAATGCGCGGGTCACGATCACGGATCTTTCTCAGGCGCTCAACCTGACAAAGGGAACTGTGTCTCGTGCCCTGAACGGCTATCCGGACATCTCCGAAACCACCCGCGTCCGCGTCATTCGGGCTGCGCAGGCTATGGGCTATCGCCCGCTCAGTCAGGCGCAGGCGATCAAAACGGGCCGGAGCTGTTCTTTGGGGCTGGTGATTGAACTGTCCGCCCATGACGCTCACAGACCTTTCCTTGCGGAGTTTCTGGCAGGGCTGACACAGGCCGCTTCGAAAGAGGGCTGGACGCTCACTATTGCCACCTCCGAAAGCGAAGGCGATACGCTCGGGATCATGCGCGACCTTGTGCACAACCGCAAAGCCGATGGTTTTATCCTGCCGCGCGTGCTTTGGAACGATCCGCGTATTGCATTTCTGGAGCGTGAAAATACACCTTATATTTGCTATGGCCGCGCCAAAAACCATCAAAATACATCCTATTTTGATGCGTGCAGCGAAAGCTCCATGGCTGAGGCCGTTGCAATGCTTGCCGGTCTCGGCCACGAACGGATCGCCTATATCGGTTCGGCCAGCCACTATGCCTATTCCCATCTGCGACGTGACGGTTATCGCGCCGGATTGCAGAGCGCGGGGCTGGACGTCGATCCCGCTTTGATGATCGAGGAGCTTTTGTGTCCGGAAGAGGCGGCCAAGGCGGTGCGTCAGCTTCTGAGCATGAAACACCCGCCGACAGCCATCTTGTGCGCGACCGATATGCTGGCGCGCGGGGTTTATGATTTTGCGAATGCCATGGGTCTGAAAATCGGTTCGGACCTGTCGGTGGTGGGTTATGACGGCTCACCGGAAGCGCGGGCCATGTGGCCACGACTTGCGACCTTTTCGGTCGACAACCGCAAAGCGGGGGCCGCACTGGGCGAGATGTTTATCGCCCGCGTGCGCAACATGGACGCGCCACTTCAGCAAGAGCTGATCGCGGCGGAATTCTGTCCGGGAGGCTCCGTCGGGGCACCCGACAAGACGCCAGACGCATTGGCGCAACATATGGTCCGGCTTTTGGCCGATCACATGTCTTTTGATTAACTTCATCAACTCAGGGAGAGAGAGATGACATTGAAAAAACATATCCTTTTGACAAGCGCGGCGACAGCGCTGGCTTTGACCAGCTTTGCCGCCAGCGCCGAGACGCTGCGGTTCTGGACCACCGAGGAACAGCCGGATCGCTTGGCGAAACAGGAAGAAATGGCCAAAGCCTTTGAGGAGAAAACTGGCGTTGCGGTCGAGGTGATTCCGGTCACGGAGTCCGATCTGGGCACGCGGGCCACGGCAGCATATGCCGCTGGTGATCTGCCGGATGTGATCTACCATCCGTTGCAATATGCGCTGCCTTGGGCCGAGGCGGGGATTCTTGATACGGATGCCGCGACAGACGTGATCGAAGTTCTCGGTCCTGAGACATTCGCATCGGGTGCGCTGAGCATGGCGGCGATGGATGACGGCTATGCTTCTGTTCCGGCCAACGGCTGGACCCAGATGATTGTCTACCGCAAAGACCTTTTCGATGCTGCCGGTCTCGAAGCGCCGACCTCCTTTGCCGCTGTTGAGGCCGCTCTCGAAAAACTGCACAATCCGCCTGAGATGTATGGCTTTGTCGCCGCCACGAAAGTGGACGAAGCCTTCATGTCGCAGGTGCTCGAGCATGTGTTCCTTGCCAATGGCGTGAGCCCCGTGGACGAGAACGGATTTGCTCCGCTGGATGAGAAAAAGACCACGGAAGTTCTTGATTTCTATAAGGCCATTGCCAATGCGTCGCCTCCGGGTGATCTCTACTGGGACCAGTCGCGGACGCTCTATTTCTCCGGCAATGCGGCTATGATCATCTGGTCGCCCTTCATCCTTGACGAACTGGCCGGTCTGCGCGACAGCGCTCCGCCCACCATCAATGACGATCCGACCTCGGGCGAACTGGCGTCGAAAACCGGTATCGTGACCACTTTCTCCGGTCCGTCGAATCCTGATGGCGCAGCCTATGCCAACATCAACTACTTCGGCATCACCACCGATGCCTCGATTGATGAGGCCGAAGATTTCGTCGCGTTCTCGATGGATGAAGGCTATCTGCAAACCCTCTCTATTGCACCGGAAGGCATGTTCCCGACACGTCGTGGCACTGCGGAAGATCCGGAAGCCTTCGGAAAAGCCTGGGCTGAATTGCCCGTCGGTGTGGACCGTAAGGCCCCGCTTGGCGATCTCTATGCGCAGGAGATGATCAACGAGATTGTCGCCGGTCTTGATGTGGCCCAGCGTTGGGGCGTGAAAGAAGGCCAACTGGCGCTTGCCTCCAAGATGGTCAACTCTCAGGTCATCAACCGCGTGGTGCGCGAGTATATCGACGGTGACATTGATGCCGCGACGGCTGTGGCGGAAATGAACGCCGAACTGAGCGCCATCGAATAAACCGTTCGGACCTTCAGGGCGCGGAATGATCCGCGCCCTTCGTATATTCTTACATCGGACAGGGAGCTTTCCATGTCGGACATCGGACCTCCGCGCGGAGCGGGGCCTCTGGCCCGCAGCGAGGCGCGACTCGCTTGGGGCTTGTTAACCCCTACTATTATCGCCGTTTCACTTGTCGTAATCCTGCCGCTTCTGGCGATCTTCTGGATCTCGGTGAAGCCTGTCTCCCTGTCGGACCTGCGGGCACCGGAAATGGTTGTGCGGGAGGATTTGCGCGGCCGACCGGCGGAAGCGGGGGATGAGGCTATTCTCAGATACCGTTTGCGCAACTCCTCTCCGTCTTCCGAGATCACGGGCGTGCAGCTGGAAGACATATGGCCCGACGGTCTGACGCTGGCGGGGGATCTGGACCCGCGGTGCGAGATTGCTCAGGGGCGGCTGTCCTGCGATCTGGGCGATTGGGAGGGCGGCTACCGCGAGACGCTGAACATTCCTGTGGTCACGGAACAGGCCTATTTCGAGGCCGGGCGCGATGTGGACGACGACCCTGTGCAGATTGATGGCAAAGTCTCTTTCGTGCTGACGAACGGGGAATTTACCTTCAAGAACTTTGTCTCCGTGTTTGACGGGGGCGAGTTCTGGTCCGTCCTTGGCGTGACCTTGTTTTACACGATCTTCGGCACTTTGGGTGCGATGATCATGGGGCTTTTCGCCTCGATGTTGCTCAACCATTCGTTCAAGGGGCAGGGGATTTTGCGCGGGCTTTACCTGTTCCCCTATGTCGCGCCGGTGATCGCGGTGGCTTTCGCGTGGATTTTGCTCTTTGATCCGTTCTCCGGCTCGGCCAATGCGCTTTTGATACAGATGGGTGTGACGGACGGGGCGATCAATTTCTTTGGTGAGCGGCCCTTGGCGCTGATCATGGTGACGCTGTTTGAAATCTGGCGATACTTCCCGCTGTCTTTCCTGTTCATCCTTGCGCGGATGCAGTCGATCCCGACGGATATGTATGAAGCCGCCGATATGGACGGGGCCTCGCCCTTCCAGCAGTTCTGGTATCTCAGCCTGCCGCAGCTTCTGGGCATCCTGTCGGTGTTGTTCCTCTTGCGCTTCATCTGGACCTTTAACAAGTTCGACGACATCTTCCTTTTGACCGGCGGCAACGCGGGCACGCGGGTGTTGACGGTGAATGTCTATGAACAGGCTTTTGCCGTGTCGAACATCGGTGCGGGGGCTGCGGTGGCGGTGGTTATTTTCGCCTGTCTGCTGTTGTTCTCCGTGTTCTTCTTCAAATTCATGTCGAAGGAGGAGGGGCTATGAAACACCTCCGTTTCGGATATCTTACAGGGCCCGCTCTGGGCGTGCTCTGGACGTTTGTTCTCGCAGTTACGGTGGCCGTGGCCATGAGTTTTGCCACAGGCGAGGCTTTCAAACCCTCGCTCATCTGGTCGGTGGTTTTCGGCATTCCTACAGGGCTTGCGCTGGTCTGGGGTGGGACGGTGCGGACGGCCTCTGCCGTGCTGTCCGTGGTCTATTTCGTTGCCCTGAGCCTCGGGATCGGGCCGGTTCTGACCCAAAACGCGTCGCTTGTCGCGCGTGTGGCGGCGGCTCTGTTTCTTGGCGTGGGCATAGGATGGCCGCTCAAGGTGTTTGTGGAAGAACTCGGCATGGGCGCGCTGACCCGTCACGAGTTCGAAGATGCGGTGATCCGCACACTCAAAGGGTTCGGCTATATCTTCTTTACCGCAATTGTCGTCATCCCCTTCTATGTGATGGTCATGACCAGCCTGAAGAACCAGGCCCAGTTGATGCAGAACCCTCTGGATTTCTCGATTGATCTTTCGCAGGGCTGGGGGCTGTTCCGCTCCTATGTCGAGCTGATCACGGAGTTCAATTTCGGCAGCTATATGTGGACCTCTTTCTACATCTCGGTGCTGACCGTGTTCATCACGCTCCTCTTTGCCATCCCCGGAGCCTATGCCGTGGCGCGGTTGCGGTTTCGTGGTCAGGCGGCGTTCTCGCGATCGATCCTGTTGATTTACATGGTGCCGATGATCGTGCTGGCGCTGCCGATCTACATTGCCTTTTCCATGATGGGGCTGCGCAATTCCATCACGGGGATCGTGATGATCTATCCGGTGACGACGATCCCTGTGGCTTTGTATATGTTGCAGGGCTACTTTCGCGGACTACCCGCCGAGGTGGAAGAAGCGGGGCTGATGGACGGGCTGTCACGGCTTCAGGTGATCTGGAAAATCACCTTGCCGCTGAGCCTTCCGGCGCTGGCCTCTGTGTCGCTCTATGTCTTCATGATCGCGTGGAACGAATTCCTGCTGGCTTTCATGCTGTTGGATGATCCGTCGAAATTCACCCTGACGCGGGGGATTGCCAGCCTCAACTCGTCCGAAATTCCGAGACAACACCTCATGGCCGGTTCTGTGATTGCGACTGTTCCGATCATGGCGTTGTTTCTGGGATTGGAGAAATTCATGACCAAGGGGCTGACCGCAGGCTCCGTCAAAGGGTGAGCATTGAGATGACAGTTCATAACACTTCTGGAAACCCGCTCGATCAAGCCGCGCGTGATGTCCTCTTGGGGAATGACCGTGGCGGCTACACGATCCCGACAGCGCGGCTTTATCCCTACCAGTGGAACTGGGACAGCATGTTCTCCGCTTGGGGCTATGCGAGTTTTGATATGGAGCGCGCATGGCAGGAGGTGCATCTGCTCTTTGCCTCGCAATGGGACACAGGCATGGTGCCCCATATCATCTTTCACAAGGTGGATCCGGATTACTTTCCGGGACCGAAGGTCTGGGGCGCGACGCATGAGCCGCCGACCTCTGGCATCTCGCAGCCGCCTGTGGCCGCGACGCTCATTCGCAAGATGTATGAGATGGACCCCGAGGCGAGCCTGCCCCATATCAAGACGCTCTACCCCAAACTGGTTGCATGGCATGACTGGTGGATCAGGGAGCGGTGCAAGGACGGGCCTGTGGCCATCATCCATCCGTGGGAATCCGGACGGGACAACTGTCCCGATTGGGATCTCGGAATGGAAGGCGTTCCGGTCAACGAGGATGACCCCTATCTGCGGCGCGATACCACGCATGTGAAGGAAACGGAACGTCCGCAAAAATGGGACTATGACCGCTATCTCGCGATCCTTGCCTTTGGCCGCTCTGTGAACTGGGATGATCGGGAGATGGTTGAAAACGGACCGTTCCTGATGGCCGATCCGGGGATCAGCTTTGTGCTTTTGCGGGCATTTTCCGACCTTATCGCTCTGGGCGAGTTGCTTGGAGAAGAGACCGCAGGCTTGCAGGCGCAAGAGGCCAGACTGCGTGCCGGTCTCGACAAGATGTGGAACGCGGAAAAGGGTTGGTTCGATGCCTATGACCTGCGCACGGGCCGGTTTGCGAATGTCTTGGGGTCCGGCGCGTTTCTGGCCTATTTTGCGGGCGTGTCCCGTCCGGCGCAGGACGCGCATTTCGCCCGTATCTGGGACAAGGTCTCTTATGGCATCCCGTCGGCGGACCCCGACAGCGAGAGGTTCGAACCCCGCCGCTATTGGCGCGGACCGACATGGCCGGTGGTCAACTCGCTTATCGCTATGGGGCTCAAGGATATGGGCCGCACAGAGGCCGAAGCGCGACTGCGCGACGAGACCGCAAGGCTCATCGAGAAGAACGGATTTTGGGAATATTACGATCCGATGGATGGCACGCCATGTGGCGGTGCATCTTTTGGCTGGACGGCCGCCGTCTGGCTGACGTGGTGCGGTCAGGGCCGCGCTGCGCAACGGGCAGGGAAGGAGTAAACTATGTCTAGCATTGAACTACAGGCCGTCGAGAAATGGTTCGGCGAAGTCCAGGTGATCAAGGGGGTCGACCTCAAGATTGACGAAGGGGAGTTCATCATTTTCGTCGGACCTTCGGGCTGCGGGAAATCCACCTTGCTGCGGATGATTGCAGGGTTGGAAGAGACCTCTCGCGGCAAGATTTTTGTGGGGGACCGCGATGCCACTGCAGAGCCGCCCTCGAAACGTGGTCTTGCAATGGTGTTCCAGAGCTACGCGCTCTATCCGCATATGTCGGTGCGCGACAATGTCGGCTTTGCCTTGAAGGCAGCAGGCGAGCCCAAAGAGGTGATCAAGGAAAAGGTCGACGAGGCCGCGCGAGTGCTCAAGCTCGAAGACTACATGGACCGTCGCCCCAAAGACCTCTCGGGTGGCCAGCGCCAGCGTGTTGCCATCGGTCGGTCTATCGTGCGCGATCCTACGGCGTTTCTCTTTGACGAGCCCTTGTCGAACCTCGACGCGGCGCTTCGGGTCGAGATGCGCTATGAGCTGGCGAAACTGCACCGCTCTTTGAAATCGACAATGATCTATGTGACACACGATCAGGTGGAGGCCATGACATTGGCCGACCGGATTGTGGTGCTGGAAGCCGGCAAGATCGCGCAGGTCGGTTCGCCCAAGGAGCTTTATGAACGGCCCGGAAACCTCTTCGTGGCGCAGTTCATCGGCAGTCCGAAAATGAATGTCATTCCCGCCAAAGCCGTAGGGCTGGGCGACAAGGGCAAGGATCTGGGTATTCGGCCCGAACATATTTCCATCACAGCCGCCGGTCAGGGGGATGTCGATGGGGTGGTTGATGTGGTCGAGTATCTGGGCGCCGACACCTATATTATCGTCGATGCCGAAAATGGTGCCGGACAGATGACCATTCGCGACCTCGGCGATGCACCGCACCAGCCGGGTGAAAAGGTCGGCCTGAAATTCGGGGAGGGCCGCACACATCTCTTTGACGAGGCGGGTTTGGCGATCCGCTAAGACACGGACAGGAATGCGAAATGCGGCGGGGTCTGTGGCCCTGTCGCATTTCTTTTGCGCGCCCGTCATAAGCCTGTGACGCTGGCATCTTACCGCTCCGGCAAAAGAGATGGAGCGATGATATGACCCTGCCCGTGATTGGTGCTGCCCTGTGTGTAGAAGACTTGCCGAAGTTTCGTGACTGGCTGATCGAGAAAGACCGCGATCTGGAAATTCAGAGTTTTGTCTCGCCAGACATGCTGGCCAAGGGGGATTGGCACGGGCTGGTCGAGACTGCTCGCAACGCGCTGGACGGCTACAAAGGTCGCATGGGGATTCACGGGCCGTTTTGGGGACTGTCCCTGTCCCTGTCCAACCCTGACCCTGACATGCGGGCGATTGTCACCAAACGCATGATGCAGGGGCTGGATGTGGCCGAGGCTCTTGGCGCACGGTTCATGGTCATCCATTCGCCCTATACGACTTGGGATTGGCACAATCTTGACCTGTATATGGGCGCACGCGGGCGGGTGATTGATCTGGTGCATGACTGCCTGTCGGATGTGGTCAAACGCGCCGAAAACATGGGCCTGACCTTGATGTTGGAAAATATCGAGGACATCGACCCCGAGGACCGCAAAATCCTCGCGCGGAGTTTTGACAGTGATGCGATCCGCCTGTCTGTCGACACAGGCCACGCGCATTATGCGCACGGTTCCACTGGAGCACGCCCTGCGGATGTGTTTATCCGCTCTGCCGGAGAGATGCTGGGCCATGTGCATTTGCAGGATGCCGACGGGTTTGCCGACCGGCATTGGGCCATCGGGGAGGGCACGATCCGCTGGCACGAGGTGTTCCGCGCCCTGTCACAGATCGAGGCCGATCCGCATCTGATTCTGGAATTGCGCAGCGTGGAGGGGATCATGCCCTCTATGAGCTGGCTGGACCGCGAAGGGCTGGGTCAATAAACCCAGCCCTCACACATTGTTCTGAAACGGTTCCGCGAGCGGAGACGAGACGGGATCAGAAGTCCCAGTCTTCGTCCTCGGTCGCGACCGCCTTGCCGATCACATAGCTTGAGCCCGAACCGGAGAAGAAGTCGTGGTTCTCGCTGTCGGGGCTGAGCGCGGCCAGAATGGCGGCATTCACATTGGATACTTCCGGCGGGAAAAGAGCCTCAAAACCCAGATTTTGCAGGGCTTTGTTGGCGTTGTAATGCAGGAAGGTTTTGACATCCTCGGTTAGGCCGACTTCATCATAAAGCTCTTCGGTATACTGGTTTTCGATCTCGTAGAGTTCCAGCAAGAGGTTGTACGCATAGTCCTTGAGCGCCTGTTGTTCGCTCTCGGGCAGCTTTTCCATGCCGCGCTGGAATTTGTAGCCGATGTAATAGCCATGCACCGCTTCGTCCCGAATGATGAGGCGGATAAGGTCGGCTGTGTTGGTCAGCTTCGCACGCGAGGACCAATACATCGGCAGGTAGAAGCCGGAATAGAACAGGAAGCTTTCCAGAAACACCGAGGCGATCTTGCGCTTGAGCGGATCGTTTCCGGGGGCGTAGGTCTCCAGAATGGCCTTGGCCTTGGCTTGCAAATGCGGGTTTTCCTCGGACCAGCGGAAAGCCTCGTCCACCTCTTTCGTCGAACACAGGGTCGAGAAGATGGAGGAATAGGACCGCGCGTGGACCGCTTCCATAAAGGCGATGTTGGTCAACACCGCCTCTTCATGCGGCGTCACCGCGTCGGGCATCAGGGAGGGCGCGCCAACGGTGTTCTGGATCGTGTCTAGAAGCGTCAGGCCAGTAAACACGCGGATCGTGAGCTGTTTCTCGTGATCCTTGAGCGTGGCCCAGCTCTGGATGTCATTGGACAGCGGCACTTTTTCCGGCAGCCAGAAGTTCACCGTCAGACGGTTCCAGACCTCAAGGTCCTTATCATCTTCCAAGCGGTTCCAGTTGATCGCGCGCGGGATACGAATTGCGGTCATGTCTTTCATACTCTTTTCTGCCCTTACAACGTGCAGGACACGCAGCCTTGCACCTCGGTGCCCTCAAGGGCAGCCTGACGCAGGCGGATATAATAGATGGTTTTGATGCCTTTTTTCCACGCGTAAATCTGGGCTTTGTTGATGTCGCGCGTGGTGGCTTCTGCGGGGAAGAACAAGGTGAGCGACAGACCCTGATCGACGTGCTCGGTGGCCGCCGCATAGGTGTCGATCAGCTTCTCCGGTCCGATCTCGTAAGCATCGCGATAGTATTCGAGATTGTCGTTGTCCATATAGGCCGCCGGATAGTAGACGCGCCCGATCTTGCCCTCTTTGCGGATCTCGACTTTCGAGACGATCGGATGGATCGAAGAGGTGGAGTTGTTGATGTAGGAGATCGAACCGGTCGGCGGCACCGCTTGCAGGTTGCGGTTATACAGCCCGTCTTTCATCACCGCGTCTTTGAGCTTGGCCCAGTCCTCGCGGGTCGGCAGCTCCATCCCGTCAAACAGCGATTTGACAGCCTCGTTTTCTGGGAGCCAGTCGCGGTCGGTGTATTTGTCGAAGAAGCTGCCGTTGGCGTAATCGGAGTCTTCGAACCCTTTGAAGGTCTCGCCATATTCGCGCGCCAGAGCGTTGCTCTCGCGGATCGCGTGATAGGCGACGGCGGCAAAATAGACGGAGGTGAACTCGATCCCTTCGGGGCTTCCGTAATGGATGCGTTCGCGGGCAAGGAACCCGTGGAGGTTCATCTGGCCCAGACCGATGGCATGGCTTTCGTCATTGCCGCGACGGATCGAAGGCACACTATCAATCGCGGACATTTCCGACACAGCGGTCAGGGCGCGCACGGCGGTGCCGACGGTCTGGCCGAGGTTCTTGCCGTCCATGGTTTTCGCGATGTTGAGCGAACCGAGGTTGCAGGAAATATCCGTGCCCAGATGGGAATAGCTCAGATCGTCGTTGAACTCGGAGGCTTCGTTGACCTGCAAAATCTCGGAGCAGAGGTTCGACATGTTGATTCGGCCCGCAATCGGGTTCATCCGGTTCACCGTGTCTTCGAACATCACATAGGGATAGCCGGACTCGAACTGGATTTCCGCAATGGTCTGGAAGAACTCGCGGGCATTGATCTTTGTTTTGCGGATGCGTTTGTCGTCCACCATCTCCTCGTATTTCTCGGTGACCGAGATTTCCGAGAAGGGCACGCCGTAAACCTTTTCCACATCATGCGGGGAGAAGAGATACATATCGGCGTTTTTCTTGGCGAGTTCAAAGGTGATGTCAGGGATCACCACGCCCAGAGAGAGCGTCTTGATGCGGATTTTTTCGTCGGCGTTTTCGCGTTTGGTGTCGAGGAAACGCATGATGTCGGGGTGGTGGGCGTGCAGATAGACCGCGCCGGCCCCTTGGCGTGCGCCAAGCTGGTTGGCGTAGGAGAAGCTGTCTTCCAGAAGTTTCATCACTGGAATGACGCCGGAGGACTGGTTCTCGATCCCTTTGATCGGCGCACCATGTTCGCGGATGTTGGTCAGCAGAAGCGCAACGCCGCCGCCACGTTTGGACAGTTGCAGCGCAGAGTTGATGCCGCGACCGATGCTTTCCATGTTGTCTTCGAGACGCAGCAGGAAGCAGGAGATCAACTCGCCACGGGATTTCTTGCCTGCGTTGAGGAAGGTCGGCGTGGCGGGCTGGAATCGGCCCGACAGGATTTCTTCCATAAAGGACATGGCAAGGTCTTCATCCCCGCGCGCCAGAGCCAGCGCGGTCATTACCACACGGTCCTCATAGCGTTCGAGGTAGCGCTGACCGTCGCGGGTCTTCAGCGTGTAGGACGTGTAATATTTGAACGCGCCCAGAAAGGTCGGGAAGCGGAATTTCTTCGCATAGGCCTCGTCCCAGATCTTGCGCATGAAGTTCTTGGAATACTGGTCGAGAACGGCGGCTTCGTAATAGCCTTCTTCGACCAGATAGCCGAGTTTCTCGTCGAGCGAGTGAAAGAACACGGTGTTCTGGTTCACATGCTGCAAGAAATACTGACGCGCGGCCATGCGGTCAGCCTCAAAACGAATATGCCCCTTCTCGTCATAGAGATTCAGCATGGCGTTGAGCGCGTGGTAGTCTGTTGTGCTGTTCAACCCATCGTCGAGCATGGCGCATTCCCCGTTTCTGCGAGCCCTAATTTCCGGCCCATTTTTTCCAATCCCGAGCGGACCCGGGCAATGTCATCGTCGAATCCCGCCAACTCGAATTTGTAGAGCAGCGGGACATTGCATTTGCGGGCGATCACATCGCCCGAAGAGGCAAACAAAGTGCCAAAATTTCTGTTTCCGGTGCCAATAACGCCTTTGATCAAGGCGCGGTTGGCGGGATCGTTCAACAGGCGGATAACCTGTTTGGGAACCGCCCCACGCCCTTCGCCATCGGCATATGTCGGGCAGATCAGGACAAAAGGTCGGTCGATCACCGGATTTTCATCCTTCGGAGAAATAGGAATGCGCTTTGCCGGCAGGCCCAGCCTGTCGATAAAACGCACGGTGTTCTCCGATGAGGACGAGTAATAGACGATATCCGGGATGCAATCTGGTGAGAGCCCCCCGGGCACCGGGGCGGGCATCAGACCAGACGCGCGATCATGTCGGGACGGAAACCGGACCAGTGATCGTCTCCTGCCACGACAACAGGGGCCTGACGGTAGCCAAGGCCGGTCACACGGCTCATCGCATCGTCGTCCTGTGTCAGGTCGATAACGTCATAGGAGAGGCCCTTCGCGTCAAGCGCGCGGGTGGTCGCAGTGCATTGCACGCAGGCCGGTTTGGAATAGACGATGATGGTGTCGGTGGTGTTCTGCGTGGTCATTGCTCTTTCGTCCTCTTGTCGTGTCGCGGAGGGAAACGGCATCTCCCGCACCTCCGAACCCTCCGTTCGTGTTTTTGTCCGCTGCGGCCGGTCACCTGACTGCGCGGATATGGCTTGTCCGGCCTTTCCGAGGTGTTCCCCGTGGCGTTGTGAGCCGTGTTAACCGCTTGCAGTTGCAAGGGAAGTGCCGGATTTTTCCGGTCTGCCCTATGGGTTATCGACTCGCGCCGATAGAACCGAAGCAACATCATATAGATGTTTTTGGGGGCGTTCTGTCAATATGTAGTTGGCGCTTGACAGAGAATGAATCAGCCGCGACTCACCGCGCCAGTTCTCGGGTGATCTGCTCTGCCAGTTTTTGCAGCGCCAGTCCCGAAGTTTGAGCGATCCCGCGAGGGGTGGCTTCGCTCAGGGGCACCGAGATTTCGAAACGCTTTATGCGTTCACGGATAACATGGTCATATGACGAAATTGCGAACTGGCCTTTCAGGTCGAACTGACCGGAGGCACGCGCAACCATCTCCGACACCAGCACATGTATCTCAGCCTGCGCCGGAGTTTCAAGAGGCCAAGGCTCGACCGCCACTGTCGCGGAGCCGCCGCGTCCGATGGCTTCGGCAATGCGCATGGTCACGGCGCGGGTTGGCTCGTCGGCCCAGAGCGCATTGTCCAAGGGAGTCAACGCTCCGTCTGCGCCTTCGATCAGGATTTGCGAGTCTTCGGCATAGGCCGGAAGGGACACATCGCGGACTTCCAGTGTCGCCACTTGCATCCGGACTTGCGCGGAGGTCTCGGCAGGTGCGCTGTCAATCAGGTAGCGCGGTTCCGTGCTGCCGCATGCGGTGAGGGCCAGAAGAGCGAGGGGGAGAAAACGAACCATATTGATCACCGTCCAAACAAGAGGGAATTGGGGTTGCGCTCTATGGCGCGGGCCAGTTTGCTGAGCGCTTCGGCGGCGGCACGGACTTCGCGCAGCGAGGAAAGCGTTTCGCGGTTGAAGCTCGATTGCGCACCATATTCGGACAGCGTTTTTTCAGCCTCGGCCACCAGTGCTTCGATACGGGCGGAGAGTTCCGGCAGGTTTGCTGTCGCCTGTTCCACCGCCGCAGAGGCATCGCGTGCTGAAGCGAGCGTGGCGTTGGTGTTCTCGATCAACCCGCCTTCGCGCAATTCGGAGAGCGCGGAGCGTGCTTCGTCCAGCGCGCCGGTCAGGCTGGCGGGCAGGGCGCGGGTGTCCGGCGTGTCGATCAGCCGGTCTGCACCTTCGAGAAAGGCCTGCGCCGCCGCGAGGAACTGTTCGACTTCAAGCGCATTGGCTTTTGCGGTCAGGGCCTGCAAGTCCTCGATCAGAGCGGGCAGGGTCTGCGTGGCCTCATCGATATTGGCCGCGACATCTGTCACCGAGGTGGCTGCGATTTCGGCGGCATCAAGGGCGGCTACAAGCCGGTTCACCGCATCAGCCTGCCGCAACTGCTCGGACACGGCGCGCAGTTCCGAGACGGCTGTATTCAACTCTGCGGGCAGGGCTTGGGTCTCCGGACTGCCGATGAGACCGCGTGCGTCGTCGATGAGCCCGACAAAGGCATCCGGTGCCGCACGCAGGTTTTCATCCCCCGCGAGGCTCTCAACAGCGGCCAGCGTGGCGATGGTCTGGTCCAGAAGCTCCTCGACGGGCAGGTCATTGACCCGTTGCAGCAACCCTTGCGCCGTCGCGCCCACATCGGGCAGGTCCGAGGGGACGGAGGGCAGAAGCGGTGCGGTTTCCGCGAAAATGCCAAGCGTTGCGGGGGCGGCGTCGGGCAATTCGACCAGTTCGACGATGAGCGACCGGCTGAACATGCTCTGCGTGCCCAGTCGCGCCCGCAACCCGTTTTGCACGGCGTTGGAGAAAAAGGCGATCACCTCTGCGGCGGGGGCATCGGCGGCGAGGCCGAGCCTTTGCGGATCGATAGAGATCACGGCGCGCAAGACAACCTCCTGCTCTCCGTCTTTCTCTTCGATGAAAGCTCCGAGGAAGGAGACCGAGCCGATCTTGACGCCCTTATAAACCACCGAGGATCCCGCGCTCAGACCGCTCACGGATTCGTCGAATTCCACGGTCAGATCGACCGCATTCTCGATGCTCTCGCGGAAGACGCTGGCCCGCGCGGTGTCCTCGCCATCGTAAAGGTCGAAAATCTGTCCGGTGCGGACCGGTTCGCCGCCGGAAAACACCGTGTCAAAGGCAATGCCGCCGCGCACGAGGCTGGCGATGGAGCCGACCGAGAGGTTCAGCCCGCCGGGACCGAAGTTCACCGAAAAGCCGGAGACCTGCCAGAAGCGCGTCGCGCTGGTCAGGCGTTGGTCGTAGGGCGCGTTGATGAAGGCATCAACCATGACGCCCTCGCCACTGTCCTGCAAACGCGGGGTCTCGATTTTTCCGACCTCGATGCCTTGGTGGAAAATCGGTGCGCCGGGGACAAGCTGTGTGCCCGCTTCCGTGCGCAGCGTGACTTTGGTGCCTTCCATCCCCGGCAGAATGAGAGGGGTGTCCTCCAGCCCGGTAAATGTCGTGGCGCGGTTCTCTGTCGAGGGGGTGAAGGCCGCTTGAATATAGGCCCCTGACAGCACGGTCGACAGCCCGCTGATCCGGCTTGCGGAGACTTCAGGGCGGACGATCCAGAACTTTGCATCTGCGGGGAGCGAGGCCGCGACAGTGCGATCAATCCGCGCGGTGACCACGACCGAAGAGAGATCCGGCGCGAAGGTGATATCTTCCACCACGCCGATATTCACGTCGCGGTAGCGCAGGGTGGTTTCATCCGCCGTCACACCGGCCGCGTTCTCGAAGAGGATTTCGATGCGTTGCCCGCGTTCCGCCCAGCTTTGCCACGCGATGAACAGGGTGACCACAAGCGCGGCCAGAGGCACAAGCCAGACATAGGACAGGTTGCGCCAGAAGCTCCGCTTTGCCGGTGCGATCACCATGTCTGCGGGCTGGACCGGAGGGGTGGGGTTATTCTCTTGGCTCATCTTCACTCGCATCCCAGATCAGGCGTTCATCGAAACCCAGCGCCGCTATCATGGTAAACGCCACGGAAAGCGCAAAACTTATGGCCGCAATCCCCGGAGTGATTGTGGCGGCGAAATCCAGTCTTACCAGAGAGGACAGGATCGCGACAACAAAGACATCAATCATCGACCAGCGTCCAATGAATTCCACCACTTCAAACAGGGTATGACGATGGTGCGCCGACATGCGCACGCGGCGGGTGACGGTGAGGGCGAGAAAGGCGATGGCGATGAATTTGGCGACCGGTATCACGATGGAGGCGACAAAGACAATTCCGGCCACACCGTAAGACCCGTGATGCATCAACTCGATCACCCCGCCGACAATGGTGTTCTCTGTGGTATGTCCAAGGCTGGCCGTGGCGAGCATCGGATAGAGATTGGCGGGGATATAGACGATGATTCCGGCGATCAGCCATGCCCAGACCTTTTGCAGACTGGCCTTGTCGCGCATCTGTAGCGTGGCTCCGCAGCGCGAGCAGGTGGCTGTGGTGGGCAGATGCACCTTGCCACATTGGGTGCAGCCGATCAGACCCGCGTCTCGCGCGGTCAGGATGTGCGGCGGGCTTCCAGTGTTTTCCAAACGGTCACTCTACTCATGAAATTGTCTTTCAATACGGTCACAACGACCAAGGCGACGAAGGCCCAGAAGGCTGGGCCGAGCGAGACATGGGCCAGACCGGCCACTTTGACCAGCGCAACGGCCACCCCCACGATGAAGACCTCCGCCATAGCCCATGGACGCAGGGCTTCGGCCAGACGAAAGACCTTTGCCGCATGGCGCGCCGGATGCCAGCCAAAGGCCATAGGCCCCAACACATAAAGAAGCGCCAGAAACCGGCTGACCGGCAGAATCACGATCAGCGCCGCCATGGCGATGGTCAGCGGTGCGGTTAATCCGGTGGCAAAGGCCATCACCGTATCCAGCAAAGAACTCCGCCGCACCATGCCTGCCGCGCCGAGTTCTAGAAAGGGGAAAAATACCGCTGCAATCATCAGGATCAGAGCGGCCAGCGCCAGCATGATGATCCGTGTCATGGCCAGCGGGCGCGGGGCCTCGATCACCGTATGGCAGCGGGGGCAGGACGCGGTTTCGCCCGTCTCCACGGATATATCTGCAAGCAAGGCATCACAGGCCGGACAGGCGATCATCCGGTCAAGGTCACAAGAGAGAGGCGCGGGTGTCGACATATAGAGATCTTACCTGCTCTGGCGCGAAACGGAAACCCGTATGCGTGTTCAGGCCCGTTTACGTGTTCAGGAGAGTGCGGCTTTTGGACCGTATCAATGAAAGGGGTGCAAGAAATACGGGTGCGCGCTCAAGAGCGAATCTGGTCTGTTTTGCGATGTGGGGGGATATGGTAGCGGAGGAGGGACTTGAACCCCCGACACGCGGATTATGATTCCGCTGCTCTAACCAACTGAGCTACTCCGCCGAAGTGCCGCGTAGGTAGACTGCCCGGCGCAGAGGGTCAAGAGGGAAATTGAGCGAAATTTGCAGATTGCGCTCAATGCCGTGATCTCTGTGTGTTTCAGTCTTTTGTCACGGTCCACGGCGTGTCGAACCAGTGCTCTTCGAGATTGGCCGTGTCGCCGATCCGGTCCATCACTGCAAAAAGGCCATTGCCCGCAATCGGGGTCAAAACCCCGTGCCATGTGCCCTTGTGAAAATTGATCGCCTGAGCCCCGTTGGTGACAAAGGCGCGGGGCGTGGCGTCGGGTCCGTCCGAGACGATCACAAGGAACGGATCCGCGGACATGGGCACAAAGGCCTGCGAGCCTTCGGGATGGCGTTCGATGAGATCCAGCGTGTAGGGAAAGTCCCGCAGCTGCGCCTTGAAGATCGACAGGCCGACGCGCCCGCCGGTCTCGGGGCTGACATCCACCAAGGCGCGGTCGTGATAGCGGCCACATTTGCCCTGATTGATGATCTTGTCCGGTGCGCCTCTGGCGTCGAGCACATCGCCATATGGGGCAAAGGCGTCCGGCGTCAGAGGTTCTGTGGTGATGGTGCGGCTCATCCCAGTTCCAGTTTGGCGTGACGGTTTACGTCTTTGTAGAGCAGATAGCGGAAGGGCTGGCGACCTGCGGCGTAACAGGCTTGCGGGCAGAAGGCGCGCAGCCAGAGGAAATCGCCTTCGGAGACCTCGACCCAGTCCTGATTGAGCAGGTAAACGCCACGGCCCTGCAGCACATAAAGCCCGTGTTCCATCACATGGGTTTCGGCAAAGGGAATGGTGCCGCCCGGCAGGAAGGTCACGATATTGACGTGGAAATCATAGCGCAGGTCATGAGGGTCGACGAAACGCGATGTGGACCAGTAGCCCGACGTGTTGGGCATCTCAATCGGCGGTTTTTCCATGTCGGCGGTGACGAAACTTTCGGGCATGTCGATGCCCGGCGCCGGTTCGTAGCGTTTGCGAATCCACACAAATGTCGCGGGCGTGTCATTGTCGTTTTGCACCGTGTATTTGTCACCGGGGGCAACAAAGACATAGCCGCCGGGGTCCAGCTCATAGGCCCGCGCTCCGATGGTCACGCGGACATGACCGGCAAGGATGAACAGGACGCATTCGGCCATCGGGTCCGGTTCGGGATCGGAAGAGCCGCCGCCGGGAGAGACTTCGACAATCAGTTGCGCAAAGGTTTCGGCAAAACCTGACAGCGGGCGGGCAAGTGTCCATGCGCGGGTCTTGTCCCAACCGGGCAGGTAGCTCACAACGATGTCCGACATCACCCCGTGCGGGATCACCGCATAAGAGTTGGTGAACACGGCGCGTTCTCGGGCGTGATTGTTTTGATCGGGCAAGCCGCCTGTCGGCGCGCAATAGGAGTATTCGTAGCTCATTGAAATCTCGATTTAGAAGTTCATGTCCTTCAAACGGTGCCACGCGATTCGTTCGACCTGACGACAGGCCGTTTTGAATTCTTCGTCTCTGGAATGTTCCAGTCGGGCGTGGAAAGCCGCGAGGATTGACGCTTTTGTATTGTCTTTTACGGCGATGATAAAGGGAAAGCCGAATTTTTCGGTATATTCGGTGTTCAATTTCTCGAAAGTCGCCCGCTCGTCGTCGGTCAGCGCATCAAGCCCTGCGGAGGCTTGCTCCGATGTGCTTTCCGCTGTCAGACGTTTGGCTTGCGCGAGTTTTCCGGCGAGATCGGGGTGCGCGGTGAGCACGCCGGTTTTCTCCGCCTCGGAGGCCGAGCGGAAGGCGCGGCACAGCGCCGAGTGCGTCCCGATCCAGCTGTCATGCGCCGGCCCGAGTTCCAGCCCCCAAGCACGCTCCGCAATCCACGGGCTATGTTCGAAGATGCCCCCAAACCGCGCGACATACTCTTCTTTCGAAAGCTGGGAGGGCTTTTCCTTGCGGCTATGGGGATGGGTCTTGGCCCAGTGTTTCGCAATGTCGATCCGGCGCGGCGTCCAGACGTCGTCGAAGGTTTTGATATAGTCGATGAATTTCTTGAGGCCCGCGAGTTTGCCCGGACGCCCGATCAGACGACAGTGCAGCCCGATGTTCATCATCTTCGGCGTGCTCTCGGTCCCTTCGGCGTAAAGCACATCGAAAGCGTCTTTGAGGTAGGTGAAGAACTGCTCGCCCGTGATGTAGCCCGGAGATGTGGCAAAGCGCATGTCATTGGCTTCGAGCGTATAGGGGATGATGAGCTGGTCGCGTTCGCCGACTTCGAGCCAATAGGGCAGGTCGTCATCATAGGTGTCGGAAATATAGTCGAACCCGCCTTCTTCAGCGATCAGACGCACGGTGTTTTCCGAGCACCGCCCCGTATACCAGCCATAGGGCCGTTCGCCTGTGACTTCCTCATGGAGACGGATGGCGTCCTGAATGGCGGCGCGTTCCTCGTCTTCGGGCATGTCTTTGTGTTCGACCCATTTGAACCCGTGCGACGCGATCTCCCAGCCGGCATCCTGCATCGCGGCCACCTGTTCGGGGCTGCGCGAGAGGGCGGTTGCGACGCCATAGATTGTCACGGGAATATCCGCGCCGGTGAAGAGGCGGTGAAGCCGCCAGAAACCGGCCCGCGCTCCGTATTCATAGATCGATTCCATGTTCCAGTGACGCTGGCCCTGCCAGATGGCGGCACCGGCGATGTCGGACAGAAACGCCTCTGAGGCCGCGTCGCCGTGGAGAATGCAGTTTTCTCCGCCTTCCTCGTAGTTGAGCACGAATTGCACAGCGACCTTCGCACCGCCCGGCCACTGGGGATCGGGGGCGTTGGCACCATAACCAGACATGTTTCGAACATAACGCGGCGGATTTTTTGGCATTTCCTTTGGCCTTCGTGTTTTTTGACTAAATGCTAGGCTAGCAGAACATCGAATACTCTTTTGTATCCAATCTGACGAGAATGATTGTTGCCGCTGCCCACGCTTTCCGACAGTCTTGAGGGGAAACGCTAACAATTTGGGCAGCTATTCCATGACTTCCGGTTTTTTGACCACCCATGTTCTCGACACGGCCAAGGGGCTTCCCGCCGCGGGTGTCGAGATTGTGCTTTATCGCGTGACAGGCGACAGCCGCGAGAAAATCGCGCGTGCGGTGACGAATGAAGACGGCCGGACCGATGCGCCGATCCTTCCGGCGGAGCAGTTTGAAACCGGCACTTATGAACTGGTCTTTCACGCGGGGGACTACCTGCGCAGGACCGGACAGGCGGGGGATGCGCCCCTGTTTCTGGACCTGATCCCGCTCCGCTTCGGGATCAGTGACGCCGACAGCCACTATCATGTGCCGCTTTTGCTATCACCTTTCAGCTATTCGACTTACCGGGGGAGCTAAAATGAGTTTGCTACCGATTTTCTGGGAATGGGCCGAGTTCGCCCTGCGTTGGCTCCATGTTATTACGGCGATCTCATGGATCGGCTCGTCTTTCTATTTCATCGCGCTTGATCTTGGCCTGCATCGGGATCGCAAACTTGATACAGGGGCCGATGGCGAGGAGTGGCAGGTCCACGGTGGCGGCTTCTATAACATCCAGAAATATCTCGTCGCCCCGTCGCGCATGCCTGAAGACCTGATCTGGTTCAAATGGGAAAGCTATGCAACGTGGCTGTCGGGTTTTGCGCTTATGGCCGTGGTGTATTACCTCGGGGCGGAGCTTTACCTGATCGACCCGAATGTGCTGGAAATGTCGCCCGCTGTGGCGGTGATTGTGTCGATCGTGTCGCTGTCTATCGGCTGGATTCTCTATGATCTGCTGTGTAAGTCCAAGTTCGGAGACGACAATACGCGGCTTATGATCCTGCTCTATATCATCCTCGTGGCGATGGCGTGGGGCTATACCCAAGTGTTCTCCGGTCGCGCGGCGTTTCTGCATCTGGGCGCGTTTACGGCCACGGTGATGAGCGCGAATGTGTTCTTTATCATCATTCCGAACCAGAAGATCGTGGTCGCCGATCTGAAGGCCGGACGCACACCCGATCCGAAATACGGCAAGATCGCCAAGCAGCGCTCGACCCACAACAACTACCTGACGCTGCCGGTGTTGTTCATGATGCTGTCGAACCACTATCCGCTGGCGTTTGCGTCGAAATACAACTGGATCATTGCTGCTCTGATCTTCCTGATGGGCGTCACGATCCGGCATTTCTTCAACACCATGCATGCACGCAAGGGGCTGCTCTGGTGGACATGGGGCGCGACGGTGGCCTTGTTTCTGGCGGTGATGTGGCTTTCGACTGCGGGCATTTACATGCAGGACGACAGCGAAGAAGAGGCCGCACTTGGCCCGATGGCTCAGAAATTCGCCGCCGCAGAAGGCTTTGAGGATGTGCATGACATCGTTGTGACCAACTGTTCCATGTGCCACGCCAAAGAACCCTATTGGGAGGGGATGGCCTCTCCGCCCAAGGGGATCCGGCTCGAAACCACGCAAGAGGTGGCCACATTGGCCAAAGAGATCTGGCTTCAGGCCGGTGTGACCCATGCCATGCCGCCTGCGGGCAGCTATATGTATCTCGATGACGAGAGCCGCACAGCCATTCGCAAATGGTATGAATCGGGTCTCGAAGGCTGAGGCTTGGAGTGCACTACGGTTTCAAAAATTGCCAGCGCGTTTCCTGCCGGTAGGTGTCCTCTGCGCCCAATCGGATAGAGGGGAATGCGGCATGGTTCGGTGCATCCGGCCAGTGTTGCGCCTCCAGAGCCACACCACAAAATCCCACCTCGGGCACACCGCGATGACCCGGCATGTCGCCGCTGCCAATGGGGGCCGCGTCAAAGACCTGTAGCCCCGGGGCGGTCGTCTCCATCCGCATCTCGATCCCGCTTGTGCCGCGCAAAACGGCGGCGGGTTTCATCTTTCGGTCTTCTTGCGACAGGCAGAAGTTATGGTCATAGCGCTGCGCATCCGTGGGGCGCAGCACACGTCCCGCGCGCAGATCAAATCCGGTTCCCGCGACGGGCGTGATTTCGGTCGGAATCATGTGCGCGTCAACCGGCAGGTAGTGCTCTGCATGAACCTGTAGCCAATGCCCGTCCGTGGTGGGTGTGCCGTCGAGGTTCCAATAGGAATGGTTGGCGATATTCATCAGCGTTGGCGCATCTGTGGTGGCGGTGATCACAAGGTCGAGTGTTGCAGGCGCATCCTTGAGAGCCGTCACGCTATACTGCGCGGTCACGCTCCGGTTGCCGGGAAAGCCGCCCTTGCCGTCAGGCAGGTCCAGCGTGAGTGTGACCGAGGTCTCGCTCAGCGCAGCGATGTGCCAAAGCTCTGTATGCAGCCCCTGTTCCCCGCTGTGCAGCAGGGTGGGGCCTTCGTTCGGTTCGAAATGCAGGGTCTCGCCATCAAGCACGGTTCGGGCCTTGGCAATACGGTTGGCGACGGGGCCGACCAATGCGCCGAAGTAATTCATCGGCCCGTGGTCATAGGCCCTTATCTCGGGGCTGCCCAAGGTCAGCCCGTAAGGCACACCGCGCAGGCGCAGATCATTGAGAATGGCGCCATAGGTCAGGATCGTCGCGGAGAGATCGCCCGCGCGCAGCGTGACCGCCTCGACGTTGCGCCCGTCTTCGAGCTTGCCGAAAAGGCGTTTCATGCGGTGATCCGATCTTTGGCTTGGGCAAATCCGGCGTGATACATCGCTGTTTCGTCGGCCTCTGTGAGAGGCACGAACTGGCTTTCCAACGCAACGCGATAGGGTGCGCGGAGGCGGGGCGATCCGATCAGCGCCACGGGCTGCCCCAACCAATAAGCCCGCGTCGCCGCAAGCTCCGCGCCGATCAAAGCGGCGGTGGCGCGGGAGGCGGCTTCCGGTGTGTCGAGAAGATGTTGCACGGTTTCGGCCTGCAAGCAGCCGAGTCTCAAGGCGGCCATTTCGGGGCGGGACATGGTGTCGGAAAGCGCGTCCCTGAACGGCTCGACCTCCTTCAGTGACAGCCCTTCGGTAAAGAGCGCAGACACCAAGGCCCCTGTCAGGACACGCCGCATGGAGACCACTTCTTCGGCGCTCACATGCACCCAAAGCGTGCTGGTGTCCGCCGGTAAACAGAGGATGCCGTCAAACTTGGGATGTAGCGCGATGAACCCCGCGATGGCCACTTCTTCACCATTCGTCACGGTCAGAGGACTGTCCTGTGACAGCGGCGGGATATGTGCGGGGCTGCCTTGCAATACGTCGGGCAGAGGTTTGCAGGGAAGCCCTCGCGCCGTGGCGGGGATGCCCGCGAGGATCATGGGGGCATGTGCTTTAAGGGCGGCTTCCACCCCCGCCTGACAGGAGACGTCCTGCGGCGCGGTGTCTTGTGTGTCCAAAGACCAGAGCCGCAAGGTCTCCTCGTTCCAAATCCCTGCTTTCACGACGATCTCCTGTTTTCTGATGCACGGCGGACAACCGTATGGCCGCATGTATGTCGCAAAGCCCGCTCAGGACTTCAATTCAGCCGGATAGCCCGCCGCCTTGAGCGCAGCCAGAATAGCCTCGTCACCCGCGTCGGAGAACACGTCGATCTCGCGCGCGTCCATGTCGACGTCGATCTCCACAGTGTCATCCACCGCCTCAAGTGCTTCGGTGATTGCGGCCTTGCAATGGTCGCAGCTCATATCGGGAACGGAAAAAACGGACATCTTGTCACCTCTTCGGAAATTTACTGGGCGCTCCTCGCCTCTGCTTGGTCTGTGCTCTACATAAGTAACCGAATTATACTCATAGGCTAGAGTGACAAAATGCACAGCACCCGTTTATCCGTCGAAGGTATGACCTGCGCCTCCTGTGTGGGGCGTGTCGAACGTGCGTTGAAAGGGGTGGAGGGTGTTTCCGAGGCCAATGTGAATCTTGCCACGGAAACGGCGGAGGTGGTGTTCGGTGATGCCGTCACGCTGCCCGATCTGGTCGCGGTGCTGGACAAGGCGGGTTATCCGGCGCGTGTCGAGGAACTGGTTTTCGATATTGAGGGCATGACCTGCGCCTCCTGTGTGGGTCGTGTCGAACGGGCTTTGAAAGCGGAAGAAGGCGTGAGCGCGGCTTCGGTCAATCTGGCCTCGGAAACTGCGACCGTGCAGGTTTTGAGCGGGGTTCAGGACGCGGACAGCCTGACCAAAGCCATTGCGCGCGCAGGATACAAGGCCAGGCCGCGCATCGACCGTGAGGCCGCACCGGTCAACCGGAAGGCCGACGAGGCCCGCGCCTTGCGCAAGCGGCTGATCTGGGCCGTGGCGCTGACCCTGCCGGTGTTCGTGATCGAGATGGGCGGGCATCTGGTTCCTGCGCTGCATCACTGGTGGATGATGGCCGTGCCGGAATGGCTCTGGCGTATGGTGCAATTCGCCCTGACGGCGGTCGTTCTGGCCGGACCGGGGCGTGTGTTCTTTGCCAAAGGCCTCCCGTCACTTATGAAAGGCGCGCCGGATATGAACGCTCTGGTCGCCTTGGGGGCGGGCGCGGCGTTTCTCTATTCCTCGGTGGTGACCTTCTGGCCGCAATCTATCCCGATGGGCGCGCAGAACGTCTATTTCGAGGCCGCCGCCGTCATCGTGTCCTTGATCCTTCTGGGTCGATGGCTGGAGGCGCGAGCCAAGGGGCGCACGGGCGAGGCGATCCGCACCTTGGCTGGAATGCGAGCCAAAACCGCGCGGGTCGAGCGGGATGGTGCGGTGGTCGAAGTGCCGATCGAAGAGATCAAGGTGGGCGATGTGCTTCACCTGCGCCCCGGTGAGAAAATCGCCGTGGATGGCAAGGTGTTGACGGGCGAGAGCCATGTGGATGAGGCAATGATTTCCGGTGAGCCGATCCCTGTGGCCAAGACCGCAGGCCAGCCGGTGATCGCGGGCACGGTGAATGGCGAGGGAGCCATGACCTATCTGGCCGAAAAAGTCGGCGCGGATACGATGCTGGCCCAGATCATCCGCATGGTCGAAGAGGCACAGGGGGCGAAACTGCCGATCCAGTCTCTGGTGGACAAGGTGACTATGTATTTTGTGCCTGCGGTGATGGCCTTGGCGGCGCTCACTGTGGTGATCTGGTTGATGTTCGGGCCGGAGCCTGCGCTGGCACATGCGTTGGTCGCGGGGGTGGCGGTGCTGATTATTGCCTGCCCCTGCGCGATGGGGCTGGCAACGCCGACGTCGATCATGGTGGGCACAGGCCGCGCCGCAGAGCTTGGTGTGTTGTTTCGCAAGGGTGATGCGCTGCAAGGGTTGCAAGAGGTCAAGGTGATCGCCTTTGACAAGACCGGCACGCTGACCGAAGGCCGCCCCGATGTCACCGATCTGGTGACGATTGCGGGTGATGAGGCCGCACTTCTGGCCGAAGTGGCCGCTGTCGAAGCCAAATCCGAACATCCGATTGCTCGCGCTATTGAGCGTGCCGCCGCAGCGCGGGGGCTGGTCCTGCCCGAGGTGGCGAAAGCGCGCGCGATTGCGGGGCACGGGATCAAGGCGCAGGTCGGGGAGAGCGCGCTTCTGGTCGGCAATATGCGCCTGATGACCCGCGAAAAAATTGACACCGCAGCCTTCGAGGCCCCGCTCGCGGCTCTGGCCGATCAGGGGCGCACGCCGGTTCTGGTCGCGCGTGACGGGGTGGCAGCGATGGTGTTGGGGATTTCCGATCCGGTCCGCTCGACATCGCGCCAAGCCATTGCGGCGCTTCATGCGCGTGGCATCAAAGTGGCGATGGTCTCCGGCGATACGCGCCGCGCCGCCGAAGCGGTGGCGCGTCATCTCGGGATTGACCATGTGGAGGCCGAGGTGCTGCCGAAGGGCAAAGCCAAAGCTGTCGCAGCGCTCAGAGAGGCGCATGGTGCAGTGGGGTTTGTCGGTGACGGCATCAACGACGCGCCCGCATTGGCCTCGGCGGATGTGGGAATTGCGGTGGGGACGGGGACGGATGTGGCCATCGAGGCCGCGGATGTGGTGCTGATGCGCGGCGATCCCTGCGCGGTGGTGACTGCTGTGGATGTGAGCCGCAAGACGATGGGCAATATCCGCCAGAACCTCTTCTGGGCCTTCGCCTATAACGCCGCGCTTATCCCCGTGGCGGCAGGGGTGCTCTACCCGTCCTTCGGGGTGCAGCTCTCGCCGATGCTTGGGGCGGGTGCGATGGCGCTGTCGTCTGTTTTCGTGGTGTCCAACGCCCTGCGCCTGCGCCGCATTCCCACCGCAATGTAGGTCTGCGCGCTGTGCACTTATGCGTCAATATTTGGGTCATAGGACCAGATTTCGGGGTTCGGGCCACAACCTGCCGTTGATTTTGTGGCAAAAACGTCAAAAATGTGACCAACCGTGAATTTCTCCCCTAGTCTGCGAATCACTTTTGTGTAAATTCGCTCGTGAAAAGCAAAAGCGGCATCGCATTGTGTGAATGCAGCTACCTATCGAGCAGAAGTGAATTGGTATAATGTTGGGCATTCAATATTCCGTCCGTGATGGCGCGGGCACAGTAACCACAGGCACACTCTCCCTTTCCGGCAACAGTGAAACCATAGCAGTCGAGGCAGTCGAGGACATCTCCCTCAACATGTCGAGCGCTGCAATCTCGGGCTATACGCGCGAGGGGGGAGATCTCGTCATCGAGTTGATCGGTGGCAAGGCCATTGTTCTGGACGGTTTCTTCGAAGGCGAGCATGACCTGTTGCTTTCCGAACGCGGTCTGATGACCAAGGTCGATTTCATGGCCGAGGACGAGGGGCAACTCGTCGCGACCTATCAGGACATCGACCTGACCGGTAAGTGGAGCGAATACGACCAGCTTGCCTTCCTTGATCTGGAACGTGTCGAGCCGGTTGTCGCGCCTTTGGTCGCAGGTGCGGCTTTGTCCGGTCTCGGGGCCGCAGGTGCTGCGGCGGCTGCTGTGGCTGGTGCCGGCGTGATCCTGAGCGGTGGCGACGATGATGATGATAGCGATGGCGGAACCAAAGACACGACCCCGCCCACGGTCAGCATCAACTCCGGTGTCGAAAGCACCGAAGACTATGTGAACGGCGAGATTTACGACAGCGGCAGCTTTACGATCTCCGGCGAAGGCGAGGCTGGATCTTCGGTAACCGTCGAAGTTGGCAGCGGTTCGCAAACCGTTGTGGTCGGTGAAGACGGCACATGGACGACCGAGTTCGATAGCGAGACCATCGATACCGGCGAATACACCACCGATGTGACTGTGACCGCCATTGACGAGGCAGGCAATTCCACCACGGTGACGGACACTCTGGTTGTGGACACCGAGGCCGAGGACCTGAGCTTTGACACTGTCGAGGGCGACGATGTTATCAATATTGTCGAGGCCAGTGATGATGTGATCGTGTCCGGCCAGTCCGAAGCTGGCGCGACGGTTGTGGTCGAACTGGAAGGTCAGGTGGTGGAAACCACCGTGGCCGAAGACGGCACATGGAGCGTGACCTTTGACGGCGACGCTCTGCCCGATGGCACATATGACAGCACGGTCACCGCGACGGTTACCGATGCCTATGGCAATGCTGCGACCTATACCCATGATATCGCCATCGACCTTGAGGCTTCGGTCTCGGTTGACAGCGACTCGGCGGGTGGCGACGGCACGGTGAACCTCTCCGAAATGAACGCGGGCGTGACCCTCACCGGCACGGGCGAAGCGGGCGCATCTGTGACCGTGACGGTCGAAGGCGTGGAGCGCACGACCACCGTGGGCGAGGATGGCACTTGGTCCGTGCTCTATGAAAACGGCACCCTGCCTGAGGGCACTTATACCACGGACGTCAGCGCGGTTTCGACCGACCTGGCAGGGAACACCACCTCCGCGACAGGCGCTTTCGAGATCGACACAGAAACCGGCGTGGCCATTGATGCAGGTCATTCGGGCGGTGACGAGACCATCAACCTGTCCGAAAGTCAGCAGGCCATGAACTTCACCGGTACCGCCGAGGCGGGCGCGACGGTTGTGGTGACTTTGGCCGGTGTGTCGGTCACCACCGTTGCGGATGCCTCCGGCAACTGGACGGCAAGCTATCCGGCGGGCACGCTGAGCGGCGGGGAATATGACACCACGCTGACCGCAGTTTCCACCGATGCGGCGGGCAACACGGACACCACCACCAGCACCGTGCATGTCGATACGGTTGCGGGCAATATCACGCTGACCACGCCGATCGAAGGCGACAACGTGATCAACGCCGCCGAGGCTTCCGACGGGGTCTGGATCACCGGCACGGCGACCGCAGGGGAAACTGTCACCGTGACGCTGGCTGGTGTATCTCACACAGTGACTTCGACCTCTTCGGGCACCTATTCGGCGTTCTTCGCGGCCTCCGAGATCACAGCTGGCGAATATGACAGCACCGTCACCGCGACCCTGACCGATGCGGCGGGGAACTCGACCACTGTCCAGTCCGCTGTCGAGATCGACACCTTTGTGTCGAATTTCGCAGAGACCGGTGTTCAGGGCGGGGCTGACGGTGTGGTAAACGCTGCCGAAGCGCAAGCGGGCGTGGCTCTCTCCGGCACCGTTGAGGTCGGGTCCACTGTCACTGTGACGTATCAGAACCAGAGCTACACGGCGGCGGTCGATGGCGCGGGCAACTGGAGCGCGACCATTCCGGCCACGGCCTTGCCTTCCGGCGAAGGCACGGCTGATGTGACCATTTCCGCAACGGATCCGGCGGGGAACACCTCGTCGCTCACGGAAACGATCACCTATGACACCTATGTTAATGAGCTGGATTTGACGGCAGATGCCGGTGGCGACCTGTTCCTGAACCTTGAGGAAGTGAACGAAGGCGCAAGCTTGACCGGCACGGTTGAGGCCGGATCGACGGTCTATGTCACTTTGGACGGGGTGCGTCGTGAGGCAACTGTGGCCGATGATGGCACATGGACGGTCACCTATGAGCCGGGTGAGATCAGCGAAGGCACCTATGAAGCCGATGTCCTGATCGAAGCCACGGATGCTGCGGGCAACACCCGTTCCGAAACCACATCGATCACGGTGGATACCGAGATCAGCGAGCCGCTCGTGACTGGTTACGGGCGTTCTCTTGACGGGATTAGTGATGTTACCATTAGCGCGACAGATGATGATGTGTCTGTTTATGCGCTCGACGAAGATGGAACCGTGACGGAAGTGGCATTTGAGGCGGACGAGAAGCAGTCTGGGGCGCGTATGGAGCTTGAGTTCGATACCGATGTGTCCAACGGCGACCAGATCGTGATTGCCTCCGAGGATGAAGCGGGCAACCAATCGGATACGCTTCTGGTGCTCGACACCACGAACGAACGTCCGGAAGGGGCCTATTTCGAAGTGGACCTCGACAATGCCGGTCTGGACCAGTTCGACCTCGGTGCGATTGACCTGCAATTCGTGAACGGTGGTCAGGTGACCCTCTCGGCAGATGACCTTGATCGTCTGGTCGGTGAAGACGGAAGTCTTACGATCCACGGTGGCGAAGATGACAAGGTGGTGCTCGAAGGCGCCGAGGCCACGGGTGAAAGCACTGCGGTTGATGGTCAAAGCTACGACATCTACACGCTTGGCGATGATCAGGTGCTCGTCGATCAGGATATCGACGTGCAGGTGTTGCCGTAAGGGCGAAAACAATGAGAGCGGCGGGGTGAAAACCCCGCCTTTCGCAACATTGGGCCAAGGGGAAGCTATGCGATTTCGGACACCACTTTGCATCGCGATGAGTGCGGCGATGTGCCTGAGTGGCTGTGTCGGCGCGCAAGGGTTGTCTGATGTCAAACCTGTCGCGTTTCTGAAAGGCGAGTCCGGCACCCTGTCCGAGGTGAAAGACAGCGAGGCCCCCAGCCTGACAGTGGCCAATAGCGGTGATGCCTCCCCCATAATCACCGACCTGTTGAACCGCCGCTCGGTTCTGGCCTCGGGGTCTGCCTATGATCAGGTGGCCCAAGCGGTTCTGTCCACCTCTTCCGGCGTGGCCGAAGCCGAACTGCGCGCATCCAAAATGCGTGCGGTTGCGCGGTCGAAGAACTGGCTGCCGACGGTTGGCCCCTATATCTCCCTCGACTCTCTTGGCGAACTGGTCGCCGGTCTTCTGGTCGAGGTGACGCTTTACGACAACGGCAAGCGCAAGGCCGAGCGGGCCTTTGCGGCGGCGGATGTCGAAGTCTCCGCTGTGGCACTCTCTCAGGACATGAATGACCGTGTGTTCGACGGGCTGAAGCTCTACATTACCACCGCCGAAGCGCGGGAAAAGGCCAGCATGGCCGAGCGTGGTCTCGGGCGTATGCGGGAATTCAACCGCGTTGTCAGCGAACGGGTGAGCGGCGGCGCGTCGTCCCTGTCGGATCAGCGGGTTGTGCGCTCGATCATCTCCGAAATGGAACACGAGGCGCGCACCCATCGCGAAGCACAGCAAAGTGCAGCCGCAGAGCTTGCCACGCTGACGGGTGGGGCGAACCTGCCCGAATTGACACAGGCGACGGGTTTGAGCCTGCCGCCGGAGAGCCTGACCCAGCTTGATGTTGTCCGCGCCGAGGCGGAGGCCAAGCGTGCGCAGGCCGAAGGCAGCCTTGAGCGCGCTTCGATGTTGCCGACGCTGGGTGTGACAGGGTTCTTGGGCCAAGGCGATAACTCGTCGGTGGATTACAAAGGCGGCGGTCTGGGGCTAGGCACAGCCGCTGAAATGGAGGCCAGTCGCGCCCGCGAGGCGGCGGCACAGGCCGGTGTAGCCAAAGCGCGGGAAGCGGCTGCACGCAAACGGGCGCAGCTTGACAACCGCCTGTCTGCGCTCAAACGGCAGGAACACGATTCCGCCGATCTGGTGCAGCAGACCCGCGCCAATTACCGGATTTTCCAGGATCAGTTCGAAGCAGGCCAGAAGTCCGTCATGGATGTTTTGAGTGTCTACGAACAGATGATCCGTGAAGAATTGAAACATATTGATCTTAAATATGAAATTGCCCTGACCGAGTTGGAGATCGCGCGGGTTTCCGGGGCACTTGCCGATGGGGCATCGATTTGAGCAAAGCACCGAAACTCGCCTTTAAACTCAGTTCGGCCAAACCTGTTGTGCCGACAGACGTCTCGAACGAGCGCAAGCCCCCGAAAGCGCCTTTGACTGTGCACCTCGGGAAAGCGCAAACCCTGCGCAAAAAGGCGTCCAAGCCGGTGGCCAAACAGGCGAAACCTGTTGCTAAAGCCCCTGTTGCTGAACCTCTTGATCCGCTTGAAGAGAAAAAACGCGCGGCCAAGGAGGCTTTGCGTGCCAAGGCTTCCGCTGCTGCGGCAGAGACCCGTGCCCGCGAAGAGGCCAGCGCGAAAGCCCGCGAGGCAGAACGCAAGGCGCAGGAAGAGGCCAAGGCCCAGCGTCGGGAGCGTGCCCGCGAGGTGGCAGACACGGCGCGCAGACCCAAGCGCAATGCGGAAGAAGTCAAAGCGGCGGCGAAAGCGCGGCGCGAAGAAAAGTTACAGACGCAACTTGAGGCGCAGAAGGCACAGGCCGACCCCGCGCCTCTCGCGACCGCTCAGGTCGAAGAACCGCAGATGCCGAGCGTTCAGGACTTGCCAGCGCAAGAGCAGCAAGCGCCAACGTATGAAGAGGTGGCGCAGGCCTCTCTGGCCGATTTTGCGCCCGCCGGGCCTGCGACGGTTGAGGTGGCCCCCGCGGAGGTTGTGCCCGCCGCAGACATCCTGCCCGCGACACCGCCGCAGCCTGTCTTCTCTCCCCGCTCTTTGCATCGTGCCGAGCTTGTCGCCCAATTTGCGAGCCAGTTCGGCCATCGCGCCATCCTGTCCGACATTCTCGAAATTTTCGCCGCTCAACCCGACGACGACATCGCGCCGGAGGCCATGCTGCGGGCTCTGGAATTGACGGGTCTCAAGGCCGAAGTGGCACAACCCCGCGAATTGACGCCCCGCCTCTGGCCGGCGCTGGCGTATATGTCTTCGGGCCATGTGGTTCTGGTGCTCAAGCAAAAGGGGCAGATGCTGACCCTGTTCGACCAGAACGTGCCGGATCAACGGGTTGAAGTGCCCTTGGCGGAATTTGCGCCGTTCTTTGCCGGAGTGGCCATTCGGGCGGGCAAAACGCTGGATTCGATTGCGGCCAGTTACCTGCCGGATATGTCGCGCAACCACTGGTTCTGGGGGCAGTTCGGGGCGTTCAAACGGCAAATCGGAGAAATCGCGCTCGGGTCGCTTCTGGCCAATATGCTGGCCGTGGCGGTCGCGATGTTTTCGCTTCAGGTCTATGACCGCGTGATCCCGCACCAGTCGCAAGCCACGCTTTGGGTGCTGGCGCTGGGGGCTTCTCTGGCGATCGGATTCGAGGCGGTGCTGAAACTCGCGCGTTCGCGGTTGATGGATGGTGCAGGGCGTCAGATCGAGTTGCGGGTGCAGTCGATGTTGATGGGGCGGCTTTTGGGAATGCGCTCGGATGCGCGTCCAACCACGCCGACGGGACTGTTTTCCGCGATGCGGGAATTCGGGTCGGTGCGCGAGTTTTTCACCGCCTCCACCATCGGCTCCGTGGCGGATATTCCCTTTATCTTCCTGTTCTTCATGCTTGTGGCCTCCATTGCGGGGCCGGTTGTCTGGATTTTGCTGCTGGGGGCCATCATCATGGTGGTGCCGGGCTACTTTATGCAAAAGCGTATGATGCGCCTGACGCGGGAAACCCAAGGGGCCTCGGCCAAGGCATCGCGCTTGCTGCATGAGGCTGTGTTCGAGCTGGACACGATCAAAACCCAGCGCGGGGAGACCCGTGTGCGGCGCATCTGGGACGAGTTGAACCTGTTGTCTGCCGCGAAATCGTCAGAACAACGGAAGCTCGCGGGTCTGTTGACCTTTTGGTCGCAAGGCGTGCAGCAACTCACCTATGTGCTGGCCGTTGTGGCGGGCACCTATCTGGTGTTTGCGGGTGAATTCACCGTGGGGACGATCATCGCCACGGGTATTCTGACCTCGCGCACACTTGCGCCTTTGACGCAGCTTTCGGGCACGATGGCACGCTGGAGCAATGTCAAAACCGCGTTGGACGGGTTGGATGCCATTGCCACCGCCCCTCAGGATGCAGGTGAGGACCGGAACTTCCTGCGCCGTCCCGAGATTGCGGGGGCTTATGCCCTGCGCGAGATGCAGTTCCGCTACGATTCTGAGGGCGCTCCGACGCTGGATCTGCCGGCGCTCGACATCAAACCCGGACAGAAAATTGCGGTTCTGGGCGCGAATGGATCAGGCAAAAGCACATTTCTGAAACTGCTCGCCGGTCTCTATGCGCCGACGCAAGGGCGGCTCTTGCTTGACGGGGCGGAGATGAGCCAGATCGACCCGCGCGACATTCGGCGGGCCGTTGGCTATCTGGGACAGGATGTGCGGCTCTTTGCCGGAACCTTGCGGGAGAACCTCAACCTCGGCGGCATGGAACGTGATGACGACCGGCTTCTGGCCGCTCTGGATTTCGCGGGTCTTGGTGCTTTCGTGCGAGGCCATCACCGTGGCCTTGATCTCGAAATTCGCGATGGTGGTGAAGGCCTCTCGGTCGGGCAGCGGCAATCTATCGGCTGGGCGCGGATGTGGTTGCAAGATCCTTCGGTCTGCCTTCTGGACGAACCGACCGCTGCGCTGGATCAGGCGCTTGAAACCGCGCTGGTGGCGCGATTGAATGTCTGGCTCAAAGGCCGCACGGCCATCATCGCGACGCACCGGATGCCCATTGTCGGTCTGACGGACCGCACGATGGTGTTCAAAGATGGCCGCATGGTTGTGGACGGGCCGCGTGATCAGGTGATGGCGCATTTGGCGAAGCCGCAAAAAACGGATGGGCGCGCCTGATGGTCACGCTGGATGACATGCTGGATCGCGATATGGATCGGCCCGGTTGGGTCATTCGCATCGGCGGGCTGGTCCTTTTGGTTTTCATCCTCTGGGCGGCGATTGCGCGGGTGGACGAGATCGTGCGTGCCGACGGTCAGATGATTTCAAGCTCGCGCCCGCAGATCGTTCAGAACCTTGAAGGCGGTATTCTTTCCGAGCTTCTGGTCCAAGAGGGCGAAGAGGTCGAACAGGGGCAGGTGCTTGCGCGGTTGCAGGGCACGGAATTCCGCACCTCTGCCGATGACCTTCAGGAAAAACTCGATGCTTTGCAGGTCCGTCAGCTTCGCCTTGAGGCGGAAATGGCAGGGGAAGAGAGTTTCGAGGTGCCGGAGGCTCTGGCCGCTCGTGCGCAGGATGTCCTGGCCTCCGAGCAGGCGTTGCTCAAGGCGCGTGTGGCGGACTATCTGGCGCGTAAGGATGGCGCTCTGGCGGTTCTCAAACAGGCAGAAACCGAGCGCTCCTTGATGGAGGACATGCTCAAAAAGAACGTCGTGGCGTTGATCGAAGTGACCCGCGCACGCAAAACCCATTCCGATGCGCAGCTCAAATATAACGAGATCGTCACGCAGGCGGAGTTGCAGCGGGCGGAGGACTATTCCGATACGCTCAAGGAAATTGCCTCGGTAAAACAGGCGCTGACACTGGCCAATGACCAGTTGAACCGGACGGTCATCACCGCCCCCATGCGCGGGATCGTCAATAACCTGACCGTGACCACCATTGGCGGTGTGATCCGTCCGGGTGAGGAACTGGTGCAGATCATTCCGGTGGACGAGGAACTCTTCATCGAGGCACAGGTGCGCCCCGAAGACATCGCCCATGTCGAGCCGGGGCAGGACGCGACCATCAAACTGTCGGCTTATGATTACACCATCTACGGCACGCTCAAGGGCAAGGTGCAGGTGGTTTCTGCGGATACGTTCAAGGACGAGAGGGATCCGGACGCGCAGCCCTATTATCGGGTAACGGCCTCGGTTGATTTGTCGAGCCTCACGGATCGCCAGAAAAAGATCGAAATCCGTCCCGGTATGCGCGCACAGGTGGAGCTGCACACAGGATCGAAGACCTTTCTGCAATATCTCCTGAAACCGCTTTACAAGTCACGAGAGGCCTTCCGCGAGCCTTAAATGCGTTTTAGGCTGCGGTTATGAAATACGATATTCCCATTCGCGATGCCGCAACGGTGATCCTTTTGCGCGACGGTCCTGACGGGCCGCGTGTTCTGATGGGGCAGCGCGGGCAGTCTGCGGTGTTCATGCCCGGAAAATTTGTGTTCCCCGGGGGTGCAGTCGATCCGGCAGATTTCAACCTGCCCTTGCCAGATACTCTTGAGCCCAACACATGGCGGCGTCTGGTCGAAGATGCGTCTCCCGATCTGGCCACCGCGCTGGTCCATACGGCGGTGCGGGAGTTGCAAGAAGAGACCGGCCTGATCCTGAGACAGATGAGCGAGGCGCATTTCATCTTTCGCGCCATCACACCGCCGGGACGTCCGCGCCGGTTTGATGCGCGGTTCTTCTTGGTGAATGCTGAGCATGTCACCAATGATCCGGATGATTTCTCGCAGGCCGAGGACGAGCTCTCCTTTTTGCAATGGGTGACCTTGCAAGGGGCGCGGGCCTTTGATCTGCCCTTTGTCACCCGCGTTGTGCTGGCCGAGGTGGAAGCCGCGCTGCACAAGGGTATGCCGCCGGAGCAGGTGCCCTTTTACGATCATCGCGGCCCCATCGGAGCGATCCGCGCCTTACGCTAGGTCCACGGCATGAGAGGCGTTTGCGTCCTGCAATAGGCGCTTGTGCTTGCGCATTTCGGTGAGTGCATCGCCAAAGGTTGTGATCCCTTTCTTCTCGGCCATGCGCAGAAGTTTGATAAACACTTCCGCCGTGGCCATCGTGTCGCCCATCGCGGTGTGGCGCGCCTCTGGCGGGATTTTGACGCCCAGCCGGTCTGCAATGGCATCCAGCGTATGTTCTTCGGACTGGCCAAAGACGATGGCGGACAAAAGCACGGTGTCGAGCACGGGGTTGGTGAATTTCACGCCGATCCGCGCTTCGTGTTTGCGAAAGAACTCCAGATCGAATGGCGCGTTATGCGCGACCAGAACGGCTCCGCGGGCAAAGCTGTGTAATTGCCGTCCGGCCAGATCAATCGTCGGCGCGTCCTTCACCATCGCGTTGGTGATGTGATGCACCTCTGTGGATGAGGCCGGAATGTTGCGCTCCGGATTGACGAGCTGGTCGATGGCTTCGTTCTCGATGACCTTGCCGTTGACCACGCGCAGCGCGGCGATCTGGCAAACCTCGTCCCCTTGCGAGGGCAAAAGCCCCGTGGTTTCGGTGTCGAACACCACATAGGACAGGTCGGCAAGCGGCGTGTCCATCAACTCTTTTGCAGGGGTTCGGGACAGCAGGTCGAAATCATAGGTCACGGCCCGTCGTCCGTCGCCCGGCGTGCGGCGCAGACGCCGTGCCTGCCGGATCGGAAGTTTCAGAACCGCGCGTGAGGCGGGGCCGAACTCCGGCCAGACTTCCGTGCCGTGGGCTTCCAGAATGTCGCGACCGCTCATATCAACGAGGCCCACGTCAAGAGTCTCGGAGAGCCAGCTCTCCAGTTCATCGACGGAAAGCGGGTCGCCGGACCATCCGAGAGCAAGCATCGCGCCACCCGCATCATCGCGGCTGACCAGAAATGACAGGGCGCGTCCGCCCGTGCGGGAGATGTGGCGGGCGAGATGGGACAGAAGCGAGATGATCTGCACCGCGTCCAAGGTAAGCGCCATGGCATCTGTGGCCTCGGCGACGAGTTTGATGTCGTCCTGTTGCAACTGAGCGGTCAGGGCATCGCAGAGCTCGGAACTGCGGACCTGTGCCATGGGCCACCATTCGGCCTTGCCCGTCTCATATTCGGTATCAAGCGCGGCGATCACCTTTGTCAGCTTTGCCATCTCGCCCACCAAAGCGGCGTCCAGACGCGGGTCGGCGCGCAGGTCGTCATCGGCATCGCGAGCGGCCAGAGTGGTTTGCAGCGAGGCAATCGAGGGGCGCAGCGTTGCAAAGAGCCGTGAGAGGAGTTTTTCGCGCTCGGCATGGATGGTCAGATCGGAGGTCACATCGTCCAGTGTCAGCACATAGGGCGGCGCGACATCGCCTTCGTCGGGGGCATGCATCAACCGCATACGGGCCGAGAGCACATGCCCTCCGTGGCGCGTTGCCACCGTGAGCGGCAGAACATGACCATCGCCACCTTCGCCCGCACAGAGCCGCGCGTAGGCGGACTGGATCGGGCGGGGGCGCAGGAAGTCGAAGATCGAATGATCCAGACCGGGCGCCTGATCGGAGGCCAGAAGCTCGGCGGCGGCCCCGTTGTAAAAGGCAATCTTGTGCAGGCCGGAGACCAGAACCATCCCGTAGGGCATCTCTGCCGACAGCGCGGTGAGTTTTTCCTTTTCCTCAATGAGTCGCGTGGTTTCCTGCGCCACGGTCTCGGCGAGTTTGTTGCGTGTCGCCGCGAGGTTTTCCGTGATCGCGCGTGCCGCAGGGGCCAGGTCGCCCAGATAGCGCGCGGTTTTGTCGTCTATGGCATCTTCGACATTGGCATGTGTGCTAGCGAGTAAGCCACCGGCCAGTCGCTGGATCGGTTTGGCAACATTCTCGTCGAACATCAGCCAGATCCACGCCACGACGCCAAGGATCACAAAGCCCGAAATTACTCCTGCAAAGATGAACCCGTCTGCGGCCTCCGGCACGTCCAGCCGTGAAAACCCGAGAGCAAGTCCAGCTATGACGGCTGCAATGGCGGCGGCGGCGAGAAAGGCGAAAAACAGAAAGACCCGCAGGCGTAGGGACCAGTTCTCAATTTTCATGAGGGCCTCCCGCAATCAGTCGGGCGACGAGCCCCTTGAGATCGTCCATGGCAAAGGGCTTGGTCAGGAAAGCATCCGCCCCCATCGCAAGCCCCTTGCGCTGTTCGGCTTGGGAGACACGGGCGGACATCATCAGAACAGGGATATGCGAAAGGGCCGGATCGCTGCGCAGGCGTTGGCAGACCTCGTAGCCGGAGCACCCCGGCAGCGTGACGTCCAGCACAACCAGATCGGGCTGTTGCGCGCGGATATTGGGCAAGGCCTGATCACCACGACTGACCCGCACGAGATCATATCCCGCACGTCCCAGCAGAACTTCGATGGCAATCGCGATATTGTCTTCGTCCTCGACCAGAAGAATGCGCGGTTTCTCTGCCATGATGTCTCCTCCCTTGATAGCGCCCTACCTCAACTGATCGCAGGCCATGCGCAGGACGGGGTCGTCCTTGTCCATATCGAACCAGCTCGCTTGCGTCAGATCCCCCTCGGGCAGGTCGAATGCGTCGGCGCGGCGCGACAGGAGGCAATCGAAGGCCACCGGCACAATGGCACTCTCGGAACGGCGCGCGACAAGATACATGTCGACTTGAACCATTGCACCATCGACCTTGGCACTGTCCTTGTCGAGGGCGATGAACTGCGTGGTCACAGGAAAGACAAAGGTCCAAGGGCGCCAGATCTGTTTCTTGTCGACGGTCATGGCCACCAGTTTGCCCTCACCGAGACCGGCTTCGGCGCGAGAGGCCCACGAGTATTCCGACCAGATGGTGAAGGCGAGCATGGCAATCCCCGCGCTGGCGGGCATCAGCCAGTTGGGAAGGGGCAGCCGCAGAAGTTTCTGCATTCCGAGGATGAGACCGGCTGCACCGACACCGGCGGAGATCGTGGCGATAAATTCCAGAAGCATGGGGTTAACCCTTTTTTGTTATGTCCGCACGGCGGAGGAGCCGAGCGCGGATTGCATGGTGCGCACGATAACAAAGGCATCGCGCAGATGGGAGCGTTCAAAGGCCGGCAGGGCCGAGGGGCTCAGGAAATTGTCGGGCTTTTGACCGGCGCGAACCTGTTCGGCCTGATGTTCAAGCCGTGTCGTGGCGATCATGTCATAGGCGGCGAGCAAATCCTTGCCGCCCGTGTCCGACACCAGACCGCCTTCAATCGCGGCTTCGATCCGTGCGCGGGTATTGACCACGGTGAGCTTGCCCTGAAGCGCATAGACACGGCCCAGATCGACGACGGGCACGACTCCGTTGTGTTTCATGTCGAGATGGTTGCGATACTCGCCCGATTTGATGGTCGCAAACCCTCGGAGCAGTCCCAGAGGCGGCGTGTGTTTGAGAGAGTTTGAAATCATATGGGCGACAAAAATCGAATTCCGTGCGGCCGCTTCCAGCGCGGTTTTCTGGAGCGGAAGAAACAGGGTTTCATCCCCCGCAATCGGGCGCAGGTCATACATCACAGAGGCCAGCATTTGCGCCTCGTTGTCAGGGGCTGTGATCCATTTGTTGAAATACCCTTCCCAGACGGACAGGGGTTGGCACCAGCGCTCCGTCATGGCCATCATGTCACCGGGGCAATAGACATAGCCGCAGGCGTCCAGCCCGTCGCAGACAAAACGCGCGAGCTTGCGGAAATACGCGATGTCCGCCTCTGTGGCGGCGTTGTCGATGATCAGACAGTTGTCCTGATCGGAAACGCCGGTCTGTTCACGGCGTCCTTGACTGCCACAGGCGGCCCAGAGGTAGGGCACGGGTGCGGGGCCCATGTCGTCCTCGGCCATTTTGAGCAACCGTCGCGTGACGATGTCGGCAATATCCGTGATCTTGCGCGTGACGACATCATGGGCCAGATGGCTGCCGACAAGCTGCATCAGAAAATCGGGCAAGCGGGCGGTCACAGCGGCCATTTCGGCAATGCTTTGGGCATTGCTCAGGTCAAACACCATCTGGGTTTGCGAGGAGCCGAAAAAGCGGGTGATGTCAGTCTGTGTGACCATCCCGACCAGCTTGCCCCCCTCGACAACGGGAAGATGCCCGGTGTGGTTTTCCAGCATGACGTGGATCACATCGCTGCCAAGTGCACCCGGAGCCAGAGTGATCGGATCGCGCGCCATGATGGTGGAGACGGGTAGGGTGGTATCACGGCCTTCGGCAAGCACCTTGTTCGTCATGTCGCGCACGGTGACGAGGGCCACGAGCCGCTGGTCCTCGGTGACAGCTACAGAGGAGACCTTTGCCTCCCGCATGAGCCGCGCACAGTCGGCGATCGTGGTGGAGGCCGTACAGGCAACAGGCGCTGTCGCCATGAGATCGGAGACATGCTGGGTCATCAGACCGGAGGCCGCTTTGGGACGTGCCCGACCGCGGTTGAAATAACGGGCGAACTCGGGGTTCGTGCTCACTTTGTTTTTGAAAGTTTCAGGGTCGAGTAGCAGAATCGTGCAGTCGGAGACGGCTCTGGCGGTGGTTGCGGCAAGCCCGTCACGCAGCAATCCGCGCTCACCGAAATGGTTGGATTTTTGCAACAGGGACATTTGCGCCCCGTTCGCATCGGTGATTTCAACCGAGCCCGACTTGATGAGATAGAGTCCCTCAAGCAAGTCTCCGTTGGCATAGATGACCTCGCCTTCGTGATAGGTTTTGCGGGAAAATCCGTCCGTCAGGTCTTCAAGATCGGCTTTCGGCAACACGTCATAAGGATGCGTGGTTTGCAGAAACTCCATGATTTTGGCGGTGTCATGCATCGCTCAATCCCCGAAAAGCGTTTGAAAAAGGGCGCGGAAGGTCACTCCCCCCGCGCCCGATATGGAGAGGGACCGACCCGAAGGCCGGTCCGGAGCCTTGTTTAGTGGTCCACGGCACCGCCGGCGCCACGCGGGATGCGCACGCTTTCGACGAGTTCGCGGATTTCCGCAGGCGGCTCTTCCGTCGCATTGGACACCAGATAGGCGACCGCGAAGTTGACCAGCGCACCAACCGCCCCGAAGGAGGTCGATTTGATCGACAGCAGCAGCGGATCGGCATCGGTGAAGCTGTTCGTTCCGGGAATGAAGAACCAGCCTTTATGCAGGAAGATATAGACCACGGTGATCCCGAGACCAGCGAGCATACCCGCCACAGCACCCTTGTTGTTGACGCGTTTGGAGAAAATCCCCATCAGCAGGGCGGGGAAGATCGAAGACGCCGCCAGACCGAAGGCCAGAGCCACAGTTTGCGCGGCAAAGCCCGGCGGGTTGGCCCCAAGGTAGGTCGCAATCACGATTGCCACGGCCATGGAAATACGCGCGGACAGAAGTTCGCCCTTTTCCGAGATCGAGGGGTTGATCTGCGACTTGATGAGGTCGTGCGACACGGCGGAAGAAATCGCCATCAACAGACCGGCTGCGGTCGAGAGAGCCGCGGCCAGACCTCCTGCGGCGATCAGGGCAATCACCCAGCTCGGCAGGTTCGCGATTTCAGGGTTCGCGAGAACCATGATGTCGTTGTTGACGCTCAGCTCGTTGAGTTCGGCATCAGCCACATAGGTGATGAGGCCATCGCCGTTTTTGTCCTCGTATTGCAGCAAGCCCGTTTGCGCCCAGTTGCGGACCCAGTCGAGTTTTTCCTCACTGTTGATGGTTTCCACGCTCAGGGCCTCTGCGGAGGTGCCGTTCGGGTAGAAGGTATCAATCAGGTTCACACGGCCCATCGCACCCACGGCAGGCGCGGTGAGATACAAAAGCGCGATGAAGACAAGCGACCAACCGGCAGAAGACCGCGCGGAGGCCACCGTAGGCACCGTGAAGAAGCGCACGATCACATGCGGCAGACCCGCTGTCCCGATCATCAGGGACATGGTGAACAGGAAGATGTTCAAGGTGGTGTCGGTCTGTTGAGTGAACTCGTTGAAGCCGAGATCGCGAAGCATGCCATCGAGTGTCGCAAGGAGCGGTTCACCGGAACCGACATGGTCTGAGAAAAGACCCAGCGGCGGGACAGGGTTGCCCGTCAGTTGCAGGGAGATAAAGACCGCCGGAATGGTGTAGGCGGTGATCAGAACCACATATTGTGCAACCTGCGTGTAGGTGATGCCTTTCATACCGCCGATCACCGCGTAGAAGAACACGATGGTTGCGCCGATCAGAAGGCCGGTGAGATTGTCCACTTCGAGAAAGCGCGAGAACGCCACACCAACACCGGTCATCTGGCCAATCACATAGGTCAGGGATGCGGTGATGAGACAGATGACCGCCACGGTGCGTGCGGTCTGGCTATAGAACCGGTCACCGATGAATTCGGGCACGGTGAATTTGCCGAACTTGCGCAGGTAGGGCGCGATCAGCATCGCAAGAAGCACATAGCCACCGGTCCAGCCCATCAGATAGGCAGAGGTGTTGTAGCCGCCGAACGAGATGATCCCCGCCATGGAGATAAACGATGCGGCCGACATCCAGTCCGCGCCGGTCGCCATGCCGTTGACAACGGGGTTGACGCCCCGGCCTGCGGCGTAAAATTCAGCTGTTGATCCGGCACGGGCCCAGATCGCGATACCGATGTAGAGCGCAAAGGTCGCGCCCACAACGATTAGGTTGAGGGTAAACTGATCCATTGGTGTCGCTCCTTATTCGTCCACGCCGTGTTCTTTATCGAGCCGGTTCATCTTCGTTGCGTAGACGAAAATCAGCACGAGAAAGACAAGGATTGAGCCCTGTTGCGCGAACCAGAACCCGATGTCTGTGCCGCCGACCTTGATACCGGACAGCATTGGGCGCAGCAGAATGCCGAAGCCGAAAGAACTGATGAACCAAATGACCAGTGAGATGCCGATGATCCGTCTGTTTGCAGACCAATAAGCATTGTTGTCTGAATTTTCCGCCATAATGCGGTCCTCCCTTTTGTCCCAAATGCGGGTGTTTCTTTTGAAATCGCCCGGATTTTCAAAACGCGACTCCCGCCTCCTCGCGGAACCCGCTTTCCTTCCCGACCGGATTTAGGTCGGGGCATCACCCCTCATTTGTCGGGGGTGATGCTTGTATCCTACCATATTTGCGCGTGTTTACGCGGATTTCTGGTAGAGCGAATTGCTGATCAACTCATCCACGACGGCGGGCTCAGCGAGCGTGGATGTGTCGCCCAGACTGCCGGTGTCGTTTTCGGCGATTTTGCGCAGGATGCGGCGCATGATTTTGCCGGAGCGGGTTTTCGGCAGGCCCGGCGCCCATTGGATGAAGTCCGGCTTTGCGATCGGGCCGATTTCGGTGCGGACCCATTTCTCCAGTTCGGCGCGCAGCTCGTCGGTGGGCTCCACGCCGTTCATCAGCGTGACATAGGCGTAGATGCCCTGACCTTTGAGCTCATGCGGCATCCCGACCACGGCGGCTTCGGCGACCTTGGCGTGGGCCACCAGTGCGCTTTCGACTTCGGCCGTGCCCATGCGGTGGCCGGAAACGTTGATCACATCGTCCACGCGGCCGGTGATCCAGTAATAGCCGTCCTCGTCGCGGCGGCACCCGTCGCCGGAGAAGTAATAGCCTTTATATTGCTGGAAATAGGTCTCTTGGAACCGTTCGTGATCGCCCCAGACGGTGCGCATCTGGCCGGGCCAGCTGTCCTTGATGCAGAGCACGCCTTCGGTCGCGGTCTCGTGCAACTCCTCGCCGGTGGTGGCGTCGAGAAGCACAGGTTGCACGCCGAAGAAGGGCTTGGTCGCAGAGCCCGGTTTGGTCGGGATCGCGCCGGGCAGCGGGGTCAGAAGGTGACCGCCGGTTTCCGTCTGCCACCATGTGTCGACGATGGGGCATTTGCCCTTGCCGACGACCTCGTTGTACCAGTTCCATGCCTCGGGGTTGATCGGCTCGCCGACCGTGCCCAGCAGCTTGAGCGAGGACAGGTCGTATTTCTCGACCCATTCGTTGCCTTGCCCCATGAGCGATCTGAGAGCCGTGGGGGCGGTGTAGAACTGGTTGACCTTGTGCTTTTCGCAGACGGCCCAGAACCGGCCCGCGTCAGGGTAGGAGGGCACGCCTTCGAACATCACCGTGGTGGCGCCATTGGCCAGCGGGCCGTAGACGATATAGCTGTGACCGGTGACCCAGCCGACATCGGCGGTGCACCAGAACACATCGCCATCGTGATAGTCGAAGACATATTTATGGGTGAGTGCGGCATAGGCGAGATAGCCGCCGGAACTGTGCACCACGCCTTTGGGTTTGCCCGTCGAGCCGGAGGTGTAGAGGATGAAAAGCGGATCCTCGGCGTTCATCGGCCGCGGCGGGCAGTCGGGGGAGGCGTGTTCCATCAGGTATTTGACGTCCACATCGCGCCCGTCGATCCATGTGATCTGATCGCCCGTGTGTTTGACCACGAGGCAGCGGACCTTGTCGGAACAGTGCAGCAGGGCCGCGTCTGTATTGGCCTTGAGCGGCGTGCGGCGGCCACCGCGCGGGGCGGTGTCGGCGGTGATGACAAGCTTCGCGCCACAGTCATTGATGCGGTTGGCGAGCGCATCGGGGGAAAACCCTGCAAAGACAATGGAATGGATCGCACCGATCCGCGCACAGGCCAGCATGGCATAGGCGGCTTCGGGAATCATCGGCATGTAGATGACCACACGATCCCCGCGCATGACGCCCTGGCTCAAGAGCACATTGGCCATGCGGTTCACCTTGTCGGAAAGCTCCTTGTAGGTGATGTGGCGGGCGGGCTCGTTGGGGTCATCCGGCTCGAAAATAATCGCGGTTTGCAGCGATCTCTTGGCGAGGTGACGGTCGATGCAGTTGGCGGACACGTTCAACACGCCGTCCTCATACCACTTGATATCCACGCGGCCGAAATCGAAACAGGTCTTCTTGACCTGCGTATAGGGTTCGATCCAGTCGAGAATCTTGCCCTGCTCCGCCCAGAAGGACACGGGATCCTCAACCGAACGGGTATACATTTCATTATAGGTTTCAGCGTCAATATGCGCACTGGAGGCGAAGGCCTCGGATGGTGCGGTCATTGTATTTGTATCTTCAGACATGTTGCCTCCCAAACTCAAAACATGGCTCATCCAGTGAATGAGTCTTCTCCTCAAGGAAGATGTTTACAGCGTTTGAGAGGAAAATCTCCTTTATACTCGGGATTTGAGAGCGCATTTGTGAAGGGGTTCACGGATTTTTACAGAATTCTGTAAATACCGTTAACTGCGAGATTTGCATAGGAGTGGCGATATGAGGTCTGAGTTGACGTCACCTGTCTCATTCTTTTCTGCTCCTTCGGGCCAGAACATCAATGTGTTCTGGAATATGGCAGAGGCTTCTTAATATTTGGTGTATGTCTCGGGAAAATGGCTGGCGTGGCCATGAAACCTTGTGCGGATACGATAACAAAAACGCCTTACGGGATGTTTTGAGAGCATCCTGCTGCTGGGCGAGTGTCGTATTGTCTGTTTCAGGTGAGGTATGGTGGAGCCTAGCGGGATCGAACCGCTGACCTCCTGCATGCCATGCAGGCGCTCTCCCAGCTGAGCTAAGGCCCCATACGACCGGTTTCGCGCCGGTCAGGCGTCTGTGCGGATGGGCGTTTTCCGTCCGCCCGCGCTAACTATTTTGTCTTGCTTGGTGTTGCAAGAGAAAAAATGACAGGCGGATGAATTTTTCCACCTGTCATAATCATCATTCGTCGTCGTCTGCTGCGACGTCCGCGATTTCTTCGAGGGAAACGTTGTCGTCATCCTCGTCATCGTCGAGAAGATCGTCATCGATATCGATGTCTGCATCGTCTTCAACGAGCAGATCGTCTTCGGTATCCAGATCGTCAGCAGGTTTGGCTTCGGTCTTTTCGGCGATGGCAACACGGGATTTGTTGTTCACGTCAAAGGTCACGGTCTCGCCGGTATAGGGAGACACGATCGGATCGCGGTTCAAGTCATAGAACCGTTTGCCGGTGGTGGGGCAGACACGTTTTACGCCCCATTCCTCTTTGGGCATGATGAATCCCTTTCGTTGTAACTGATCCATATGTGGAGACCTGCGCGCCATGCCATATTGCAAAGAGGCTGTCAAAGGCTTTTGCCCTAAAAAACGGTAAAGATCGTGGTCTCCGGCATTCGGGCAGGCTATGTCATGGGGATCGGGCAAAGAGGCATGGGCATGGCTGACTTTATTTTGGAAGGCGATCCGCCGGTCGGGGTCACGTTGCGGCGCTCTGCGCGGGCCAAGCGGTTGTCCCTGCGCGTGTCGCGTCTGGACGGGCGGGTGACGTTGTCCATGCCTACGCGTCTGCCGGAGCGGGAGGCCGTGGCCTTCGTGCGTGAAAAAGAGGCATGGATTCGCAAACATCTCGGCAGTCGTGCGCCGCGCCAGATGCCCGGATTCGGGGTGCGTTTGCCGTTTTTGGGCCATGAGATCGAAATCCAGCCGGGGCAGGGGCGGCGCGCGGTTCTCAAAGACGGGCGCTTGGCGGTGCCGGGGGGGGAGACGGCTGTGGTGGCCAAGGTGAAAGCTTTTCTGAAACTCGAAGCACAAATGCGCCTGCGCGCGGCGTCAGATCGCTATGCCGCGCAACTGGGGACGGATTATGGTCGGATCACCTTGCGTGATCCGCGTTCGCGCTGGGGATCGTGTACCTCTACGGGTAATCTCATGTATTCCTGGCGGCTTGTTATGGCTCCTGAGGCGGTGCTGGACTATGTGGCGGCCCATGAGGTGGCGCATCGGCTTGAGATGAACCATTCGTCCCGCTTCTGGGCCCATGTGGAACGCCTGTGTCCCGACTATGCGATTCACCGGCGTTGGCTGCGTGAGGAAGGCGAGCGATTGCACGCGTGGCGGTTCGACGCGGATTGACTTTTTGTCCATTGTGATCACAAGTGCGCCTATGATTACGCCTACGACCAGACTCTCCGACAATCCGACCGCAGCACATGACCGTATCTATCGGGCTTTGCGCTCGCGGATCATGCATGGGGAGTTTGCCCCCGGACAGGCGCTGACGCTGCGCGGCATCGGCAAGATGTTCGACGTTTCCATGACGCCCTCGCGCGAAGCGGTGCGGCGGCTGGTGGCTGATGGCGGGCTCAACCTTTCGGCATCGGGTCGCGTCAGCACGCCGGAACTGTCGAACGAGCGGTTGGAAGAACTGGCCTCCATCCGTGCGTTGATCGAGCCAGAACTGGCCTCGCGCGCGCTTCCTCGGGCGCATATGGCACTGATCGAGCGGCTTCAGACGATCAATGGCACCATCGCGGAGATGGTCGCCAAGCATGATGATGTCGGCTATATTCGCGCCAATCTGGACTTTCATCGAACGCTCTATCTGCGCGCACAGGCGCCTGCCATGCTGGCCTTGACCGAAACCGTCTGGCTGCAACTCGGACCGACGATGCGCGCACTCTATGCGAAGCTCAATCGCACGGAAGTGCCGCATAACCACCGCCTGATCGTGGCGGCGTTGCGTGCAGGGGACGAGCCGGGGTTGCGCCTTGCGGTGCGCTCGGATGTGACCAAAGGTTTGCGTATGCTTGCTATGTGATCTCGCGATTTGTGTGGCGTTGTTTTGTGATCTGACGACCTGCAATGCAGTTGGAAACGAGCCGCGATGTGGCCCGTAAACAACGCGCTTTTTAGCTGTCCTCAGATAATTTCAGAAAAATCTTAAAAAAGTGAAAATAGCGCGACGGAATAGCTGTCTTGCGGCGTTAGTGCTTGTGACTGTGAGCGCGAACGTGCCGATCACGCCTGTGTTATTGGCGGGATTTGTATGCGCCACGTTATGAGAAAAGAGAGATTCCGGCCCTTCTCACCCCCCCGATGATGGGTCGGACGAGAAGGGACCGCCATTTCCGGCGGTCCCTTCTCACTTGTGATCGACTTGACCTTTTCTGCGCCACAGCGTTTTCTGCGGGTGCAGCAAAAGGAGACAGCCATGACACGCTATCTGGAAATGACGGAAATGATGACGCCGGATCTGGCGAATTTTTCCGGCAAGGTGCATGGCGGCGCACTGCTGCGGCTTCTGGACCTCGTCGCCTTCTCCTGTGCCTCGCGGTATTCCGGCCAGTATGCGGTGACACTGTCTGTCGATCAGGTGATGTTCAAAGAGCCGATCCATGTGGGTGAGTTGGTGCATTGTCGGGCGACCGTGAACTATGTCGGGCGCAGCTCGATGGAGATCGGGATTCGGGTCGAGGCGGAGAACATTCGCACGCAAACCGTGCGGCATACGAATTCCTGCTATTTCACTATGGTGGCGGTGGACGAGAACGGGAAAACCGTTGAGGTGCCACGGTTTACGCCGGAGAGCGACGTGGACAAGCAACGCTGGCATGCGGCGGAGTTGCGCAAGGCATTGCGGCGTGAACATGCGCAGCGGCTGGAAGAAGCGGCGGCTGGCACAGGTTGAAGCCTGATAAATTCGGACCGACACAGGTCATAAAAAAGGCGCTCGAAGGAGCGCCTTTTCTGTTTGTTGAAACCCCGCGCCTTACGCGTGGATCGGACCGTCGCCACAGGCCAGAGCAGCCTCGCGCACGGCTTCCGAATAGGTCGGGTGCGCGTGGCAGGTCAGCGCGATGTCCTGAGCGGAGCCGCCATATTCCATTGCCACACAGATTTCGTGGATCATGTCGCCCGCTGCCGGACCGATGATCGCCGCGCCCAGAAGGCGGTCGGTTTCCGCGTCTGCAATGAGCTTCACGAAACCGTCGCCCTGAAACACGGCCTTGGCGCGGGCGTTGCCCATGAAGGAGAACTTGCCGACTTTGACCTTGCGGCCTTCTGCTTTCAGCTGCGCTTCGGTCTTGCCGACGGTGGCAACCTCCGGCGAAGTGTAGATCACGCCGGGGATTACGTCGTAATTCACATGGCCATGCTTGCCTGCAAGCACCTCTGCGACGGCCATGCCCTCGTCTTCGGCTTTGTGGGCCAACATAGGTCCGACGATGGCGTCACCGATGGCGTAGATGCCCGGCACGTTGGTGGCCCAATGGGCGTCGGTTTTGACCTGACCGCGGTCGGTGAATTCGACGCCAAGCTCGGTGAGACCCAGACCGTCGGTGAAAGGTTTGCGGCCCGTGGCGACCAGAACCACGTCGGCGTCAAGCACATGCTCGCTGTCGTCTTTCTTGAGCTTGTAGTTGACTTTCGCCTTGGTTTTGGACGCATCCACACCCTGAACCGCGGCGCCGAGAACGAATTTAAGGCCTTGTTTTTCAAGCAGCTTTTTGAAAGTGCGCTGAACGTCGGCATCCATGCCGGGGGTGATGAAATCCATGTATTCCACCACGGTCACTTCCGCGCCGAGGCGGGCGTAGACGGAGCCAAGCTCCAGACCGATCACACCGGCGCCGATGACGGCGAGTTTTTTCGGAACTTTCGGCAGTTCCAGCGCGCCGGTGCTGTCCACAACCACGCCGCCTTCGTTGTTCACTTCAACGCCGGGCAGGGAGGTCGGCACAGAGCCGGAAGCGATGACGATATTCTTGGCCTCATGGACCTCGTCACCGACCTTGACCTTGCCCGCAGCCGGAATGGTCGCCCAGCCTCTGAGCCAGTCTACCTTGTTCTTTTTAAACAGGAATTCAATGCCGCCGGTGTTCTGGCGGACCACGTCATCCTTGTAGGCTTTCATCTGGTTCCAGTCGACGGAAGGCGATTTGCCCTTGAGGCCCATTGCCGCGAAATTATGCTCGGCTTCGTGCAGATGATGGGTCGCGTTCAGCAGCGCCTTGGAGGGGATACAGCCTACGTTGAGGCAGGTGCCGCCCAGCGTCTCGCGGCCCTCGACCACGGCGGTCTTGAGGCCCAGTTGGGCGCAGCGAATGGCGGATACATAGCCGCCCGGACCCGCGCCGATGATGATTACGTCATAAGATGCCATGGTCTTCTCCTTGGTCTTTGAATTGGTCGTTTTCCAGTGTCGGATTTATGTCGGACAAGCGTCGGACAACCGTCGGGCATTTTTGATAGGCGTTCACAGAAGCGCCGCGATGAACAATATGGCACAGCAGAGCATGGCCGTGACCCAGATCAGGGACCGCCACGGTTGCCAGCCAAAGGCATAAGCGGGCACATAGAGCACCCGCGCGATGAGATAGACAGAGGCCGCCGCCACGGTCATGGTGCTCGACTGACCCGAAAGGTGGATCAGGAGCACGCCAGCCGCGAAGAACGGAAACATCTGGATATGATTGTCATAGGCCCGCAGCATCCGCGCGGTGCCCACACGCATCTCGCGAGACGGCGCACGGTCGCGCGGGCTTGTCGTGTAACCCTGTCCGAGATCCACATTCGCCATGTAGGAAGCCACCGCGAATTGCGCGATGTGCAAGAGGCCTACGAGGGCGAGGAGGGTGAGGAGCGGGGTCATGACTTAGTGCTTGCTGTGAGAGATAGGGCTGCACAAACGTCGACTTTGATAAATACGAATGCCAGTGCGCCAGCGATCAAAGACAACATTTGAATCCATTTGAATTGAAAAATCCGCCTTCCCACACTCTCAGCAGATTGCTCAATGACATTGTCTAAGATGCGGTGAACTTCTGAGTTTTGTGGATGTATCTTTTGACGATCTGTGTGGGCTTGTTTGCTAATCACCATTGCATGATTGAGAGATGAAAGAACCTTGAACCCAGATAGAAAGCTGATTGACCAGAGCGTTACTGTCGCAAGAAAAATGCGAGTTTCCAACAGAGAGAGGTCAGGCGATACCGTAGCTAGCGCGTAACCAATTCCCGCGCCGGCAGCAGACATTGCATAGTAACACCTGCGTTCTTGCAAACGCCAGATTTCAAATACAATGTCTTTTGCTTCCGGCACGGGACTAATCTTTCTGTGTTACCTTACAGATCCATAAGCAGACGACGCGGGTCTTCGAGGGCTTCTTTGACGCGCACGAGGAAGGTCACGGCGCCTTTGCCGTCCACGATCCGGTGGTCATAGGAGAGCGCCAGATACATCATCGGACGGATCACAACCTGACCGTTGATGGCCATCGGGCGGTCCTGAATCTTGTGCATCCCGAGGATACCGGATTGCGGGGGGTTCAGGATCGGCGAGGACATCAGCGAGCCGTAGACACCACCGTTGGAGATGGTGAAGGTGCCGCCTTGCATCTCTGCCATGGAGAGCTTGCCGTCACGGGCGCGTTTGCCTTTTTCGGCGATGGCTTTTTCGATTTCGGCAAAGGACATGCTGTCGGCATCGCGGATCACAGGCACCACGAGACCCTGCGGCGTGCCGGCGGCAACACCCATGTTCACGTAGTTCTTGTAGACGATGTCGGTGCCGTCGATTTCGGCGTTCACTTCCGGCACTTCCTTGAGCGCGTGGCAGCAGGCCTTGGTGAAGAAGGACATGAAGCCGAGGCGCACGCCGTGTTTCTTCTCGAACAGCTCTTTATACTCTTTGCGCAGAGCCATCACCTCGGTCATGTCCACCTCGTTATAGGTGGTGAGCATGGCGGCGGTGTTTTGCGACTCTTTAAGGCGGCGCGCGATGGTTTGACGGAGTTTCGTCATTTTCACACGCTCTTCGCGGGCGGCGTCAGCGACCGGACGCGGAGCAGCAGGTGCTGCGGCAGGGGCCGGAGTTGCCGCCGGTTTGTTCAGCGCGTTGAGCACGTCTTCTTTCATGATGCGACCGTCTTTGCCGGTGCCGGTGACGGAGGCGGCATCAACGCCTTTTTCGGCCATCAGCTTGTTGGCGGACGGTGCGTTTTCGACGTCTTTGCCAGCGGAAGCCGCGGGGGCAGCAGCCGGAGCGGCTGCGGCAGGAGCGGCGGCAGCACCCGCGCCGGAGGACATTTCAGCCAGTTTGCCACCAGCGGCAACTGTGTCGCCCTCATTGGCGATGATCGAGGTCAGGGTGCCAGCGGCGGGGGCGGGCACTTCGACGGAGACCTTGTCGGTTTCCAGTTCGCAGAGCATTTCGTCGGCTTCGAAGCTGTCACCCACGGCTTTGAACCATGTGGCAACGGTGGCTTCGGTCACGGATTCGCCAAGGGTCGGCACCATGATGTCGACGGTTTCGGATGCGCCGGAGGCCGCAGGGGCCGCAGCCGCAGGAGCGGCGGCAGCTTTCGGGGCAGGGGCGGCACCTTCGCCAGCGTTCAGCGTGGCCAGCAGCGCGTCAACGCCGACAGTTGTGCCTTCGGCGGCGACGATTTCGCCCAGAGTGCCAGCGGCGGGGGAGGGCACTTCGACGGTGACCTTGTCGGTTTCCAGCTCGCAGAGCATTTCGTCAACGGCCACAGCATCTCCCGGTTTCTTGAACCAGGTGGCGACGGTGGCCTCGGTGACGGATTCACCTAGGGTCGGGACGCGGACTTCAACGGACATGTGATTACCCTTCGATATTGAGCGCATCGTTCACGAGCGCCGTTTGTTGTGCTTTGTGCTGAGATGCCAGACCCGTTGCGGGCGAGGCGGAGGCGGCACGTCCGGCGTAGACCGGGCGCGTGTGCTTGGCACCGATACGTGTCAGCACCCATTCGATATTCGGCTCGACAAAGGTCCAGCCGCCCTGGTTCTTGGGCTCTTCCTGACACCAGACGATCTCGGCGTTTTTGAAGCGTTCAAGCTCCTTGACCATCGAGAGCGCGGGGAAGGGGTAGAACTGTTCGAGACGCAGGATGTAGGTGTCGTCCTTGCCGGCGGCGTCGCGGGCCTCAAGCAGGTCGTAGTAGACCTTGCCGGAGCAGATCACGACGCGTTTGATGTCCTTGTCCGCTTTGAGTTTGATCTGGGATTTGTCGGTGCCGTAGGTGGCATCGGCATCGTCCCAGAGGATGCGGTGGAAGGAGGAGCCATCGGTGAAATCGGCGGCGACGGAGGTGGCGAGTTTGTGACGCAGAAGCGATTTCGGCGTCATCAGGACCAGCGGCTTGCGGTAGGAGCGGTGCAGCTGGCGACGCAGGATGTGGAAGTAGTTCGCCGGCGTCGTGCAGTTTGCGACGATCCAGTTGTCCTGACCACACATTTGCAAGAAGCGTTCGAGGCGTGCGGAGGAGTGTTCCGGCCCCTGACCTTCAAAGCCGTGGGGCAGGAGCATCACCAGACCGGACATCCGCAGCCATTTCGATTCACCCGAGGAGATGAACTGGTCGAACATGATCTGCGCACCGTTGGCGAAGTCGCCGAACTGGGCTTCCCAGAGGGTCAGCGCGTTGGGTTCGGCCAGCGAGTAGCCGTATTCAAAGCCCAGCACCGCATATTCGGAGAGCATCGAGTCGATGACCTCGTAATGGGCCTGCCCTTCGCGGATGTGGTTGAGCGGGTAGTAGCGCTCTTCGGATTTCTGGTCGATCAGGGCGGAGTGGCGCTGCGAGAAGGTGCCGCGCGTGGAGTCCTGACCGGCGAGGCGGACCGGATAGCCTTCGGTCAGAAGCGAGCCGAAAGCCAGTGCTTCGCCGGTGGCCCAGTCAAAGCCCTTGCCCTCTTCGAACATCTTGGCCTTGGCCTGAAGCTGGCGCGCCACGGTTTTGTGCAGGTTGACGTCGTCCGGTGCGCTCGTGAGAGCACGCCCGACCTGCGCCATGGTTTCTTCGGAGATGAAGGTCTGGCCGCGCTGGTATTCGTCACCTTCGCGGTTGATGTGTGACCACCGCCCGTCGAGCCAGTCGGCCTTGTTCGGTTTGTAGGTTTTACCGGCTTCGAACTCGTCGTTGAGATGGGCCTGGAAGGCCGCTTTCATATCCTCGATCTCGCCCTCGGGAATGAGACCGTCCTTGACGAGACGTTCGGTGTAGAGCTGGAGCGTGGTCTTGTGCCGCTTGATGTTGGTATACATCTGCGGGTTGGTGAACATCGGCTCGTCACCTTCGTTGTGACCGAAGCGGCGGTAGCAGAAGATGTCGATCACCACGTCCTTGTGGAACTTCTGACGGAATTCGGTGGCCACTTTCGCAGCGTGGACCACGGCTTCCGGATCGTCGCCGTTGACGTGGAAGATCGGGGCCTCGACCATCAGTGCGATGTCGGTCGGGTAGGGCGAGGAGCGCGAGAAGTGCGGCGCTGTGGTAAAGCCGATCTGGTTGTTCACAACGATATGGATCGTGCCGCCGGTGCGGTGACCGCGCAGGCCGGACAGACCGAAACATTCGGCCACGACGCCCTGACCGGCAAAGGCCGCATCCCCGTGCAGCAGCACCGGAATGACCGAAGTGCGCTCGGGATCGTTGTTCTGGTCGGTCTTGGCGCGGGCCTTGCCGAGCACAACGGGGTTCACCGCCTCAAGGTGCGAGGGGTTCGCGGTGAGCGACAGGTGGACCTTGTTGCCGTCAAACTCGCGGTCGGAGGATGCGCCGAGGTGATATTTCACATCGCCGGAACCGTCCACATCGTCGGGTTTGAAGGAACCGCCCTGAAATTCGTTGAAAATCGCGCGGTAGGGTTTGCTCATCACGTTCGCCAGAACGGAAAGGCGACCACGGTGCGGCATGCCGATGACGATCTCTTTCGCGCCGAGGTTGCCGCCGCGTTTGATGATCTGTTCCATCGCCGGAATGAGGCTTTCGCCGCCATCAAGCCCGAAGCGTTTCGTGCCCATGTATTTCACATGCAGGAATTTCTCGAAACCTTCGGCCTCGACCAGCTTGTTCAAAATGGCGCGGCGGCCGTTCTTGGTGAACTGGATTTCCTTGCCGAAACCTTCGATCCGCTCTTTGAGCCAACCGGCCTGTTCCGGATCGGAGATGTGCATGTATTGCAGCGCGAATGTGCCGCAATAGGTGCGTTTCACGATGTCGAGGATCTGGCGCATGGAGGCGTGTTGCAGCCCCAGCACGTTGTCGATGAAGATCGGGCGATCCATGTCGGCTTCGGTAAAGCCGTAGGTGCGCGGATCAAGCTCCGGATGGGGCTCTTCGTCACGCATCTTGAGCGGGTCGAGATCGGCAATGAGGTGGCCGCGAATACGGTAGGCGCGAATGATCATGATCGCGCGGATACTGTCGAGCACGGCGCGTTTGACCTGATCTTCGGTGATGGCCACGCCTTTTTCGGCGGCTTTTTCCTTGATCTTCTGACCGGCTTTTTCGGCAGCGGCCGGTTCGGCCCACTGACCGTCGAGCGCATGGGTCAGTTCGTCATCAGGGACCGGCGGCCAGTCCGAACGACCCCAGGAGGGCCCCGCCGCTTCTGCGGTGACATCATTCGCCGCATCTCCAAGGGATTGGAAGAACTCGGCCCAGGAGGCGTCTACGGAAGACGGGTCTTGGGTGTATTTCGCGTAAACTTGTTCGAGATATTCCGCGTTATGCCCCTGCATGAAGGAGGAGGCATGGAAGATGTCATTGGGGCTATGGTCGTTCATCGGTGTGACCTTAATTAGGGGGCGTTTCCGTTTCGAGGGCAGGCACGCATCGCCTTTTGTGGGTGCGCCTGCGCCCTTCTTTAACAAAGGGCGCAGGCGAAGTTTGTCAACTGCACCTGAACAGGTGCGCGCAGGCCTTAGCCTTTGGCAATGGCTTCCTGCACAGCTTCGCCAAGCGTTGCGGGGCTGTCCGCAACCACGATGCCAGCAGATTTCATGGCTTCGATCTTGCTTTCCGCATCACCTTTGCCACCGGCGACGATGGCGCCAGCGTGGCCCATGCGGCGGCCCGGAGGCGCTGTGCGACCGGCGATGAAACCGGCGGTCGGTTTCCAGCGGCCTTTTTTCTTCTGCTCGGCGAGGAACTCGGCGGCTTCTTCTTCGGCGGAACCACCGATTTCACCGATCATGATGATGGAAGTGGTTTCCGGATCGTCGAGGAACATGTCGAGCACGTCGATATGCTCCGTGCCTTTGATCGGGTCGCCGCCGATGCCCACAGCGGTGGACTGGCCGAGGCCGAGATCGGAAGTCTGTTTCACAGCTTCATAGGTCAGCGTGCCGGAGCGGGAGACAACACCCACGGAGCCACGTTTGTGGATGTGGCCCGGCATGATGCCGATTTTGCAGGCATCCGGCGTGATGACACCGGGGCAGTTCGGGCCGATGAGGCGCGAAGAGCTGTCTGCGAGGGCGCGTTTCACCTTCATCATGTCGAGCACCGGAATGCCCTCGGTGATGCAGATGATCAGCTCCATTTCGGCGTCGATCGCTTCGAGGATCGAGTCGGCTGCGAAGGGCGGGGGCACATAGATCACGGAAGCATTGGCTTCGGTGACGTGTTTCGCCTCATGCACGGAGTTGAACACGGGCAGGTCGAGGTGGGTTTGACCGCCTTTGCCCGGAGTGACGCCGCCAACCATTTTGGTGCCGTAAGCGATGGCCTGTTCGGAGTGGAAGGTGCCTTGCGAGCCAGTGAGACCCTGACAGATGACCTTGGTGTTTTCGTCTACGAGAATTGCCATGTCTGTTAGCCCTTCACTGCTTTAACGATTTTCTGGGCGCCGTCTTTGAGATCGTCGGCTGCGATAACATCGAGGCCGGAGTTGTTGATGATCTCTTTGCCGAGCTCCACGTTGGTGCCTTCGAGGCGGACAACGAGCGGAACCTTGAGGCCCATTTCTTTCACGGCTGCAATCACGCCTTCGGCGATGATGTCACAACGCATGATGCCGCCGAAGATGTTCACGAGGATGCCTTTGACGTTGTCGTCAGAGGTGATGATCTTGAACGCTTCGGTAACTTTTTCTTTGGTCGCGCCGCCGCCCACGTCGAGGAAGTTGGCCGGTTCTGCGCCGTAGAGTTTGATGATGTCCATGGTGGCCATCGCAAGACCGGCACCGTTCACCATGCACCCGATTTCACCGTCAAGCGCGATGTAGTTCAGGTCGTGTTGGGAAGCAGCCAGTTCTTTCGGGTCTTCTTCGGTCTCGTCGCGCAGTTCGACAATGTCGGGGTGGCGATAGAGCGCGTTGCCGTCAAAGCCGACTTTTGCGTCGAGCACTTTGATGTTGCCATCGGGCATGACGATCAGCGGGTTGATTTCCAGCTGTTCCATGTCTTTTTCGATGAAGGCCTGATAAAGCTGGCCCATCAGTTTGACGCATTGTTTGACCTGTGCGCCTTCAAGGCCGAGGGCGAAAGCAACGCGGCGGCCGTGGAAGGCCTGATAGCCAGTGGCCGGATCGACAGAGAAGGACAGGATTTTCTCGGGCGTTGCCGCAGCAACTTCTTCGATGTCCATGCCACCCTCGGTGGAGCAGACGAAAGACACGCGCGAGGTCTGGCGGTCGACGAGCAGGGCGAGGTAGAGTTCGCGGTCAATGTCGGAACCGTCTTCGATGTAGATGCGGTTGACCTGTTTGCCTGCCGGACCGGTCTGGTGTGTGACGAGGGTCTTGCCCAACATCTTCTTCGCTTCTTCTGCGGCTTCTTCCACAGATTTCGCGAGGCGCACGCCGCCTTTTTCGCCAGCATCGGCTTCGACGAATTTACCCTTGCCGCGTCCCCCTGCGTGGATCTGGGCTTTGACAACCCAAAGCGGGCCGTCGAGCTCGCCGGCCGCAGATTTCGCGTCGGCTGCGCTCAGGACAGCGCGACCGTCAGAAACCGGAGCGCCGTATTCCTTGAGAAGGGCTTTCGCCTGATACTCGTGGATGTTCATTAGAGATATCCTCTCCCTGGTTCGATTGCCCCGTATATGGCATTTGCCGGAGGGCATAAGAAATGGTTTTTTCCGTGATTGGCGGGAAAACGCGCGTGTTTTCAGTTTTTGTGATCACAGGAAAGTTTCGTGTGATCACAAATTCCATTTTCTATCCGATTTCCGAATCACCTCGCGGAATTTTGCATCATTTGGCGTTTTTAGTAGCGGCGACAGTTTTACAATCTGTGTATCCGTTCGCCCAGCGCGACGCTTTTACGCGGCAGCGCACAGATCGATTTCCTTGTCCGAAAGGGGCAGGGGGCGTAGTTATATAGCAAGACTCACTCACAGACAGTTCGGGGATCATCATGTATAAATCGGAGAAAAAAGCCGCTCTGGCGCTCGTGGCCGTTCTGGCGACACCCCTTGCGGCGCAAGCGGCAGACTTCAGCCTGTCCGTTTACGGCGGCTACCAAACAGCCCCGCACAGCAGCGTGTCCGGCACCGATGGCGTCGACACTTTCGACTTCACCACAGGGTGGGAAGGCAAGAGCTTTGACATGCCGCCCTATTACGGTGTGCGCGGCACCTACTGGGTGAACGAGACCTTTGGCTGGATCGCGGATTTCACCCACAGCAAGGTCTATGCGGACGAAGACGACATGGCCGATAACGGATTTTCGACGCTGGAATTCACCGACGGGCTGAACAACCTGACGGTTGGTCCGATCTGGCGCTGGCCGGGGGCTTGGGACAAGTTCACCCCTTATGCGAGCGTCTCGGCGGGGATCATCATTCCGCATGTCGAGGTGACCACCGAGAACACCGATACGTTGGAATACCAGATCGCAGGGCCGACCATCGCGCTGGTCCTCGGGGCGAGCTACGAGTTGAACGACCGCTGGGATTTGTTCACCGAATATAAAGGCAGCTATAGCCAGCTTGACGTTGATCTGGACGGCGGCGGCAACCTTGAAAGCGACATCATTACCAACGCTTTGAACTTCGGGGTGACCTATAAGTTCTGATCTCTGATCGGCAAGTGAACGAAATGGCCGGGCCCGTGGTGCCCGGCTTTTTCATGTCCATTTTCATGTCTGGCGGCTCACATCTCCAGACCGGCCTTGGCGAGAATGTCATGGTCGCGGTCGCGCAAGAGACTGTCGAAATGGGCGCGGGAGAGGTCCAGCCCGTCGCAATCTTTCGGAAAGAACGGTTCGGGCTGAAGCAGACCCAATGTCCAGAGCGCGTCAACCTGCTGCGGTGTGAGGGATTGCACCCCGTTGACCATGCGCAGGATTTCCTGCGGGCGGTCGGCATGGCTGCGGGTGAACCTGTGTTGCGCCTCGCGGGCCTCGCCGATCTTGCGTTTCGGGCCGGAGTAATTCTCGAAGGATTTTTTTAACAGTTTTATGGCGTAATGCAGCGGCGTCAGCCCGTCGAAATGGAGCAACAAGCGCTGATGTATTCTGTCGAGTTGTGGCTTCGGGCCGTCTCCCACGGCTTTGGGGTGGTGAACCCCGAGTTCCCAGTCGTGACCGGTCGGGGTGATGGTTTTGCCAACCCGATGCCCTGTGAGGCCGAAGGCGAGGAACTTGGCGAAGCGGCCATAGAGCGCCTCTGCATCTTCGGGGGTGAAGCTTGTCGGATGGCGGAAGCCGCCCGCGAAGATCGTGTCCTGCACCGTGTCGGGCAGGTAGACCCGCTCCGCATTGCGCACGACCAGCCCCTTGTTGCGGTCGGCTTTGGCCAAGGCGTTGGACAGCGCCTGACCGTCGGCGATGAACTCGTCCACGTCGCAATGCAGAACCCAGTCACAAGTCGTGCGCCTGTAGACGTATGTGGCAACGAATTTCTGTCGCCCCGTGTGGCGCTCCGGTCTGCGGCCACGGTTTTCGCGGTCCCAGAAGGCCTGATCGCAGGTGGTGATGAAGATGCCGTCGCGGTCCCCGATCAACCTTGCGACGTCGGGATTGGGACGGTCGAGGAAAATGTGAACCTCCCGCGCGCCGATGGCGCGGGTGTGACGCGCAAAGGCGGCGATCAGCGGGGCAGGCTCGTCACCAAGCGAGGCCACGGCCCATGTCGGTGTGGCACCGGGCGGTGTGGCCTCATGCGTGTCCGGTAAATCTGTCGTGTCCGATGGGGTCAAAGGTCCAAACCAGTCTCAAATCAAAACCATGCCGGAACGTAACAGCGCAGCGCCAGCACCGAAACACAAAAAAGCCCGCAGGGTAAGCTGCGGGCTTTCGGTAATTTTTCAGATTGCGCGCCGGCTTAGGCCAGCGAACCGTCGATGGCTTTACAAGCTTCGACGAGGCCTTTCACGGCTTCAACGGATTTGTCGAACATCACTTGCTCGTCTTTGGTGAGCTTGATGTCGACAACTTTTTCGATGCCGCCAGCGCCGATCACGGTGGGCACGCCCACATACATGTCGTTCACGCCGATCTCGCCGTTGCAGTAAGCTGCGCAGGGCAGAACGCGTTTCTGGTCTTTGAGGTAGGCTTCGGCCATTTCGATCGCGGAGGTGGCCGGAGCGTAGAAGGCGGAGCCGGTTTTCAGCAGGCCAACGATTTCGGCGCCACCGTCACGGGTGCGCTGAACGATTGCGTCCAGTTTCTCTTGCGTGGTCCAACCCATCTCGATGAGGTCGGGCAGCGGGATACCGGCAACGGTGGAGTAGCGCACGGAGGGCACCATCGTGTCGCCGTGACCGCCCAGAACGAATGCGGTGACGTCTTTCATGGAGACACCGAATTCGACGGAGAGGAAGTGACGGAAACGCGCGGAGTCGAGCACGCCAGCCATGCCGCAGACTTTGTTCGCCGGAAGACCGGAGAATTTCTGCAGCGCCCAGACCATCGCGTCGAGCGGGTTGGTGATGCAGATCACAAAGGCGTCGGGGGCGTGTTTGGCAATGCCTTCACCCACGGATTTCATGACCTTGAGGTTGATGCCGAGAAGGTCGTCGCGGGACATGCCGGGCTTGCGTGCCACACCGGCGGTCACGATGCAGACGTCTGCGCCAGCGATGTCTTCGTAGGATTGGGTGCCGGACATGGTGGCATCGAACCCTTCGGAAGGGCCGGATTCAGCGATGTCGAGGGCTTTGCCTTCGGGCAGGCCTTCAGCGATGTCGAAAAGGACAACGTCGCCGAGTTCTTTCAGGGCTGCAAGGTGGGCAAGTGTGCCGCCGATATTGCCAGCGCCGATAAGGGCAATCTTGGGTCGGGCCATGTGTCAGTCTCCAATCAGTTGGTGAGATTGGCGCATGGGTAGCCCTTTGAAGGCATTCGTGCAAGTCTGTGCTGCGCTGCCGCGTTCAGGTTTTCGCTAGCGTTAGCGATAACCCGACTGTATTCGCATAAGAAAATATCCCGGTTCGACAAGGCCCCCGTGATGACGCTGGATTTCAATTTCTACTTTTTCGCCCTTCCTGCCGTGCTGTTCGCGGGGATCTCCAAGGGCGGTTTCGGTTCTGCCGCGGCCTTTGCAGCCACGCCTTTTCTGGCTTTGATTCTCTCGCCGGGGCAGGCGGTGGGGCTGATGTTGCCCTTGCTGATGGTCATGGATGTGACGGCGATCAGGTTGTTCTGGCGCAAGTGGGACATGCGGGTGTCGGCAATTCTGATCCTTGGTGCTGTTCCCGGAATTGTGATCGGCGCACTGTTATATGGCGTCGCGGATCCGGCGGTGTTCAAGCTGATGATCGGGGTGGTGGCCGTGGGATTCGTGGCGTGGCAACTGGCGAAAGCGCGGCACTGGATCAAGCCGCCGAAACGCGAGCTGGGCACGGGCGCGGGGCTGGCGTGGGGCGGTGTCACCGGTCTCACGAGTTTCATTTCCCACGCCGGAGGACCGCCCGCCGCCGTTTATCTTTTGTCCAAGCGGCTGGACAAGACGACCTATCAGGCGACCTCGGTTCTGGTGTTCTGGGCGATCAATGCGATGAAGGTCGTGCCCTATTCCATGGTTGGCATTTTCACCAAGGAGAGCCTGATTGCGGATTTGACCTTGGTGCCGGTGGCGGTGCTGGGCGTGTTTGCCGGTGTCTGGATGCATCATAGAGTGCCGGAAAAGCTGTTTTTCGGGCTAACCTATGTGTTTCTGGTGATCACGGGGGGCAAGCTGATCTGGGAAGCGCTGGCCGGATAGGTCATGTGGCGGTGGGATGGGCTTGCCTGCAGGCGTCTGCACGGTGTCTGACGCGATAAATTCTGCGCTGCGGAAAATTTACCCTTGCGGAATGGTTCATTTTTGTGGCCTCTTGCGCAACAATATTGCGGAGGAAAAGAATCAATGACCGAACTCGCCACTCGCCCCTATCGCTCGGCTCTCTATATTCCCGGATCAAAGGAACGTGCGCTGGAAAAGGCCAAGGGTCTGGCCTGTGATGCCATTCTCTTTGATCTCGAAGATGCGGTTGCGCCTGATGAAAAGACCAAGGCGCGCGGGTTGCTGCAAGAGGTTCTGGCCCAAGGCGGCTACGGCAACCGCGCCAAGATCGTGCGTGTGAACGGGTTTGACACCGAATGGGGCCGCGATGATGTGGCGGCCTTTGTCGGTGCGGATATTGACGGGATACTCCTGCCGAAGGTGGAGAGCGCCGAGATGGTCGAAGCTCTGGCGCAGGCCATCCCCGATGTGCCGCTCTGGGCGATGATGGAGACCCCGCTGGGGATGCTCAATGCTGCAGAGATTGCCGCCCATCCGAGGATGGCGGGGTTTGTCATGGGGACCAATGATCTGGCGAAAGAGCTGAACACACGTTTCCGCGCCGACCGTCTGCCGATGATGGGCGGGCTGCATCTGTGCCTGATCGCGGCGAAAGCCTACGGCATTGTGGTGCTTGATGGCGTCTATAATGCGTTCAAGGACGAAGAGGGCCTCAGGGCGGAATGTGAACAGGGCCGTGACATGGGCTTTGATGGCAAGACCCTGATCCATCCGGCGCAACTGGCGGTCGCCAACGCGGCTTTCGCCCCGACGGAAGCGGAGATCGACCTCGCACAGCGCCAGATCGCAGCTTTCGAGGAGGCCGAGGCGAAGGGCGAGGGGGTTGCTGTGGTGGATGGCAAGATCGTGGAGAATCTGCATATCGTGACGGCGCGGGCGACGCTCGCGAAACATGAAGCCATTCAAGCCATGGGGTGACGCACGCCCCGTGGAGAGGAGACAGCGATGCTAATTCTTATTCTCGGGGTTCTGCTTTGGGCCGCCGCCCATATGTTCAAACGTCTGATGCCCGAGCGGCGGGCACAGATGGGGGACAAAGGGCGCGGGGCCGTGGCGCTGGCGCTTGTTGTGTCCGTCATTCTGATGGTGATCGGCTACAAGATGGCCGCCGAGATATTTGTCTGGGCACCGCCCTATTTCCTGCGTCACCTCAACAACCTGATGGTGCTGGTTGCGATCTATATGATGAGTCCCGCGCCGAAAAAGGGCGTGATCCTCAACGGGCTGCGTCACCCGATGCTCTTGGGCTTCGCGCTCTGGGCGGTGGCGCATCTCATGGTCAACGGCGATCTTGCCTCGATCATCCTGTTCGGTGGCCTGCTGGTCTGGTCGCTGGCGGAAATCGCGCTCATCAACCGCGCGGAAGGTGCGTGGGCTGGGCGGGAGAAAGGAAGCCTCGGCAAGGATGCGATGTTCTTTGTCGCCTCCGTCGTGCTTTACGGCGTGATCGGGTATATCCACACAGTTGTCGGCCCGTCGCCGTTTCCAATGTGAGGAAGAGATCATGAAAGCCTACAGGCTCCTGACCGAAGAAGACACATCCGCCTTTTGTCACAAGGTGACAAAGGCTTTGAGCAAGGGGTGGGAGCTTTACGGCTCGCCCTCCTACGCCTTTGATGCAAGCACGGGAAAGATGCGTTGCGCACAGGCGGTTATTAAAGAGGCCGACGGGGAATATGACCCGGAGGTGAAACTGGGAGGACTTTGAAGTGAATGCATGTCGCGTGAAAACCAATCCGGGGCGCTTTTTCGAGGACTATAGAGTGGGGCAGGTGATTGAACACGCCGTGCCGCGCACCGTGTCCGGCGGAGAACGTGCGCTTTATCATGCGCTCTATCCGGCGCGACATGCGCTATATTCGTCCGATGAATTTGCCGAGAGCTGCGGGCTGTCGGGCAGTCCGGTGGATGACCTGATCGCCTTTCATGTGGTCTTTGGCAAAACCGTGCCCGATATTTCGCTCAATGCCGTGGCGAACCTCGGTTATGCGGAGGGGCGTTGGCTGAAACCTGTTTATACGGGAGATACGCTGCGATCGGTCTCCGAGGTGATTGGGCTTAAACAGAATTCCAACGGCAAATCCGGTGTGGTCTGGGTGCGGACCACGGGGCTTAACCAGTTCGATGAGCCGGTGCTGGAATATGTCCGCTGGGTCATGGTGCGCAAGGGCGATCTGGACGCCCCCGCGCCGGAGACGGTGATCCCCGAACTGTCAAAGGTGGTGGCCCCTGAGGCGCTGGTGATTCCCGAGGGGCTGGATTTTCTCAAATACAACTTCACGCTGGCCGGAGAACCGCACCGCTGGGCCGATTACGAGATCGGCGAGAAGATCGACCATGTGGACGGGGTGACGATTGAAGAGCCCGAACACATGATGGCCACACGGCTCTGGCAGAACACGGCGAAGGTGCATTTCGATGCCACCAACCGCGAGGATGGCAAGCGGCTGATCTATGGCGGCCATGTGATCTCCATGGCGCGGGCGCTGTCGTTCAACGGTCTGGCCAATGCGCAGATGATTGTGGGGCTGAACGGCGGGGCACATGCCAACCCCTGTTTTGCAGGCGACACCGTGCGGGCCTATTCCGAGGTGCTCGATAAGGCGGAGACCACAGCGCCCGGCGTCGGCGCGCTCCGGTTGCGGCTTGTGGCCTATAAACACGGTGCGCCGGAGTTCGCCTACAAGACGGATGAGGGCAAATATCACCCCGATGTGCTGCTGGATCTGGATTACTGGGCCGTTGTGCCGCTGTAAGTCGCAGGGCTTTCGGGATTTGTGATCGCAAACGGGGGCGCGACGATGTTCGCGGCCCCGTTTTTTTGTGTTTCCGGCGAAGAACGGCGCATAAATCTTATAAAAACCCTAGGTAAATGGGTTTTGCCAGTATTTGTGATCACTGACGGTTTCTTGTGATCACAGATGGCGTTTTCCTGCATTTTAGACGCCAGAAACCGCTCACTTTAGCGCTCACAGGTGGTGACTCCGAGGCAGAAAGGTATAATACAGAGAGCAACTTTAACGCATCAATCGTGAAAGGACGCCACCATGGCTGATGTGAATCGCGGTAACCGACCGCTCTCTCCGTTCATGATCGGACCGTATTATCGACCACAAATGACGTCGGTCTCGTCGATCATGGTTCGTATCACCGGCATTGCCTCGCTGGGGTCTGTCTTCCTTGTGATCTGCTGGTTCCTCGCAGCGGCAACCTCCGAGTCGGCATTCAACTGTTTCAACGACCTCTACGGAAGCTGGATCGGGAATATCGTCATGCTCGCGGCCGCTTGGGCCATCTGGTATCACATGCTGGGTCGTGTCCGTCACGTGATCTGGGATTTCGGCTACTGCCTCGACGTAGAGACTTCCGAGAAAATGGGCTGGGGCATGTTTATCGGGGCAACTGTCCTGACCGTGCTGACGGCTCTTGTGTTTCTGATTTTCTGAAGGGGCTGGCCATGAATTATCTCACTGACCGCAAACGGGCAACGGGTCTGGGCGCCGGGCATACCGGCGCGGCACATCACTGGCTGACGATCGCGACGTCGATCTCGCTGGCCATCCTCGTGCCGCTTTTCATTTTCACTTTCGGATATGCCGTGGGCCATTCCTATGAAGAGGTGCTGGCCTTTTACAGCAACCCCTGCATAGCGATCATCACGGCGCTCTGCCTCGTGGGCGGAATTATCCATCTGAAGACCGAAGTGGACGAAGCCGTCGAGGATTACATCGGGGGCATCAAACGCAAGCTGACGCTGATCGCGGTCGCAGGCTTTTGCTATGCCCTGATGGCCACCGGTCTTTTCGCCCTTTTGAAACTCGCCATTCAGTGATGCGCGGCAAGGAATAAAGACAATGACAGCAGCATATGAATATGAAACCCACGAATACGACGTCGTCGTCGTTGGCGCCGGTGGTTCTGGTCTGCGTGCGACTCTCGGCATGGCCGAACAGGGCCTGCGCACAGCCTGTGTGACCAAGGTGTTCCCGACGCGCTCGCACACCGTGGCCGCGCAAGGCGGGATCGCCGCATCGCTTTCCAACATGGGGCCGGACAACTGGCAGTGGCATATGTATGACACGGTCAAGGGTTCCGACTGGCTCGGCGACACGGATGCGATGGAATATCTCGCCCGCGAAGCGCCCAAGGCGGTTTACGAGCTTGAGCATTACGGCGTGCCGTTCTCGCGCACCGAAGAGGGCAAGATCTACCAGCGTCCTTTCGGCGGCCACACCACCGAATTCGGTGAAGGCCCGCCCGTGCAACGGACCTGTGCTGCGGCGGACCGGACCGGTCACGCGATCCTGCACACGCTTTACGGCCAGTCCGTCAAGGAAAAGGCCGAGTTCTACATCGAATATTTCGCCATCGACCTGATCATGTCCGAAGACGGCCAGTGTCAGGGTGTGCTGTGCTGGAAACTCGATGACGGGACGTTCCACCTGTTCTCCGCGAAGATGGTTGTGCTTGCGACCGGCGGCTATGGCCGTGCGTTCTTCTCCGCGACCTCTGCCCACACCTGCACCGGCGACGGTGGCGGCATGGTGGCACGCGCGGGTCTTGCGCTTCAGGATATGGAATTCGTGCAGTTCCACCCGACCGGCATCTACGGCTCCGGCTGTCTGATCACCGAGGGTGCGCGCGGCGAAGGCGGTTATCTGACCAACTCCGAAGGCGAGCGTTTCATGGAACGCTACGCGCCGACCTATAAAGACCTCGCCCCGCGTGACTATGTGTCCCGCTCCATGACGATGGAAATTCGTGAAGGTCGCGGTGTCGGTGAACATAAAGACCACATCTACCTGAACCTCAGCCACCTGCCCGCCGAAGCCTTGGCGCTGCGTCTGCCGGGGATTTCGGAATCTGCGAAGATTTTCGCAGGTGTGGATGTGACCAAGGAGCCGATTCCGGTTCTGCCGACCGTGCACTACAACATGGGCGGTATTCCGACCAACTATCACGGTGAGGTTCTGAACCCGACCAAAGACAACCCGACCGCAGTCGTTCCGGGCCTGATGGCCGTGGGCGAGGCGGGCTGTGCCTCTGTGCATGGTGCGAACCGTCTGGGGTCCAACTCGCTGATCGACCTTGTTGTCTTCGGGCGTGCCGCCGCGATCCGCGCCGGTGAAATCCTCAAGCCGGGTGCTCCGAATCCGGTTCTGAACATGGCATCTGTCGAGAAGGCCTTTGACCGTTTCGACAATATCCGCCATGCGAAGGGCAACATCCCGACCGCCGAGTTGCGTCTTGAAATGCAGCGCACGATGCAAGCCGATGCAGCCGTGTTCCGCACCGACAAGACCCTCAAAGAGGGCGTCGAGAAAATGACCGCAATCGCGGCCAAACTGGACGATCTGCATGTCACCGACCGCACGCTGGTGTGGAACTCCGATCTGATGGAGACGCTGGAACTGACGAACCTGATGCCGAACGCTCTGGCCACCATTCACGGTGCCGAAGCGCGTAAGGAATCCCGTGGCGCCCACGCGCATGAGGATTATCCGGAGCGGGACGACAAGAACTGGCGCATCCACACGATTTCGCGTGTTGATGGCAACAAGGTTGATCTGAGCTATCGCCCGATCATCGAAGCCCCGCTTACGACCGAAGACGAGGGCGGGATCAGCCTCGAAAAGATCGCTCCGAAAGCTCGGACGTTCTAAGAAACATGTTGATGCGGCCGCCCCTGTTTCGCGGGGGCGGCGGCCTTTCCTGAACCGGACCTGAGAAATGTCGTTGAACCTGTTTTGGTGGACTAAGCACGAAGGACTTGGAGAGCATCTCTCCCGGTGCGGGTCGGCTTTTGCCTCCGAAGCGGTCTGCGGTTTGGCTCATCTGTCCGGCCTGACGCGTCAAAAGGCGGGGGCGGCATGACTGTGCTCACTCCCTATTCCAAGCGTCAGAACGCGCAGCGAGCGACGTCGCCCCTGATCATACAGATCGGGTTCAACCGCTGCGGCACGCTGAGTTTTCATCGCATGATGAAAGACAACGGCATTCCCGCGCTGCACTGGCAGGAGCCGGGGGGGCGCAATGTGGCGCAGACAATGCTGAACAACCTTTCGTTCGGGCGCAAACCCTTCGACGGGTTTGACGGTGTTCTGGCGTTTTCCGACATCGCCTTTCTCAATGGTCAGATCATGATTGAGGGCGGGCGGTTGTTCCGGACGCTTCATGCGGCCTATCCGGATGCCTATTTCTTCTTCAACACGCGGGACAAATCCGACTGGATCGGCTCGCGTGCCGCTCATGCCAATGGCACCTTTCTCAAGCGGTTCTGCAAAATGTCCGGTCTTGATGAAGCGGGTGCGAAAGCGGCTTGGGGCGAGATGTTCGACCAGCACACTGCCGAGGTGCAAAGCTATTTCGCCACGGCCACGGCGCGGTTCCTGCGTTTCGATCTGGATCACGACGGACCGGAGAAGATCGCGGACTGGCTGGCACCGGATTACACCATCGATACGGCACATTGGGGCCATTATAACAAGAACTCCCGCAGCCGCGACATGGGCGTGCTTGAGGGACAAGGAGCACTCGGATGACCCGTCATCTCGTCTTGAAAACCGCAGCGGCGGCTTTGTTGTTCACCGGATTGTCCGGCTGCATCGAAGGGTCTTCGCTTGTCGAGGACACCACGCGCTCGACCGCCAAAACCGTTGTGAAAACCGTGATCAACGACAAGTTTCCCGGCGTAGATGCCGATGTCTATGTCGATTGCATCATGGACAATGCGGAAACGGGCCAACTGGTCACGCTGGCGAAAGCGGCGGTGACGGGCGTGGATGACGAAACGGTGCAGACCGTGACCGAGATCGCCAGCGAGCCGGAAACTCTCACATGTATCGCTCAGTCCGGTCTGAGCGGGCTTTTCGGGTAGGAGGGGACATGCACGCCTCCGCCATATATTCCACCGTAGGTTTGAGATCGATGCCAGACCACAGACAGCTACGAAACTCAACTTCCTGCCGGTCAGTCCGGCGACAAACAAGGGGAACAGGCCATGGTTCAGTTTAACCTTCCCAAAAATTCCAAAATCGTGACGGGCAAGACCTGGCCGAAGCCCGAGGGCGCGACCAATGTCCGGAAATTCCAGATCTATCGCTGGAGCCCCGACGACGACAAAAACCCGTCGGTGGACACATATTTCATCGACATGGACAAATGCGGGCCGATGGTTCTCGATGCGCTGATCAAGATCAAGAACGAGATTGATCCGACGCTGACCTTCCGCCGCTCCTGCCGCGAGGGTATCTGTGGCTCCTGTGCGATGAACATCGACGGGATCAACACGCTCGCCTGTATCTACGGTCTCGACGAGATCAAAGGCGATGTGCGCATCTTCCCGCTGCCGCATATGCCGGTGGTGAAAGACCTCATCCCCGATCTGACGCACTTCTACGCCCAGCATGCCTCGATCATGCCGTGGCTGGAAACCAAGACGAACCGTCCGGAAAAAGAATGGCGTCAGTCGATTGAAGACCGCAAGAAACTCGACGGTCTGTATGAATGTGTGATGTGCGCCTCCTGCTCCACCTCCTGCCCGAGCTACTGGTGGAACGGTGACGAATATCTTGGACCGGCGGCACTTTTGCACGCTTACCGCTGGATCATCGACTCGCGCGATGAAGCCACGGGCGAGCGTCTTGACGAGTTGGAAGACAGCTTCAAACTCTACCGCTGCCACACCATCATGAACTGTGCGAAAACCTGCCCCAAAGGTCTGAACCCTGCGGCTGCGATTGCACATATCAAGAAGATGATCCTCGACCGCGCACATTGATCGCGTTCACATAAGAGTGCACAGGCCCCGCTTTCCAGCGGGGTCTTTTCGTTTTAAAGCCACGCGTGTGGCGCGGGGTTGGTCATCACACCCGCACGGCGCCCGCGTCTCCGAATCCAGACAGGCAGAGATATGCTGTTTCTCATCCCCTTCATCATCCTCGCGCTCTATATCGGCATGTATCTCCTGCGCACGGAGCGGACGTCGGATTGCCGCTGGCGTCAGTCCGGCAAGGATGCGCAGGGCGTGGCGTGGCGCTGTCAGGTCTGCGGCGCGACGGCGCTAACGGAGAAGGGAATGCCGAAACATTGCGGGGCAAAGTCCGAAGAATAGATATATCTCCGACGCTGCATTGCAGCATCTGCATGACGACTATGCGACATTTGGGGGCTGTCATGCGCGGCGGGGCGGCTTACCTCTATGGGCAAGGGAGGGCCGAAAGACCCTTAACGGAGATGATGATATGACACTGCACGATGTTGCGCTGACGACCGCCGCCAAGAAAGAGACGACGATGAAAGTCTCCGAATGGTTTGAATACTATGCGCCTTCCAATCCGGTTGCCAAATCAAGCGAACAGGTTTCGACCTCCAAGCTTGAAGTGCTTGACCAGATGTATGCCTATTACGAGTGAGCTTCACCGCCACTGGATATGCAAAAGCCCCGCCAGATGAGCGGGGCTTTGTCGTTTCAAGCTCTGTGCGGTCTTAGCAGTAGCGCTCGACACCGAGAAGTTGCGCGTCCGAATAGCGATCCCCTGCGGCCCAGCCGACGGGCAGGATCTGTTCCAGATCCCACAGATCATCCTCCGACAGGCCGATTGAGGCGGCCTTGGCCCAATCGTGCAGATGGGTGGAGGTGCGGGTGCCGGGAATGGGGATCAGGTGATCGCCCTGATGCAAGACCCATGCCAGCGCGAGCGCGGGAGCGGTGACGCCCTTTTTCTCTGCATAGGCGCGGAAGGCGTGGATGTAGTCGAGGTTCTCCGACCAGTTCGGCTCGACAAAGCGCGGATTCACGCGGCGGAAGTCGTGGTCCTGAAACTGCGAGGGATCAAGGTCCGACACGCCCAAGGCCCCGCGCGCGAGCGGTGAGAAGGGGATAAAGGCAATGCCCAGTTCCTCGCAGGTCTGGATCACGCCCAGTTCCGGCTGTCGCGTCCAGAGCGAATATTCGTTCTGCACGGCGGTGACAGGCACGACCTTATGCGCGCGCCGGATGGTCGCGGGGGCCACTTCCGAAAGACCCCATGCGTCGATCAACCCCTCCTGGATCAGCTTGCCCATCGTCTCGGCCAGAATCTCGACGGGCACCTCCTGCGCACGGCGGTGGATATAATAGAGTTCCACCTTGTCGCGGTTCAGCTTTTCAAGCGAGCTTTCCAGTTCCGCGCGGATATAGTCTTCGCTGTTGTCAAAGCGGCGGGGCGGTCCGGGGACGATGCCGACCTTTGTGGCCAGCGTCACCTTGGCTCCGGTTTCCTTGAGATACTGCCCGACGATGCGTTCGGAATGGCCCATGCCATAGATATTGGCCGTGTCCCAGAAATCGATTCCGGCGGCTTCGACCGCGGCGAGGGTCTCTAGCGAGGTCTCGTCATCCGCCGCGCCAAAGAAGCCCGCGAAACTCATGCAGCCGAAACCGATGGCGCCGACCTCTGGCCCGTGTGCGCCCAGTTTGCGTTTCGGCATACTCATGCGAAGGCCGCCTCAAGCGCGATTTCGACCATATCGCCAAAGCTCTTTTCGCGCTGATCGGAGGGCAGGGCCTCATGGGTCAGAAGATGGTCGGACACGGTCATCACACCCAGCGCCCGCACGCCATGACGGGCGGCGACGGTGTAAAGCTCGGCGGCTTCCATCTCGACGCCCAGAATGCCGTGGCGGATCATCGCTTCGTCAAGGTCTGGACGTTCGGCATAGAACACGTCGGCGGAGTAGATATTGCCGACATGAACGCCGGTATCCTTGCTGCGCGCGGCTTTCACGGCAGCTTCGAGCAGGCCGTAATCGGCGCAGGGCGCGTAGTTGATTTCCTTGAAGAACCCCGCCGAAGGGGTCGTGCCCAAGGTGCTGGCGGTCATGGCGATGATGACATCGCGCACCTTGATATAGTCCTGCATCGCACCACAGGAACCGATGCGGATCAGGGTTTTGGCCCCGTATTCGGTGATCAGCTCGTAGGCATAGATGGAGATCGACGGCATCCCCATGCCGGAGCCGTGGATGGTGACAGGGTTGCCCTTATAAGTGCCGGTAAAGCCCAACATGCCACGCACTTCGTTGACCAGTTTGGGATTGTCGAGATAGGTCTCGGCGGCCCATTTGGCGCGGTAGGGATCGCCGGGCATGAGGACGGTTTCGGCAATGTCGCCGACAGCGGCGGCAATATGGGGAGTTGGCATCGGGGCACCTCTTTGATGATGAGTTGCCCCGACTATATCCACGATCTCGGTGGTGAAAACCCTAAAGCGTTGCGCGACAGGCCCGTTTGATAGGCGCTATTCGGCGGCTTGCGACGCAGGATCGACCAGAGCCACAATGTCGAACATGATGCGGTTCAGTTCGAAATCCTTGGGCGTGTAGACGCGTGCAACCCCGATGGCCCGCAGATGCGCGGCGTCCTCTTCGGGGATGATGCCGCCTGCGACCACGGGAATATGACCCAGACCGGCCTCTTTCATCTGGCGCATCAACTCTTCGATCAGCGGGATGTGGGAGCCCGACAGGATCGAAAGCCCGACCACATGAGCGTCATCGGCCTTGGCGGCGGCAACGATCTCGGCGGGGGTGAGGCGGATGCCCTCATAGGCGATGTCCATGCCACAGTCGCGGGCGCGGGCCGCGATCTGTTCCGCCCCGTTGGAATGGCCGTCGAGGCCGGGTTTGCCCACAAGGAACTTGAGCTTGCGCCCCAAAGCGGCCGAGACGCGGGCGACCTCTTCGCGGATGTCTTCCAGCCCTTCGGTGCGGTTCGAGGGGTTGGAAGAGACGCCGGTGGGGCCGCGATACTGGCCGAAAGCCGCACGCACCACATCGCCCCATTCGCCGGTCGTCGCCCCCGCTTTCGCGGCTTTGATCGAGGCGGGCATGACATTGGCACCACTGGCGGCGGCCTCGCGCAATTCCTTGAGAGCGGCTTGCACAGCGGATTCGTTCCGGCTTTCGCGCCATGCCTTGAGCCGCGCGATCTGGTCGGCTTCGGCCTCGGGGTCGGCTTTCATGATGCCGCCATCGCCTGCGGTGAGCGGGGAGGGCTCGCCGGTGGTCCATTTGTTGACCCCGACGACAACGGTTTCGCCCGCTTCGATCTTGGCAATGCGCTCTGCATTGGCCTCCACGAGGCGCGATTTCATATATTCGATCGCCTCAATCGCTCCGCCCATACTGTCGAGCGTGTCCAGTTCGGCGCGCGCACCTTCTTTGAGCGCGGCGACCTTGCGCTCCACGGCGGGGTTCTCGTCGAACAGGTCGTCATATTCGAGCAGATCGGTCTCATAGGCGAGGATCTGTTGCATGCGCAGCGACCATTGCTGATCGAAGGGGCGGGGCAGGCCGAGCGCCTCGTTCCATGCCGGAAGCTGCACGGCGCGGGCGCGGGCGTTCTTGGACAGGGTGACGGCGAGCATCTCGATCAGGATGCGGTAGACGTTGTTCTCCGGCTGTTGTTCGGTCAGGCCGAGGGAGTTGACCTGCACCCCGTAGCGGAAACGGCGGAATTTCGGGTCGGTGACGCCGTAGCGTTCGCGGGTGATCTCGTCCCACAGTTCGACGAAGGCGCGCATCTTGCACATCTCGGTCACGAAGCGGATGCCTGCGTTTACAAAGAAGGAAATCCGCCCGACCATCGTGGGGAAGGCCTCGGCAGGCACTTTCTCTTTCAGATCATCCAACACGGCAATGGCGGTGGCCAGCGCGAAGGCGAGTTCCTGTTCCGGCGTCGCGCCGGCCTCTTGCAGGTGGTAGGAACAGACGTTCATTGGGTTCCATTTCGGCAGGTGTTCGCGCGTATAGGCGGCCACATCCGTAATCATCCGCAGGCTGGGGCGCGGCGGGCAGACATAGGTGCCGCGCGAGAGATACTCCTTGATGATGTCGTTTTGCACCGTGCCTTGCAGCTTGGACACATCCGCGCCTTGTTCCTCGGCCACGGCGATATAGAGCGCCAGTAGCCAAGGGGCCGTGGCGTTGATCGTCATGGAGGTGTTCATCTGTTCCAGCGGGATGTCGTCAAAGAGCATCCGCATGTCGCCCAGATGGCTGACCGGAACGCCGACCTTGCCGACCTCGCCCTGCGCCAGTTCGTGATCGCTGTCATAGCCGGTCTGGGTGGGCAGGTCGAAGGCGACAGAGAGGCCGGTCTGCCCCTTGGAAAGATTGGTGCGATAGAGCGCGTTGGAGGCCTTGGCGGTCGAGTGGCCCGCATAGGTCCGGAAGAGCCACGGGCGGTCTTTGCGGGGCCGGTCAGCGGCTACACTGTCAGGGCCGGAGCGGTCATTGGTGATCCCGGTTGTATCTTGACTCATTGCGCACCTCCCCAAAATCTCGTTGCAACAATATTTCTCAAAAAGCGTTATGCGTGGAATATTGTGCCTTTGTCAATTCGCCGCGTTGCGGCAGGGGCGGAAAATCCAGTGACGTTAGGGAATATTCGGGAGGAAAAGGCCGGAATCCTCTTTGTTTTTCAGGGTTTCAGGGGAATTTCTGCATTTGCTCGGTTATAAAATTACAAAATAATATCAAATATGTTTGCATTGTTGCTTTGTGGATCGTATCACCATGACAGAGACGCTGCGATTCTGCATCGCGGCAGGAGGAGGGTAGTGCCCGTGAGGCATGTCTCGTGTGAGCGAGGCCCGAACAGGAATGGAGGACGCAACATATGGCGCTTGATGCAAACCAGCTGACCTATGAGGCCGAGGAGAAAGACCTCTACGAAATCGGGGAAATCCCGCCGATGGGCTATGTGCCTGAAAAGATGTATGCTTGGGCGATCCGCCGTGAGCGTCATGGCGAGCCGGAGACCTCTTTCCAATGCGAAGTGGTCGAGACACCGAAGCTCGACAGTCATGAGGTTCTGGTGCTCGTGATGGCCGCTGGCGTGAATTACAACGGCATCTGGGCCGGTCTTGGTGTGCCGATCTCGCCGTTTGACGGGCACGGGGCAGAGTATCATATCGCAGGCTCCGATGCGTCCGGTATTGTCTGGGCCGTGGGCTCCAGCGTCAAGAACTGGAAAGTGGGCGACGAGGTTGTCATCCATTGCAATCAGGACGATGGCGATGACGAGGAATGCAACGGGGGCGACCCGATGTTTTCACCGTCGCAGCGGATCTGGGGCTATGAGACGCCGGACGGCTCTTTTGCGCAGTTCACCCGCGTGCAGGCACAACAGCTTCTGCCGCGTCCGAAACATCTGACTTGGGAAGAAAGCGCCTGTTACACGCTGACGCTGGCGACCGCTTACCGGATGCTGTTCGGCCATCACCCGCATGAGCTGAAGCCGGGCCAGAATGTTCTGGTCTGGGGCGCGTCAGGCGGTCTTGGCTCCTTTGCGATCCAGCTTGCGACAGCGGCAGGGGCGAATGCGATCGGGGTGATCTCCGACGAGGACAAACGCGACTTTGTCATGTCTCTGGGCGCCAAAGGCGTGATCAACCGCAAGGATTTCAACTGCTGGGGGCAATTGCCGACCGTGAACACGCCGGAATATGCGGCATGGTTCCAAGAGGCACGCAAGTTCGGCAAGGCGATCTGGGAGTTCACCGGCAAGGGCAACAATGTCGACATCGTGTTCGAACATCCCGGTGAAGCGACCTTCCCCGTGTCGTCCTTTGTCTGCAAAAAAGGCGGTATGGTGGTGATCTGTGCGGGCACATCAGGGTTCAACTGCACTTTCGACGTGCGCTACATCTGGATGCACCAGAAACGCCTGCAAGGATCGCATTTCGCCCATCTGAAACAGGCCGCAGCGGCGAACCGGCTGATGATCGAACGCCGGATTGATCCCTGTATGTCGGAGGTCTTCCCGTGGGCAGAAATTCCTGCCGCGCATATGAAGATGCTTAAGAACCAGCACAAGCCGGGCAATATGGCCGTGCTGGTGCAGGCGCCGAAAACGGGTCTCCTTACATTCGAGGATGTGCTCGAAGCGGCTAAGTAACCTATACGCCGACGATCTAAGATAGAGTTCAGGATCCGCCTCATATTTGAGGCGGGTCTTTTTTGCGTTGTGTGGAAAATGTGTCACACCGCTTTGGCTACCGATTTTCATTTCGCAAATATGCGTTGCGGATCGCTGCGTGGTTCTGTCGGGGTGCAAATCTATGAAATCTAATAATTATTAGATTTCATGGCCCTAAGTATTTCTAACTCCCTATTTATGGGGAGGGTAAAAATGCGAATTTCATTCTGCAAAAATACAACGTCATGTTGAAAGACTCCCACGCAAAATCCCGAAAGAGGCTTTACATGCGCAACGATTGGATACTTGATGTATTGGAAGATTTGCGAAGTTTTGCGGATCAAAGCGGTCTAAAGGCGAGCGCTGAGCAGTTGGCGGACACCTGTCTGGTTGTCGCGGCGGAACTGTCGAGCACGTCTTCGGACGTATTGCCGGAACGGGCGGGGGGCCATGAAGACGGGATTACAAGACTTTCTGGAGGCGCTCCAGGAGGTTGAAAATTTCGAAGAGTTTCAGGACGCAACACTCAAACTGCGCGATCTCTTGGGAGTTTCTCATGTTGTCTACCACTGGGTAAACAGTGTGGGCGAGCGCTTTGGCGCGGGGACTTATTCTACGGAATGGGTCGACCGTTATCTCGAAAGAGACTACCTGCGCATTGATCCTGTTATTTTCGGTTGTTTTCAAAGGTTTACCCCTGTCTCATGGAAGCAGCTGGACTGGTCGAGCAAAGCGGCCAAAGCATTTTTGTTGGACGCACTCGAATACGGGGTCGGCAATCAGGGCTACACGATTCCGATCCGCGGCCCGAAGGGGCAATTCGCCCTTTTTACCTTGAACCACACCACGACAGATGAGGCTTGGGAGCGCTTGATTGCCCGCCATGCGCGCGATCTTGTTGTGGTGGCGCATGAGTTCAACAAAAAGGCCCTGTATTTCGAAAACCAGAAGGCCACACAGCCCAGCGTATCCCTGTCTCCAAGGGAGGCCACAGCCATCACGCATATCGCCAAAGGGTTGAGCCGGAGTCAGGCCGCAGCGGAAATGGGAATTTCCGAACACACGCTCAGAGTGTATATTGAGGCTGCGCGCCACAAACTTGGAGCCATGAATACGACTCATGCCGTGGCGCGGGCGCTGTCGTTGGGTCTGATTATTGTCTGAAGCCCGTCAGGGCACGCTTGTGACCATGACTTTTCTTTGAGGTTTGCCTAAAAAATAAGTGCGGAACGGATAAAAAGACATTTGCACAGGACAACGCCCGCAGGTTTCAGGTCTTGGTTAACGTTTCACCGATAGCGTCCTTCTCATCTGACAGAGACAGGAGCTAGAAATGCTACACTATATTTATGGAAACGACCTTCACCTCTTCCCCCGCCTGCGTGACACGATGTTTCGTGATCGTGCGGATCAGTTCAAACGCCGTCTCGGATGGGATGTGCATGTGAACGAAGCGGGCGAGGAACGCGACGAATATGATGCGATCAACCCGCTCTATGTGATCTGGGAAATGCCGGACGGCACCCATGGCGGTTCGATGCGGTTCTTGCCGACCACGGGGGATACGATGGTGAACGATCACTTCTCGCATCTGACGGACGGGGTGCGGATCGAAAGCCCGTTCATCTGGGAGTGCACCCGCTTTTGCCTCGCCCCAGGCGCGGACCGGCGCGTGACGGCGGCGCTGACCTTGGGGGCGGGCGAGATCATGGAGGAATTCCACCTGAAACATTTCGTCGGTGTCTTTGATGCGCGGATGGAGCGGATCTATTCTCTCATGGGGCTTGTGCCGGATGTTCTGGGACGTGTCGGTGAGGGTCGTGATGCCATCGGCGTCGGGCTTTGGGAGATGCGTGAGGACGTGTTCGCCCCGACACTGGAGCGCGCTGGAATTGACCGTGCGACCTCGAAACAGTGGTTCCATGCGGCCTTTGACCAGAGCTTTGTCGAAGAGTTGCGTGCCATCGCGTAAGCGCATTCTGCGCTGTGACCTCTGGTGCAACGAGCGGCGTCCCTGTAGGGTCGCCGCATGACCAAAGACACGCTCACATTCTCCGAAGATCAGGCCGAAGCCTTTGATGCGATCAGCACGATGCTGGCCCGTGTGGGCGTTGATCTTGAAGACGGGATCATCACGCCACAAGCCAGCGCGGGCAACCAGCTTTGCGCGGTGATCGGCAAGGCGGGATCGGGGAAAACCCTGCTTCTGGCGCAGCTTTACAAGGCGCTTGATGAGGCGGGTGTGGATATTGTCTCCGGCGATTATGAGGGCAAGCGCCGCAAGGAACGCCGGACCTTGGCCATTCTCGCGCCGACGAACAAGGCCGCCTCCGTGCTGCGCAACCGTGGGGTGCCCGCGACGACGATCCACCGTATTCTCTACACGCCGGTCTATGATCCGGAATACGAGAAGATTGCGGAATGGCTGGCAGGCAATGGCGAGCGTCCCGATCTGGAAGGGCTCAAGATCGAAGGGCTGTCAGAGGAAGCGCTCGACAAGGCCTATGGATTTTACCAGAACAACAAGTCCATCCCCGGCGCTCTGGCGGCTGCGGGGCTGAGAGGGTCGGATTTCATCACCGGGTGGAAACGTCGTGAAGACCCGCTCGACATCGGGTTTGTTGACGAAAGCTCCATGCTCGACAAGCGCCAGTTTGACGATTTGCAGGAGATTTTTCCGACCCTTGTCCTCTTTGGTGATCCGGCGCAGTTGGCGCCTGTGAACCAGTCGGGCGAGATGGTGTTTGAATCCCTGCCCGAGGCCAAGCAACACATCCTGCATCGCATCCACCGGCAGGAAGCGGACAGCCCGATCCTTGATCTGGCCCATGCTCTGGCCGATCCGCAGCTTGGCTTCGAACAATTCGAGCGGATGATCGAAGAGGCCGCCGCGCGTGACGACCGTGTGGTCTATGCGCAGCGGGTCGAGAGCGATCTGATGGCACGTTCGCCTGTGCTGGTCTGGCGCAATGCGACCCGAATCCGGCTTATTCAGGCCTTTCGCAAAGTGTTCGATGCGCCCGAAGATGCGCTCTTGCCCGGGGAGCCGCTGATCTGCGACGGGATCGAACTGCCGATGAAACACCGCAAGAAGCGTCTTGATCTGGAGGCGCGTGGTCTCATCAAGGGTGCGCAGGTGGTTTATCTCGGACCGGGCCGCAAACCCGGTTTCTCGCGTCTGCATGTGATGGGGGCGGAAGACCCGAACATTTCGGCGGCCTCTATCGTGAAGATCGAATTTCCCGACGAGGAAGAACCCTTTATCCCCTATGCCGCACGGATGGGGGCGGCGTTTCTGCATGGGGCGGCGGTGACGATCCACAAGGCGCAAGGCTCGCAATGGAATGATGTGCAGGTCTTCGCCCCCGACCTCTATGCCGCGGCCCGTGCCGGACGGATGGAGGCGGGCATTCCCCTGTGGAAGCGGCTGGCCTATGTGGCGATCACGCGGGCGCAGACGCGGCTGTTCTGGGTAACGCGGGCGCGTCTGGCGAAACCGGCGGGGCCGTTGTCCGTGGCGGACCTGACCGCGAAAGTGGCGGCACCTTTGACCTTGGAAGCAGAGCAGTTCGAGAACGGGCTGTAAGCCTCACCGCCGAAGCAGGCGGAAGGCCTCCGAGGCGCCCCAGCCGAACAGACCGGCAATGGCGAGCGCCATGATTCCGTAAATCAGGGCGTTGTCATAGGCGAGATTGTAGAGCCAGCGCTCGATCCCGACTTTCTGGACATTGATCGATGTGCCGTAGCTGTCGATCACCTGACCGCCACGCACGAGGAAAATGCGGGTGGTGTAAACCCCTTCGTCAATATTGGAGGGCAGGGCGATGGAGGTGTTGAACAGCGTGTCCTGTATCAGCTCAACCTCGCCTTCCCGCGTGCGATAGAGATCGGCATCCTTGCGCAGGCGGATCAAGGCCTCGCGTGCCGGAAGCCCGCGCATTCCGGGCAGGATGCGTTTGTCGGCGGTGATCTTCCAAAGACTGTCGGTGAGCGGCGGCAGGATGTCATGCAGGGCGCGTGTCGAAGCGACCGTGTAAAAGGTGGGGGTGTGACCGACCACCTGAGCTTCGACATTGATCCAGATGCCAAAACGCCGATCCTTACGCCGGATGGTTTCGACATGCTCCGGTCCGGCAACCGTGATGATGACGTCGAGCGGGTCATTCTCGGGAATGGCATCTTCGCGTTTGATCGCGCCGTAAACGAGGATTTCAGACCCGTCGAAATTGGCATTCACGGCCACGCGTGTCTGGCTGAGGGCGGCGACGACCTGTTCGGCCTGTGCCATGAGCGGCAGGAGGGTGAATGCGACAAGGGCGATCAGGTGGCGCATCCTCATACCCCCAACGAGTAGAGTTCCTTGGGCGTGATCAGCAGATCAATCCCAAGTTTGAGGCAGACGACCAGCACGAGAAGCGCCAGAAGAATGCGCAACTGTTCGGCCTTGAGTTTGAGACCGATCTGCGCGCCGATTTGCGCGCCGATCACGCCACCGAACAACAGCAAAAAGGCCAAAAGCACATCGACCGTGTGGTTGGTATAGGCGTGCAGCAGTGTGGTGAACCCTGCGGTAAAGATAATTTGGAACAGGGAGGTGCCGATCACGACCTTCGTGGGCATTCCTAGAATATAGATCATCGCGGGCACCATGATGAACCCGCCGCCCACGCCCATCACGGCCCCGAGCATCCCGACCATGATGCCCACACCGATGGGCGGGATGGCGGAGATGTAGAGACCGGAGGCGCGGAACTTCATCTTGAAGGGCAGGGTATGGACCCAGAGGTGTTTCTTGCGCTCAGGACGCCCGCCGGGACGACCTTTGGCCCGCTTCATGGCGCGGAGCGACTCGATCAGCATGAGAAAGCCGATGATGCCGAGAAAGACGACATAGCAAAGCGTCACAAGCAGATCGACCTGCCCCATAGCTTTGAGCAGGTTGAAAATCTGGATGCCGATGGCCGAGCCGACAAGCCCGCCCGCCAGAAGCACCATGCCCATTTTCAAATCCACAGTCTTGCGTTTGAGGTGCGCGAGCACGCCGGAGACGGAGGAGGCGACGATTTGGTTGGCGGAGGTGGCCACCGCGACCGCGGGCGGGATGCCTACAAAGAACAGCAAAGGCGTGATCAGAAAGCCGCCGCCCACGCCGAACATGCCGGACAGGACACCGACCACGCCGCCGATACCCAACAGCATGAATGCGTTTACCGACACTTCTGCGATGGGAAGGAAGATTTGCATGGGGGTCTGTCTTTCGCCGCGTCTTTATCCAGCAATGCAATGATTTTGCCGTTTCGTCAAATAGTGAGCCTTGCCGATCAAAAGAAAAACGGGCCCTGAGGCCCGCTTTCAACATCATGGTCGCCTGTCGGCGCCTTTAGCGTTCCTTGACATAGGATTGTCCGCTGGCGCGAGGCGGGATGGCCTTGCCGACAAAGCCCGCGAGAATGATCACGGTCAGGATGTAGGGCAGGGCCTGCATGAACTGCACAGGGATGACGAAATCGCCCAGAGTGATGGACTGGTAACGGTTGCCGATGGCTTCCAGAAGACCAAAGAGCAACGTTGCCCAAAGCGCATACCAAGGCCGCCATTTGGCGAAGATCAGCGCCGCCAGAGCGATGTAGCCACGGCCTGCGGACATATCCTTGACGAAACCTGCGGCCAGTGAGGCAAGGTAGGTGCCAGCAAGCCCACAGAGCACGCCCGCAATGACGAGTGCGGAGTAGCGGAGCCGGACGACCGAAATCCCAGCGGTGTCCACAGCGCCGGGGTTTTCGCCCACAGCCCGCAGGCGCAGCCCGAAACGCGACCGATACAGCACCCACCACGAGAGAGGCACCGCGAGGAAGGCCAGATAGGTCAGCGCCGTGTGGCCGGATATCAATTCGTCATAGGCGGGGCCAACCACGGGGATTTTTGCCATCGCATCGGAAAACGGCAGGTTCCATTCGCTGAAACGTCCGTCTCCGGAGAGCGACGGGGTGCGCCCTCCCAGTTTGAACCAGCTTTGACCGATCACGACGGTCAGACCGGCGGCAAGGAAGTTGAGCGCCACACCGGAGATGAGCTGGTCCCCCTGAAAGGTGATCGAGGCCAGACCATGCAGCATGGAAAAGGCCAGAGACCCCAGCACACCGGCCAGAAGCCCGATCCAGATGGAACCGGTGACGGCAGCAGCGGCCCCCGCAAGGAAGGCGGCGGCAAGAAGTTTGCCTTCAAGCCCGATGTCCACCACGCCTGCGCGTTCGGAAAACAAACCGGCCAGACAGGTCAGCAAAAGAGGGGTGGCCAGTCGCAGGGCACTGTCGAGAATCTGGAGGATCGTGAGATAATCCATGTCTTAGGCCTCCTTCTTTTTGTCTTTGCCAAGGGCCACGAAGATTTTTTCGAGCGGCATCCGCACCATATTGTCCAGTGCGCCTGTGAACATGATCACGAGCGCCTGAATGACCACGACCAGCTCCCGCGGGATCGATTCCCAGAAGGAAAGTTCGGCGCCGCCTTGGTAGAGAAAGCCGAAAAGCAGCGCGGCCAGAAGGATGCCGATGGGATGGTTGCGCCCCATGAGTGCCACGGCGATGCCGATAAAGCCCGCCCCTTCCACCGCGTTGTCGATCAGGCGTTCCGCCTCGCCCATCACGTTGTTGATCGCCATGAGACCCGCCAGCGCGCCGGAGATCAGCATGGCGATGATGACGATACGGGCCGGTGCGATACCTGCGTATTTCGCGGCGGTTTCCGACTGGCCATAGGCGCGGATTTCATAGCCCAGACGGGTTTTCCAGATCAGGATCCAGAACAGGAAGGTGCACAAAAGCGCGACGAAAAATGCCATATTGGCCGGTGCGTTGGGCGAGAAGTTGATGCCCAGAGGGGCGAAAATCTCGGAGAAATTCGGCAAATGTGCGCCTTCGGGAAAGCGCGCACTTTCTGTGACCATAGAGCCTTTGACCTTCAATACACGGGTCAGCATATAGCCCAGAAGGGCTGCACCGATGTAGTTGAACATGATCGTGGTGATCACGATATGGCTGCCACGCTTGGCCTGAAGCCATGCGGGGATAAAGGCCCAAGCCGCGCCGAACAGCGCCCCGCCGATCATTGCCGCAGGGAGCGCCAGCGTCCAGTGCGGCCACGGCACTGCCAGACAGACAAGCGTCACGCCCAGCCCGCCCAGCATTGCCTGACCTTCGCCGCCGATGTTGAAAAGCCGCGCATGATAGGCCACGGCCACGGCAAGGCCGGTAAAGATGAAGTTCGTGGCGTAATAGAGCGTGTAGCTGATCCCGGAGGTGGAGCCAAACGCCCCGTCCACCATGGTTTTGATCGCTACCACCGGATCCTTGCCAATGGCCCAGATCACCAGACCGGAAAAGAAAAATGCCAGTAGAATGGAAATCAGGGGAATGAGGACGGCGTCCGCCCATTTCGGCATCTTGTTCATTGTGCCTTCTCCTCATCGGTGATGCCGGCCATCATCAGGCCCAGTTCACCTTCATTGGTCTCACTTGGCAGGCGCTCGCCCATGATCCGGCCATCGAACATGACGACGATCCGGTCGGACAGCGACAGGATTTCGTCCAGTTCCACGGAGACCAGAAGGATTGCCTTGCCCTCGTCACGGAGCGCCACGATTTGTTGGTGGATAAACTCGATTGCGCCGATATCCACGCCGCGGGTCGGTTGCCCGACGAGCAGCAGGTCGGGGTTGCGCTCGATCTCGCGGGCCAGCACGATTTTCTGCTGGTTGCCGCCGGAGAAGCTTTTGGCTTCGAGCTTGGGATTCGGGGGCCGGACATCGAATTTGTCCATGCTCACCTGCGTCATCGCCTTGATCCCCGCATTGTCCATCAAAAGCGCATTCTTCTGATATTTCGGGTCGTGGTGATAACCGAAGATCATGTTTTCCCAAGCCTGAAACTCGAGGATCAAGCCTTCGTCATGGCGGTCTTCGGGCACATGGGAAATGCCACGGGCGCGACGGGACTGACCGTCGGAATATTTGCCGGTCAGGTCGATCTCTTCGCCATTCATGCGGATCGTGCCGGTGCCTTCCATATAGCCGCCCAAGACTTCGAGCAGCTCGGTCTGGCCGTTGCCCGCAACACCGCAAATGCCAAGGATTTCGCCTTGGCGCACCATGAGGTCAATGCCCTTGAGCCGCTTGACACCCTGTTCGTCGATGACTTCGAGATTCTCGACCTCGATCACGGGCTTGCCCGGTTTGGCTGGGGTCTTGTCGACACGCAGAAGGACTTTGCGCCCGACCATCAACTCGGCCAGTTCTTCCGGTGAGGTGTCTTTGGTTTTGACTGTTGCGGTCATTTCACCGCGCCGCATGACGGAGACGGTGTCGGTGATCTCCATAATCTCGCGCAGCTTGTGGGTGATCAGGATGATGGTTTTGCCCTGATCCCTGAGCCCTTCGAGAATACGGAACAGGTGATCGGCCTCGGCAGGGGTCAGCACGCCGGTGGGTTCGTCGAGGATCAGGATATCGGCCTGACGGTAGAGCGCCTTGAGAATCTCGACCCGTTGCTGGTGGCCCACGGAGAGGTCTTCGATCAAGGCGTCCGGATCGACGGAGAGTTCATATTCGTCCGAGAGTTGTTTCAACAGCTTGCGCGCCTTGGCAAGCGACGGTTTCAACAGTTTGCCGTCCTCGGCCCCCAGAATCACATTCTCCAGAACCGTGAAGTTTTCCACGAGTTTGAAGTGCTGGAACACCATGCCGATACCGGCGGCGATGGCCTCCTGACTGTCGGTGATCTCGACTTCTTTGCCGTTGATCAGGATCTCCCCCGCATCGGCTTTGTAAAAGCCGTAAAGGATCGACATCAGCGTGGACTTGCCTGCGCCGTTTTCACCAATGATGCCGTGGATCGAGCCCTTGGCCACGGAGATCGAAATGTCCTTGTTGGCCTGAACCGGTCCGAATGCTTTGGAAATCCCGCGCAATTCAATGGCGGGGGCGGATGCGGTGGGGGCGACAGTTGCCTGTCGCCCCGCCTCGTTCTGAACGCTCATGCGCGACCTACCTTAGTAAGCCGGGCAGGTTTCGTCGGACATGTAGTCATGCACCACGACTTCGCCGGAGATGATTTTCGCGGTGGCTTCGTCGATCGCGGCCTTCATTTCCGGTGTGATCAGGGCTTCGTTATATTCGTCGATGGCGAGTGCGACGCCTTCGTTTTCCAGCCCCATCACGAAGAGACCGGTTTCGATATCCGCGCCCTGTGTGAATGCATCATAGACCGCGTTGTCCACGCGTTTGACCATGGAGGTCAGCACATAGCTCGGTTGCAGGTAGTTCTGGTTGCTGTCCACACCGATGGCCAGCATGCCTTCGTCTGCGGCGGTTTGCAGCACACCAAGGCCGGTCCCGCCAGCGGCGGCAAACACAACTTCGGACCCTGCCGATTTTTGCGCACGGGTCAGTTCGCCACCTTTCACAGGGTCATTCCATGCCGCAGGGGTGGTGCCGGTCATGTTGACGATGACCTTGCCCTCGGGTTTCACGGATTTGAAGCCTTGCGCGTAGCCGCAAGCGAATTTGGAGATCAGCGGAATGTCCATGCCACCGATGAAGGACACAGTGTCACCTTCGGCGGCATAGGCGGCAGCGATACCGACCAGATAGGAGCCTTCTTCTTCTTTGAACACGACGGAGCGCACGTTCGGCGCATCAGCGACGCCGTCGATGATTACGAATTTCGTGTCAGGGAAATCCGCAGCGACGGTTTCAAGCGCGGTGGAGAAGGAAAAACCGGCCATGACAATCGGGTTGAAGCCGTTGTCGGCAAAGCGGCGCAGCGCCTGTTCGCGCTGGGCGTCGGATTGCAATTCGAGGTCACGGTAGGTTCCGCCGGTTTCGGCAGCCCAGCGTTCGGCGCCGTTATAGGAGCTTTCGTTGAAGGATTTGTCGAACTTGCCACCAAGGTCGAAGATGAGAGCGGGATCGGCCAGAGCGGCACCGGAGGTCAGGGCCAGCGCAGCGGCGGCACCGAGGAACGTGGTTTTCAGGGTCATGGATTGGTCTCCCGTTATAGACTGATCTTGGGGGCGCCCCATGTGGAGGTGTCTCTGGAAGAGATCGCCCACATGCCGCGGCCCGCGTAAGCGAGCATTGTCTCGCCTTGGGAGGGATTAGGGCGCGTCCCTTACGGAGGGTCAATAGTGATTTTTCCAAATTTGACCATTTGGTCGTGGTTGCGCCTCAGATTTTGGCCAAGCCGTAGTTTTTACGTTGGGTCACGTCTGATTTATGCGCTTTGTGAACATCCGCGCGTCGATCTTGGTGCCGTTTGGTGCGGTGTAATAGGCTTTGCGGTGGCCGGATTCGCTGTAGCCCTCGGAAAGATAGAGGAAAATTGCGGGGGTATTGTTGGCCGCAACTTCGAGAAAAGACTGTGTTGCGCCACGGTTTTGCGCTTCGGCCTCATAGCGGCGCAGCATGGCCCGCCCCAAACCGCGCCCGCGGGCCTCCGGGGAGACGGCGATGGTGAGAAGCTCGACCTCGTCTGGTACATAGCGCCCGAGTGCAAAGGACGGTCCCGCTCCTGTGGTCAGAAACACGCCTTTCATGGACAAAAGCCCCGCAAACTCGGTCGCGGACCAAGGGCGGGGCGTGTCGAAACTTGCCGCATGGAGCGCGGCAAGCATATCCGGTGTGAAATCGGTCACTTAAGCTGCGACGGGGCGCACTTCGAGCACTTCGGGGATGTAATGGCGCAGCAGGTTTTCGATGCCCATTTTCAGAGTCAGCGTGGAAGAGGGGCAGCCTGCGCAGGCCCCTTGCATATGCAGGTAGACAATGCCGCGGTCAAAGCCGTGGAAGGTGATGTCGCCACCATCTTGGGCCACAGCCGGACGGACGCGGGTGTCCAGAAGCTCTTTGATCTGCGTGATGATCTCGCTATCCGGCCCGTCGTGCGCGGCATGACCGCCCGCAGGGGTCGCACCCTGACCGCCCATGACCGGCTCGCCGGACTGGAAATGTTCCATGATGGCACCGAGGATGGCGGGTTTGACGTGATCCCAGTCGGTGTCCTCGTCCTTGGTCACGGTGACGAAATCCGTGCCGAAGAACACGGCAGAGACATGACCCACCTTGAAGATGCGCTGCGCCAGCGGCGAGGTTTCCGCAGCTTCCGGTGAGGTGAAATCCGCCGTGCCGGTTTCCAGAACAGTCTGGCCGGGCAGGAATTTCAGGGTTGCGGGGTTCGGCGTGGATTCGGTCTGGATGAACATGGCGCGTATTCCTAAGTTTTGCGGTCGGATATGCGCCTTTTGACGCGGAAAGTCAAGATTTAGAACGGTTCTAAGTGTAGCGTCAGATGTTCCGCTGCGCAATCTCCGAGGGCGGAACCCCGCGAACCTCCCAGAATGTGACCGCTTCCGGCCCGATATTGGCAAGCGCCTGCGAGAGATCGCGGTGGTTGCAATGACGCCAAAGTGCATAGGCCGTGGCGTCGATGACATTGAGCGGCGTGATGTTGTGCGCTTTGCGCAGGGATTGCGCCTCGCGGATCATTTCCGAACGGGTGCCAAAGGGCAGGGGCACGGCATCGACCCGCCAGTTGTAGACGAGCATCGCACGTAAGGTTGATGGCAGGACATTGCCAAAGGCGACCACCTGCGGCGGGGTGAGGCGGCGGCGGAAGACCTGCAAGACGCCCTCCACGGCGGTGTAGGCCATGTCATCGTCCTCTATGGCCTGCCCCATGCGGTCGCGGGCATCCTTGAGAAAGGAGGCGAATTCCTGCTCGGAGTGTCGGTAGCTCCAAGGTATCGTCATGTCAGGTCACGGCCTCCAGCCGCTCTTTGGACATCTCTCCGGGCACCAATGTCATCGGGATCGGCAGGAAACCGGCCTGTTTGCTCATCGCCGCGACCAGAGGGCCGGGGCCGGATTTTTCCGTGCCTGCGCCCAACACGAGCACGCCGATTTCGGGGTCTTCCTTGATCTGTGCCAAAATCTCGTGCACCGCTTCGCCTTCGCGGATCACCAGATCGGGATCAATCCCCTGCCGGTCGCGCATCCATTTGGCGAAGACCTCGAAATGGGCGACAATCCGGTCGCGGGTTTCCTCGCGCATCAGATCGGCCACCCCGATCCAGTGGTTGAACTCCTCGGGCGGGATGATTGACAGGATGGTGACACCGCCGCCGGATTTGGACGCGCGCATGGCGGCAAAGCGCATGGCGTTGAGACATTCGCGGCTGTCATCGAGGATCACAAGAAACTTGCGCATTCTGACCTCTTTGCTGTGGCCCCGTTCGGAGCATCTGCGTGATGATGACCGAGCCGGGCGGCAGAGGCAACCACCTGTGCAACGTGAGAGGTGAAAGAAACCCCCGGCTCAGGGCAGCCGGGGGTCCTATGAGGGTCTGATCTGTCGGGGAAGGCGATCAGAATATGCGCCTACAGGTGGCGCAAGCGACACGGAATAGGTGGGGACAACACTGATTCTGTATCACTTGCCCTCGGATATAGGGGAGCATTGAAACCTTTATGTGACACGACAGGGCGGTTTGACGCCTGTCACCGCTTCGTGATTTGAAGGTGAAAGGGGATTTCGCGATGTGTTTGGAAAACTCAAACCAAATGCATAATGAGGCCCATCAATGTCTGACATGAAACGCCGGCGGTTCCTTGCGCTTGGTCTCGCCACGCCCTTTCTGGGACGCGCAGCCTTTGCCGAAGAAATCGGGCTGACGCTTCCGGACGAGTTGCAATCGAGTGTTGCCACGCGGCAAAATATTTCGAGCTTCCGCCGGATCGACTGGCGCGAACATTTCGACAGTCTCGGCAAGGGCGCGATTGTCGCCGATACCGTGAGCCGTGCGCTCCACTACTGGGGAACGGATGGCACCTACAAACTCTACCCGACTTCTGTGCCGATCTCCGACGAGTTGACGCGGCGCGGCTATACGGAGGTCATCAAGAAGGTGAAGAACCCGACATGGACGCCGACGCCGTCGATGCGCGAACGTGATCCGAGCCTGCCTGTGACGGTGCCCGCAGGGCCGCAAAACCCGCTCGGGGTGCGTGCGCTCTATCTGTCGTGGCAATATTATCGGATTCACGGCACCCATGACACGCGCAAGATCGGGCGGCGGTCGTCGGACGGCTGTATCGGGCTTTATAACGAGCAGATCATCGACCTGTATGATCGGGCCGCCGTGGGGACTCAGGTCAAGCTGATCTGAGTATTTCCGGCACAAAGGAAACGCAAAAGGGCGCCGCAGCGGGCGCCCTTTTCCATGTCCGGCTTCAAGGGTTCAGCGCACGAAACCCATGATCTCGAAGGTCTTGTTCAGAATCGGCCGGGCGATCTCGTTGGCCTTGTCCGCGCCTTTGGCGAGAATCCGGTCGATTTCCGCCGGATCATCCATGAGGCGTTTCATCTCGGTGGAGATCGGCGCGAGATGTTCGACGGCCAGTTCTGCCAGTGCCGGTTTGAATTTGCCCCAGCCCTGACCGCCATATTCGGCGAGCACCTCTTCGCCGGTCATATTGGCAAGAGCGGCATAGATGTTGACGAGATTGCGGGCTTCGGGACGGTTGGCGAGGCCTTCCATCTCTTCGGGCAGCACTTCGGGGTCGGTGCGCGACTTTTTGAACTTCTTGGAGATGGTGTCCGCGTCATCGGTCATGTTGATGCGTTCCATGTCGGATTCACCCGACTTGGACATTTTCTTCGTGCCGTCACGCAAGTTCATCACTCGCATGGCAGGGCCTTCGATCACGGGTTCGCAGGCCGGAAAGAAGTCGACCTTGTAGTCGTGGTTGAATTTGGCGGCGATGTCGCGGGTCAACTCGACATGTTGCTTCTGATCCTCGCCCACGGGGACATGGGTGGCGTGATAAAGAAGGATGTCGGCGGCCATCAGGGACGGGTAGGCGTAGAGGCCGAGAGAGACCTTTTCGGCATTCTTGCCGGCCTTGTCCTTGAATTGCGTCATGCGGTTCATCCAGCCGACGCGGGCGACACAGTTGAACAACCAGCCCAGTTCGGCATGTGCAGAGACGCGCGACTGGTTGAACAGGACCGAGCTTTCGGGATCAATGCCGGAGGCGAGGAAGCCGGCGGTGACTTCGCGTGTGGCCTGACGGAGTTCATCGGGATCTTGCCAGACGGTGATCGCGTGCATATCGGCCACGCAATAGATGGTTTCGAACTCACCGCCCTGCATATCCACGAAGCGTTTGATCGCGCCGAGATAGTTGCCGAGAGTGAGCCCACCCGAAGGTTTGATCCCCGAGAAGACGCGGGGTGTAAAGGTAGGCTTGTCCATCTGGAACTCCGTCACTGGATTATTAGGTGTTGGTGGCTTACCTATGCGAGGCGAAAGCGTCAAGGAAAGGCCCCTCAATGTCTGAAGACCCCGATTATTCCCGCCCCGAAAGCCCGTTCAATGCGCTGCCGCCTATGGTGGTTGCGATTGCCTTGGTGCTGGGCGGGGTCGAACTGGTGCTGCAACTGGGGTCACTGGGCCTGATCGGCGGGCAGGAGGCCGTGGGCTGGCGGATCGCCGCGATGGAAGATTACGGATTTTTCGACACAATATTCGAGGCGATGCGCGCGCAAGGTGTCTGGCCGCTTGAGCATGTGCGCCGGTTCTTCACCTATGCGTTCGTGCATTACTCGATCACCCATGCGCTTATGGTGCTGGTGTTCATCCTTGCTCTGGGCAAGATGGTGGGCGAGACCTTTGGCAATATCGCGGTGCTGGTGATCTTTGTGGTCTCGACACTGGCGGGATCGCTCGGTTTTGCACTGGTGCTCAATTCCGCCACCCCGCTTCTGGGCGCATATCCGGCGGCTTACGGATTTATCGGAGCCTATACGTTCATTCTCTGGCTCGGTCTCGGGCAGTTGCATGAAAACCGGCTGCGTGCCTTTACGCTCATCGGCTTTCTGATGGGGCTGCAACTGGTTTACGGGCTGTTGTTTGGCGGCTCTGCGGATTGGATTGCGGACCTGTCGGGTTTTGTGGCCGGATTTGTCGTGGCCGGACTTCTGGTGCCGGGGGCGATCGGGCGGATTGTCATGCGTTTGCGGCGGCGGTGAGACAGGCCGCGCGGCGGCGTCAAGCGGGCGGCGGTTGCTGCCCATGGTTTATCGGCTGCGGCGCATCGAGCCTTTCAATTCGGCCATCCGCACGGCTCCGATCAGATGTGCAATGGTGAAATAGCCGACGATCCCGATGGCGACGAGCAAGAGCGTGCCCAAGCCCCGTGATAGTGCAAAGACGGGAGACAGGGCGCTCTCACAGCCCCAGAGCAATGCGCCCATCAGCAGGGATGCGATCAGGATGCGCGGTGCGCGGCGGAGAAGGCGCGCATCTGTGCGCACGTCTTCGCCCATCGCCTTTTTCCCGAACCATAAAAGCGCGACCATGCCCCATGCCGCGACGGTCGTTGCGAAAGCGGCGGCCAGATAGCCGATGAAAAAGGACAGGCCGACTGCGACCAGAGCATTGATGATCATGGCGTAAATGGCAAAGCGGAACGGGGTTTTCGTGTCTTCACGTGCGAAATAGAGCGGTTGCAGAACTTTTTGCATCACGAAGGCCGGAAGCCCCAAACCATAGATCATTACTGCCAGCGCGGTTTTTTGTGTGTCCTCGGGCGTGAAGGCGCCGCGTTGGAACAGGAAGGAAATCAACTGCTCCGGAATGACCACAAGCGCCACGGCGGCGGGCACGGTCAGCAAGAGCGCGAATTCGCAGGCGCGGTTGTAGGCATCGCGCGCGCCTTGCCCGTCACCGGCCTGAAGGCGGCGGGACAGATCAGGCAACAGCACGATGCCGATGGCGATGGCGACCACGCCCAAGGGCAGTTGATACAGACGGTCGGCAAGGTTCAGATATTGCAGCGCACCTTCTTGCGAAAACGAGGCCACCTGACGTCCGACGAGCAGGTTGATCTGGACGACACCTCCTGCCAGCGCGGCCGGACCGGCGAGGATCAGGAGGCTTTTGATCTCGGGCGTCAGACGCGGCAGGTGTGGGCGCAGGTTGAAACCGGCCTTCGCCGCAGCGATCCAGACCACGGCAAGCTGGGCAATCCCTGCAAGGGGAACGGCCCAGATCAGCGCACGTTCGACCGGCAGGCCGAGCTTGGCCGCACCAATCATCGCAACCGAGAGCACGACATTCAAAAGCACAGGCGCGGCGGCGGCGGCGGCAAAACGTCCGGTGGCGTTCAAAATGCCGGAGAACAATGCGCCCAAGGAAATGAACAACACATAGGGAAAGGCGATACGTCCGAACCCGACGGCGAGATCAAACCGCTCGTCCCCGATGAGACCCGCCGCCATGATGGTCACCAGCGCGGGCATGAACAGCGTAGCCAGAAGCGTCAGCGCGATCAGCGCCGTGGCCAGCACCGAAAGCGTATCCTCGGCAAAGCGTTTGGCGTCACCGCCAGCTTCGACTTTTTTGGAGAACATCGGCACAAAGGCCACGTTCAACGTGCCTTCTGCGAAGAAACGTCGAAACATGTTGGGCAGGGAAAAGGCGACCGCAAAGGCTTCGGCAACGGGCCCTGCGCCGAAAAACGCCGCGATCAGCGCGTCACGGACAAAGCCCAGAACGCGGCTCATCAGGGTCCAGCCGCCCACCGTGACAAAGCCTTTGACAAGGCGGACAGGTTTCATTGCGCTTGCGCTCGTTTCGCGCCCGCCACGATGGAGGCACGCAGTTTCTTCTCAAGCGCGCGTTGCTTGCTCTCGGAATGGATTTTCATGCCGAACATATCTTTGACGTAGAAGGAGTCGACAACCTGCGCCCCGTAGGTTGCGATCTGGGCGGAGACGATGGAGATGTTGTTCTCCGCCAGCACCCGCGTGAGATCATACAAAAGGCCGGGGCGGTCGCGGGTGTCCACTTCGATGATGGTGAAAATCTCCGAGCCCTCGTTGTCGAAAATGATCGAGGTCGGGACGTTGAACTTGCTTTCGCGTTTCTTGATTTTGTCGCGGGTTTCCAGCGCGTCTTTGGCGGCGACCTTGCCGCGCAGGATTTTGTCGATCATCTGGCGCAAACGCGGGAGGCGGCCTTCCTCGAACGGGTTGCCGTCATTGTCCTGAATCCAGAACACGGCGGTGGCAAACCCGTCTTTGGAGGTGAATGTGCGGGCATCCACCACATTGGCTCCCACAAGTGCCAGTGCGCCTGCGAGGCGCGAGAAAATCCCGTGGTGGTCGGTCAGTGCGAAACAGGCGCGTGTGGCGTCGCGATCTTCGTCCTGATGCAGGTCGATGCGGATTTCGTCCGGCTGGATGTCCTTGAGCAGATGCGCGAAAATCTCGTGCGTGGCAAAGGGCAGGCCCTGCCAATAGGTGCTGTAGTGGCGTTGCAACTCGCGGCGCTTGTCGGCGGAGTTCCAGTCCTTGAGACGGGCGCGGAGCTCTTTTTTCGCCTCACCCTCGCGGGCGTCGCGGTTGACCTCTTCCAGGCCGTGTTCGAGCGCATAGGCGGTCTGGGCGTGCAGGTTACGGATCAGCGTCGCTTTCCAGTTGTTCCAGACATCGGGCCCGACGCCGCGAATGTCGCAGACGGTCAGAACCGTCAGGAGATCAAGCCGCTCGCGGGTCTTTACCGCTTTGGCAAAGTCGCGCACGGTGCGCGGGTCGGAAATGTCGCGTTTCTGGGCAATGTCCGACATCAACAGGTGATAGCGCACCAGCCATTCCACCGTCTCGCATTCCGAAGGCTTCAGGCCAAGGCGCGGCGCGACACGACGCGCGATCTGGGCGCCGATCACGGAGTGGTCCTCGACGCGCCCCTTGCCGATGTCATGCAAAAGCAGCGCGACATAAAGCACCTTCCGGTTGACGCCGGTCTTCATGATGCTGGTGGCCAGCGGCAGAGGGTCTTCCAGTTCTTCCCGCTCTATTTGCGCGAGGTTGGAGATCACCTGAATCGTATGCTCGTCGACCGTGTAGCTGTGATACATATTGAACTGCATCATCGCCACGATGTGTTGAAACTCCGGAATAAACGCCCCAAGCACGCCCAACTCGTTCATCCGGCGCAGCGCACGTTCGGGGTTGCCGTGTTTGAGCAAGAGGTCGAGGAAAATCCGCCGTGCTTCCGGCGCGTTGCGCATCTCGTTGTCGATCATGTCGAGATTGGCCGAGATCAGCCGCATCACATCGGGATGCAGCAGATAACCGGTGCGCAGAGCGTCCTCGAACACGCGCAACAGGTTCAGCTTGTCGGAGAGAAACGCTTTGCGGTCGCGGGTGTTGAGGCGGTTGTGAACGATCTCGTATTGATCGCCCACCTTGCGGCGGCGTTTTAGCAGACGTTGCAGCGCGGGTTCCTGTTTGACGTGTCGGGCCTCTAGCGAGGTCAGGAAAATCCGAGTCAATTCGCCCACGCGGGTGGCGTGCAGGAAGTAGTTCTGCATGAAATGCTCGACCCCGCGTCGTCCCGAATGGTCGAAATATCCCAACCGGTCCGCCACCTCGACCTGCATGTCAAAGGTCAACTGGTCCATCGGTCGTCCGGCAATCAGATGGAGCGCATTGCGTGTGGCATGGAGGAAGGTCTCCGCCTCGTCAAACTGGCGGTATTCGTCTTGGGTAAAGACACCGGCTTTGACAAGATCAGAAGGATGGCTGACCCCGTGCACATATTTCGCGATCCAGAACAGCGTGTGCAGATCGCGCAGACCGCCTTTGCCTTCTTTGATGTTGGGTTCGACAACATAACGCTGCCCGCCCTGTTTGCGGTGTCGTGCGGCACGTTCTTCGAGTTTGGCCTCGATAAATTCGCGCGCGGTGTTTTGGAACAGTTCGTCGCGCAGTCTTTCCTGCAATTCCGTGGCCAGCGCGCGGTTGCCGCTCAGGAACCGGATTTCCAGCATGGCGGTGCGGATGGTGAAATCCTCTTTGCCCAGCCGGATGCAGTCGCGGATCGTGCGGGTGGAATGGCCCACCTTCAGGTGCAGATCCCAGAACATGTAGAGCATGCTCTCGACCACGCTTTCGATCCAGCCGTTGATCTTGTGCGGAGCGAGAAACAGCAGGTCGACATCGGAATAGGGCGACATTTCCCCGCGCCCGTATCCGCCCACCGCCAGAACGGCAATCCGTTCGCCCTCTGTCGGGTTGGGATTGGGGTGCAGCTTTGTCATCGCGGTGAACAGCACTGTCGTCACAATGCAATCCGTGAGCCACGCATAGGCCCGCAGCGCCGGTCGGGCATTGCGGGGTGCGTCGGTCATGGCGCTTGCGATGGCGGCGCGGCCCTGCTTTTGCGCGTCGTTCAGGACGGCAACCGTAGCCTTTCTGATCTCCGCAGGAGAGGCCGCCTGTGACCATGCCTCCTCCAGTGCCGAGGCAACGGAGGAGACGTCAAAGATGGCATCTTGTGCGCAGATGAATGTGCCCGAAGGCGCAGGAAGAAAGGCGGAAAGGGCCGGAAGGTCAGTATCCGGCGCCGCGGAAGGCTCTTGGGGCAGGGTCAATCTCGATTACCTGATTGTTCTGAATGGTCGCGATGGAGAGGCCGCGTTGGTTGGTTCCGTCAGGCAGAAGGCGGAAGATACCGTTGACGCCGACAAAGCCGGAGCCACGGGTCAGACCTTGTGCCGTCAGGGCGTTCTGGTTTCCGGCTTTCACCAAGGCCCCGATGGCCGCGATGCCATCATAGGCCAGCCCTGCAAGCGCATGGGGCGCCTGACCGTATTTGGCGGAATAATGCGCGGAGAAATTGCTTGTGAGCTGTTGGTCGGGAATGGCGAACCAGCTGTCTTGAAGCCCCGGAAGGCTCATCGCGGAGGCTGGCACGTTCCAGCGTTGCAGCCCGATATATTGCGGCGAGGGCGATTTGAGGCCGTTTTCGGGCAACATCTGTGCCAGAAGCGGCATGGCGCCGTCGTTGCCGGAGGTGAAGAAAATCGCATCGGCGTTGGAGTTGCGCGCGGCTGTGGCAATCGGGCGGATGGCCTGAATGACGCCTTGCTGGCTCAACTCGAAACTCTGCGTGGCCGCGAGTGTGGCCCCTTGGCGGTTGATCGCGGTTTTGATCGCCGCAGCGCCTGCGTTTTCTGCGGGGCTGTCGCCATTCACGACCATGATCCGGCCTTTGCCATTGGCGCGGGCATAGGCCACCAGCCGGTCTGCTGTGTTCTGGAAGGTCGGCCCGAGGATAAAGACGTTGCCGCCTGCCACATCGGGGTTGTTGGAGAAGGACAGCACATTGATGCCGGCATTGGCCGCCGGAATACCCGCGAGTTTTGCGGCGCCGCCATAGACCGGCCCGAGGATGATCTTGGCTCCGTCTTTCACCGCCTGACTTGCTGCGGCGGAGGCACGTTCGGCTTGGCCCCCTGTCGGATAGACGCGCAGGTCAATGGTTGCACCATCGAGATCCGCCATGGCAAGACGCGCGGCGTTCTCAAGCGATTGCGCCATCGCGACATCGCCGGTCTGTTGCGATTCGTATGGCACCAATAGGGCGACAGGAACAGGTTGGGATGTGTTGATCGTCGGACCGCCGCCAACAGGAAGGGCGCCGGGATCACATGCGGCGAGGGAAAAAAGGGACAGACCGAGCACAAATCGGGTGAGTGACTTGCGGGCGGCACGAAGAACAGCGAACATAGGTAAACCTCACTCCTGACGGCAATGGCGCAACACAGACGGTCACGCAAACTTGCGGGCAGACTATGCGAGACGCTTCAAAGAGTAAACGCTGCAAAGATCAGAGATCACATTGACATATCAAACCAAGCCGCTTTCTGCCGGGCTTCATTTTCTCGCCACCCCCATCGGCAATGCCCGCGACATCACCTTGCGGGCTCTCGATATTCTTGCCTCGGCGGATGTGCTGGCCGCAGAAGACACGCGCTCCCTGCGCAAATTGATGGATATTCACGGTGTGCCGCTCAACGGCCGGCACATTTACCCCTATCACGACCACAATGGTGGTCAGATGCGCCCGCGCCTGATTGAGCTCATGGAGGAGGGTAAATCGGTCGCCTACGCATCGGAAGCCGGCACGCCTCTGGTCGCCGATCCGGGGTTTGCCCTGTGCCGTGAGGCGCTCTCGCGTGATATTCCGGTCACCTCGGCCCCCGGTCCCTCCGCGATGATTGCGGCCCTGACCATCTCCGGCCTGCCGTCTGACCGGTTCCTCTTTGCCGGTTTCCCCCCATCCTCCCAAGGCGCGCGGCTCAAGTTTTTCAGCTCGTTTGCGAGCGTGCCTGCGACGCTGGGCTTTTATGAAAGCCCGAAACGCGTTCACCGAACATTAGGAGAATTGTGCGATACCTTGGGAGAAACCCGTCAGGCGGCTCTGTGTCGGGAGTTGACGAAACGTTTCGAGGAGGTGCGGAAAGGAACGCTGAGAGAGCTGGAAGAAAGCCTGCGTGATGCGCCGGTCAAAGGCGAGATCGTGCTTTTGATTGATCGGGCGGAGCGCGCTGAGGTTTCCGAAGCGGATCTGGAGACGGCTCTGGCGGAGGCTTTAGAGGCAATGACGGTCAAAGACGCGGCGGCAGACGTGGCTGCCCGTTATGGATTGAAGAAGCGGGACGTGTATCAGATGGCCTTGGCCATGAAGGAGGGCTGATACGCCCGAATGTGTGAGAAAGGCGTAAGATGCCGCCAGATTTTGTGTCGGATACGGATGTCGCTCTACGCAAGGAGCGTGGGCGGAAAGCCTATGATTTCGGATTGAGTGCGGAGGCTGCTGTTGCGCGTCTGTATCAATCGCGAGGGTTTGACTTGCTCGAAGAGCGGTGGCGGGGTCGCGCTGGCGAGATTGATCTGATTTTCCGGCAGGGCGAGGAAATCGTCTTTGTCGAAGTGAAGGCCTCAAAATCTTTCGCCAAAGCTGCGACGCATCTGGGTGCGAAGCAAAGGGTGCGGCTTTGTGCTAGTGCCGAAGACTATATCGGTCGTCTGCCCAAGGGGTTGTTGACCCCTATGCGGATTGATCTGGCCTTGGTTGACGGGGTCGGACAGGTTGAAATCCTTGAAAATGCGCTCATGCTATAGAGGCAAGCGGGTGCTTGTGCCTTCATGCACAAGACATTCCCATTGAATGCGCCGCAGGGCTGGTCCATCTAAGAGGAAACCAGTTTCGGGAGATGAGCCTTTTGTCTAACCTAGCCTCGACCAACACACCCTTGAAAGTCGCAATCCAGATGGACCCTATCGGTCCGATTGATATCAATGGCGACAGCACGTTCCGGATCATGGAAGAGGCGCAAAAGCGCGGCCATGAGCTTTTTTATTACACGCCGGAGCACTTGGCCTATCAGGAAGGCCGCGTCACTGCACGCGGATGGCCGGTTGAGGTGCGTCGCGTCGAAGGGGATCATTACAGTCTGGGCGAAATGACCGAGGTCGATCTTTCGGACTACGATGTGGTCTGGCTGCGTCAGGATCCGCCTTTCGATATGGGATATATCACCACCACACATTTGCTGGATATGATCACGCCCGGCACTTTGGTGGTGAATGATCCGTTCTGGGTGCGTAACTATCCCGAGAAACTTCTGGTCCTGACCTTTCCGGACCTGACGCCGCCTACGGCCATTGCCCGCGATCTCGAGACCATTCGGGCGTTCAAAGCCAAGCATGGCGATATCATTCTCAAGCCTCTTTACGGCAATGGCGGTGCGGGGGTCTTCCGGCTCGATCCGAATGACCGGAACCTGTCCTCCTTGCACGAATTGTTCACCGGCATGTCCCGTGAGCCGATGATCGTGCAGAAATTTCTGCCCGATGTGTCCAATGGCGACAAACGGGTGATTTTGGTCGACGGGGAACCTGTGGGTGCGATCAACCGCGTGCCGCAAGCGGGAGAGACCCGCTCAAACATGCATGTCGGGGGGCGCCCCGAAAAAATCGGCCTGTCGGCGCGGGATTTGGAAATCTGTGCGCGGATCGGGCCGCTTTTGAAAGAAAAGGGACAGGTTTTTGTCGGTATTGATGTGATCGGCGACTACCTGACCGAGATCAATGTGACCTCGCCCACGGGCATTCAGGAGCTTGAACGTTTTGACGGGACCAACACGGCCGAGTTGATCTGGAAAGCAATCGAGGCCAAACGCGCATGAGTCTCAGGATGCGGCTTCTTGCCGGGGCGCTGAGCCCCGTCGTGCGGGCTGCGTTTACCCATGCGCAAAACCCTGTGCCTTTGCGGGAGGGGGTTGATTGGGCGGCGAAATTGAGCCTGCCGGTTCAGCTTTCCGCCGAGGTCACCCATGATGCTCTGGGGCTGCCGGGCATGTGGATTTGCCCGCCCGAATGTGACGAGAGCAAGGTGATCCTGTTCTTTCACGGGGGCGGTTATATCGCCGGAAGCCCGCAGACACACAAACGGCTGGCTTCGCGCTTGGCGCAGCTGGCCCACCGTCCGGTTTACCTGCCGGCCTACAGGCTTGCACCGGAACATCCTTTGCCCGCAGCTTTCGAAGATGCTCTGGCGGTGTGGGAGGCGCTCATCACTGCGGGGTATCGCCCGAAAGATATCAGCATTGGGGGCGACAGTGCCGGAGGTGGTCTGGGTTTGACGCTTTTGGCGGAACTGTGCCAGAGAGGGACGCCACCTGCGGGGGCCTTCGGGTGGTCGCCCTTCACCGATCTGACGCTTTCCAGCCCCTCTTTCGAGACCAATGCGGAGCGTGACCATTTCTTTCCGCCAGAACGCGCGCGCGACCTGACGGCGATGATCTTGGGAGAAAGTTCTCCGACGGACCCGCATGTCTCGCCGATTTTCGCGCAATTTCCAAACTGCCCGCCGGTGCTTTTGCAGGCGTCGGATTGCGAGATTTTGCGCGATGATTCCGTGCGTCTGGCAGAGCATCTGCGCGCACAGGGAGCCGAGGTTGCCCTTAGCCTCACCAAAGATGCGCCCCATGTCTGGCAGATGTTCGACGGGTTTTTCCCGGAGGCGCGTCAGGCGATTGCAGAGACGGCAGAGTTTCTGCGCGCTCTCAATTGAGCACGCCGGAGACCACGCGATAGCTCAAAGCCTCCGCCAGATGCGGGCGGCGGATGTGCTCTTCACCGGCCAGATCGGCGATGGTGCGGGCGACGCGCAATACTCGATGATAGCCGCGCGCCGAAAGTCCGAGCCTTTCGGCCGCTTTGGTCAAAATCTCGCGCCCCTCGGCATCGGGAGCGGCGACATCTTCGAGCATTTTTCCTTCGATCTGGGCATTGGTGCGAAACCCGCTTCCTTCATAACGTTCGCTCTGAAGCGCACGGGCTTGGGCAACGCGGGCAGCGACCGTGGCGGAACTGTCGCCGGATTGTGGTTGATCAAGGTCCTGAAACTGGACGGGTGGCATTTCAATGCGCAAATCGAAACGATCCATCAAAGGTCCGGAGATGCGGCCAAGATAGTCCTCGCCACAGAGCGGAACCTTCGCACAGGCCCGCGCCGGATCGGGCAGGTAGCCGCATTTGCAAGGGTTCGCCGCCGCCACCAACATGAACCGCGCCGGATAACGCATATGCGCATTGGCGCGGGCGACCATGACTTCGCCGGTTTCGATGGGCTGTCGCAGCGTTTCCAACACGGGGCGCGGAAACTCGGGAAGCTCGTCGAGGAAGAGCACACCGTTGTGCGACAGGGAGATTTCGCCAGGCTGCGCGCCACGCCCGCCGCCAACGATTGCGGCCATAGAAGCGGTGTGATGCGGTTCGCGAAACGGGCGCGCACGGGAAATGCCGCCTTCGTCCAGAAGACCGGCAAGGGAATGGATGATCGAGGTCTCCAGCGCCTCTTGTGCCGACAGAGGCGGCAGGATCGTGGGCAGGCGGGCGGCGAGCATGGATTTGCCGGAGCCGGGCGTGCCGACCATGAACAGGTGATGCCCGCCCGCTGCGGTGATCTCCAGTGCGCGTTTGGCCTTTTCCTGCCCTTTTACATCGTGCAGGTCTTTCTGATGGGCGGGCAGGGAGATTTCTCCCGGATGTGCTTCGTGTAGCGGGCGGTCGCCGGTGAAGTGACGCAAAAGCTGTGCGAGGTTTTTTGCGCCATAGACCGGCGTGGCGCCGACCCATGCGGCTTCTGATCCGCAGGCTTCGGGACAGGCCAGAACGCAGTCCTGTTCGGCGGCCTTGAGAGCGGCAGGCAGAGCGCCGTTGACCGGCACGAGCGACCCGTCGAGCGCCAGTTCGCCCAGTGACAGGGTTTCTGCGGCCTTGCTTTCGGGGATCAATCCTGTCGCGGCAAGGATCGCCAGTGCGATGGGGAGGTCGAAATGCGACCCGATTTTCGGCAGGTTGGCGGGCGAAAGGTTGATCACCAACTTCTTGGACGGCAGAGCGATCTGCATGGCGGCCAGTGCGGCGCGGACCCGCTCGCGGGCTTCCGAAACGGCTTTGTCCGGCAGTCCGACGATGGTGAAACTCGGCAATCCGGGGGCAATGGCACATTGAACCTCAACCGTGCGGGCTTCGATGCCTTCGAAGGCGACGGAAAAGGTCCGTGCGACCATGTGACGGGACTCCGGTGTCTGAATAGCCAATGTCCTTCGGTCTAGCGCAGACGTGGTTAGGAAATGGTTAACGCCACATGGGTTTGCGCATCTTGGATGCGTCTAAACGTGTTCCGGCCACGCTGTGATTGGTAAATCCAATGCATAGGGCACAGGATCAAAACGGACATTTAGCCCGTCTTTGCGCCAGCGTTTGAAGGCGGGGTCAGAGAGATGTGCGGAGACATAAGCGTCCAGACGTTGTGATACGGGCAAGTTATATCCTGCGATTCGGGCGGCGACAGGGGCGTAAAAGGCATCGGCTGCGCAGTAGTCGCCAAAGAGCCAATCGCTATCGCCGGAAAACCTTTCGAACGCATGGGCAACTAGGGTTTCCAACCGATTCAGATCCCCCTGTACAGCATCTGAAACTTGAAAGTTCCGGTATTGGTGCAGGAGTTGCATCGGGCAGGCCGCACGCAGAGCATTGAAGCCGGAGTGCATTCCGGCCACCAGCCAGCGGGCGTAGATGCGGGCTTGCGGATCAATCGGCCAAAGCCCGGCATCAGGGTGACGTTCCGCCAATGTTTCAGCCAGAGCGATGCTTTCGCCGATAATCCATCCTTCAGCCGAGCGCACAGTAGGCACCAACTGGGCGGGAGCGAGAGATGCAAGGTCGTCTTGCATTGTTCCGTTGTAGAGGCCGACCATGATTTCTGTGTAGGGGATATCGAATTTTTCGAATAGGAGCCAGCCGCGGAGCGACCAACTTGAAAAGCTTTTGTCGCCGATGAAAAGATCGTAAGACATAGGAACCCCCTAATTGTTTTATATACTGTAGTGCAGGGAGGTCGGATCACAAAAATGTATATTTGTTTTGTTTGGTATCAATATTTGTGATTGATTTGCGTGCAGGACCAAGGCCCCGAAATCCCCTCCGGACAGTCGATCCGAGTGCATGATAAAGGGTCGATCCGGTGGGCGAAGGCTTCATAGGCTGTGCAGGACAGCGCCTTTTGTAGCAACGCGAGGATCACGCCCATATGGGCCACGATCACGGTTTCACCAGACAGGGCACCCACGCCAGCGTGAACCCGCGCCGAGAAACTGTTCCAGCTTTCGCCGCCGGGGGGGGCTGTGTCGCCGGGGGTTTCAAAGACCTGCCGTGCGAGATCGCCATCGCGGGCTTCGATCTCCGACCAACTGAGCATTTCCCACGCGCCGAAATGGGTTTCTCGCAAGCGGTGATCATGGGGCAGGCGCGGGCGGTGCGCCTGTATGGCATTGGCGGTTTCGACCGCGCGGCTGAGATCGGAGGAGACCACAGGGACATCGGGCAATGCGGCTTCAAGGCGTGAAATGGCTTGCTGGTCGGAGAGGTCGGCAGGGAGGTCCGTCCAGCCGACAAAGGTTTTCGCATGGGTCGGGCCATGCCGGATCAACCACAGGTGGCTCATGAGAGCCCTGCCGGAAGATTGCCTTTGAGCGCAAAGGGAAGGCCGGCCATGACGCCGATCACCGTGTCGGCTTGGGCGGCGAGGCGTCGGTTCAGGTCGCCTTGAGAGATGCGAAACCGGCGGGCAAGCGCGTTTTCGGGGACAACGCCGAGACCCGTTTCGTTTGAGACGATCACCACCTCTGCGGGGCTCGACTTGATCGCGTCGAGCAGGGCGTCTGTTTCACGAGACAGGTCGTGATCCGCCAGAAGGTGGTTGGTGAGCCACATCGTTGCGCAGTCGAAAAGAAGAATCTCACCGGCTTTCCGGTCCAAAATGACACGGGCGGCCTCCAGAGGCTCTTCAATTGTGCACCAGTCAGCCCCGCGTTTTGTGCGATGTTGCGCAGCCTTTGTGCGCATTTCCTGATCGAGACACTCCGCGCTGGCAAGGTAAACCTTCTGCAACATTCTGTTTACACATAGTTTTTCGGCTATGTCCGACTTGCCGGAAGATGCCCCCCCAAGCACGACTGTCATATTCGCGCACATGAACGTGAAACCTATTTCTGATCTGAAGCGTTAGTCTTTTCGTAACAGGAGTAGCCACAGCCCGCAAATGACTGTCACGGACGTGATCTATGGATGCGTTGTGAAGTTAGGGCCGGAGCCAAGAACTCTCAGGAGGTGATATTATGGCACTCGATATGACTGCATCTGACAATGCACTGCCTCGGCGGGCGATGAAAGCGGAAATGCTTGATCTGGAGACGGAACAGGCGCTGGCACGGGCGTGGCGGGATCACGGTGACGAGGCGGCGCTGCACCGTCTTGTGACCGCCTATATGCGCTTGGCAATTTCCATGGCGGCCAAGTTCAAACGCTATGGCGCGCCGATGAGCGATCTTATTCAGGAGGCGGGGCTGGGCCTTATGAAAGCCGCCGAAAAATTCGATCCGGATCGTGGGGTGCGCTTTTCGACCTATGCTGTGTGGTGGATCAAGGCCTCCATTCAGGACTATGTGATGCGCAACTGGTCACTGGTGCGCACGGGGTCGACCTCGGCGCAGAAATCCCTGTTCTTCAACATGCGCCGTGTGCAGGCCCGCCTTGAGCGTGAAGCCTCCGCGCAAGGTGAAGCGCTGGATCATGATCAGCTTTTGCAGATGATCGCGATGGATCTGGGTGTGCCGCTGCGGGATGTCGAAGTGATGGACGGGCGTCTTTCCGGTTCGGACTTTTCGCTCAATGCCCAGCAATCCGGTGAGGATGAAGGGCGTGAATGGATCGACACGCTGGCCGATGAGGGTGCAACCACGGCGGAGATGGTGGGCGAAGCCCATGATCAGGCACAGCTCAAAACATGGATTTTCGAAGCGATGGATCATCTGAGCGAGCGGGAGCGGTTTATCGTGAAGTCGCGCAAGCTCACGGACGAGCCGCGCACGCTGGAGAGCCTTGGTGACGAGTTGTCGCTGTCGAAAGAACGGGTGCGGCAACTCGAAGCCGCCGCTTTGCAAAAAATGCGGATATCTCTTGAAACCAACGGCGGGGATGTGCAGCAGTTCTTTGCATGAACTACAGCTTTGCACTTGCGGCCCTTCTGGCCGCTGGCCCCGCTTTTTCGGACCAGATTACGCCGGATGCGTTTGCCACGCTGCCACCGGCAGATGTGGTTATTCTGGGGGAAACCCATGACAACCCGATCCAGCACGCGCATCAGGCCCGTGCGGTAGAGACGCTTGCTCCTGCCGCGCTGGTGTTCGAGATGCTGACACCGGAGCAGGCGGCGAAGGTGACGCCGGATTTGCGCACGGATGCGGCGGCTTTGGCCGAGGTGTTGGACTGGGACAACTCTGGCTGGCCGGATTTCTCGATGTATGCGCCGATTTTTGCGGCTAGCACGGCGCCGGTCTATGGCGCGGCTCTCTCGCGTGACGAGGTGCGGCGCGCGTTCTCCGAGGGGGCGGCGGATGTGTTTGGCGCTGAGGCGGATCGCTATGGCTTGACCACACCACTGCCTGAAGAGATGCAAGAAGACCGCGCACAGATGCAGTTCGAAGCGCATTGCGAAGCCATGCCGCTTGAGATGATGGCGGGGATGGTCGAGGCACAAAGGCTGCGCGATGCGGCCTTTTCAAGAGTGGCGTTGCAAGCCCTGGAGGAAACCGGTGGCCCTGTCGTCGTCATCGCGGGCAATGGCCATGCCCGCAGCGATTGGGGGATGCCCGCAGTGCTCGCACAGGCCGCACCTGATGTGACGGTTCTCTCTGTCGGCCAGTTGGAAGCCCCGCCCGATGAGGTCCCGCCCTATGATGTCTGGCTTGTGACCGATGCCGCAGAGCGCGGCGATCCCTGTGCGGGTTTTGCCAAAGCGGCCACGGACTGATCCGGCCATTGTTTCGCCCTGCGCCTTGGCTTAAACCGATCCTTGTGGACAGGCGCGAGAGCCAGGGAGAGCGGACATGCTGAACGGAAAATCCATTCTGCTGATTATCGGAGGCGGCATCGCGGCGTTCAAATCGCTCGATCTGATCCGTCGGCTGCGTGAAGAGGGTGTGCGTGTCGTGCCGGTCCTGACCAAAGCCGCCGAAGAATTCGTGACGCCTTTGTCTGTGTCGGCCCTGTCCGCCGAGAAAGTGTATCGTGACCTCTTCAATCTGACGGATGAGGCGGAGATGGGGCACATCGAACTGTCCCGCGCCGCTGATCTGGTCGTTGTGTCCCCTGCCACCGCCGATCTTCTGGGCAAGATGGCGGGCGGGCTGGCCAATGATCTAGCATCCACCTTGTTGATGGCCACTGATACACCGGTCCTTGTTGCGCCCGCGATGAATGTCAGAATGTGGCAACACCCCGCCTGTCAGCGCAATGTGGCGACTCTCAAAAAAGATGGCGTGCTTTTCGTCGGCCCCGATGAGGGCAGTATGGCTTGCGGCGAGTTCGGGCCGGGGCGTTTGGCCGAAACGCCTGATATCATTGCCGCCATCCGCCGCGCACTCACCGACGGGCCTTTGAAGGGCAAGCATATCGTGGTCACATCCGGCCCGACACACGAGCCGATTGATCCCGTGCGCTATATTGCCAATCGGTCGTCCGGTGCGCAGGGGACTGCGATTGCCGTGGCCCTGCGGGATCTGGGTGCGGATGTGAGCTTTGTCACCGGTCCGGCCGATGTGCCCGCCCCCTCCGGTGTGCGGGTGATCTCTGTGCAAACCGCCCGCGAAATGCAAGCCGCTGTCGAGAAGGCTTTGCCCGCTGATGTGGCTGTCTTTGCCGCCGCTGTGGCCGATTGGCGCGTGGCCTCGCAAAGCGGGTCGAAGATCAAGAAACAACAAGGCAAGCTGCCGGTGCTGGAATTTTCTGAAAACCCCGACATTCTGGCAGGGGTGAGCCAGATGTCAGAGGGGCGTCCGCGTCTTGTCGTTGGGTTTGCAGCGGAGACGGATGACGTGATCGCCCATGCCACGGCAAAGCGTGCGCGTAAGGGTTGCGACTGGATTGTGGCCAATGATGTGTCTCCGAGCACCGGAATCATGGGCGGCACAGAGAATGCTGTGACCTTGATTTCAGAACGCGGCGCGGAGGAGTGGCCGCGCATGGGCAAAGATGAAGTGGCACAACAGTTGGCGCACCGGATCGTGGATTATCTGGCGAAGAAATGAGTATTTGGGCCATCAGAAAGCCCCGCTTTGACAAGAATATGGAAGAGACATGAGCGTAGAGATCAAAATTCAATGGCTCGACGGGGCTGACACCGAGATCAAACTGCCGTCCTATGAAACGGCCCATTCCGCGGGCGGCGATGTGCGGGCGAATTTCCCGCCGGAGATGCGTGCGGAAGGGGTTACCCTTGAGCCGGGCGCGCGGGCGCTGATCCCGACGGGGTTTGCGATGGAAATTCCCGCAGGCTACGAGGTGCAGGTGCGACCGCGTTCCGGTCTTGCGCTCAAACACGGGATTTCTTTGGTCAATACGCCGGGAACGATTGACGCCGATTACCGCGGGCCGGTGGGCATTATTCTGATCAACCATGGTCAGGAGCCGTTTCATGTCACGCATGGCGAGCGCATCGGCCAGATGATCATCGCGCCTGTGGTGCAAGGGGTATATTCGGTGGTGGAGAGCCTTACGGACACCGCGCGCGGTGCCGGGGGCTTTGGCTCGACCGGACGGAAATGAGTTATTTTCTGATCATTGCGGCAGTGCTTTGGGGCATCGGTTGGCTGACCGGCGCACCCAAACGGGCGCGTTGGGCGATGATCGGTGTGCTTTACCTTGCTGTGCTTCTGACCATTGCCGTGCTGCCGGAGGGACATGCGCTGCGGGCAAGCCTTGGCGGGAGTTTGGGCGAATGGCTGCTGATCGGTGTTGCCGCGCTGATTGTTCTTGTCTATCGGGCAGGGCTTGCTCGTCTGCGGCGCAAGGCGAAGGTGGTTGAGCCTCCGGCGCAGGAAGGCGCGTTTCGTCCCGCCGAACTGGATCGCTACATGCGGCATATCCTGTTGCGGGAGATCGGCGGGCCGGGGCAGAAAAAGCTCAAAGACGCCAAGGTCTTGGTGATCGGGGCCGGAGGACTTGGCGCGCCTGTGCTGCAATATCTTGCGGCTTCGGGGGTCGGGGTAATCGGGGTGATTGATCCGGATGTGGTGGAGTCTTCGAACCTGCAACGTCAGGTGATCCACACGGACGACCGGATCGGTGTGCCCAAGGTGTTTTCCGCCGCCGAGGCGATTAAGGCGCAGAACCCGTTCATTGAGGTGCGCCCCTATCATCGCGCGTTTGACGAAAGCTCTATCGATCTGGTGGCTGAATATGATCTTGTGCTCGACGGGACGGATAATTTCGACACGCGTTATCTGGCCAATCGCGCATGTGTGATCCACGGCAAGCCGCTGGTCGCAGCCGCGATTACGCAATGGGAAGGTCAAATCAGCACATATAAATCCCATGAAAATGGCCCGTGCTATCAATGTGTGTTCCCCGAGCGCCCTGCCGAAGGCATGGTTCCCAGTTGCGCCGAAGCAGGTGTGGCGGCCCCCTTGCCGGGGATTTTGGGCACGATGATGGCGATGGAAGCGGTGAAAGAAATCACGGACGCGGGGCAGGGGCTCAAGGGGCGACTCGTCATTCATGATGCGCTCTATGCCGAGACCCGCAGCATCACAGTGAAGAAACGACCGGACTGCCCGATTTGCGGCGGCAAAAGCGTTAATCGCAAAACCTGAGCGATGGGTTTGCGCAAAGAACCGTGCAACAGGTTGATCTTGTCGCACTTCCCTCTCAATGCGTGTCACAAATCAAATGTGACGGGCTTTAGCCCTTTTACTTGTCGATGCGGAGGCATAGTTTTTGGGCAAAGGAGATCCCTATGACCAATCCCTATCTCGCCGAGTGGACGACCGAATTCAATTTGCCGCCTTTTGCCGATCTGAAGGATGAGGATGTAAAGCCTGCCGTGGAGGCCGCCCTGTCCGAGGGCCGCGCCGCGATCAAGGCGATTGCGGACAATCCGGAAGCGCCGACATTTGCCAATACGATTGAATCGCTGGAGAAAGCCGATGCGACCCTGTCGAAGGTTCTGGGAGCCTTTTACGGCATGGCGGGCGCGGATACGAATGACACGCGGGACGCCCTGATGCGGGAGTTTTCCCCGATGCTCTCTGCCTACAGTTCCGAAATCACCGCCAACGCGGCGCTGTTCCAGCGGATCGAGACGTTATGGCAGGAGCGTGAAAACCTTGACCTCACAGACGAGCAGCAGCGTGTTCTCATGCTCACCCGCCGTTCCTTTGTGCGCTCGGGGGCAAAGCTCGAAGGTGCGGACAAGGACCGCATGGCGGAGATCAAATCGCGCCTTGCCACGCTTGGTACCCAGTTCAGTCAGAACCTTTTGGCTGACGAGCGGGAATGGTTCATGGAGCTTTCGGAGGATGATCTCGAAGGCCTGCCGCAGTTCGTGGTTGATGCCGCGCGTTCGGCAGGTGAGGAAAAAGGCGCGAAGGGGCCGGTGGTCACGCTGTCGCGCTCTCTGATCACGCCGTTTCTGCAATTCTCCCCTCGCCGCGATTTGCGGGAAAAGGCTTTTCGCGCATGGGCGGCGCGAGGCGAGAATGGCAATGCCAATGACAACCGCGAGATTGCGCGCGAAATTCTCGAATTGCGCGAGGAACGGGCCAGGCTCTTGGGCTATGAAAACTTTGCGGCCTATAAGCTCGAAACCGAGATGGCCAAAACGCCGGAACATGTGCGCGATCTCTTGATGCGGGTCTGGGCACCTGCAAAAGAGGCGGCGGAGCGCGATGCCGCGATTCTGTCCAAGATGATGGCCGAGGACGGTGTGAACGGGGATCTGGCACCTTGGGACTGGCGCTACTATTCCGAAAAACGGCGCAAGGCCGAACACGATCTCGATGAAGCGGAGTTGAAGCCCTATCTGCAACTCGACCGTATGATCGAGGCTGCATTTACCTGTGCCAACCGCCTGTTCGGGCTTGAGTTCGAACCGCTTGATGTCACCACCTATCATCCTGATGCTCGGGCATGGAACGTGACGCGCAATGGCAAGCATATGGCCGTGTTCATCGGGGACTATTTCGCACGCGGGTCCAAACGCTCCGGCGCGTGGTGCACGGCCATGCGCAGCCAGCAAAAGCTCGAAGGCGACATCCGCCCGATTGTGCTCAATGTGTGCAATTTTGCCAAACCACCGAAAGGTGAGGCCGCTTTGCTATCCTATGATGATGCGCGCACCTTGTTCCACGAGTTCGGCCATGCGCTGCACCAGATGCTCTCCGACGTGACCTATGACACGATCTCCGGCACGTCTGTGGCGCGGGATTTTGTCGAATTGCCCAGCCAGCTTTATGAACACTGGCTCGAAGTGCCCGAAGTGCTTGAAGAATTCGCGACACATGCCGGGACCGGCGCACCGATGCCGCGCGATATGCTGGAGCGTCTGCTCGCGGCCCAGACCTATGATCAGGGGTTTGCGACGGTGGAATATGTGGCCTCTGCGCTTGTCGATCTGGAGTTTCACGACGGTCCTGCCCCGAAAGACCCGATGAAGGCGCAGGCTGAGATACTGGCGAAAATCGGTATGCCGAAGGCGATCACCATGCGCCACGCCACACCACATTTCGCGCATATCTTCTCCGGCGACGGGTATAGCTCGGGCTATTACAGTTACATGTGGTCGGAAGTGATGGATGCGGATGCCTTCGAGGCTTTCGAGGAAACCTCGCCTTTCGATCCGGCTATGGCAAAACGCCTTGAGGACAACATCCTCTCGAAGGGCGGCTCTGAAGATGCCGAGGCGCTCTACACGGCGTTCCGTGGCCGGATGCCCGGTGTTGAGGCGCTGCTCAAGGGGCGGGGGCTTTTGGCGGCGGAGTGAGGTCGCGTTTTCATGCTGTAAAAACACTCAATCGCGAGGCGGTTTATCCGCCTCGTGCGCTACATCTTTATGCACAATCACATCGGCATTCGGATAGGCGGCCAGAATCTGACGTTTGAGATCGGCGGAAATTGCATGCGCCTCGCGCAAGGTCTGATCTCCGTCCACTTCAATATGGATGTTCACAAAGGGTTTCGATCCGGCCATCCGCGTTTTCAGATCGTGATAGGCATAGATGCCGGGCATTTCCTGCGCCATGGTTTCAATGGCGGCGATCATATCGGGCGGAGCCGCGCGATCCATCAGCGCATCCCATGCGGATTTGCCGATATTCAGTGCCCCCAACACCAGAAGGGCCGCTGCGACCAAGGCAACGATACTGTCGAGATGTTGAAACCCGAGCAGGGACGAGGCCAGAAGCGCACAAATCGCGCCGATATTTGGGATGAGATCGCCCAGATAGTGCAGGCTGTCGGCGGAGACCACTTTCGAGCCGGTTTTGCGGGCGACATAGCGTTGCCAGAGCACCAGCGCGATGGTGGCTGCGATGGATAGCAGCATCACCGCGACGCCCGCACCTTCGGCTGTCATCTGGTGCGGGGTGGTGGCCAGTAAGCGCCGGACGGCTGTGACGGCAATGACAGCGGCAGAGATCAGGATGAAGACGGATTGTGCAAGTGCCGCGAGGTCTTCGGCGGAGGTGTGGCCAAAGGTGTGGTCCTTGTCCGGTGGTCGCGCGGCGTAATAGATCGCCAGCAATCCGGCGCAGGCAATGAGCAGGTCAAGCGCACTGTCGGCCAGAGAGGCGGCAATCGACAGAGAACCGGTCACGCTCAGCGCCCAGATTTTTGCGATCACCAAAAGCGTCGCAACGCTGACAGAGGCGACCCCTGCCGAGATGTTCAGGTGTTTGTCCTGCATGGTTTGTCATGCCCCGAAATGCGGTGCTTAGTCCAGCATCAGCTTGTCGCAGATGCGTGACCATGCGCGGGCGACAAAATTATCCTTGGCGGTTTCAAGGCACTGACGCTCAAGAAACCAGTGAAAATAGCCTTCATAATCGAATTCTCCCATGGTCTGCGGGCCGAACTCGATCGCGGTTTTGAGATCCCCGACCGTGCGTGCGGTGAGGGTGGCGTGCCAGTAATCGGTCTTGCCACAGGTGATGACAGGTTTTTTCTGCATCAGGGCTTCGAATCCGGCCGAAGAATTCTGGGTGATGACCACGCGGGCGGCGGCAATCAGGTCGTGGATGGAGGCATCCGTAAGTTTGACATTCGGGTAGTCCTCGCAAATCCCGAGGATGCGCCGCCGACCCTGTTTGCTTTGATGCGGATGGGGTTTGACATAGACAGGTGCGTCGCTGTCGTAGCGCGCGGCCTCAGGGATGATCTGCTCAAGGCTCAGGTATCGCGTGCCGGGCTTGCCGATTTCCGCAGGCTGACACAGGATGGTCGCGGAAGACGGCGGCAAAGGCGCTTCCAAGCGCGGCTCTTGTGCGAACTTCGAGATGTTTTCCTGCAACATATAGCTGGTCACGCCGTTGAAAAAATACTCGGCCGCCTCGCGCATGTCGGGATCGGAATGGTAACGGGCAAACCGCAGCGAACTGTTGTGCCCGTATCCCAATTCGTCGAAATACCAGAAACCCCAGATGTAGGAGGGGCAGGCATGCAGGATGGTCGGGCCGTACATGGCCGGTCCACCGACGATGATGTGGAAATGATCGGCATTCAAAAGCGCACGACCCGTTCGGGAGCCGCCTTCGACCAGATAGGTCGCAAAGCCCTTTTCTTCGAGCTTGGGAAGCAGTTTGGTGAAAAAGTCATGTTGGCCTTGGGCGATGGACTCGTGCCAGCTGCCATAACCGTGAATGACACAGGATTTCAGGCCGGCCGGAATGTTGCGGGCCGCGAGAGGGGATTTGATCTGATCCATCGGGACTTACTCCAGAACTTCATCCGGGCGCACTCCCCATAGCCCGTCTTTCAACACCCACCCCTTTTGTCCGTCCGCCGTGACCTTGCACCAGGACACATTGCATTCAAGCAACCGCAGAATCACGTTCTTCTCGGCTTGGGCGTTGAGACGTGAGGCGGGGTCGGGACGGGAAAACAGATCGACATTCTCTGCTGTGACCAACGCGGTGCGGGCGCCAGTTATCAGCGAGTAATGCAGCCATCCTGTTGCGCCTTCAACATCACGAACGCGACGCCAGTGGCCATATTCCGCGATGACTTCAAGCGGGTAGCCGCGGCGGACAAAGACCCAGTCGATACGATGCGACAGGGACGGCCCGCGCCGGACATTGGCCTTGTCGCTTTTCAATGAGACAAATCGGGGCAGCGGCAGGTTGGTGACCGCACCGCGCTTCGGACCCTCTGCGGAGACACCGGCGGGAATGGCGACAAGAAGGCATAGCAAAACGGCCCTGAACAGGCCTTGCATGCCGGAAAATCGACCGCTGTTTACCATAACGCTCTCTAATCTGCTCACTGGCCTCTCACCGCCGACACCTTGTGTGATCATTCTCTGCGTGGCGATGGTTGTTTGTGCTCCGGTTCTTATCCTTTACGCCTTGCCGGGATGCAATGGAGTTTGCCAGTATAGGGGGGAAAAATAAAGAGGGAGGTTACGGCTATTATGAGAGAACGTCTCAAAGTCGTGGTGACACGCGCGTTGCCGGAGCAGGTCGAAACCCGAATGAAAGAACTCTTTGATGTCGAACTCAATCCGACAGACGAGAAGATGGATCGGGAGGCCCTCGTCACGGCGATGCAACGGGCGGATGTTCTGGTCCCGTGCATTACCGACCGGATCGATGCGGGCATGTTGGGGCAGGCGGGAGAGCGGCTCAAACTGATCGCGAACTATGGCGCAGGTGTGGATCATATCGATGTCCTCACCGCGCAGAACCGCGGGATTCTGGTGTCCAACACTCCCGGCGTTGTGACCGAAGACACCGCCGATATGGCAATGGCGCTCATGCTGGCGGTCACGCGGCGAATTCCCGAAGGGCAGGTGGCGATGCAATCCGGTGTTTGGGAGGGGTGGGCCCCGACCGCATTTATGGGCATGCGCCTGACGGGCAAGCGGCTCGGCATTCTCGGGATGGGGCGGATCGGTCAGGCGGTAGCGCGCCGCGCCCGCGCCTTTGGTATGTCAGTGCACTATCACAACCGCCGCCGCTTGCGCACCGAGATCGAAGCGGATCTTGAGGCGACATGGTGGGACAGCCTCGACCAGATGCTCTCACGCATTGATGTCCTGTCGATTCATTGTCCGCATACGCCGTCCACATTTCACCAGATCAACGCGCGGCGTTTGAAACTGATGAAACCGACATCCGTGATCGTGAACACCTCTCGCGGTGAGGTGATTGACGAGAACGCCCTGACGCGCGGTCTGCGTGCGGGCGAGATCGGCGGGGCGGGACTGGATGTGTTCGAACGCGGACATCAGATCAACCCGCGCCTACGTGAACTGCCCAATGTGGTGCTCCTGCCGCATATGGGTTCGGCAACGGTGGAAGGACGTGTCGAGATGGGCGAGAAAGTGATGCTCAACATCCGCACCTTTGCCGACGGACACCGCCCGCCTGACATGGTTGTGCCAGCAATGCTTTGAGCGCGCGGCGGACAGGCTTGGAACCTTTTCTGCCTTTGGGGCGTTTCTTTCTCAGACACTGAAAAAGGAGGTTCTCAAATGAATCGGGACCAGTTCGAAGGTAAATGGAAAGAAATGAAAGGCCGCGTTCGTGAGGAATGGGGCGATTTGACCGAGGATGACCTCGCCGAAGCTGAAGGCAACCGCGAGCAACTCGAAGGCAAATTGCAACAGCGCTATGGCAAGTCCAAAGAAGAAGCGCGCAAGGCCGTGAATGAGTTTATCGACAAGCTCTGATATGTGAGCAACATCAGAACGCGCCCTCATGTTGGGCGCGTTTTGACCTTGATGCCTGCTTGGAGAGGGGGCCTCTGCATGCGGATATCTGGAAAATATGAGTATTTCCGGCACAAAGGAAACCGCCGTTAGGCTTAAGTTAACCGGTTCGGGATAGGCTTGTTCTGCGGAACAGGCTGGAGAGCCGATGGCCGCGCACGAAGGAGACGCCCTGACCCGTGGGGTCAAACCCCTTCCGGAGACGTCACAGCGCAATGTACCGGCGGTCAGGGCGCAATTCGCGCCTCTCCTTTGTGCCGCAAATACTCAAAAAAGGCGCCCGTAGGCGCCTCGTTTATTTGTTTTTATAGACATTCTCAGGTGTCGGGAAGGCGCGGGATTTGACGTCTTCGGCATAGTCCGCAATGGCATCTTCGATGGCGGCCCCGACAGCGCCGAATTTCTTGACGAATTTAGGCACCCAGTCGTTCAGGCCCAGCATGTCTTCCATCACCAGAATCTGACCGTCGCAGGTTTTTGACGCGCCGATGCCAATGGTCGGAATCTCCACAGCTTTGGTGATCTTGTCGGCCAGCGGTTCGACCACACCTTCGACGACTAGGGCAAACGCGCCAGCTTCGGCTACGGCTTTGGCGTCGTCGATATGGAATTGCCAGTCATCCTCGTCGCGGCCTTGGGTTTTGAAGCCCCCCATGATGTTGGTGCTTTGCGGTGTCAGTCCGATATGGGCCATCACCGGAATGCCGCGTTCGGAGAGGAATTTGATCGTCTCCGCCATGCGCGCGCCGCCTTCGAGCTTGACGGCTTGGCACTGGGTTTCCTTCATGATTTTCGCGGCATTGCGAAAGGCTTGTGCGGGGCTTTCCTCATAGGAACCGAAGGGCATGTCCACGACGACCAGCGCGCGTTTGGTGCCGCGCACCACTGCTTTGCCATGCATGATCATCAGGTCCAGAGACACGCCGACCGTGCTTTCCATCCCGTGCATCACCATGCCGAGACTATCGCCGACCAGCAGGAAATCGCAGTATTTCTCGGCAATTGCAGCGGTATGGGCGTGATAGGCGGTGAGCGAGACAATCGGATCACCGCCTTTGCGGGCGCGGATTTGCGGGACGGTGACGCGTCGAATGGTTTCGGTTTGTGTAGACATGATTTTTCCTCCTCCTCCTTCAGGGCTTTAGGCCGGATGTGCCACCCTTTGGTCGATCAATAGCACATCCCCGAAGCGGGCGGCGAGAAGGATTACCACAGGACGGGTGATTTTGCCCTCGACCTCTTGCAGTGTCGTTGCGTCGCGGACATCGATGCTTTTGATCTGGGTGCGGGGTTCGCGGGCGATGAAGGCACGAATTTCCTCTTCGAGATCCTGTGCGTTGCGCCCGTCGGAGACTTCGTAATCGGCATAGGCCAGTGCTTTGTTGAGGATACGCGCCGCCTTCCGGTCTTCGGCGGAGAGGCGCACGTTGCGCGAGGACATGGCGAGCCCGTCAACATCGCGCACGGTCGGCACCCCTGTGATCTCGACGGGCATGTCGAGGTCGCGGACCATGGTTTTGATGACTTGAAGCTGTTGGTAGTCCTTTTCACCAAAAAATGCTTGGTTGGGGGTGGTGATGTTGAAGAGTTTTGTTACCACGGTGCAGACGCCTTTGAAGTGGCCGGGACGGAGGGCGCCCATGAGGGTTTTGTCCAGCTCTTCGGTCAGCACAGTGGTCTGTTTGTCGGGGTGATACATTTCGTCGACAGTGGGACAGAAGACCGCGTCGACCCCTTCGGCCTCCAGAAGTGCAAAGTCGCGGGCCTCGTCGCGCGGGTAGGCGTCGAGATCGGCGGCTTCTCCGAATTGCGTCGGGTTGACGAAAATCGACACGATGACACGGTCGGTCCGGTTTTGTGCCGTGCGCACCAGCGTCAGATGGCCGTCATGCAAAAAGCCCATTGTGGGAACGAGACCGACGCTTTCTCCGGCGCTGCGAAAGGCTTTCACCGTGTCCCGTATCTCTTGTTTGGTCCGACAGATTTTCATCTTTGCTTCTCCGTTCCGGCTCTCGTGAGCCTCTGATTGCGCGCAGACTACAAACTGTGGGGCAGAGCGACAAGGAGATCAGGGATATGGCTTCCGGTCCGCGCAGAAGTCGCGTGGCGCAAGCTGGATGTGACGCATATAACTAACAGAAACAGATAGATAAAATATAAAAGGCGACCTCCAGAGGGCCGCCTTTTCAAAAATGTTTCCAGTCTTAGCTCTTGTCTTTGAGCGCGGCCAGTTCGTCCCAACATTCCAGCGCTTTTGCCGCATACATCAGCACGGGGCCGCCGCCCATCTGCACATTCATGGCCAGCATTTCGGCCAGTTCTTCGCGGGTGCCGCCGTGTTTCATCAGGGCTTCGACGTGAAAGCCGACACAGGGTTCGCAACGCACCGAAACGGCCATGGCAAGCGCCAGCAATTCCTTGGTTTTATGGTCCAGCGCATCGCCTTCCAGCGCGGCTTTCGACATGGCTCCGAAGCCCGCCGGAATGTTCTTGTTGGCTTTATTCAGGGCGCGCAGCGCATTGCGCATGTCTTCGTTTTTTTCAACCCAGGACATGAGAAACTCCTTGTTCGCGTGTCTTACATGGGGCGCTTTTCGCATATGCAGAAAGGGCGGACTTTGATCGGCATCAAACATATTCGATTTTGAAAATATTTAGGAAAACGAAGATCAAAAAGGAAAAGGGCCCGTCACGAAAACGGGCCCCAATCGGGTGTCGGACTTGCGTCGGATAGGTGTCGGACCCTTGTCGGGCCGCGACAGGCTTGCCGCTTACTGCGGAATCTCGCCGGTCAGACCTTCGACATAGAAGTTCATGCCCGCAAGCGTGCCATCATCGGCCACTTCGCCTTCGGCCAGCCAAGGCGTGCCGTCCTGCTTGTTGATCGGACCTGTGAACGGGTGATATTCGCCGGAGGCAATCTTGTCCTTGATCTCCAGAGCGGCGGCTTTCACGTCTTCGGGAACCGCGTCGGAAATCTCGCCGATGCCAACCATGCCCGGCCCGATGCCGTCCCATGTGTTGTCACTTTCCCAAGTGCCGTCCATGACCGCCTGAATGCGCTCGATGTAGTAGGGCGCCCAGTTGTCGATGATCGAAGACACGCGCGGCATCGGTGCATATTCCGACATGTCGGAGGCCTGACCGAATGTGATGACATTGCCCGCCTTCTGTGCGGCGGCATGCGGCGCGGTGGAGTCGGTGTGTTGCAGGATCACATCGGCACCTTGGTCAATGAGCGCCTGAGCGGCATCGGCCTCTTTCGCCGGATCGAACCAAGTGTAGGCCCAGACCACGGAGAACTCGACGTCAGGGTTCACCTTCTTGGCGTGGAGATAGGCGGAGTTGATGCCGCGGATCACTTCGGGGATCGGGAAGGAGCCGATGTAACCGACCTTGTTGGTCTTGGTCATCATGCCTGCGATGGTGCCCTGAACGGCGCGACCTTCGTAGAAACGTGCGGAATAGACACCCACGTTGTCGGCAGTTTTATAGCCGGTGGCATGTTCGAATTTCACATTCGGGAATTTGGCCGCGACGTTGATGGTCGGGTCCATGTAGCCGAAAGAGGTGGTGAAGATCAGATCGGCACCGGAGAGCGCCATCTGCGTGATCGCACGTTCGGCATCTGCGCCTTCGGGCACGCTTTCCTGGAACACGGTTTCGACCTTGTCGCCGAAATGTTCTTCGACTTTGAGGCGGGCTTGGTCATGCTCATAGGTCCAGCCACCGTCACCGACAGGACCGACATAGATAAAGCCGACTTTGGTCGGGTCTTGGGCAAAGGCGGGTGCGCCAAGGCCAAGGGTCAGTGCAGAGGCCGCCGCAGCAGCAGTCAGCAGAGTTCTACGTTTCATGGATAGTCTCCCCTTTTGAAACAAATTCCTCGTGAACCTCACGAGGTGTGAAAAATCCGCCCGAGCATCGCGGGGGCGTTGGTGCCACCATGACGGCGGGCGGAAATGACGACAAGGACCACAATGGTCGCAAGGAACGGCGACATGGAGAGAAGCTCCACGGGCACTTTCGCGCCTGCCGCCTGAAGGTTGAGTTGCAGCACGGTGATGCCGCCAAAGAGATAGGCCCCGATCAACACGCGACCTGCGCGCCATGAGGCAAAGACGACAATCGCCAGAGCGATCCAGCCGATGCCTGCGGTGATCCCGTCGGTCCATTGCGGCACGCGCACGAGGCTGATGTAGGCCCCGCCCAGTCCGGCCATCGCGCCGCCAAAGCCGATGGCGGCAAAGCGCACCAGCTTGACCTTGTAGCCGAGCGCATGGGCGGCGGCGTGGTTTTCCCCGACCGCGCGCAGGACCAGACCGGCGCGGGTGTATTTGAGAAAGGTCCAGACAGCGACCACGGCAAAGAGGCTGAGATAGACCACGGCGTCATGTTGGAACACGACGGGGCCGATGAAGGGGATGTCCTGCAAGAGCGGCACATGCAGATCGGGCAGCGAGGGCGGTTTGATCCCGACGTAGTTCTGCCCGAGCAGGGAGGCCAGACCGGTTCCCATCAGTGTGAGCGCCAGCCCTGCGGGCACTTGTGTGGTGAGGAAAACCTGTGTCAGCAGGCCAAAGAGCATGGAGAGCGCCATGCCGCCGATGGCTGCGGCGACAAAGCCCATTGTGGGCGAGCCGGTTTCGACCGCTGCGATAAAGCCGCAGACCGCGCCGGTGATCATCATGCCTTCGACGCCGAGGTTCAACACGCCGGATTTCTCCGTCACCATCTCGCCCAGAGCGGCCAGAAGGATTGGTGTCGAGGCGACCATGAGCGAGGCCAGAAGAATGACTGGGTTGATGCCTCCGAAATCCATCACGCGGCCTCCTTGTTGGCGATCATCACACGGTAGTTGACGAGAATATCCATCGCCAGAAGGATCATCAGCAGCATCCCCTGAAAGACCTGAATGGCCGCGGAGGGCAGGCCGAGCATGAACTGTGCAAGTTCCCCGCCGATGAAGGTGAGCGCCAGCAGCAGGCCCGCGAGCAGGATGCCCACCGGATGCAGGCGACCGAGAAAGGCGACGATGATGGCGGTGAAGCCGTAGCCCGCGCCGAAGTCGATGGAGATCTGGCCTGCGGGGCCTGTGACCTCGAACAGACCGGCCAGCCCTGCCAGCGCGCCGGCGGTGCCGAGGCAGAAGACGACGAGCAGCCTGTCCTTGACGCCTGCAAACCGCGCGGCGCGGGGGCTTTCGCCCGTCAGCCGGATTTGAAAGCCGAGCATGTGTTTGTTGATCAGCACATAGGCGGCGACCACGGCGGCGAAGGCGGCAACCACGCCCCAATGCGCGCCTGTGCCGGAGATCAGCTCTGGGTTCGACATGGCGGGGATCTGGCTCAGGTTGCGCGATCCGGGAAAGCCGTTGCCTTCGGGGTTGCGCAGAAACCCGAGGGCGGCGGAGGCGAGGATCTGTTCGGCCACATAGACCAGCATGAGCGAGACGAGGATTTCATTGGTGTTGAACCGCGTCTTGAGGATGGCCGGTATCATCGCCCAGAGAAAACCGCCGAAAGCCCCCGCAATCACCATCAGCGGGAAAATCCACCACGCATCAAGCGGGTAGAACGCCAGCCCGACAGAGGCCCCTGTGAGTGCGCCGATGATATATTGCCCTTCGGCGCCGATGTTCCAGATGCCCGCCTTGAAGCCCAGCGACAGGCCGATGGCGATCAGGATCAGAGGCGCGGCTTTCACAAGCAACTGGGGCCGCGAATAGGCAGCAAACTGGTCGTTGAACAGCGGGTCCCAAAAGATCGTGCGAATGGCGACGACCGGATCCTTGCCCATAGCGGCAAACAGCAGCCCGCCCAATATCATGGTCAGGAGCACCGCCAGAACCGGCGTGGCGATGGTCCAGAATTTCGAAGGCTGCGGTCGTTTGACAAAGGTGATCATTGTGCGGCCTCCAGATCGTGCGCGCCGCCCATCATCAGGCCGATCTCGTCGACGGTCAGCCCCTTGGCCTTGCGGGGCGCGGTCAGGGTGCCTTCGTTCAGAGCGGCGAAATGGTCGGAAATTTCCATCAGTTCATCGAGGTCTTGCGAAATCACGATGACGCCCGCACCGCCTGCGGCCAGATCGAGCAGAGCCTGCCGGATGTCGGCGGCGGCGGAGGCATCGACGCCCCATGTCGGCTGGTTGACCACAAAGACCTTCGGGTCTTGCAACACCTCGCGGCCAATCACGAATTTCTGCAAATTGCCGCCCGACAGCGAGCGCGCCGCAGAGGCGGGACCGGGGGTGCGCACGTCAAAGGCCTTGATGACCTCGCGGGCAAAGCTTTCGGTTTTTTTCCAGTTCAGGAAGTTGTTCTTGCTGAGCTTTTTGCGGATCGTCGCGGTCAGCGCGGCGTTCTCCGTCAGGCTCATGTTGGGGGCTGCGGCATGGCCGAGACGTTCTTCGGGGGCGGTCAGAAGCCCGATCCTGCGCCGCGCATTCGGTCCCAAGGCGCTGACATCCTGCCCGTCAAAGGCAATCGCGCCCTTGTCGGTGCGTGCCTCGCCGGACAGCACGGAAAGCAATTCGTCCTGCCCGTTGCCCGCGACGCCGCCGATGCCCAGAATCTCACCCGCGCGCAGCTTGAGCGAGACTTTCTTGAGTCGCGTGCCAAACGGGTTTGATGGCGCGAAATCAAGGTCTTTGACCTCCAGCAACATCTCCCCCGCCTCGCTGCTTTCGCGTGATGGGACATGAAGCGTCTGGCCCACCATCATCTCCGCCATATCGCGTGCGGTGGTGGTTTTCGGATCACATTCGCCCACGACCTTGCCCAGCCGCAGGATTGTCGCCTCGTCACACAGCGCACGGATTTCTTCGAGTTTGTGGGAGATGTAGAGGATCGACGTGCCCTCGGATTGCAGCTTGCGCAGGGTCTTGAACAGGATCTCGACCTCTTGCGGCGTCAGGACCGAGGTCGGCTCGTCCATGATGAGAAGCTTCGGGTCTTGCAAAAGACAGCGGATGATCTCCACCCGTTGCCGCTCCCCCGCCGACAGATCGCCCACAATGCGGTCGGGGTCCAAGGGCAGGCCGTAATTCTCGGAGACCTGACGGATAGAGGCCGCCAGTTCACGCATCTTCGGCGGGTTCTCCATGCCGAGCGCGACATTCTCTGCTACGTTCAAGGCTTCGAACAGGGAAAAATGCTGGAACACCATGGCGACACCGGCGGCACGGGCGGCCTGTGGATTGGCGGGCGTGTAGGAGCCGCCACGCAGTTTCATAAAGCCCGCATCCGGTTTTTCCAGCCCGTAGATCATCTTGACAAGGGTGGATTTTCCGGCGCCGTTTTCGCCTAAAAGCGCGTGAACCTCGCCCGTGCCGATGGAAAAACTGACATCGTCATTGGCGCGCACGCCGGGATATTCGCGGGTCAGTCCCACGACTTTTAAAAGTTCTGTCACCCTGTCCGTTCCCCGTAGGATTCTGTGATCTCTCTTCGCGAGATTACTTGCGCAGCGACCCCGACCGCAATGGCCTGAGGGTGTTTCCCGAGGTCAGGTTGCCCAATTGGACAGCAAATGCGGTCGATTTGGGCATTTGTGTGACCAAGATCGCGCAGCCTGTTGCGGAACCGCGCCCATTTCGTGCGCGACCCGATCAGGCCGGCAAAGGCGAATCCGTGCGACAGAACGCGGTGGCACAGCTCCAGATCAAGCGCATGGGAATAGGTGAGAATCAGGTGTTCGGCCTCTGGTGGCGCGTAGGGCACGAGCGTGTCCGGTCTGGCGGCCACGAGTCGGGTGACGCCATCGGGGATGTGATCGGGAAACCGTGCGGCGGCGGTGTCCGCCCATGTGATGGCAAGCTCGGGCAGCGGCGCAAGCGTGGTCACGATGGCACGCCCCACATGGCCTGCGCCCCAGACCCAGATCGGCCGCGTGGCGCGGGTGACAGGTTCGACCATCCACGCGCCATAGAGTTTCGGTGTGACCACACCCTGCGCCCGCGCTTCGGTGAGAGCTTTTTTCACAGCAAAAGGCATGGGGCCGGGACCGCGGGCGAAAATGTCCTCGGGAATATCCTCGGCATCTTCGAACACTTCGGTCAGAAGCGTCACCGCCCCGCCGCAGCACTGGCCCATTGCGGGGCCAAGCGGCAGGCGTTGCAGGCGCGGTGCGGTGAAGGCGTGTCTGGCCGCCTCATATTCCAAAGTGCCGCCGCCTATCGTGCCGGATTGCGCCGGTCCGTTGTTAGTCTGCCAGACCAGCATGGCGGCACCGACTTCGCGCGGGGCGGAGCCTTGGACCTCTGCCACAACAACACGCGCGACGCGGCCATGTGTTGCAATGGCCGCGCATAATGCTTCGCGGTCAAAGCTCATCCGCGTGCCCTCGCAATGGCGTTGAGACATTCCTCTGGCGTGGCGGGGGCGTTGAGCGCGGGATAATGCGGGCCACAGGCGGCGCAGGCATCCGAGAGCGCGAGAAAGGCGGAGATGCCCAGCATGAAGGGCGGCTCGCCCACGGCTTTGGATCGATAGATCGTTTCTTCGCGGTTGCGCCCGTCCCACAGATCCACGTTGAACACTTCGGGCGCGTCGGAACAGGCGGGGATTTTGTAGGTCGAGGGGGCGTGGGTCCTGAGCATCCCCTTGTCGTCCCAGACCAGTTCCTCGGTGGTGAGCCAGCCTGCACCCTGCACATAGCCGCCTTCGATCTGGCCTTTGTCGATGGCCGGATTGAGCGAGGCCCCCGCGTCATGCAGGATGTCGGCGCGCAGGATGCGGTTTTCGCCGGTGAGCGTGTCGAGCGCCACGTCGGTGATGGCGATGCCGTGGGCGAAGTAGAAAAACGGGCGGCCTTTGCCCTTGATCCGGTCCCATTCGATCTTTGGCGTCTTGTAGAACCCTGTCGCGGAAAGCGAGACGCGGTTCATATAGGCAAGGCTCACCAGCTCCTCGAAGCTCATCTCCTGTGTGCCGAAGCGGACCTTGCCGCCGGACCATGTCACATCGCTTTCGCCAAAACGTTCGAGGATAAAGACCTCAAGTCGCGTGCGGATGCGGTCACAGGCGTTTTTCACCGCCATACCGTTAAGATCGGTGCCGGAAGAGGCGGCGGTGGCCGAAGTGTTGGGCACTTTGGCGGTGTCCGTCGCGGTGATCTTGACCTTGTCGAGCGAGACACCGAATTCCGTGGCGGCGACTTGGGCGACCTTCTGGAACAGACCTTGCCCCATTTCCGTGCCGCCGTGGTTCAGGTGGATCGAACCGTCATTGTAGATATGGACCAGCGCCCCCGCCTGATTGAGGTGGGTCAGCGTGAAGGAAATGCCGAATTTGACGGGCGAGACGCCGAGCCCCTTTTTGATGATCGGGTTTTCGGCGTTCCACTGTGCGACGGCCTCTTTGCGCGCGGCATAGTCAGCGGTCTCCATGAGCTTTTCGGTCATGCCGTGCAGGATGAAGTCCTCGACCTCCTGCCCGTAGGGGGTGAGCTTGCCGCGCGGGGTGAGTTGGCCGCCCGCGTGTTGCGGGTGCGGGTCGAGATGTTCGACGCTGCCTTCGGAGGTGGGCTCTCCGTCAAGCGAGAGCACATGGTCTTCGGGCTGTCCGTCGCCTGCGGTGGGGGTGACCATCTCGTCGTAATAGTTGAGCCTGCGCACTTCGACAGGGTCTTTGCCCAGCGTGTGCGCGATATGGTCGACGACACGTTCGATGCCCAGAACGCCTTGCGGCCCGCCAAAGCCGCGATAGGCGGTGTTGGACTGGGTGTTCATCTTGAGCCGGTGGCTTTCGATCCGTGCGTTCGGCAGGAAATAGGCATTGTCCGCATGCAGCATGGCACGGTCGGCCACGGGCAGGGTCAGGTCCAGTGACCAGCCCGCGCGGGTCAGTTGCAGGAAGTCGACGCCGAGAATGCGCCCGTCCTCGTCAAAGCCGCAGGTGTAGGAGATGCGGAAGTCGTGGCGCTTGCCGGTGATGATCATGTCATCGTCGCGGTCATAGCGCATTTTGCAGGGCTTGCCGGTGTCGCGTGCCGCGATGGCGCAGGCGATGGCAAGCCAGTTGCCTTGGGACTCCTTGCCACCAAAGCCGCCGCCCATGCGACGGGTTTCCACACGCACCGCATGCATCGGCACATGGAGCGCGTGGGCGACCTTGTGCTGGATTTCGGAGGGGTGCTGGGTGGAGGAATAGACGACCATATCGCCGCCTTCCTGCGGGGCGGCGGCGGCGGCCTGACCTTCGAGGTAGAAATGTTCCTGCCCGCCGATCTCGATGGTGCCTTCGATCTTGTGCGGGGCCTTGGCGATGGCCTGAGCCGCGTCGCCACAGCCATAGATGCGCGGGCCTTCTTCGAAACGGCTTTCTGCCTCCATCGCGGTGTCATAGTCGAGGATCGCGGGGCGTTCCTTGTAGTCGATCTTGCCAAGTTTGGCGGCCTTGCGCGCGGCCAGATGCGAGGTGGCGACGACGAGGAACACCGGCTGGCCGATGAACTGCACCTCCGAAGACGTCAGAAGCGGCTCGTCGCCCAGAGAGGGCGAACAGTCCGGCACATGGTCGCCGAAATCCTCTGCCGTATAGACCCGCACCACACCCGGTGCGGCCCGCACGGCGGAGAGGTCCATTGCGGTGATCTCGCCATGGGCGATGGTGGACAGGCCAAAGGCCAGATGCAACGTGCCCGCAGGCAGCGGAATATCGTCAATGTAACGCGCCTGTCCGGTGACATGGAGCTTGGCCGCGTCATGGGGAAGGGGGGAGCCGACTGACATTATGCGTCCTCCTTTCCGGTTTGCGTGACCGAAAGGACCGATGTGGCAAGGCCCTGATCCTCTGCAAAATAGCGCCGCAGCATGTTTTGCGCGGTGGTGAGGCGGTAGGTGTTCGAGGCCCGCATGTCGCTCATGGGCGTGTAATCCTCGGCAAAGGCGGGCAGGGCTGCGTCGATGGTCTCCTGCGTCCACGGCTTGCCGGTCAGCGCCGCCTCGACGGTCTTGGCGCGTGCAGGCGTGCCGGCCATGCCGCCAAAGGCGATGCGGGCGGCGGTGATGGTTCCGTCCGTGACCGTGATGTTGAACGCGCCGCAGACGGCGGAAATGTCCTGATCGAAGCGTTTCGAGAGCTTGTAGACTTTGAGGTTCTCAAGCCCTGCTTTCGGCACGGTGATGCTTTCGACAAATTCGGAGGTCTGGCGGTCCTGTTTGCCATAGGTGATGAAGAAATCTTCCAGCGCGATGCTCCGCCGGTCCTCACCCTTGCGCAGCGTCAGCGTGGCACCTGCGGCGATGAGCGGGGGCGGGCTGTCACCGATGGGAGAGCCGTTGGCGATATTGCCGCCAAGCGTGGCTGCCGCGCGGACCTGTGTGGAGGCAAAGCGGCGATACATCTCCGCAAGCGAGGGCGCATGAGGCTTGAACGTCGCGATCAGATCGGCAATCGGGGTCATCGCACCGATTTCGAATGCGTCGGAAGTTTCCGTTATGCCTTTGAGATCCTCGATCCCGCCAAGGAAAATCACCTCACCCAGATCGCGCATCTGTTTCGTGACCCAAAGTCCGACATCGGTCGCCCCCGCAATCAGCACCGCATCAGGACGCAGCGCATAGATGGCGGCAAGCTCGTCGGTGGTCTCGGGGCGCTCGACAATGGCAGGGGTGGCAAAGGGGATGTGATCCAGCCCCTCGGGCACAGGCGCATCCTCGACCTTTTTCGCGGCACGCAGGATGGGCGCGTAGCCCGTGCAGCGGCAGAGATTTCCGGCCAGAACATCCTTATGCGCCGTCTCGCCGCGGGCATGTGCTGTGGCCAGAGACATGACAATGCCCGGCGTGCAAAAGCCGCACTGGCTTCCGTGTTCTTCGATCATGGCCTTTTGCACGGGATGCAGGCTGTCGCCCTTGGACAGACCCTCGACCGTGGTGACGGATTTGCCGTGAAGCTGGGGCAGGAACAGGATGCAGGCGTTCAGGGGCTTTTTGCCCTGCGCGTCTTCCACCATCACGGTGCAAGCTCCGCAATCCCCTTCGTTGCAGCCCTCTTTTGTGCCGGTGAGGCCGCGTGTTTCGCGTAAATAGTCAAGCAGAGTTCGCGTCGGTGTTTCGCTGGCTGTGATGAGCTCGCCGTTCAGCCGAAAAGTGATCTCCATATATCAGACCTGCCGCTGTCTTGTTCCAAACCCGCGCCCGATGCGGCGGAAAACGCGAATGAGTTCCTGTTAGGAAACCGCTCCGACAGGCGTTTTGCAAGGGATTTGCGCGGCATGGTGACAGGTTCTTGCGCAAATTTTGCACTTATGATCAAAATTCGGGCGCGGGGACGGTTTATAACGGAGCCGTGAAATAGACACGTTTTGCCCTTGGCCTCCGTGACCGGCTTGCGTTAGCTTGGCGGCAAATGAGCAGTCCAACTTTTATCCATCTTCGCGTCCACACCGAATACTCGCTTCTTGAAGGGGCGATGCGGCTCAAGAAATTGAGCGGCATGGTGAAGGATATGGACATGCCTGCCGTGGCGGTGACGGATACCAACAACCTCTTTTGTGCGTTGGAATTTTCCGAATATTCCAAGGCCGCAGGGATCCAGCCGATCATCGGCTGTCAGGTGGATGTGGCCTATCATGTGGCCGCCCCCGGAGAGCGCCAGAAACGCCCTGCGCCGGTGGTGCTTCTGGCCCAGAGCGAGACGGGTTACGAGAACCTGATGAAGCTCAACTCCTGTCTCTATGTGGACAAGCACGACGGTGTGCCACAGGTGACGGTGGACGAGCTGGAGCAATATTCCGAGGGGCTGATCTGTCTCACCGGCGGATCGCTGGGGCCGGTGGGCAAGATGATTCTGGAGAATCACTTCGATCAGGCCCGCGCCCTTCTGGAGCGGTTCAAGGCGATCTACCCGAACCGGCTCTATGTCGAGTTGCAGCGCCATCCGGGCGAGGGCGGCAGCCACACGGATGCGGAGCGGCTGACCGAGCGGCCCTTTGTCGAATGGGCCTATGAGATGGGTTTGCCTTTGGTGGCGACCAATGATGCCTATTTCCCGAAAAGCGAGATGTATGAGGCGCATGATGCGCTGATCTGTATCGCCGAGGGGGCCTATGTCGATCAGGTGGAGCCGCGCAGGCGTCTGACCCCGCAGCATTATTTCAAGTCGCCGTCGGAAATGGCCGCGCTTTTTGCCGATCTGCCCGAAGCCATCGAGAACACGGTGGAGATCGCGAAACGCTGTGCCTTCAAGGTCTATAAACGTGCGCCGATCCTGCCGAAATTCGCTGATGACGAGGTGGAGGAACTGCGCAAACAGGCGTGGGAAGGTCTCGACAAACGTCTGGCCGTGATCCAGCCGGCAGGCTCGCGGGAGGATTACGAGGACCGGCTCAAGTTCGAGTTGGGCATCATCGAGCAGATGGGCTTTCCGGGGTATTTCCTGATCGTGGCCGATTTTATCAAGTGGTCGAAGGATCACGGTATTCCGGTCGGGCCCGGTCGGGGGTCGGGGGCCGGTTCTCTGGTCGCCTATTGTCTGACCATCACCGATCTGGACCCGCTGCGCTATTCGCTGCTGTTCGAGAGGTTCCTGAACCCCGAACGTGTGTCTATGCCTGACTTCGACATCGACTTCTGCATGGACCGCCGCGAGGAAACCATCCGCTATGTGCAGGAGAAATACGGGCGCGACAAGGTGGGGCAGATCATCACCTTTGGTGCGCTTTTGTCCAAGGCGGCGGTGCGGGACATCGGGCGGGTGTTGCAGATGCCTTACGGGCAGGTGGACCGGCTGTCGAAGCTGATCCCTGTCGAGGGGGTGAAGCCGGTTTCGATCAAGCAGGCGTTGGAAGACGAGCCGAAACTGCGCGAAGAGGCCCGCAACGAGGAGGTTGTGGACCGGCTTCTGACCTATGGCCAGCAGGTCGAAGGGCTGTTGCGCAACGCCTCGACCCACGCGGCGGGGGTTGTGATCGGGGACCGGCCACTGGACCATCTGGTGCCACTCTATCAGGACCCGCGCTCCGACATGCCCGCCACCCAGTTCAACATGAAATGGGTCGAGCAGGCGGGTCTGGTGAAGTTCGACTTTCTGGGGCTCAAGACGCTGACGGTGATCCAGTCGGCGATGGACCTGATCTTCAAATCGGGCCGCCCGCTGCATGTTGCGGCGGACGGGACACAGCTTTACGAGCCGCCCGAGGGCGGGGAGAACCAGATCAACCTCATCCCGCTGGATGACGAAAAGACCTACAAGCTCTATTCGGATGCGAAAACGGTTGCGGTGTTTCAGGTGGAAAGCTCGGGCATGATGCAGGCGCTGCGTCAGATGAAGCCGACCTGTATCGAAGACATCGTGGCGCTTGTGGCGCTCTACCGTCCGGGGCCGATGGAGAACATCCCGACCTATTGCGACGTGAAACACGGGCGCAAGGAGTTGGAATCCGTCCATCCGACGATTGACCACATTCTGGCCGAGACCCAAGGCATCATCGTCTATCAGGAACAGGTGATGCAGATCGCGCAGGTCATGGCGGGTTACAGCCTTGGCGGCGCCGACCTGTTGCGCCGTGCGATGGGGAAAAAGATCAAGGAGGCGATGGACGCCGAGCGCCCGAAATTCGAAGAGGGCGCGGCCAAGAACGGGGTCGACAAAAAGAAAGCCTCCGAGGTTTTCGACCTTCTGGAGAAATTCGCCAACTACGGGTTCAACAAATCCCACGCGGCGGCCTATGCGGTGGTGTCCTACCAGACCGGCTGGCTCAAGGCGAACCATCCCGTCGAGTTCATGGCGGGGGTGATGAATTGCGATATCCACCTCACCGACAAGCTCTCCATCTATGCCGAAGAGGTCAAACGCGGGCTGGGGATCGAGATCATTCCGCCATGCGTGAACCGCTCGCTTGCGACTTTCGATGTGGTGGACCAGAAACTGGTCTATGCGCTGGGCGCGCTCAAAAACGTCGGCGGAGAGGCGATGCAACTGATCGTCCGTGCGCGCGAAGAAGGCGGCAAACCCTTTGTCACGCTGTTCGATTTCGCGCGTCGCGTCGATCTCAAGAAGGTCGGCAAACGCCCGCTTGAGATGCTCGCCCGCGCGGGCGCCTTCGACCAGCTCGACAGCAACCGCCGCCGCGTCTTCGAGAGCCTTGATGCGCTGGTGCAATATTCCGCCGCGATCCATGAGCAAAAGGCCTCCAATCAGGTCTCGCTCTTTGGTGATGCGGGTGAAGACCTGCCGGAACCGCGCCTCTCGCCGGTAAATGACTGGGTCGCCTCCGAGCGGTTGATGGAAGAACACAAGGCCATCGGGTTCTATCTCTCCGGCCACCCGCTCGACGACTATGCCAGCGCCCTGAAACGCAAGAAGATCGGTACGATTGCCGAGGTGCAGGCCAAGGCCGAAGCCGAAGGCGGCGCGATCATGAAGGTCGGCGTGCTGGTTTCGGGCTTCCGTCCGATGAAATCGGGCAAGGGCACGCGCTATTTCCGGATGAATATCTCTGACTCCACCGGTCAGTTGGCGGGCATCGCCATGTTCCCGAAAAAGGGCGATTACGAGAGCGCCTATACGATCTTCGAGAACCACGACAAGCTGGTGGTGACGCTCGAAGGGCGGTTCAATGACGGGCAGTTCGACCCGATGATCCGCTCGGTCGCGCCGATGGATACGGTGGTCGCGGATGCCGGCGGGGCGGGGCTCAAGATCTATTGCGAGGACGCCAGCGCCATCGCACAGGTGGGTGAGCTTCTGACCCGCATCACCGAAGAGGCAAAACAGCCGCCCAAAGGCGCGATCAGCTTTTGCATCATGGCACCGGATTATCCCAACGAGGTGGATATCGACGTGCCCAAACCGTTTGTCATCACGCCGGAAGTCAAAGGCGCGATCAAGTCTTTCGATGGAGTGATTATGGTTGAGGACATTTGATGCGCTGCGTCTTGCTCACCTCTTGCGGGCTGCTTTTGAGCGCGTGTCAGATGTCTGTGCCGGAGTTTCTCGCCCCGCCGTCGGGAGAGGTCGTAGCACCTGTCGCTGAGGAGGCCGTCGCGGCGGCGGATGGTGCCGAGGTGCTCCACGAAACGGCGCAGGTCGAAGCGGATGAGTTGAAGGGCGGCGAACTGTCTGACGAGATGGGCGAGCCGTCTACTGATGCCGCGCTGGTTGTAGACACGACCGCTGATATGGCCGCCGGTGACGAGCCGGATGTCGCAGAGACACCAGAGATTCGTGCCGCGACCACAGAGGTCCAGAAAGCCGGATTCGGCGGCATCTTCAGCTTTCTGAAACCGAAACGTGCCGAGGGGGCGACCGACGAGGTCGCCATGCGGGTGGAGACGGAGGCCGGAGCCGCCCTTGCCGAGGCCGAGAGTTCCGAGGTGCGACCGGAGACTTACGGCGTGCAAAGCACGCTCCTCGAAGTTCCCGAAGAGACTGCGCCAGAGGCTCAGCCCGCCAAGCCTGCCGCCAAGACGCGCAAGCCGCTGTTCGGCTTTCTGAAAGCCGCGCCCGAAAACGGACCGGTTTCGACTGTGAAAACCGGTGAGGTGCTGCCCTTTGGCGAGGTCGGGATCAATTGCGAGATCCGGCCCCGCGCGATGGGCGCAAAGGTTGACCAGTTCCCGCGTGAAGGCCGCCCCGTCTGGCAGCTTTACGACAGCGCCCCTGAAAACACCGCCCCGCACAGCCAGTATATCACCGGCTTTGCCGATGGCTGCGCACGTCAGGTCACAGCGGCGCTGGTGATGTTCGGCGCGGCGGGGCTGCATGAGGTGTTGCGCTATTCCGACGACACGGACCGTGACTGGTCGAATGCGGACAAGACCTACGAGAAGATCAAGCGCAAGACCTGCGGCGTGGGCCGTGGTTCCTATTGCCCTGCGGAGCGGCTGAGTGATCTGGAGCGTCAGGTGGCCTTTGTCTCGATCTATCCCCGTTTCGGGGCGGAGGAGGACTGGCTGGAACTGTTGCTGCATGACGGTCAGGTGATGAGCGAGGAAATGCGCTGAGGCGCGGCCTGTCTGAAGCGCCTGACTGAACACACTCTTTCGCAACGCGTTATGCGGCGCAAACGCGGTCTATGACCTCGCGGTGAGCCATGCAGGTGGCGGGCTTACCAGTGCGGCGGCCGCTGGTCGGCCAGAGCGACGGTGCCCTCGGAATCGGATTGGCGGAGCGCCTCGGCCTCCATCAACATGCCCAGCCGCCGTTCGACCAACTCCAACATGCGTTCCTGTTTTGCAACCACATCGGAGAGTTCTTCGACTGTTTTGGTGAGATAGGCGACCTGTTCTTCGAGCACGGTCACGCGGGTTTCGTTTGACATGTCTTTCTCCCTCTCAGTGGTGAACTGATCCACTGTCCAATATAGGCGGTTTTGCACGGGTTTTCACCCCTTGCGGGCCTGCCCCGTCTTGCCCCTGAGCCGCCTGTGCGATATGCCGCCCGCGACAGTGAGCAAAAGGACCAGCCATGGCCAAGCCCAAGAAAACCCCGCGCCCCAAGGCAGTGACGCCCAAGGGCTTTCGTGATTACTTCGGCACAGAAGTGACCGAGCGCAAGCATATGCTCGATCAGATCGCCAAAGTCTATCATCATTACGGGTTCGAGGCGCTGGAAACCTCTGCGGTGGAAACCGTCGAGGCGCTTGGCAAGTTCCTGCCTGATGTGGACCGCCCGAACGAGGGTGTCTTTGCATGGCAGGAAGATGATTCCGATTGGGTCGCCCTGCGCTATGACATGACCGCGCCGCTGGCGCGTGTGGCGGCACAATACCGTCAGGACCTGCCTTCGCCCTACCGCCGCTTTGCAATGGGGCCGGTGTGGCGCAACGAGAAACCCGGTCCGGGACGTTTCCGCCAGTTCTACCAATGCGACGCCGACACTGTTGGCGCGCCCTCTGTGGCCGCCGATGCGGAGATTTGCGCGATGCTCTCCGATACGCTGGAGGCCGTTGGCATCAAGCGTGGCGATTACATCATCCGCGTAAACAACCGGAAGGTGCTCGACGGGGTGCTGGAGGCCGCTGGCCTGCCCGACACCGAAGAATTCGCCAATGTACGCGGCATCGTTCTGCGCACCATCGACAAGCATGACAAATTCGGGGATGCGGGCGTGATGGCCTTGCTCACCGAGGGGCGCAAGGACGAGAGTGGCGACTTCACCAAAGGCGCAGGTCTGGAGACCGCGCAGGTCGAGTTGATCCTCGGCTTTGTGAACGGGCGTCAGGACAGCAACGCGGCGACATTGGACCGTCTGGCGGAACTGGTTGGAGAGGCCAAGACCGGTATCGAAGGTGTGGACGAGCTGCGCCAGATCGCAACCCTGCTCGAAGGTCAGGGCTACGGCCCCGACCGCATCGTGATCGACCCCGCCGTGGTGCGGGGCTTGGGCTATTACACCGGCCCTGTCTACGAGGCGGAACTGACCTTCGAGATCACGGACGAGAAAGGTCGCGTGCGTGAATTCGGCTCTGTCGCGGGCGGCGGGCGCTATGATGATCTGGTGAAACGCTTCACCGGTCAGGCCGTGCCCGCAACCGGCATGTCGATCGGCGTTGACCGCCTTCTGGCCGCCTTGCGCGCCACGGGCCGGATCGGGTCCACGGCACAGGGGCCTGTCGTCGTGACCGTGATGGATCGCGACCGGATGGGTGATTATATGACAATGGTCACGGAACTGCGTCAGGCGGGCATCCGCGCCGAGGTCTATCTGGGCAATCCGAAGAACTTCGGCAACCAGCTCAAATATGCCGACAAACGGGAAAGCCCTGTGGCGATCATTCAGGGGGGTGACGAGGCGGAACGCGGCGTGGTGCAGATCAAGGATCTGATCCTCGGCACGAAACTGGCGGAGAATGCTTCTCTTGAGGAGTGGAAAGACCGCCCCAACCAGTATGAAGTGCCGCGCGACCAGATGGTCGCCAAGGTGCGTGAAATCATCGAAAGCTATTCCTGATGCCCCGCCCCGAAATCACGAAAGCCGCCGTCAAGACCGAGGCCGCACGGCTCAAGGCTCTGTTCGAGGCGCAAGGTGCGCTGCCTGTCGAGATGGATATTCTCCTGCCTGCCGAGGTGCTTTTGGACCTGTACGGAGAGGACATCCGCGCGCGGGCCTATGTGACCGATGATCCCGAACATGGTGAGATGATGCTGCGTCCGGATTTCACCGTGCCTATGGTGCAGCAACATATGAGCGATGGGGCCGAACCTGCGCGATACACCTATGCGGGCGAGGTGTTTCGCAAACAGGAAGACATGCCCAGCCGCGCCAGCGAGTATTTTCAGGTCGGCTACGAGGTCTTCGACGGCTCCGATCCGGCTGCCGCCGATGCCGAAGTCTTCGCCAATTTCGCGGAGGCGCTGGCGGAACATGACCTGCGTGCCGCGACGGGGGACATTGGCATCCTCAAGGCCGCTGTGGCAGGGTTGAACACGACCGAAACCCGCCGCGCCGCGCTCTTGCGTCACATCTGGCGGCCGCGTCGTTTCCGCGCCTTGATGACGCGGTTTTCCGAAGCGGGCACAGGCTTGCGCCAGCAAAATCTCGACCGCGTGCGTGCCAATCTGAAAGAGGGTGAGGCGCCCTTTATCGGGCTGCGCACACAGACGGAGATCGACATGCGTATCAAGGCGCTTGAAGAAGACGCCAGCGCCCCGCCGATCCCCGCCAGCGAGATCGAATTGCTCGAAGACATCCTTTCGCTCAAGGAGACCCTGCCGCATGTGCTGTCGCAACTGCGCGATATTGCGGTCGATCTGCCAGCGATTTCCGATGCGGTGAACCTGTTGAGCCGCCGCACCGAGGCGCTGGGCAAACGCGGCGTTGATGTGGAGAACCTTGTGTTCGAAGCCTCCTATGGCCGCACCTCGATGGAATATTACGACGGGTTCGTCTTCGGGTTTTACGCCGAAGCCCGCCCCGACCTGCCGCCTGTGGCCACCGGCGGGCGCTATGATGCGCTCACCGCTGTTTTGGGGCAGGGGCGGTCAATTCCCGCCGTGGGCGGGGTGATCCGCCCGAATGTGCTCCTGAGCCTGAAAGGAGGCGCGTGATGGTCGTCAAACTGGGCGTGCCCTCCAAGGGCCGGTTGATGGACAAGACCTTTGAATGGTTTTCCGAGCGCGGCGTGACTTTGTCGCGTGCGGGGGCCGAGCGGGAATATTCCGGCGTGGTCGACGGGATCGAGGGTGTGGAGCTTGTGATGCTCTCGGCCTCCGAAATCCCGCGCGAACTCGCCGCTGGCCGTATCCATATGGGCGTCACCGGATCGGATCTGGTGCGCGACAAGTTGGCTAGCTGGGAAAACAAAGTGTATGAACTGGCGCCGATGGGGTTTGGCCATGCCGACCTGATCATCGCCGTGCCGAAATGCTGGACCGATGTCGATACGCTCGACGATCTGGATGCTGCCGCCGCCGCCTTCCGTGCGCGCCACGGTTTCCGTCTGCGGATCGCGACGAAATACCACCACCTGATCCGCGAATATTTCAAAGCGCATGGTGTGGCCGATTACCAGCTTGTCGACAGTCAGGGCGCCACCGAAGGCACGGTGAAAAACCTGACCGCAGAGGCAATTGCCGACATCACCTCGACGGGCGAGACCTTGCGGGCCAACCACCTGAAAATCCTCAACTGTGATCCGGTGCACCGCTCTCAGGCGACGCTGTTCAAATCGCGCATGGCACACTGGACCGACGAGGACCGCGCCACGCTCGCAGAGCTGTGCCGGATGATGGGGCTGGACGACTGATCGCAACGCAGAGGGGCTTGCCGTAGACGGTTGCCCCTTGAGGCGCACGGCGTTTCCTTTGTGCCGGAAATACTCAGATCACACCGATCTCGGCCAATGTCTGCGCCAGTTCGGGGGGCAGTTCCGGCTCCTGCGCACGGCCTCGGGGCAGATCGGCAGGGGCGTCCTCCGGCTTGAGATAGCGCCAGCCCTGAAACGGGCGGCGTTGCGCGTTTTGCGTGCGGATGAGCGGGGCGGACAACAGGATGCGACAGCGCCGCACGCCGTCCTCGCCAATGACTTCTTCAAGTCCGACAATCTCCTGACGGGCCTGAACCACGCCCTTGATCACCCAGTAAAGCGAGCCGCCTTGCAGCAGCTTGTCTTCCTGTTTCGGCCACATGCGGGTGACATGGCCACGAATACCGCCGGGGGCGGCTTCGATATAGGCGTTCAGTTCTTCGAAAGAGTCGATTCCGACGCAAAGTTTGACGAGATTGATGTGGTTGGCCATAGGCGCACTCTAAAGCGAATTTGGGGGAAGCTGAAACAGCTTTGCTGAAAAACGTCATCACAAGATCTGGATGCGCTCTGCCTTCATACGAAACATGGTGCAAAACCCGCGCTCAAAGCTCCGGTCTGTCCTATAGTTCCGCGTCCCGCCTGACATAGGTGGCAAGCCCCTTGAGCCACTGGCGCAGGGGGGCTAGGTCGAAGGCCTCCAGCCGGTCAAGATCGTCACAGGCGGCAGAAAGCCTGTCGGACCACGCCCGCCGTTCGGACGCCGCATGTTCGGGCAGGGGCAGGGTTTCGGCAGCCATAAGCATTTGCTGCAATTCCCTGACACTCCGCATTTTGCGAAAGGCTTCCATCATCGGACCGGTCATTGCGGAGTGCTGTTGCCAGTTCTCGGTGAAAAGCGCCGTCACCCTTTGCCCCGCGCCGAGACAGTCAAACGCAACGCAGCCCTTGTAGCCCTTTTGCGCCAGATCGGCGTGGATGGAGCACGAGGTCCCCGCCAGCCGGTGACAGGGCACACCCGCGGCTTTGTCATGGGCAAACATGTCGCCTGCGTCAAAGGCCAGCGCGAGACAGCATAGCGCGGCGCAATTCGGGCAATCTGGGGCAAACTCCGTGGTCATGGGGTCATTTGACGGCAAAAGCGCGCCGGATCAATGCCAAAAACACGGGAGGGCCGGACATGAAAAAAGGCGGCCCGCTTTGTGCGCGCCGCCCTGTTTTCTTTGCCGGGAAAATACTCGGATCAGAGAATTTCAACCAGCTCGATAGCAAAGGTCAGGTCTTCGCCGGCGAGGCGGTGATTGGCGTCGAGCGTCACTTCCTCTTCGGTGATTTCCACGACCGTGACGGGGATCACCTGACCTTGGGGGCTCTGCATCTGAAGCTGGAGACCAACTTCGAGCGGAATCTCGGCAGGGATCTGTGCGCGCGGCACGGCTTGTTGGGCGTCGGCGTGACGCTGGCCATAGGCTTCGTCAGCCACGGCAACGATGGTTTTCTTTTCGCCAACGGTCATGCCTGGCAGGTGCTTGTCCATGCCCGGAATGATCTGGCCGGAGCCAACAGTGAATTCGAGAGGGTCGCGGCCTTCGGAGCTGTCAAAGACAGTGCCGTCGGACAGGGTGCCGGTGTAGTGAATACGAACTTTGTCGCCCGATTTAACTTCGGTCATAAAACGTCCTAACTTTTCGGGGTGAATTTCGGGGCTGCGCTTCTTACGCAGGTGCCCGTTGCGATTGGCTATGAGGATAAGCTCTGATTCGGCATTTGCAACCCGAAGGCCGGAAAAAGCGCAGGAAAAGCGCCTGTGTTGCGCGGTTTCAGGAGGAATATCCGTCGGCCCCTGTTCGGAAGGCGTCAGAACCACTGACCGGGCTCCATCAGGCCAAGGTCGAGCAACTGCTGGCTGTGCCATTCGAATTCGACGGAATTGTGCCACATGAAGCTCTCGATATCATAGGTCGATCCGGCATTGCTTTTCAGGGCCTTGGCGGTGCGGAATGATACGATGGAGGCGGTCAGGTTGTGGTGCCACGGACAGGCGTAGGTGTTGTATTCCTCGTCGTTGAACAGATGCTCCTCGCTGAGTTTCAGACCCTTTCTGGCCTTGAAAATCGCGATCCGGTCGATGCGGCGGCGGTGGTGGGGGATGTGTTCTTCAAACCGCCATCTCAGCCCGCCGAAAAAGTCGAGCTGGCGGTCTTTTTGCTGCCCGTCGGCATCCGCGCGGCCCAAAGCGTAATAGCCCGAGCGGTCAAGATGGGCGTCTTCGAGGGAGACCGCGTTCGGATGTGCGCCAAGATCGCCAGCGTAGAGATCGACCACATAGGTGAGCATCGCGTCGCGGCGCTCTTCGGTGTGGAAGGTCAGCATATCCGTGATTGTGCGGGTCTCGCAGAAGGGGAAAAACAGGTATTCCCCGTTGTAGCAGTAATACAGCCAGATCCCCGGCGCGGCCTCGATGATCCGGTTTACGGCGGTGGAGAGCATCTCCGGCGCGCGGGTCGCGTAGCGGATGCGGTGGATTTTCAACTCCAGCCCTTCGGGCAGGCGGACCTCGTCAGGGGCAAAGAGAAGCACCTGTTTGAAGCCCAGAGACAGGTGGTGGCGCAGGGTCGTGTCGACTTCCACAAGGTCTTCAGCAAAGACCAGTGCAACCGGCCCTTTCAGAAGCGCGTCCTTGCCGTCTGTGAGAAAAGTGTCGAGGCTGTCGTACCGCATGAATATCCCTTACCGGAGCACTGTCCCCGTTCGCGGTAAAAAATGCATGAAGGGCAGGGGATTGCAAGGCAAAGGGAAACAGTTTCGCAACAAGACCTCCTGACCCGTGATGCTTGCCCTGTTGGGCCAGTTGCGTTAGGAGGGCGCTTTAATTCCCCATGATATGTGGACCCAAGCGATGTCCGAGACCAAGATCGACACCAAGGCAGGCGCCAAAAAGCTCTTTATCAAGACCTATGGTTGCCAGATGAATGTCTATGACAGCGAGCGCATGGCCGAAAGTCTCGGCGGGTCGGGCTATACGGAAGTGTCTTCGCCCGAAGAGGCGGACATGATCCTGTTGAACACCTGCCACATTCGCGAGAAGGCGGCGGAAAAGATCTATTCCGAGCTCGGGCGCTACAAGGATCTGAAACTGGCCAACCCCGATCTGAAGATCGGTGTGGCGGGCTGTGTGGCGCAGGCCGAGGGCGAAGAGATCATCCGGCGTCAGCCGATGGTCGATCTGGTTGTCGGCCCGCAAAGCTATCACAAACTGCCGCAGCTTGAGGCGAAGGCGGGCAAGGGCGTCAAGGCGCTCGACACCGATTTCCCCGAAGAGGACAAGTTCGAACATCTCAAGGCGCGCCCCAAGGCCAAACGCGCACCGGCGGCGTTTCTGACGGTGCAGGAAGGCTGCGACAAGTTCTGTGCCTTCTGCGTGGTGCCTTATACGCGCGGCGCGGAAGTGTCCCGTCCGGCGGAGCGTGTGCTTTCCGAGGCGCGCGATCTGGTGGAGCGTGGCGTGCGCGAGATCACCCTTCTGGGGCAGAATGTGAACGCCTATCACGGGGCAGGCGAGGGCGGAACATGGGGCCTTGCGCGTCTCATCCGCGAATTGGCCAAGGTTGACGGGCTGGAGCGCATCCGTTTCACCACCTCGCACCCGAACGATATGGAAGATGACCTGATCGCGGCGCACGGGGATTGCGACAAGCTCATGCCTTATCTGCATCTTCCCGTGCAGTCCGGTTCCGACCGTATTCTCAAGGCGATGAACCGCAAGCATACGGCAGAAGAGTATATCCGCCTGATTGAGCGTATCCGCGCCGCACGGCCCGACATTGCCATGTCCGGCGATTTCATTGTCGGCTTTCCCGGCGAGACGGATCAGGATTTCGAGGACACGATGAACCTCGTGCGCGAAGTCGGTTATGGTTCCGCCTATTCGTTCAAATATTCACCGCGTCCGGGGACACCTGCGGCGGAGAAGGACGACAAGATGGTGGATGCCGATGTCGCCTCCGAACGTCTCTACCGCTTGCAAGAGCTCATCACCGAGCAGCAACGCGCCTTTCAGGATGCCATGATCGGGCGCGAAGTTTCGGTCCTGTTTGAACGCAAGGGGCGGCTCGCCGGTCAGATGGTTGGAAAATCCGAGTATCTTCATGCGGTTCACGTCACTGACGACGTGGCTGTGGGCGAGATTGCGCGGGTGAGAATCATCGAAAGCGGACCGAATTCTCTGGCGGGTGTTGTGCTGCGCTGACCTGTGAAGGTGACGTAGGGGCAAAAATATTTTCGACTGCACCTTGTTCTGGAAACAATTTTAGCTAAGGTTTGATTTCGTTGAAATTTGAGACACAATATCTGGTGTTTTTCCTTCACAAAGCACCAAATTTTGCTATCTTTCAGCCACAATCTTAGTGAGTAGGACGCTGGCAGCTTATGGCTGTGGGGGCGATTATGGGCGGTCTGAAAATGTGTACATTTGGGGGACGGAAAACGTGACCATCGAATTTCTCAAAACAGGCCGGAAAGGCCGGGCCGTATTTGCCTTAGTGGCAAGTGCGGGATTGGCTCTCGCAACTATGGGGGCCGCGCCGTTGCAGGCACAGACCCGTGTTCAGGGCGAAAACTACACACCGACCATCTGGATTGATCCGGACGGGTGCGAACATTGGGTGATGGATGATGGTGCCGAAGGGTATATGGACCTGAAGCTTGACCGTCAGGGTCGTCCGACCTGCCATCCGGTCAGAAGCTGTGCGGTGATGCCCTCCGACCAGCTTTTCGCCACAGATAAATATGCCATCTCTGCGGCCGGACGCAAACGTCTGACCGAGTTCTTCCGGAAAGCGGGCGCGACGGCCTATATCATCATCGGTCACACCGACAGCCGCGCTTCTGACGAATACAACATGCGTCTGAGCTACAACCGCGCCAATGCGGTGGCCAAAGTGGCACGCAAGACCGGCGCCTATGTTGCCGATGTGCGCGGCTATGGTGAACGGATGCCGAAAGCCTCGAACGCCACAGCGGCCGGTATGCAGCAAAACCGCCGCGTCGAAATTCTGTGTATCAAGTGAGGAGAGAGACGATGAATGTAGTGAAAACCCTCGCCCTTCTCGCTGTTGCCGGAAGCTTGTCTGCCTGTGAAACAGGGTTCATGGAAGTCCCGAAAAAGGACAAGACCGTGGATCGCGGTTTCGACACGAAGCATCTCTCGAAGCTTGAGGCCGGTATCTGGATCGACCCGCAAGGCTGTGATCACTGGATCATTGACGATGGCGTCGAAGGTTATCTTAGCGCGCGCGTCGACAAATACGGCAAACCGGTCTGTTCCGGTACTGCCGCGCCGAATACGGCGGTTGGTCCCTATAAAAAGGGAACGACGATTTCCGACCCGATCTAAGCCGGATTTTTACCTTGAATTTCAACGGCCATCCCGCTGTGGGTGGCCGTTTTCGTTTGATTGTTTTTTAGGCGATTTGTGGATGGGGTGGCGGGGTTGTGCTGAGCGCGAGGTGAAGATTTAGTGTCTGTGCTTGCCAGAACCGCAATCCCTTGGCACCATGAGAGGAAGAACCATCACCAGAGTCGGACCAGAACCGGAGAAACTATTTGGGCCTGAGCGCGTTGACACCCCCGAAATCGCAGGACGCAGTCCACGAAACGCTTCTTGAATTTCATGACAACAGGTTGCTCATCGACCTGTGTGGTGAATTCGATAGAAACCTCGCCCAGATAGAGCACAAGCTCGACGTTCAGATCGTCCGACGCGGCAATATGTTGTCTGTCATGGGAACAGGAAGCACACGCGGGCGTGCCGCTTCGGTGTTGCAGGATCTTTATTCCAAGCTCGAAGCCGGACGCGAGATCGAACCGGGCGATATTGATGGCATGATCCGGATGGGGGAGACCCCTGCCGACAAGGGCTTGCCGGGCGACCAGATGGAAATGTTCCGTGGCGGGGATGTGGAGATCAAGACCCGCAAAAAGCTCATCGAGCCGCGCACCGAGGCGCAAAAGGCCTATGTGCAGAACCTGTTCAAGAACGAGATGGCCTTTGGCATCGGGCCTGCGGGCACGGGGAAGACCTATCTGGCCGTGGCGGTGGGCGTGAATATGCTCATCAACGGCCATGTCGACAAGATCATCCTGTCGCGCCCAGCGGTGGAAGCGGGCGAGCGGTTGGGTTTTCTGCCCGGCACGCAGGACGAGAAAGTCGATCCCTATATGCAGCCGCTTTATGACGCGCTGAATGATTTCATTCCGGCCAAGCAACTGGCCAAGATGAAAGAGGAAAAGACCATCGAGATCGCGCCGCTGGCCTTTATGCGCGGTCGCACCCTCAGCCGCGCTTTTGTGGTGTTGGACGAGGCGCAGAACTCCACCACCATGCAGATGAAGATGTTCCTGACCCGTTTGGGCGAAGGTTCGCGCATGGTCATCACCGGCGACCGCTCACAGGTCGATCTGCCGCGCGGGGTGCCTTCGGGCCTGCGCGACGCCGAACGCATCCTCGCAGGTGTGCCGAATATTGCCTTTAACTACTTCACCTCGAAAGATGTGGTGCGACATCCGCTTGTCGCCGCGATCATCGAGGCCTATGAGTCCGACGAAGCGCAGTAACCGCTCCGGAGGGCTTATGGCCATAGATGTGATCATTGAAGATCCGCGCTGGGAAGACGCGGGGCTGGAGGCGCTGGTGGCGCGGGCCGTTGATGCGTTTTGTGCTCGCGTGGGTCTTGAGGTCGATCTCTGCGAAGGCTCTGTTCTGGCTTGCGATGATGCGCGGATCAAAGTGCTCAACGCGGATTTTCGCGAGAAAGACAAAGCCACCAATGTCCTGTCGTGGCCCGCAGACGAGCGCGCCACACCGGAGGAGCGCCCGCCCTTGCCCGCGCCGTCATTCGACGGGATGATCGAACTGGGCGATATCGCGATTTCCTACGACACCTGCGCGCGCGAAGCCGAGGCCGCAGATAAGCCGATGGCCGAGCATGTCACCCATTTAATTATTCATGGTTTATTACATCTGTTGGGTTATGATCACATTTCCGACCGCGATGCCGAAATTATGGAAGCTACAGAGGTCGAAATACTTGCAACCTTGGGTCTAGAGGACCCATATTAGGCGAACGGCCGCGTTTGGGCCGCGTGATTTTGGAAAGGACGCATGGGCGATACAGAGCCTGGGTCTTCTATGGCAGCGCAGAGCGCGCCAGCGGACCCCATAAGTAGAACGCAGAGCCACTCGAATCGGGCCGGAAAATTTTCCAATGGTTGGTTCGATCGTCTCAGGTCTGTGTTTTCCTCCAAACCCGACAAGACACCGACAATCGCCGATACACCGGCACCCGCCGCGCAGGTCCCGCCTGCGCAGCGTCCCGGCATGGTCAACCTGCGCCGTATGCGTGTGGATGATGTCGCTGTGCCGAAAGCCGATATTGTGGCGGTGCCTTGCGATATCAAAATGGATGATCTGGTAAAGGTCTTCCGTGAAAGCGGCATGACCCGCCTTCCGGTCTATAACGGCACTTTGGACACGCCCGTGGGGCTTGTGCATTTGAAAGATGTCGCGCTGGGATACGGATTCAACGGCAAGGGGGCCAAGCAGTTCGATCTCAACGCAATGCTACGCCCGCTGATCTATGCGCCGCCCTCCATGCCCATCGGTATCCTGTTGCAGAAGATGCAGTCGGACCGGATGCATATGGCGCTGGTGATTGATGAATACGGTGGTGTGGACGGTCTGGTGACGCTCGAAGATCTGGTCGAACAGGTCATTGGTGAAATCGAAGACGAACATGATGTCGACGAGGATGTGTTCTGGACACAATCCGCGCCGGGCGTGTTCATTGCCCAAGCTAAGGCTCCGCTCGAAGAGTTCGAAGCCGCCATCGGATTGCGACTGGCCGACGAGGATGACGAGGAAGAAATCGACACGCTCGGCGGTCTGGTCTTTTTGCTCTCGGGGCGCGTGCCCGCGCGTGGCGAGGTGATCCCGCATCCGACCGGCACCGAGTTCGAGGTGATTGACGCCGACCCGCGCCGGATCAAACGGCTGCGCGTGCGTCTGCCTTCCGCCGTCAAACCGAAACTTGATGCCTGATCTTATGGCGCGCCGCTGGTCCCGTCTTGCGCGTCATGCGACACGTCCCCGCCTCACGGCCTTTGCGGCGGGGCTGTGTATCGCGGCGGGGCAGGCCCCCTTGGGGCTTTGGCCCGTGGCGCTTCTGGGCCTAGCTTTGGCGGCGCGTGTATGGCTTGGAGCGCAGGGTGCGCGTCAGGCGGCCTTTCTGGGCTGGCTCATCGGCTTTGCGCATTTTCTCTTTGCCCTCAACTGGATCGTGAATCCCTTTCTGGTCGAGCCTTGGCGACATGGCTGGATGATCCCCTTCGCCCTGTTTCTCATGGCAGGGGGGCTGGCACTGTTCTGGGCTTTGGCTTTCTGTATGGCAAAAATACTCAAATCCGGCCTGTCGGGACTGGCCGCAGTTTGGGGGGGTGCAGAGCTTGCGCGCGGTCATGTGTTCACGGGCTTTCCTTGGGCCATGCCGGGCTATATCTGGATCGATACGCCGGTGGCACAGCTTGCTGCGCTGATCGGGCCCTATGGCCTGACCATGCTGGGCTTTGCCTTCGCCGCGCTTCTGGCCTTCGCGGCGCAGCGCCGGTCTGTCCGGCTGGTGGGGATGTCCCTTAGCCTGTTCGCTCTGGTCTGGGCCGGTGGGGCCTATCGCGAGGCGCAGCCTCTCCCCGAAAAGACAGGGTATAACATCCGCGTGGTGCAACCCAATGCGCCGCAGCATCTCAAATGGGATCCGGATTATATCCCCGTGTTCTACAACCGTGCGCTTGAGTTGACCAAGGGTGCGGGTGAGGCACCGGCCGATCTGGTGATCTGGCCGGAAACGTCGGTCGCCGCGCCGCTTTATGCCGCGGGGTCCTACCTCGAAGAGATCGCACAGACAGCCGCGCCCGCCCGTGCCATTGTCGGGCTGAACCGCGTTGACGGGATGCAGGGCTATAACAGCGCCGTTTTGCTGGATGAAACGGGGCAGGTTGTCGAGACCTATGACAAACACCACCTCGTGCCCTTCGGAGAATACATGCCCTTGCCCGGTCTGCTGGAGCGGATCGGCCTGCGGGCCTTCACCGCCAAGAACGGCTACGGCTATTCCGCAGGTCGTGGGCCGCATCTTTTCGATACGGGGGGCTTGGGGCACGCCTTGCCGCTGATTTGCTACGAGGCGATTTTCCCGCGTGACTTGCGCACACAAGAGCGGCCCGACTGGCTTTTGCAAATGACCAATGATGCGTGGTTCGGCGGGTTTTCCGGCCCGCAGCAGTCGCTTGTGCAGGCGCGGTTCCGTGCGATCGAGATGGGGCTGCCGATGGTGCGTGCCGCCAATACAGGGGTCTCGGCGCTTGTCGATGCGCGCGGGGGCATGATCGCGCAGATCCCGCTGGGCCGCTCCGGTGCCTTCACCGAGGCGCTGCCCTCTGCCTTGCCCGAAACACCCTATGCGCGGCTTGGGGAACTGTCTGTTTGGGTAATGTTAACTCTGCTTGTGATAGGCGGTTGGGGGACAGCCCGACTGACCCGTGACAGAAAAACAGATTGACCCTCCCCCGTGAGGGTCTATATCGCTGACTAATCAACGGCCCGCACAACGGCTTCCTGACGTGTGGGCGACATAACCCAATGGAGCACGACCCCCTATGTCCCGCAAAGACTACGTATTCACCTCGGAATCTGTTTCCGAGGGCCACCCGGATAAGGTCTGTGACCGTATCTCCGATGCTGTCCTTGATGCCCTGATCTCAGAAGAACCCGAAGCGCGGGTCGCCTGCGAGACCTTCGCCACCACAAACCGCGTGGTGATCGGGGGAGAAGTGGGCCTGTCCGATCAGGACAAGCTGCACGACTATATGGGGAAGATTGACGGTATCGTGCGCGATTGCGTGCGCGACATCGGCTACGAGCAGGACAAGTTCCATTGGAAGACGCTGGAGCTCACGAATCTCCTGCACGAACAGTCCGCCCATATTGCCCAAGGTGTCGATGCCGCCGACAACAAGGACGAGGGCGCGGGCGATCAGGGGATCATGTTCGGCTTTGCCACCAATGAGACCGAGGCGATGATGCCCGCTCCGATCCAGTTCTCCCATGCGATTCTGCGTCGTCTGGCCGAGGTGCGCAAGAATGGCACGGAGCCGATGCTTGGCCCTGACGCCAAGGCACAGCTTTCCGTGCGTTATGCGGATGGCAAGCCGGTCGAAGTCAGCTCGCTTGTCCTGTCGACCCAGCACCTTGACGAAAACCTGACCTCCGATGATGTGCGCGCGATTGTGGCGCCTTATATCGAAGAAGTGCTGCCCGAAGGCTGGCTCACGGCGAATACGGTCTGGCACGTCAACCCGACGGGCAAGTTCGTCATCGGCGGACCTGACGGAGATGCGGGCCTGACGGGGCGCAAGATCATTGTCGACACCTATGGCGGGGCCGCACCGCACGGGGGCGGGGCATTCTCCGGCAAGGATCCGACCAAGGTGGACCGTTCCGCGGCCTATGCCGCGCGCTATCTGGCGAAAAACGTGGTGGCTGCGGGTCTGGCCGATAAGGCGACGATCCAGCTCAGCTATGCCATCGGTGTGGCGGCGCCCCTGTCGATCTATGCGGATTTCCACGGCACAGGCAAAATCGACGAGGCGCTGATCGAGGCCGCGATCCCGCAGGTCATGGATCTGACTCCGCGCGGCATCCGCACCCATCTCTCGCTCAACAAACCGATCTACCAGCGCACGGCGGCCTACGGGCACTTTGGCCGCGCTCCTGAAGCCGATGGCGGCTTTAGCTGGGAGCGCACCGATCTGGCCGAAGCGTTGAAAAGCGCGATCTGAATGCAACATGGGGCGTGCGCAGAGCCGTGCGCCTCATCGCTTCAAGAGTGAAGCTCGGCACGTTGCATTGTGTTTTCACGGCTTTCTTGGCAAAAGCCCCGCTTGAACAAAACAGGGTTTCCCATGTCCGACGATCAAACGCACGACTCTGACGCCAACAAGACTGCTCACGCCTCCGGTGCGCCATGGCGCAATTTCTATGGCCGCATCCACGGCAAGACGCTCAATCAGGCGCAAAAGGTCTATCTCGAAGAAGACCTGCCGCGGCTGGCTCCCGGACCGGTGAGCTGGGAGGAAAACCCCGAGCGGGTAAAGCTTGATCTGGTCGAGCGGTTCGGCGGCAAACCTGTCTGGCTCGAAGTGGGGTTCGGCGCAGGGGAGCATCTGATCCATATGGCGCAGAGCTATCCCGATGTCGCGATCATCGGCTGTGAACCCTATGTGAACGGGGTGGCCTCCTGTCTCGGACATATGCGCCGCTTGGGCGGTCTGGACAATGTGGCGATCCATGCCGGCGATGCGCGTGACCTGTTCGACGTGCTGCCGGACGAGAGCATCGAGAAAGCCTTTCTCAACTATCCCGACCCCTGGCCCAAAGCCCGTCACCACCGGCGGCGTTTCGTCACTCAGGAACATCTTGCGCCGCTCTACCGTGTACTTGAAACCGGCGCGGAATTCCGTGTGGCGACCGATATTCCCGACTATGTGCGGCAGACGATGGAAGAAGTGCCACGCGCGGGATTCGAATGGCTGGGCGAGAGTGCGGAAGACTGGCGCAAGCCGTGGGCCGACTGGTTCTCGACACGTTATGAGAAAAAGGCGATCCGCGAAGGCCGCACGCCCCATTACATGACCTTTCGCAAGCGGTGAGCGTGGTCTGAGTATTTTCGCCACAAAGGAGACTGCCGGATAGACCGTTTGCGTTGCTTGCGGTATCAGGGCGGTCAGAAATGTGAGGAGAGCAACATGTCCAGCCACGGCACCCCGATCCCGATGACAGCGCGCAAGAGCGGGCCTTTGAAAGGCACGGCAGCGGTGCCCGGTGACAAATCCATCTCGCATCGCGCGCTGATTTTTGGCGCTATGGCGGTGGGGGAGACACGGATCACCGGACTTCTTGAGGGCGAAGATGTGCTCGACACCGCCAAGGCGATGCAGGCGCTGGGTGCGGATGTGGTGCGCGAAGGGGCAGGGGAGTGGACTGTTCATGGGGTGGGCGTCGGCGGCTTTACCGAGCCCGAAGATGTGATCGACTGTGGCAACTCCGGCACGGGCGTGCGGCTCATTATGGGCTGCGTGGCGACCTATGATTTCTGCACGACATTTACCGGCGACGGTTCTTTGCGCAAACGGCCGATGGCGCGGGTGACCGATCCTCTGGCGCTGTTCGGTGCGCGTGCTGTCGGGCGCTCTGGCGGGCGGTTGCCGCTGACCCTTGTGGGGGCGGCGGAGCCTGTGCCGGTGGAATATGAAACCCCTGTGCCCTCCGCGCAGGTGAAATCCGCCGTGTTGTTTGCGGGACTAAACGCGCCGGGCAAAACTGTGGTGATCGAGAAAGAGGCCACGCGGGACCATACGGAGCGGATGCTCGCGGGGTTCGGTGCGGAGGTTGTGACCGAGACCACGCCGGAGGGCTATAACAAGATCACGCTGACAGGGCGGCCCGAATTGACGCCGCAAGAGGTGGCCGTGCCGCGCGATCCGAGCTCGGCGGCGTTTCCGGTCTGTGCGGCGCTCATTGTCGAAGGCTCGGAGATTTTCGTGCCCGGCGTGAGCCAGAACCTGACGCGCAACGGGCTGTACACCACGCTGGTGGAGATGGGGGCGGATATTGCCTTCGAGAACCCGCGTGAGGAAGGCGGCGAGCCGGTTGCCGATTTGCGGGTGAAATATTCCAAACTCAAAGGCATCGAGGTGCCGCCGGAACGGGCCGCTTCGATGATTGACGAATATCCGGTTCTCTCGGTGGTGGCGGCATTTGCCGAGGGCACCACCGTCATGAAAGGCGTCAAGGAGTTGCGGGTGAAAGAATCTGACCGCATCGACGCGATGGCGCGCGGGCTTGAGGCGTGCGGCGTGGAGGTCGAAGAGGACGAGGACACGCTGATTGTGCACGGCTGTGGTGCGCAAGGTGTCAAAGGGGGCGCGACCTGTGCCACCCATATCGACCACCGGATCGCCATGTCCTTCCTCGTTCTGGGGATGGCGGCGCAAGAGCCGGTCACGGTGGATGACGCCAGTCCCATTGCCACGTCGTTTCCGGTTTTTGAAAAATTAATGACCGATCTGGGCGCTGATGTGAAACGCAACAACTGAGGGCTTGACCTCGCGCGCGCAAAGAGTCAGCGTGTGCTCCCCTCAGGAGGAAAAAACATGAGTTTCTGCATCGCGATTGATGGTCCTGCCGCCGCCGGAAAAGGCACGATTTCCAAAGCTGTCGCGCAACATTTCGGCTTTGCCCATCTCGATACGGGCCTGTTGTATCGTGCGACGGGCGCAAAAACCTTTGAAGGTCTCTCGCCGATTGAAGCGGCGCAAACCCTGACGGCACAGGATCTGGAGCGTGATGACCTGCGCTCGGCGGATGCGGGACAGGCCGCCTCACGGGTGGCTGCGGAGCCGGCTGTGCGCGAGGCGTTGGTGGATTTCCAGCAGGCCTTTGCCCGCCGCGAGGGCGGTGCGGTTCTCGACGGGCGTGACATTGGCACGGTGATCTGTCCGGATGCCGAGGTGAAGCTCTATGTGATTGCCTCCGACGAGGTGCGTGCGCGCAGACGGCATAAGGAACTGGTGGAAAAGGGCGAGGAGATCACCTTTGAAGAGGTGCTCGACGATCTGCGCGAACGTGACGAGCGTGACGCGGCACGGGCCACGGCTCCGCTGAAGCCCGCCGAGGATGCGGTTGTGATTGACACTACTTCGATGAGCATCGAGCAGGCCGTGGCGAAAGTCATTGAACTGATCGAGGCCAAGCTGGGATGACGGCGAAGCTCGTCCTGCATCTGCCCGATCACGAGCGGGCGGCTCTGGAGGCGGGCAAGATGTCGTCGCTTTACCCGCGTCTCAAGCGGATGATCGAGCGGCGTGGCGGCACGGTGGAGATCGCGCCACGGTTCCCGCCGGTTGCGCCGGATGGCAATCTGCATGTGGTGGACAATGCCCGCAAGCCCCACAAGGATGTGTTGATCGCGGCGCTGGCCTATCTGGACGGGTGTTGGCATCTTGATCCGAAGGGTGTGCTGGCGGACAGTTCCATAGCGATGCGCAGCTTTGTGCCCGAGGCAATAGATGCGCTTGAGGCGGAGCGCTATGTCGCGGCGCTGAAGGCGCGTTTCTCCGAGCAGCGCAACTCGCGGTATCATCAGAAGAAAGCCGTGGAAGAGATCGACCCCGAGGGCATCGTCATCTTTCTGCAAGGCCCGCCGCCCTATCGTCGGGGGCACGCCTATATGAGCCGCGACGAGATGATCCGCACGGTTCTGGAGGGTGCGGACGGGCGGCCGGTCTATGTCAAACCCCACCCGCTTCGCAAAGAGGAGGGGGTGAAGGCGATCAAGGAGATGAAGGCGGCGGGATACAGGCCGATCAAGACCAACGCCAATGTGCATGACCTGTTGAGGCAGGCGGCGGTGACGGTGTCGGCCAATTCGGCCGCGTCGATAGAAGGGTTTCTGCACGGCACGCCGACGCTGCTCTTTGCCCGCGCCGATTTCGATCAGGTCGCAGAGGTGGTAAAAACACCGGAAGACTTCGCGGCGGCGCTTGCGCGGGCCGTGGGGCAAAAGCGCGACTACACAAAGTTTCTCTACTGGTATTTCTCGCAATGCCTGTGGCTGGACGATCCGGCGTTCGAGGCCAATGTGCTGGCGCGTTTTGCGGATATGGGGTTTCCGCCAGAGCGCCTCGGTTTGGATATGTCGTAAACAACCCCTTGCGCCCGCCACCCAGAGAGATGCGCAAGGGGGGGGATGTGCGCAAGGGGGTGGCCGGAAATATGGGTTTGTCGCGGGGGGTCGCCATGCATATGGTGCGGCAAACGCACATATACCAATATACCAAGGATTCCTGATGTTCCTCGACAAGCTCGACTGGCGCTATGCCGCAAAGAAAATGGACCCGTCCAAACCGGCGGATGAGGCCAAGGTGGCACAGATCGTCGAAGCCATCCGCATGACGCCGACCTCTTCCGGCCTGCAACCTTTCCACCTGTTTGTGATCCGCAACAAGGATCTGCGCGAAAAGCTCAAGGCGGCGTCTTTCGGGCAGGAACAGATTACGGACGGTTCGCATCTTCTGGTTTTTGCGGCCTATGACAATTACGATGATGCGCGCATTGATGCGGTGGTCGACCATCACGCCGCAGAACGTCCGGGCACGCGCGAGGCGTTGGATGCCTATTACAGCCGTTTGAAATCGCTCTACCTGTCGCGGGACGGGCATGAAAATTTCGAACATGCCGCCCGTCAGGTCTATATCGCATTGGGCTTTGCTCTGGCGGCGGCAGCCGAGTTGGAGGTCGACAGCACGCCGATGGAGGGTTTCGATCCCGCACAGTTCGACGCGATCCTCGGGCTTGAGGACAAAGGCCTCAAATCCGTTGTGGCGCTGGTGCTGGGGACGCGTGACGTGGAGGGCGACTGGCTGGCCTCGCTCAAAAAGGTCCGCAAACCTGCCTATGAGATGGTGACGGACCTGAACTGATCCGGTTCCGGCAGAAGGCCCGAACCGCCAGATGAGCCGAAGACCGCATGTTCGGCGGGCTCATCTGGCGGCTGGGAATGGTCAGATTTTGATGACGATTGTCACTTTGATTGACCAGTCCTGCTCTTTTCCTGCGGCGGTGATCAGGGTTTTGCCCTCGCTCAGGCCCTTCCCGTAGGCTTTGCGGACGGCTGTGACGATTTCGCCGTTGAATTTGAATTCGGGGAATTCCTTGGATAGGCGTGCTTCGAGTTCCTTGCCGAGGAGTGTCGGGCGGTCTTCGGGGGCCGCTTTGTTGATCGCGGTAACGGACAGGTCCTGAACATTCACTTTGCCGCCGCCACCGCCGCCTGCGATGGCTCCGACAGCGATGATGGCCCCGAGGCCGAGGGCAAGTGGGCCCGCCGCACCAAGGGCAGCGCCAGCAACGGGGGTGAAGCCCTCTTTTCCTGCTGCGAGAGCGGGGAGGGCGAAGGCGCTTGAAACAACAGCGGCAGCGCCCGTTGTGAGGAAAGTGCGTTTTGAGATGTTCATATCAAGTCGTTCCTAAATTATGTTTTTTGTCCCGATACGCTTTCACAGTGGGCGAGGTTATACAAAAGCAAAGCACGTCGATCCGCCTGTTATCCGATAACATGCGCGCTTGAGGCACATTGTCTTGCCAATCAAGGGGTTTTCCCCTATACGCGCGCTTGTCTGACGACCGTAAAGAGTCGCGGGCATGGGTGAGCAGGGCCAGAAGATCTCCAGCATGGAAATCTCCGGCCCTTCTTGTTTGTGTTTTCACCCTGTCCTTCGGTGCTTTGAGAGCGATCCCAGACGTCAATGAAATCAAGACCGGCGGAGACAACCGCATGGCCCGCATAAATGTATGAAAAGGAATCTAGAGACCACATGGCTCAGAACGTATCTATGGAGGACTTCGAAGCCCTTCTGAATGAAAGCTTCGAAATTGACACACCCGCTGAAGGGTCTGTCGTAAAAGGCAAAGTGATCGCTATTGAAGCAGGTCAGGCCATCATCGACGTCGGCTACAAAATGGAAGGCCGCGTTGATCTTAAAGAATTCGCAAACCCGGGTGAGGCTCCTTCCGTTGCTGTTGGCGACGAAGTTGAAGTGTTCCTCGACCGTGTTGAAAACGCCCGTGGCGAAGCGGTTATCTCCCGCGATAAAGCCCGTCGTGAAGAAGCATGGGACCGTCTCGAAAAAGCCTACGCATCCGAAGAGCGCGTCGAAGGCGCCATCTTTGGCCGCGTCAAAGGCGGTTTCACGGTCGATCTGGGCGGCGCGGTTGCGTTCCTTCCGGGTTCCCAAGTCGACGTGCGCCCCGTGCGCGATGCTGGCCCGCTCATGGGTCTCAAGCAGCCGTTCCAAATCCTCAAGATGGACCGTCGCCGTGGCAACATCGTTGTATCGCGTCGTGCGATCCTCGAAGAGTCCCGTGCGGAACAGCGCGCTGAAGTTATCGGCAACCTGCACGAAGGTCAGGCTGTTGACGGTGTTGTCAAAAACATCACCGAATACGGTGCCTTTGTGGACCTCGGCGGTGTCGACGGTCTGTTGCACGTCACCGACATGGCATGGCGTCGCGTGAACCACCCGTCCGAAATCCTCTCCATCGGCGAGACGATCAAGGTTCAGGTGATCAAGATCAACAAAGAGACCCACCGTATCTCCCTCGGCATGAAACAGCTGCAGGACGATCCTTGGGATTCTGTTGAAGCCAAATATCCGCTCGAAACCGTTCACACGGGCCGCGTGACCAACATCACCGACTACGGTGCGTTCGTCGAGCTGGAACCGGGCGTCGAAGGTCTTGTCCACGTTTCCGAAATGTCCTGGACCAAGAAAAACGTCCATCCGGGCAAAATCGTCTCCACCTCGCAAGAAGTGGAAGTCATGGTTCTCGAGATCGATCCGTCCAAGCGTCGTGTTTCTCTCGGCCTCAAACAAACCATGCGCAATCCGTGGGAACTCTTTGCCGAGACCCATCCGGAAGGCACCGTGGTCGAAGGCGAAGTCAAGAACATCACCGAATTCGGTCTGTTCGTCGGCCTGCCGGGCGACATCGACGGTATGGTTCACCTCTCCGACCTGTCCTGGGACGAGCGTGGCGAGGAAGCCATCCAGAACTACCACAAGAACGACGTGGTCAAAGCCGTTGTCACCGAAGTGGACGTGGAAAAAGAGCGTATCTCTCTCTCCATCAAAGCTCTGGACGACAGCTTCTCCGGTGCGGTTGAGGGCGTGAAACGCGGCTCCGTCGTGACCGTGACCGTGACTGCCATCGAAGACGGCGGGATCGAAGTGGAATATGAAGGCGCGAAATCCTTCATCCGTCGCTCCGACCTGTCCCGTGATCGTGCTGAACAACGCCCCGAGCGTTTCCAGATCGGCGATCACATCGATGTGCGCGTGACCAATGTGGATCAGAAAACCCGTCGTTTGGGTCTGTCCATCAAAGCACGCGAGATTGCCGAAGAAAAAGAAGCCGTTGCACAGTATGGCTCCTCCGACTCCGGCGCGTCCTTGGGCGATATCCTCGGCGCGGCTCTGAAGACCGGCGACGAGTAATCGCGACAGTCGATCAAAATCGGGAAAAGGCCTCGCATCTGCGGGGCCTTTTTCTTTGACCCATCCGCGCTTGAGCCGAGCGGGTCGGTGGGGGCTTCGGGGTCACTGGAACTTGTCGTGACTGGTCGCCTTGAACAGGGCATGAAAACCGAATCGCCGCAGATTTTGCCGCAATGCGGCACGAGGCGAGAGGGTGCCAAAATCGGAATTTGCACAGCGAAACCGGATTTTTGGGCGGAAAGTCAGCATATTAGGGGTAAAAAACCCGTGTCACGCCCCTATGAAACGCTTCCCCGGATCGCGATCCCATCCTATAGTCACTCTATAAATAGTCATGCGGGCTCATATCTCTCCGGCATGATCTGAGGACATAAACGCGCCTGAAATGTAAGGGGGAGCTTCAATGATTCGGTCTGAGTTGATCCAGAAGATCGCTGACGAAAATCCGCATCTTTACCAACGCGATGTGGAGCGTATCGTCAACACGATCTTTGAGGAAATCATCGAAGCGATGGCGCGCGGCGATCGGGTGGAACTGCGCGGATTTGGCGCCTTTTCCGTCAAGAAGCGCGATGCCAGAATGGGCCGCAACCCGCGCACGGGGGAAAGTGTTCCTGTCGAGGAAAAACATGTGCCGTTTTTCAAAACCGGGAAGCTCCTGCGCGACCGTCTGAACGAAGAATAAGGTCATTTCCATGCGATACATCCGTTACGCCTTTCTCGCCGCGCTGGCCGTGGTGCTTGTGACCGTTGCCATCGCCAATCGGGATGTCGTGACGTTGAACCTTCTGCCCGCAGAGCTTGCCACGTTGAGCGGCGTGACCATGTCGGTCAGCCTGCCGCTGTTCGTTGTGATCTTTGGCGCGATCATCGCGGGGCTTCTGATCGGCTTTGTCTGGGAATGGATGCGTGAGTATAAACACCGCTCTGCCGCCTCGACGCACAAGCGTGAGAAGGAAAAGCTCGCGCGGGAAGTCAGCAAGCTGAAAACCGACAAGGCGAAGAACGAAGGCGACGAGGTTCTGGCGCTTCTCGAAAATTAATCTGGGAAAACGGTTCCTGGCGCGATAGACCCGACCCATGGAAACTCGTGTGAAAATCTGCGGGCTGAAAACGCCTGATGCCGTTTCTGCGGCGGTCGAGGCGGGCGCGCAATATCTGGGCTTTGTCTTTTTCCCGAAATCTCCGCGCCATGTCGAAGTCGCAACTGCGCGTGATCTGGCGCTGGATGTTCCCGTGGGGGTCGCCAAGGTCGCGCTGGTGGTGAATGCCACAGATGCGGAATTGGATCGGATCACCTCGGAAGTGCCGCTTGATATGTTGCAGCTTCACGGCAAGGAAAGCCCCGAGCGCGTGGCCGAAATCCGGTCGCGCTATGGCCTTCCCGTGATGAAAGCAGTGGGTGTGGCAAGCGCCGAAGATGTGCCTGCGCTCGATGCCTACGGGATGGTGTGCGACCAGTTGCTCGTGGATGCCAAGGCTCCGAAAGGGGCTGACCTTCCGGGGGGCAATGGCCTGTCCTTTGACTGGCGTCTGATCTCCAAACGCGCATGGAACCGTCCGTGGATGTTGGCAGGCGGGTTGACGCCCGAGAATGTGGTTCTGGCAATCCAGATGACCGGGGCGAAACAGGTGGACGTGTCCTCGGGCGTGGAAAGCGCGCCGGGTGTGAAGGATGCGGGAAAAATCCGCGCCTTTATCGAGACGATCCGCGCCGCGTGACGGGCTTTTTCGAGTATTTCGGCACAAAGGAGGCGGGCGCGCTTTACCGGTCCGCCCCCCTGCGCTACATCCTGTGAGATCCGCAAGGGAGCATCGCGATGAACGATCTTTTTAACAGCTTCATGAATGGCCCTGACGAAAAGGGGCGGTTCGGTATTTTCGGCGGGCGGTTTGTGTCAGAGACATTGATGCCGCTGATTCTCTCTCTGGAGGAGGAGTATAACAAGGCCAAGACCGATCCGGCGTTCTGGGACGAGATGCGTGACCTCTGGAAGCATTATGTGGGGCGTCCATCGCCGCTGTATTTTGCGGAGAAGATGACCGACGAATTGGGCGGCGCGAAGATTTATCTTAAACGCGAGGAGCTCAACCACACCGGCGCGCACAAGATCAACAATGTGCTGGGGCAGATTTTGCTTGCGCGGCGCATGGGCAAGACGCGGATCATTGCGGAGACCGGTGCAGGGCAGCACGGGGTGGCCACGGCGACTGTCTGTGCCAAGTTCGGGCTGGAGTGCATCGTCTACATGGGCGCGACGGATGTGGAGCGTCAAAAGCCGAATGTGTTCCGCATGGAGCTTTTGGGAGCCAAGGTTGTTCCGGTTTCCTCCGGTCGTGGCACGCTCAAGGATGCGATGAACGATGCGCTGCGCGATTGGGTGACCAATGTGCGCGACACGTTCTACTGCATCGGCACGGTGGCGGGACCGCATCCCTATCCGGCGATGGTGCGGGATTATCAGGCCATCATCGGGCAGGAGACGCGCTGGCAGCTTGAAGAGCAGGAGGGCGAAGGTCGCCTACCGGATACGCTTGTGGCGGCTGTGGGCGGTGGCTCCAATGCGATGGGGCTGTTCCACCCCTTCCTTGACGACGAGAGCGTTCGCATCATCGGTGTCGAGGCAGGCGGACATGGCGTGGACGACCGGATGGAGCATTGCGCATCTCTGACGGGTGGGCGTCCGGGGGTGCTGCATGGCAACCGGACCTATCTGTTGCAGGATGATGACGGGCAGATTCTGGAAGGCCATTCGATCTCTGCCGGTCTCGATTATCCGGGCATCGGGCCGGAACATTCGTGGCTGCATGATACGAAGCGCGCGGAATATGTCTCCATCACCGATAAAGAGGCGCTGGAGGCGTTCCAGTTCTGTTGCCGCACTGAAGGCATCATCCCCGCGCTCGAATCGAGCCATGCGGTGGCTCATGTGATGAAGATTGCGGGCGATTTGCCCAAGGATCATATCATTGTCATCAACCTGTCGGGGCGCGGCGACAAGGATATCTTCACGGTGGCGCGTCACCTTGGTGCCGATCTCGCCGGAGAAGAAGGCCGCGACGCCGAGTAATCCCAACACCAAGCTGCAATTAAAGCCGTCCTTCGGGGCGGCTTTTTCTATGGGATATCCCTCTAAACCTGAGTTTATGACCGAAGACCAAAGGTTTAGAGGCGGGTTCGTAAACCCGGATAAACCTGCTGCCAATAGCCGGAAGGGCGCGGTTCGAGCACATCAGGAGGCGAGGTCACGATGATCCGCCCTTTGGGGTTGTTTGAAAATGCAGGAAAGGAAAATCCTATGCACAAGGTTCTTATGATTACGACACTCGTCTCCGGTCTTGGCGCGACGGTTGCTCTGGCGCAGCCGACGACGGAGGAAATTGTCTCCAAGTATCCGGGCGCGACACGGATCGAGATTGACCGCAAGTTCCGCTACACAGAGGTCGAGGTCTATATCGACGGCAAAGAAATCGATCTGCGGATCGACAATGCCAGTGGCGAGGTGGTGCGCGAGCGTGAACGTGCCCTGAGCCAGCGCGAGTGGCGCGATGAGGTCAATGACGACGATGATGACGATTCACGTCGTGTGGCGGGCGTCAATGTCGAGGAAGACGACGATCGTGACGACCGCGATGACTGGGATGACGACCGCGACGATGATCGTGATGACGACCGTGATGATCGCGATGATGACCGTGACGATGATAGAGATGATCGTGACGACCGTGATGATGACCGGCGTGACCGCGACGATGATCGCCATGATCGCGATGACGACGACGATGACGATGATGATCGTGGCGACCGCGATGATCGTGATGACGACGACGATGATGACGATGATGACGACGATTGATCCGAAGAAATCATGACATTAACGCCTGCCCCGTAGAGGGGCGGGCTGCATTCGTGCTAAGAGATCGGGAGGCAGAACAAAGGAAAGGACATTATGCACCGCAGGCTTTTCATAACCGGTTTGACCGCGAGTCTGCTGATCGCGCCACCGGCGTTCGCCCAGAGGGCGAGCGTGGTCGATCAAGTCATCACGCAGCTCAAGTCACAAGGCTACACAAGGATCACAGTGGGCCGCACCCTTCTTGGTCGGACACGGATCGTTGCGCGGAACGACGCGATGCGCCGTGAAATCATCATCAACCCGTCGACCGGAGAGGTTCTTCGCGACTATTGGGAAGTCAATGCTGAGGACGACCGGCGTGACGACAATGATCGCAGCAGTTCGGGGAGCAGTCGTCGAGAGAGCGACGATGATCGTGATGACGACGACGATGATGATGATGACGATGATCGCGATGATGACCGTGACGATGATGATGACGACGATGACGGCGGCGATGATGACGACGACGATGACTGAGGTGCGGAGCTCGTGAAAGACAGTGTTATCCTTGCCATTATCCTCGTGGTGCAGTCCCTTTGTGCGATTTTCTTTGTTTTCGACATCGTGGCCTCGGTTCTGGGGCTGCGGGCGCGTCCTATCTCTTGGCAAATTCGGGAAGTGATCGAGCTGGGCGCGGCCTTGGGCCTGATCCTCGGGGTGGTCATGGGCGGTCTGGCGCTCCGGCGTTCGATGATCCGGCGGAGCATGGCGGAAAGCAAACTGCGCCGCGCGGCCTCTGCTTTTGCTGATGTTCTCGAAGAGCGTTTTGCGGAATGGTCGCTGACCCCTGCGGAACGTGAGGTTGCGCTTTTTCTCATCAAGGGCTGTCCCATCGCGGAGATCGCAAGGTTGCGGCAAACCTCGGAAGGGACGGTCAAGGCCCAGACCAATGCGGTGTATCGCAAGGCCGGCGTTCACGGATCTTCGCAGCTTTTAAGCCTGTTTATCGACGATCTGATGGATGATCAGCTTCTGCCCGTCGAGGCGGCGAAGCAAGTGGCCTGAGCGGTGCGTGCGCGCCGCTTAGCTGAACTTGTCTTTGAGCCGTTCCAGCGGGGAGCGTGTGTCTTGGACGGGTTCCGGTGCTTTCTCGGCCTTCGGCTTGGGCGGCTTGGTGCCGGTCGAGGACCGCGGCGGTGCGGTTCTTTGTGCGACTGCATTGGAGAATTTCGCGGGCTCTGCGTCGGCCAGATAGGGGGCGCCATCGGAGCAGCCGCGGATCACATCGTCAAGCCAGTCTTGATCGGCCTTGGCGAAGTCGGAGAGCACATAGGCGGCCACGCGGTCCTTGTGGCCCGGATGCCCGATGCCGAGGCGCACACGATCATAGTCCGCACCGATATGCTGATGGATCGAACGCAGCCCGTTGTGACCGGCATGACCGCCGCCGGACTTGACCCGCACCTTGCCGGGGGCGAGGTCCAATTCGTCATGAAAAACAACAACATTGGTGGAATCGAGTTTGTAAAACCGCATGGCCTCGCCGACCGACTGGCCGGAGAGATTCATGAAGGTTTCGGGCTTGAGCAGGATCACCTTTTCGCGGCCTAAACGGCCTTCGGACAGTTGGCCCTGAAACTTTGCCCGCCACGGCGCAAACCCGTGGTCGGAGGCGATCCGGTCGAGCACCATGAAGCCGATATTGTGCCGGTTTTTCTCGTATTTCGTGCCGGGATTTCCGAGGCCGACGAAAAGGCGCATGGCGAGATCTCACCTGTTGTTGTGGGTCGTGCGCAGCATATTGGCGTGGTGGGGCACATGCAATCTAAAGCGGATTCTGTCCGGCCTGAAAACCGGCCTGAAACCGTCATGAGAACGGGCACGGAGATACGACCGAGATGTGACGATATTTCTCTAAATAGGGGATTGCGCCCCGCATTCGGGAGACGTTTTATAGTCATAGCCAGCCTCGTGCGATGCTTGTGCCGGGCCTGCCAGATAAAACCTTTCCCGATGAACTTGCCCAAAAAGTTTATTGGGAAAGCCGTGTGTCATCAATGTCTTGCAAGGCATTTCCCGAAACGCTTCAGGTCAAAAAGGGAGAAAGACATGAGCTTTATTGCCATGAACCGTTTCAAGATCACGCCAGGCCGTGAAGAGGATTTCGAAGAGATCTGGCGCAATCGGGAAAGCCGGTTGAAAGAACTGCCGGGCTTTGTCGAATTCCGGATGCTCAAAGGGCCGGTGGCGGAGGATCACGCGCTGTATTCGAGCTCTACGCTCTGGAACAGCAAGGCGGATTTCGAGAACTGGACCACATCCGAACAATTCCGCGACAGCCACAAGAATGCGGGCAATCGGGACCGTTCGATCTTTGCCGGACCGCCGCAGTTCGAAGGGTTCGAGACCATTATTCACGAGGCCTGATCAAGTCCTTTGCGCCGCAATTTGTGGGGTCGGATACCCGTCGGCTTTCTGTCGGACTTGTGTCGGGCACTTGTCGAACATATGCGCGTGCACCCGTGAGGTGGCATTACCGCGCCGGTCGGGCCAGCGCAAAGGCCCATAAAACGAAAAACGCGGGTCCCGAGGGGCCCGCGTTTCAAATGCATCCGAAGACACAGTGAAAGATTATTCTTCCGCTGCTGCTTCTTCTGTTGCTTCTTCTTCGTCGTCATCCACAGCGCCAAGGCCGGCAGGTGCGGCGATGTTGGCGATCACGAAGTCACGGTCGATGACCGGCTTCACACCTTCAGGCAGTTTGACGTCGGAGATGTGATACACATCGCCGATGTTGCCGCCAGTGATGTCGAGCGTGATTTTTTCCGGAATGTCGGCTGCGGTCACGATGAGTTCGACATCGGTACGGACGTGAGTCACAACGCCGCCTTTTTTGATGCCCGGAGCCGCCTCTTCACCGACGATTTCAACCGGAATGAACAGGTTGATGCGGGAGTTGCGGTGCAGACGCATGAAATCGACGTGAGTCGGAAGGTCTTTCACAACGTCACGCTGCACGCCGCGGCAGATCACGCGGACGTCGTCGTGGCCTTCAACCTTGAGGTTGAACAGCGTGGACAGGAAACGGCCGGCTTTCAGACGCTTCAGCAGCTCGTTGAATTTGATGTTGATCGGAAGCGGTTCTTTGTCATCACCGTAAACGATCCCCGGAACCAGACCGTCGCGACGCGCCTGACGAGCGGCGCCCTTGCCTGTCCCCGTACGTTCCAAGGCAATAAGATCAGGAATCTCACCAGCCATTTTAATTCTCCATAAATTAGGGCGGGTATCCTCCAAGGCTGTATACCCGCGTGAAGCCGTGGCCTTACACGGGAATCGGTAAAATGGAAAGTGGAATTGTGTTGATGCGCAAAGATGCGGGACCAGTTTTGCGCAGATTCCGGCTATGCGGCGGGGAATCCTGTCACTACTGTTCGCCAAAGCGCTTTGAATGATCGGGACGGAGGAGGCTGCGATATGGCTCGGAATGGGGTGGCCGGTGTGCTTGGCGGTTTCGCGCGGGCGGTGTCCATGTCCTTTTCGCCCTTTATGGCCTTGGGGGCGGCGGGCGTTGTCTGGGGCGGATTCGCCGCGATGGTGCCCGCGCTCAAGGCGCAAACGGGGGCGAGTGACGCGCAATTCGGTCTGGCGCTTCTCGGCTCGGCCTCGGGTGGCATGATCGCCATGTATCTCGCGCCCTATCTTCTGGCGCTGTTCCGGCATCACACCCTGATGCTCCTCGCGCTCTGTTCGGCCTTGGTGGTGCAGGGGCCACGGTTTGCGTCGGAGCCTTGGCATCTTTTCCCCGTGATGATCGGGATGGGGCTGGCGCTGGCCAGTCTGGACATTTGCGCCAACCTTCGGATTTCGCGGATCGAGAGCGACACCGGCGGGCATCTGATGAACATCAACCACGCGAATTTCTCGTTCTTCCTTGCGGTCTCGGCCATCCTTGTCGGGCTTTTGCGACAGGCGGGCTGGGGCACGGCACAGGTCTTTGCCCTGATTAGCTGTGTGTTGCTTGTTTTCGCGCTGTTGCTGCGTGACGGGCCTTGGGTTGACGAGCCGGAGGGCGGTGAGGAGGAGGGCAAGCCGCGTCATCTGCCGTGGGCCGCGATCCTGCCGGTCGGCGTGATGATCTTTGTCGCTTTCGTGGGCGAAAACTCCATCGAAAGCTGGTCGGCGCTGTTTCTGGAGCGCGAGTTGGGTGGTGCGACGGGGGACGGGGGCTTTGGTCCCGCGATGCTGGGGTTCATCATGTGCGCCTTTCGCCTTTTGGGACAGGTGACGACCCAGCGGTTCGGTGAGGCGCGGGTGGTTGTGTTCTCCGGCATTTTGGGGGTGATCGGTGCGCTCACCCTGTCACAGGCACCGGACCGGTCGGTGGCGCTTTTGGGGATTGCGCTCATGGCGGTCGGGATGGCGGTGATCGTGCCCACGGCCACGTCGCTATTGGGCAAACGTGTGCATCGCCGTGCCCTCAATGTTGCGGTGTCGCGGGCGTGGATGATCGGGTTCACGGGGTTCTTTGTCGGCCCGTCCCTGATCGGCAGCATTTCGGAGGCTTACGGGTTGCGCGTGGCCTTTGTGATGGTGGCGGCCACGATTGCCTTGATTGTGCCTGCCGTGTGGCAGTTCGAACGGGGCAAGGCCGTTCGCGATTGATGTGGTGTGTGAAGCTGTGTGTGTCCCGAGACACCGGCACGCGGCGCCTCGGGGATAGGGGTCAGGCCCAGCGACCGGCGAAGTCTTCGGGGATTTTCAGCATGTCGCGGTCGAGATCGGCAATGGTTTTGCGTCCGCACAGGGCCATGGAGACATCCAGTTCCTTCTGGATCACTTCCAGCGCCTTGGTCACGCCTTCCTCGCCCATTGCACCCAGACCATAGACAAAGGCGCGTCCGATGAAGGTGCCTTTTGCGCCCATGGCGAGTGCCTTGAGCACGTCCTGACCGGAGCGGATGCCGCTGTCGAGATGGACATCGACCTGATCGCCCACGGCGTCGAGGATCGGCTGAAGCGCACGGATCGAGGACAGAGCGCCATCGAGTTGCCGCCCGCCGTGGTTTGACACGATGATGGCGTCACAGCCGACCTTGGCGGCCATAATGGCGTCTTCGGGTTCCATCACACCTTTGAGGATGAGCGGCCCGCCCCACATTTCCTTGATCGCGGCGATCTTGCCCCAGTCGAGGCGGGGGTCGAATTGCTCTGCGGTCCATGTGAACAGGCTGGAAGGATCGTCAACGCCCTTGGCATGGCCGATGATATTGCCGAACCCGTGCCGCTTGGTGCGCAGCATTTCCAGCCCCCAAGTCCATTTCGTCGCCAGATCGGCGATCACGGCAGGGGTGAGTTTGGGCGGGGCGGAGAGACCGTTTTTCAGGTCCTTGTGCCGCTGGCCCAGAATTTGCAGATCAAGCGTCAGCACCAGCGCCGAGCATCCGGCGTCTTTGGCGCGTTGGATGATGTTTTTCAGAAACTCCTGATCGCGCATGACGTAGAGCTGGAACCAGAAGGGCTTGCTGGTGTGTTCGGCCACGTCTTCGATGGAACAGATCGACATGGTGGACAGGGTGAAAGGCACGCCGAATTTCTCGGCAGCGCGTGCGGCCTTGATCTCGCCATCGGCGCGCTGCATCCCCGTGAGACCCACGGGGGCGAGGGCGACGGGCATGGCCACATCCTGTCCGATCATTTTCGAAGCGGTGGAGCGGCCTTCCATATCGACGGCCACGCGCTGGCGCAGGCGGATCTTGTCGAAATCCGACACATTCTCGCGAAAGGTCTGTTCGGTCCACGAGCCGCTTTCGCAATAGTCGTAGAACATTTTCGGCGTGCGCTTTTTATGCAGACGCTTGAGATCGTCGATGTTGGTGATGACGGCCATGACCACTCTTCTTTGTCAAATTGGTTTGGATCCATAACCAATTCGCACATTTTGCGCGGCAGGCCAAGAATCAAATGCAGGGATGCGCCGACTTGCCCCGCGATTTGTCCCTGTGTCTTGCGGCTGGCGTGACCGTGCCGGAAATTCAGGCGGGAGACGGCAGAAAAAAGGCCCGCGATGCTGCGGGCCTTTGTTATTTGTTGGCTTATTGACCGGATGTCCGGCACCCCGAAGAGGTTATCAGCCGTTCCACGGCTTGTCTTCGCCGCCCAAGCCGCCGATCTGCACACGGGTCGACAGGCCGATACGGTCAAGGATTGTAAAGAACGGTTTCGGGTCCAGTTCCTCGACGTTTTTCATGCTGCCCGTGTCCCAGTCGCCCGAGGCAATCAGCATCGCGGCGGCCACCGGCGGCACGCCTGCGGTGTAGGAGATGCCCTGAGAACCGACTTCCTCATAGGCCTCTTTGTGATCGGCGACATTGTAGACAAAGACCTCGAAGGGGGCGCCGTCTTTCTCGCCTTTCACCAGATCACCGATGCAGGTCTTGCCGGTGTAATCGGGCGCCAGTGAGGACGGATCAGGCAGCACGGCCTTGACCACTTTTAGCGGCACGACCTCTTGGCCTTCGGCGGTTTTGACCGGCTTTTCGGAGAGCAGGCCGAGGTTCTTCAGCACGGTGAAGACATTGATGTAATGCTCGCCAAAGCCCATCCAGAAACGCACATCGGCTTGCGGATAGTTGGTGGCAAGGCTGTGCACCTCGTCATGGCCGGACTGATAGGCGCGTTGCTGGCCCACAACCGGCAAGTCCCAGTCGCGGCCTGTCTCGAACATCTTTTTCTCTTTCCACTGGCCGTCTTCCCAATAGTAGACGACTCCGGTGAATTCGCGGAAATTGATCTCGGGATCGAAATTTGTGGCGAAATACTTGCCATGCGATCCGGCGTTGATGTCCACGATGTCGATGGATTTGACCTCGTCCATCATGTCGATGGCAAAGCGCGCATAGGCGTTCACAACCCCCGGATCGAACCCCGCACCAAGGATGGCGGTGACGCCCTTCTCGGCGCAAAGATCGCGCTTTTTCCACTCGTAATTGGCATACCACGGCGGGGTTTCGCAAATTTTGTCGGGGTCTTCGTGAATCGCCGTGTCGATATAGGCCGCGCCGGTTTCGATACAGGCGTCCAGAACGGTCATGTTGATAAAGGCCGAGCCGACGTTGATGACGATTTGCGCACCGGTCTTTTTGATGAGCGCGGCCACGGCGGCACTGTCCATCGCGTCAACCTGATGGGCTTCAAGAACGCCCTCCTGTTTCATCGCAGCCTTTTCACGGACCGACTCAAGGATCGCTTCGCATTTGGAAAGCGTCCGGCTGGCGATGTGAATATCTCCCAGCACATCGTTGTTCTGGGCGCATTTATGCGCGACGACCTGAGCGACGCCGCCAGCGCCGATGATGAGTACGTTCTGTTTCAACAGTCGAGACCCCCTTATCGTTTTCGGGTGGTGGGTTTGAGCGGGCCTATCCCAGCGCCGCAGCGAAATCCTCGTAACCGAAGTCACGGACCAGTTTGACGGTGCCATCCAGTTCGCGCACGGCGATTCCCGGCATTTTGACTCCGTTAAACCAGTTCTTTTTAACCATTGTGTAACCGGCCGCATCGTCGATGGAGATACGGTCGCCGATTTCCAGCGGTTTGTCGAATTTTGCATCGCCGAAAATATCGCCCGCCAGACAGGTCTTGCCCGCGATCTGATATTCATGCGTGCCGTTTTGCGGCAGTTTGGCGGTTTCGCGATAGATCAGCAGGTCGAGCATATGCGCTTCGATAGAGCTGTCGACGATTGCGATTTTCTTGCCGTTGTCGATGAGGTCGAGCACCGAGACTTCCAGCGTGGTGGAGCGCGTGATCGCGGCCTCGCCGGGTTCCAGATAGACCTGCACGCCCATCGCGTCGGAGAAGGCCTTGAGCCGGTCGGCCAGTTGGTCGAGCGGATAGCCCTCGCCGGTGAAATGAATGCCGCCGCCCAGAGAAACCCAGTCGAGCGTTTTCAGGAATGCCCCGAATTCGGTTTCGATGCGGGTCAGTTGCTCCGAGAACAACTCGAAATCGTCATTCTCGCAATTATAGTGGATCATCACGCCGTTGATGCGCCCTTGCGCCATCTCCAGCCGCGCCATGTCCCATTCGCCCAGGCGCGAAAAAGGCCGCGCCGGATCGGCCAGATCGAAGCCGGAGGTGGAGAACCGCGGGTTGAGGCGCAGCCCTGTGGCGATGCCTTGGGCCTTTGCGCCGAAGCGGTCAAGCTGGCCCAGCGAGTTGAAGATGATCTTGTCGGCGTATTTCACCGCATCATTGATTTCGTGATCGGCCCAGCCGACCGAATAGCCGTGGGACTCGCCGCCGAATTTCTCCGCACCGAGGCGCAACTCATAGAGCGAGGACGAGGTGGTGCCGTCCATATAGTCGCGCATGAAATCGAACACGGGCCATGTGGAGAAACATTTGAGCGCCAACAAGGCCTTCGCGCCGGACTGTTCGCGCAGTCGCGCGATCTTCTCCATGTTCGGAAGCAGGCGTGCCTTGTCGATCAGGTAGTAAGGCGTCTGGATCATCTCATTCCCCCGCGGGTCAAAAGGAACGGCAATAGAGCGCTGCACTTAGGGCGATTCAGGGTGTGGGGCAAGAAAAAAGCACGGCGGGCCATGCTTTTTGTATATACATTGACCCGTTTTTAGTCCCGTCTCTATCCCTGTGTTTCGGGATCAGGCGCGATGTGCGCCGTCCGCGAGAGATTTGACATAGGCGGCGATCTCTTCGACCGATTTGCCTGACGCGATCTCGCTCACAATGGCAGAGCCCACCACGGTGCCATCGGCCACGGCGGCGATCTCTTGCGCCTTTTCGGGGGTGCGCACACCAAAGCCCACGATCACGGGCAGATCCGTCTTGGCCTTGATCCGCGCCACTTCGGGGGCGACATCGGCACCGGAGGCGGCGGCGGCCCCTGTCGTGCCTGTGACCGAGACGTAATAGACAAAGCCGGAGGTGTTTTGCAGCACGGTCGGCAGGCGTTTGTCATCGGTCGTGGGCGTGGCCAGACGGATGAAGTTCAACCCAGCCTTTTGCGCCGGAATGCACAGTTCGTCATCTTCTTCGGGCGGCAGGTCCACGACGATCAGCCCGTCGATGCCGGCCTTGAGCGCGTCGGTCAGGAATTTGTCCACGCCATGCGAATAGATCGGGTTGTAATAGCCCATCAGCACAATCGGGGTGGTGGTGTCGGTCTCGCGGAAGGCTGCGGCCAGCGCGAGGGTCTTGTCGAGTGTCATCCCCTGATCAAGCGCGCGTTGGCCTGCAAGCTGGATGGTTGGGCCGTCGGCCATCGGGTCGGTGAAGGGCAGGCCCAGTTCGATGATGTCCACGCCCGCGTCCGGCAATGCCTTGACGATTTCGAGCGATTTGGCCTCGTCGGGATCACCGGCCATGACATAGGCGACGAAGGCTTTTTTGCCAGCGGCGGTCAACTCGGCGAATTTGGCGTCGATACGGGTCATGGGGTGGCTCCCTTGCTGTTTGCGCAACGGGTTTGGCCGATCTTTCGTGCAAGTGCAATGGGGAAGGCTTGCGCGAGACCCCTTTGCGCCTTAGACACGCGGGGAATTTCAGACAAAGGAGGCCGCAATGGGCTTCAAAATGGGCATCGTCGGTCTGCCGAACGTGGGCAAGTCGACGCTTTTTAATGCGCTGACCAAAACCGCTGCTGCGCAGGCGGCAAACTTTCCTTTCTGCACCATCGAACCCAACGTGGGCGATGTGGCCGTGCCGGACCCGCGGCTGGACAAGCTGGCGGCGATCTCCGGCTCGAAACAGATCATCCCGACGCGCATGTCTTTCGTGGACATTGCGGGCCTTGTGAAAGGGGCGTCCAAGGGCGAAGGTCTGGGCAACCAGTTCCTTGCCAACATTCGCGAATGTGACGCCATCGCCCATGTGGTGCGGTGTTTCGACGACGGCGATGTGACCCATGTCGAAGGCCGCGTCGATCCGGTGGACGATGCGCAGGTGATCGAGATGGAACTGATGTTCGCCGATCTCGAAAGCATTGCCAAACGCCGCGCCAACCTCGTGCGCAAGCTCAAGGGCAACGACAAGGAAGCCAAGCTTCAGGACGATCTGCTGGCACGGGCGCAAGAGGCGCTGGAAAACGACAGACCGGCGCGCAGTGTCGAAGTGTCCGAGGACGAGCGCAAGCAGTGGAACATGCTGCAACTTTTGACGCAAAAGCCGATCCTCTATGTCTGCAACGTCGAGGAAGAGAACGCCGCCAAGGGCAACGCCTATTCCGAAGCTGTTGCGAAAATGGCCGCAGAGCAGGGTGCGGGCACCGTGGTGATCTCCGCCAAGATCGAGGAAGAGATTTCCCAGCTCGACAGCGACGAAGCCGAGATGTTCCTCGAAGAGCTTGGTCTGCACGAGGCCGGTCTCGACCGCTTGATCCGCGCAGGCTACGAGCTTTTGCAGCTTGAAACCTATTTCACCGTCGGCCCGAAAGAGGCCCGCGCATGGACCATCCCCAAAGGCACCGCCGCCCCGCAGGCCGCGGGCGTCATCCACGGCGATTTCGAACGCGGCTTCATCCGTGCCGAAACCATCGCCTATGACGACTTCATCGCCTGCAACGGCGAGACCGGTGCGAAAGACGCAGGCAAGATGCGTGCGGAAGGCAAAAGCTACATCGTGCAAGACGGCGACGTGATGCACTTTTTGTTTAATACTTGAACGTGGCTTGAGCGGAATTCTGAAAAAGGCGGTCTTCGGGCCGCCTTTTGTTTTACAAGCGATCGAACACCGACCCCATACGCGGGGCAAACAGGCGTTCATAGGTTTTGAGTAGAGCGGAATCGGTCATGCTCGCCACATAGTCGCACACTATGCGCAGATCCCCCGCAGACGTGGCAAAACGGTCCTGATGCTCGCGCGGCAAAAGCCGTTCGGGATCGGAACACAGTGCCTCGAAGACCGAGACCACCATTTGCTGCCCTTTGAATTCAAGCTGCTGCACCGTGGGGCTTTTGATGACCACTTTGAACACCAGCTTCTTCAGTGCGCGCAGCATGGGACGACGGGAGTTCGGCAGGCTGGCCCGATAACGCAGAAGCGGCTCGTCGAATTGTGGCATTTCTGTATATTCGACGGAGGTGATGAAATAATTCACAAAGCGCGAGATGAAGCGTTTGCGGGTGTTGCGGTCTCCAAACAGACCGTCGAGCATTTGCCCGTAAACGTCATTGCCGAACTGCTTCGGATATTTTTCCTTGAGCATGGAGAGGAAGTCGCCGCAGTCCTCTTCCGGAGCGTTTTTTATGAAATCCTCGCGGGTCAGAAGCGAGAGCGCAATGGCATCCTCAAGGTCATGCACACCGTAGGCAATGTCATCGGCCAGATCCATGATGCTGCAATCAAAGGATTTATGCAGCGATTTGCGATGCTCTCCCTGTTCCAGATCCGAGGTCTCGCAAAAGCGGCTGCGGTCATCGGCTGACAGAGGAGCAAGCACCCAGTCCACCACGTCCTGCTCACTGTCGAGATAGCATTTTGGCGGGGTAGAGGCGGCGGTGTCAATCAGGTTAAGCGTTGCGGGGCTGTCGCTCAGTTTCGGTCTGAGCTCGGAGTTTTGCGCCCGCGCATAGGGCACGGGGTATTTTAACAGGCCCAAGAGACTGCGCCGCGTGAGATTGGCACCTGAAGATTTGGAAAAGCTCTCCAGTCGCGACAGGATGCGCAGGCTTTGCCCGTTGCCTTCGAAACCGCCAGCCCCGTGCATGCAATAGTTCAAGGCGACCTCGCCGCCATGACCAAAGGGCGGATGGCCGAGATCGTGGGAGCAGCCGATGGCCTGTATCATCGAACGGTCTGGCAGATGGGTGGTGGCGGGGTGGTCGGGGAAACTTTGCGCCAGTTGTCGGGCCAGTCCCCCAGCAATCTGTGCAACTTCCAGCGAGTGCGTGAGCCGTGTGCGGTAAAAGTCGCTGTCGCCGAGGTTCAGAATCTGGGTCTTGCCTTGCAACCGGCGGAAGGAGGCGGAATGGATCACGCGGGCATAATCGACATCGCCTGCGCCGCGCGCGTCTTCCGAGTGCCCTTGCCATGGTTCCCTGCGTTCCAGCCACATATATCCGCGTCTCCCGTCTGTTCCGTGCGCAGTTTATGGGGCGGGGCGGGCGAAGGCCAGACACGGTTTCACATCAGCTTGCGCATCACCTTGAGTGCGCGTTTGCGCCAGCCTTTGAAGGGCGGTTCGGCGATGGACATGCCGTTGTATTTTGCCTGACGCACCACGGGTTTGAGGTGGGAGAAGGTCTCGAAGCCGTAGCGCCCATGGTAGACGCCTTGTCCCGAGGGGCCGACCCCGCCGAAGGGCAGCGTGGCAAAGCCGACGTGGATGGCCGTGTCGTTCACCGTCACCCCGCCGGAGCGCGTGTTTTCAAGCCAGAATTCCTGTTCCTCCCTGTCTTCGGCAAAGACATAGAGGGCCAGCGGGTGATCGTGCTTGGCGACGAAATCGAGCGCCTCTTGCGGGTCGTCATAGGGCAGGACGGGCAGGACAGGTCCGAAGATTTCCTCCTGCATCAGAGCAAGATCGTGGGGCGGGTCGAGCACCACGGTGGGGGCGAATTTGCGGGCATCCCCCAAGGCCCCGTCAAGGCGGAAGAGGGTCACGCCACGGGCTTCGGCCTCTTTCACCATCGCCTCAAGGCGGGCGTGGTGGCGCTCGGAAATGATCGCGGCGTAGTCGGGGCTTTCGGGGCCTTGCGCGAAGTAATGCATGAAAGCCCCCATGATCGCATCGGCCATGAGCAACATCTTTTTGCGCGGGACCAGAACGTAATCGGGCGCGACACAGACCTGTCCTGCATTCATCGCCTTGCCCCATGCGATCCGGCGGCCTGCGCGGTCGAGATCGGCGCTGGGCATGATGATGGCGGGGGATTTGCCGCCCAGTTCCAGAGTCACAGGGGTGAGGTTGCGCGCGGCGGCTTCGGCCACCTTGCGTCCGACGGCGGTGGAACCGGTGAAGAACAGATGATCAAAGGGCAGCGCGGAAAAGGCGCGGGCGATCTCCGGCCCGCCGGTGACAGTGGCGACCTCATCGGGGGAGAAGGCGCCGGAGAGCATGTCTTTGAGCAGCGCCGAGCAGCGCGGGGTCAGTTCCGAGGGTTTCAGCATCACACGGTTGCCCGCCGCCAGCGCCGCCACCATAGGTGAGAGCGCAAGCTGGACGGGGAAGTTCCACGGCGAGATGATGCCCACGACGCCCAGAGGCTGGGGCCGGATTTCGGCGCGGGCGGGTTTGTAGATCAGCGGCACGGGCGCACGCCGGACGCGCATCCAGCGTTTGAGATGGCGTTTGGCGTGGCGGATTTCGCCCAGCACCAGATCAATGTCGTAAAGGCGGCTTTCCAGCGCGGGGCGATAGGTGAAATCTTTGGAAATGGCGGCGACCAGCGCGGGTTCGGCTGTGACAAGTGCCTCTTGCAGCCGTGTCAGCCGGTCCAGTCGCGCCTCCAGCGGCACAACCGGCGTGGCGCGCTGCGCGGCCTGTTGCTGCGCGAAGAGATCATTCAGGTTGGCGTCTGTAATGTCCCCAGCGATGTTCTCTGTGATGGAGCCTGCGATGGTCCCCATGTCGTTGCCCGTCTCGGTGCCCATGTGGTTCTCCTGATCCTTTTGCGGCATTGAGCCAGAAAAATCGGGCAAGAGAAAGGCATGTCTTGGGAGGCTCTGCGGTCAGGGCGGCGCGGGTCTGGTCGCTCAGCGGGCGAAGATGCGGCGCAAACTGGCCCGCAGCCCGTTTTGAGACGGTTCCCAAAGGCAGGCCAGTACGAAGGCAAGCGGTCTGATCTCGGTCATGGTGCAGGGTCTCGCGGACTGGTTGTGGTCGGCTATGCTCTAGGAGGGCAATGTTTCAGGCGCGTGACAGAACTGCGAAACGCTCATGACGGCAAAACGGGCGGGTTTGCAAGGAAATGCGGCTGCGGCGCGGGGAGGCGGCGTCCAAACACAACAAATTGAAACAGTTTTCAAATGTGCTCTGGATCGTCGCAAACCCTTCCATTAACACATTGACCAACGAAAGCTGTGCAAAGGTTCAAGGTATGAAAATCGCGGTTGCTGGGATCGGTTACGTCGGGATGTCGAATGCGGTGTTGCTGGCGCAGAACCACGAGGTCATGGCGGTGGACATTTCCGAGGAGCGCGTGGCCTTGGTCAATGCGCGGAAGTCTCCGATTGTGGATGCCGAGCTTGAGGAGTTTCTGGCCCATAAAGAGCTGAACCTCACGGCGACAACGGATGCGGCGGCAGCCTACAAGGGTGCGGATTTCGTGATCGTGGCGACGCCGACGAATTACGACGCCCAGACCAACTATTTCGACACATCCAGCGTGGAGCAGGTGATCCTCAAGGTGCTTGAGGTCAATGAAACCGCGACC
>NZ_JAHKPE010000002.1:0-1814 GCF_018860305.1 Celeribacter halophilus
TTAAAGGGGTTTTACGGAGAAAGTGTTGCTGTTACCGGAGAAAGTGTTGCTGTTTCGCCCGAAAAACCTTTCAAGTACATAATGTTACAAGCCCCTAAAAAGATCTAAAAACTCTTTAAAAACCTATAAAAACTTTATTATTAAAAAGAAAGTGATCCATTGTGAATAACTCGATATTGGTGCTTGTCTGATGGAAAAGCTATTGATGCAAAGAAACGCATCAATAGCTTTACCACAGCCAGCACGAAAGCTCTTTGCTCGCTTCGAGTAACGCTCCGCTATCAATAAATTTTTTTATTTTTTTTATTTTTTATCGTCTCACGTAGATTCTGAAATAGCTCTCTAAATCCTTAAATTTCACGCCAAAGAATAGTATTTGTAACTCGCTGTATTAATTAACATAAACAGGTAATAAAACTGTTCTTTTCTACATTTACAGCTTGACTAATTAGGGCAAATTGCCCTAATATATATCTCGAAGGCCGGACATATCGTCAAGGTCAAAACCGGAGAATTTCCGATGAATTCAATTAATGAAATCACCCTTATTGTTGCTTCTAAGGTCGCTCTTTCAGACCGTCTAAGTTTCTACCCTACTTTCTTTGGATCTCGTTTCATGATGCGAGGCGAAGCCTATGTAATGGGCTACATGACTAAGTTTTCAGAGGATTATGACGGTGGATATTGGGACTTCTATTCCCTTTCAAATGGTGGCTATTACATGGCGCCGAATATGGATACATCGCTTTTTCTTGAAATTTCTAGCAACTGGTTTTCGGGTGAAATGTCAGCTGATGCAGCTGGTATCATTGCAACCTTGTTCGCTCTTGGTCAATTGGCAGGAGAATCTGAGGGGACTGCGCTAGGTGATAGGTTTATAACGCTCTACCACCTACTGAGAGACTTTGCTAAAGAGCATAAAGAGTCATCTCTCATTCTACGCGCTATCGACTAATAAAGTATGCCCTGGTAATTGCCAGGGCAATTTTGCAGGTTCTAATTATGATGTATGAAATGAACGAACGTGAAGAAAATGCAGCTAAACTAGCCGCATCTATGCCAACTGACCGTGATGATTTGCTAAATCTAGCTGTCAAATTTGTAGATGAAATTCATGGTTCTGTTTTGGCGTCCAATATAGATTTGGCTAAGCAAGCGAACGATAAGTACCAAGCGATTATTTGGAAGCTCAACGGCGGGCGCTTTTTTGGTAGTGCTAATGGTGATAATTCGCCAGCAAACATTGTTGATAATTTTTGTAGTGCTAAATCTGGCGATATTCCTAAATGGGGGCAGTCAGGTAAATTTGTTGTGGTTGTGGATGCGATTAGAGTTCTTGTAGAGTTTAGTAGTTTGGGAAGTTGGGGAAATACGCATTCTGAATTCAGACCTGTAGATTTGGATTCATGGTTTATTTCAGCAACCGGTTATCGTTCGCATATTGGTGAACTGTGCTACGGATTGACAGTCGATGAAGCGGCCAAAGCTATCCTATCTGACTACCTAAAAGATAAACGCCACGACATAAAACCAGAGTATAGAGACGTTCTGGCTAAAGCGTCATTTCCTAGTTTTGTTGATACGCTCACCCCACCTCCTAGACGTTCTCCGGCAAATGTTAACGTTCCGAAAGGGTTTGTTTTGGTTGATGTGGTACTGCCTTCACAAAAGGCATACATCGCGAAAAAATGGGCTAAAGAGGCTCAACAAAAGCTAGATAAAATAGAGAGTGAATGTAATCTACCGGAAGCGACTCCAGTCGTTTCCAAACCACAACGAGAGGTCGAAAAACACAAAAAAGGAACGCCAGAAAG
>NZ_JAHKPE010000004.1:0-1900 GCF_018860305.1 Celeribacter halophilus
AAATACAGCAATTCCGGTTACCGGCAAGCAGAAGTGTTTTAGGGCCCTATAAGTTGACAGGGGAGCTTTTTTTCTGCTTCCCGCTAATCACATCGCCTTTAAGTGCCTTAGCCTTGTCACGCGCTCTCAGAGCTTCTAAAGCAGTCTTATTACCTTTCAAAGATTCTTGTTTAAGCCAGTCAGCCCACGCTCGACGTTTATACTTTTCATACAACGCTTGGCGCTCTAATTTATTGGCCTTATTGATAGCCTGTATGTCAGCTTTAAGTGCTTTATGCGCCTGGGAATAAAGTATTTTCTTATTTAGACGACTTTCACCCATTAGCTTTATCGCAGCTCTACGGAGTCTGTTTTTTCTCTTAGCAGCCTCGATGCGACTATCTTTTCTTCCCTTGGCGTTAATCCATTCAATCTTTCTTGCCGCGGTTAGTTGTTTTTGTTCTTCTTGATACTTCGCATATAACTCAGTCGTGTTTACTTTGAATTTCGTAGGTCGTTTTTCATATCGGCGGCGTTTATCTTGGGGAGGAACGGGATTGTTTATTTGTTCAAATTCACCTAATTTCTTTTCCAACTTCTGCTTTGATAAATCCCTAGCTAAAGTGCTTGCCTTCACTTGAGTTCCATCAGCAGATTCAACAACAAAGCCGTTACCTTGCTTGCGAATTTCTAAGCTGTTTTCACTTAACACCTGGTGAAGTTGCTGCCAGTTTTCAGCGGCCCTAATTTCTTCTAAGCACTCACGCTTAACCCAACTAACTAGGCTTTCTATACCAGCGTGCTTTTCCATATCAGAGGCTCTACCTTCTGATACGGTTTTAAAACCTTGGTGATTGTCTTTTTCAAGCCCATATTCATTCTCTAAAATATCACTGAGGCTTCCAAACTTGCGGTAAGCCTGAAAGGGTTCGTGCATTGTTTTGTTGGTAGGATGAATTTTGTTTATAGCTATATGAATATGCACATTGTCGGTATCATGGTGTACAGCACTTACTCTTTGGTGTTCAGAGAAACCCAACCCAGCACATACCCTTTCCTCAATGGCTTTTAGAACATCACTATCAGGCTTCTCGCCAGGACGAAAACTGACGATTAGATGATAAGTTTTATCGCCCGTTGCGCGGGTGTTGGTATGCTGAGTTGCAAGCACCTCACCAATAACCGCCTGCATTGTATTAGCATGGCAATTTGTCACATTGACTAGACCAAGCCTTTCAGTCTTACTTTGCTCATCGGTGATATATTTCACCAAACCAGAAAAGTCAGATTTTTTAGCAGAGCGCATCGGAACGTGTTTAATTATCAAAATAGACCCCTGAAATTTTTAGCCGCTAAAATCACTGTTCTGATCGCGGCATAACTATTTTTGTCATCACGGCGCCCATTTCTTCTTGTGTAGCTTCTATCTTGCTAAGAACAGCTCTAATCGTTGATTCGCCAAACTGAGCGGTCCTGACATCGTTTGTAAGCCAAAGTTTTAGCAAACCACCTAAGCGGCCTAAATCGCCGTTAATTTTCGCTAGCTCATGCACTTGATCGTAATCAACCACACCTTGAATGTGATAACCCTGCCCGACTTCTCGAAGGTATCTTGCTGCACTCATACCAGCTCGCGCAGCCTGTGCCTCAATTAATTCCTTTTCATCGGGTAAGCAGTACACCTTGATTGGTGTGCTGTTTTTCCTAGTTACTTTTTTTTCTTCTGTCATTGCTGTTCCTCTTTTCCGACGGTAGTCGGTAGCCTCGCAGAGCAGGATTCCCGTTGAGCCCGAAGGCGCGAATAAGGGTTAGAGTGAAGTAGCATCCACCAACTTGTTGGTGGGGCTACTTCACCTATCCTGCCCGCCTTACGGCGTTAATAACTCCAAGAAAAGTGTACACCAACCTTTTCGATTTATCC
>NZ_JAHKPE010000011.1:0-1555 GCF_018860305.1 Celeribacter halophilus
ATTTTGCCACCAAGTCCTTTAGCTTCGTTCTTCTCTTTAAACGGAACGTTGATATACGTTTTTTCTCCCTCGGCTTGAGTGGGAACTGAGTCTGGTTGCTGCTGGGGCTTCCGTTCCTGTTGCTCAAATTCAGCAATACGCTGTTGTAAATCACCATCGTTGAGCGTTGCGGCCATTTCTGCTGATTTACGGGTTTCTTTAGCGGCTAAAATATCATCATCCGAGCTGTTAGGGTTTAAACGAACACGAATTTCATTTATACGAGCAAATTTAGCGGCTTGTTCATGCTCATTGGGTTCTGACAGGGCATCTACCACACTAAGCAAATTCGCAAGTTCTTCGGCTTGATGTTGAGTATCGAGATCAGCGACCCATTGATGCATTCCCTTTTCATGCTGCGCATACACACCCCAAAATTCAGGCGTAACTCCCTCAGCAGGTTCTACAAACTTTTCGCCGTTTTCATCGGTGTATATAACGTTACCTTGTAACTGAATATCACCAGACCAATCAGCAGGTAGTAAAAATCCAAGATTCTCCTTTGCCACTTCTTCGAAAGATTGAGGTTCTGACTCACCAGAAGCTAAACGCTTTCGTTCTTCCGCAACTAGAGTTAGGGCGCGTAAATCTTCCTGTGAAAGCGTTGATAACACCTGATCACGTATTGGCTGTGTTTGAATTGGTAGCTGCATATCTAAATCCTGATCTTTATTGTCCTCGCTAGGTTTTAACTCAGAGGTTTGTTTCTGGATTTGGGTTTGCTCAATCACCTGTTTCTGTTCCAGGTCCATCACATACCCGCATATTTTTTCAGCATCGGCAGAGGCACGGAATATTTCTAAAGGGTCCTCTTGAAGTGCTTTAATCCAAGAGCCGACATAAGCGGCATGTTGTTCAGGGTCATGACCGATACCCAATTCATCACCTAAGATCATGCTACTTATTTCAGCGCGCAATTCTTCCTTGGCGTACCCTTCTGAACCGAATGGATTTGATAAATCTCGGTCCAGACGCGAACTATGACCAGTCCAATGACCGAGTTCATGTAACGCTGTAGCATAATAATTGTCAGAGGTCGGGAATTGTCCTTTATCGGGTAATTGAATATGGTCAGAATACGGACGGTAAAAAGCTCTATCACCACCGTGACGAATATCAGCACCAGACGCATTGAGTATCTTTTCAGCTCGCTCAGAAGCATCCCAAGTTTGCTCTTTACGCTCTAAAGGAGGCAATCCGTCTATCTGTTCGCCATTGAATACCGTAGCAAAGAACACCCGCGGGCGTTCTAGCTTGATGGTTTCCTTTACTGGTTTTCCTTTTTCATCAATGACAGGCTTTCCGTTATCATCGAGCTTGGTCCGTTCTTCTGTAAACTTCCAGTATTGGACCCCTGTCCCTTTTTCTTTACCGCGAACTTGAGCACCGAGTTCTTTAGCTTGCTTGTACGTCATCCAACGGTTATCACTTCGTCCCTGAGACATTAGGTGAATCGCGTTAATGCCCTTGTAACGGTTGCCTGTAAGCGGGTTTGTTGGCATGAACCCTGGCGCCC
>NZ_JAHKPE010000037.1:0-55961 GCF_018860305.1 Celeribacter halophilus
TTCCAAGAGTACAGAGATTTGGTGCTGACCCCCAGTCGTTCAGCAACCTCGCTGACTGAATATCCGCGCTCAACAACCTGCGCCACGGCATCCTGCTTAAACTCATCCGTAAACCGAACTCTTTTGTTCATAACCGTCTCTCCTTGCTTCCCAAATTACCAAGCAAGGCGTCTACAAATCTAGGGGCGCCTCATTCCGCCCTTTCTGTGGAAAACAACGTGTCTCTGATATGCAAAATGTCGGCTGCAACTGAAGCTCACAGGTTCAGAATATCCACCCGATTATAAACCCTCGCGCCTCCTGCGGCGGGTTCGGGTGCGAGTTGGGTGGCCCTGATCCTATGTGCCAGCTCAGAGGGCGAGACTCCCAGTTTTATCCTCGCTGTTTTCGGCGTTTGATAAATTTTGAGAAACGCGATCAGATCAGAATGTTTGATGAACTCATGTGCTTTTCCGTTGGGGGTCGTGCGTTTAAAATGAGTCGGAAGCAGCTTGTTTGTTATTATTATTCTCATCTCAAGTGAACTGAGACCCAATCGATGCTTCGCCTCTCCTAGCAGGATGTCTTTGCTTGCATGCCGATGCATGGCGCTCGATAGCTCTTGCCGACTGATGTGCAGGGCGTCCATTCGCAATCCTGGGGCCTCGACGTACGAACTGGGTAGATCGCCTGCTTCAAGGAATTGAAGAATTTGGCTTGCAGGACAACGGTAGATGAAAGCGGCCTGTCCAATGCTGATCATATCCGAGGGCCGATCTTCGCCTGATCGCGTCGTTGCTTGTGAGATCAAATCGAGAACCCTGTCCAGTTCAGCGGCGCTGAAACGCGGCTTTTTGAAAGCCCTAGTCTTCATGGGAGACACCGTCCCACCAACGATAAGACCCTTAAACATGACGATGCCGACGCCAAGGTGATCCGCGCTCTGTTCAAGGCTTTTGCTCGCAGCTAGTGACCTTATGTGGGTTTGGCAGCTTCTGACGAATGGTTTGACCGGCGCTCGTTTCACATTCGCATCGTAGGGTAGAAATCCGTCTGCGGTGAGTGCGGACTTGACCCATCTCGATTGCCGTCCTGTTGCGTGTGAAATTTTTTTGATCCAGGCATCGATCATGGCTTGGTCGCTAGACTGGCGCTGTCTGCTCACCAAATAGTAATCTCCTTGATCATGGCTCAGTTCCTGCATGAGTTTTCGAAAGGTGGAGCGTTCTTCTGGGCTGCTAGATTGCAGGGCCCAACCGTGCAGCCATGTGTTACTAAGTCGGATCGAATGTCGTCCCAACGCCTTGTCGATCTCATCAAAAATTTTGCCATGTCCGTCGCGCGAAACCGAAAGCCCTAAGTCGATCAACTCTCGCTGTTGCTGCTGTGGCGCTGTGTCGGGCCTGAGAGTTCCTGACGCGATGAACGCGCCCAGCCCTAGGCACCACCGCTCAAGCACATCGATTTGGACCTCGGACAGCCACTTGATCATCGGCGCCTGATCTTCCACCTGTTTCAGGGCGGCGGTTTCAAAGGCCGACGGTGCACGCGGTATTATTCGGGCCTCAAGAGACCTTATCCAGCCGGCTCAGGGGCGATGCGCAAGAGATGATCATAGCAGGTCGTGTAGTCGGCATAGGGCAATTCACAAAGCGCCACGCAATGCTGCGCACAACAGCTTGCCAAGCGCGGCAGCCATTGCCACCGCTGAACACAGCCATCGACCTGTTGCGCGCCTTTTTCCAAATCTTCGATCCAGCACACGGGGCAAATTGATAGGTCCTGTTTTCTGATCGAGCGGGTGAGGAACTGCTGCTTGTTCAGTTGAGTAAACTTTCCGCTCACCTTGGATGGGCTGCTGCGCAAAAGCTCTGGGAGATCTGAGCCGGTAAGTCTCGCCAAGCCATCGAGTTGTTTGGCATCACCTGCGCATATGCCAGCCTTACTTAAGCCGGTTGCCGTGCAAAACGTGGCAGAGGAAAGCGAAGCATTGACCGCTGCGTTCCGGGAAAGGACAGAAAAACCTGGCTCGCCCGGCATCGCGGCCAACGCGATGGGCAGTTTTGAAATGGTTGGAAATTTTAGCGACATAGCGTGTTCTCAAAAACCCGATTCGATGCTAGCAGGAATGCGTAAAAAATCCCGCGCCAAAAACGGATTCATGTCACCGACACAGTCAAAACGTAGCGCGTGCGCCTCGCGAAAGTGTTCGATGGTTATTTCATCAGCCTGTGCGATCAACGCTGTTTTTATCGCTAAGATGCAAATCGAGCACATTTCCCCAAAGGCATAGTGCGAGGCGTGCAAAAGCCTTTCCGCAAAATCCCTTGTCTTCACACTGCCGCCCAGCTCAATCCCCACTTCTTTGCAGTAGCGAGCAAGAACTTGGATTGCTTTTTTTGCATCCGCGGCGGCATCTAAAGTCGTCATGTGAACCACGCTATAGCGGCGCTTGAATTGTTGGTCAGAGTTCAAAAGCTCTTCAAATTCCGGCATGCCGATTAGAATAGGTACGACCTGACCTCGTTGCGGCTGAACCAGAGACTTGAGCGCATCACGCATGGATTTCTTATCTTTCGGGCCAGCAGCTCGAACGTGCTGAATTTCGTCCAGCACGATGACATGCGTTTGCAGGCGATCGATATACTGGGTGACGTATTGCCAAATTTCTTCGGCAGACTCCCGTGCTTTAGGTGTCCAACCAAATTCTAGCGAAATCAGCATGCGTAACCGGCGGAGAGTGACATCGTCTCGAAGGGGAACAAACAGTTGGTGGCGGGGGCTATCTCCGATTGAAGATGGAGGTAGTCCCAAATTTACCAATGCATGCTGAACGCTCGCGGTTTTCCCTGTCCCGCTGCGCCCGAGGACCACGATGCCTCGGGCATCATGTTCATAGCCCAACTCTTTAGCCGCTAAAAATTCGCTTACCGCGTTTTGGATCAGACACGCGACCCTGCGCGTGTCTGAATATTCGATAAAAATGTTTCCTCGAAGCTGTTGAACACGAATGTCGACTTCGGTGATTGAAAGAGGTTTTTTCATAGGTCATCCCCATCCATCCACCATGTAGGATCGTCATCTTGATTGTCAGTGTCGCCCTGATCCGCTTGTAACGTTGGTTGGGTGGCTTCGTCGGCAGGTTCATTCGGTTCAGTTTCAAAGCCGGTGATGACGTAGCCAATTCCGTCATCGGTCTCTCCGAAACCGGCAAGGTCGCATGTGTCATCTTCGACAACCGAAATCCCAAGGTAGAGCTCGCTCTCCAGTCGTTTAATATCCTCAGAGGTGGCTTGCTGTGGCAATACACCCATGATCCGCATCGCTTCGTTTGCGCGGGCACGCATGGCAGCCAAGGCATCTGCAATGATGTCGGTTTTCAGGGCGGCGCTTGCGGCATATCTGGGGCGGAGGATATGGCCGACTTCGATCCATTCATCCAAGGTCACTCCGTGAAAGTTTTCGATGCTGCAATCAACCTCCAACCATTCGCTTCCCATCTGGACACTGATTGTCCCCAAATCTCTTGGATCGAGGTAAAATAGGATTTTTTCTTTTTTTGGCCGACGGCGCACCGTTTGTAGCATTTCTGAATTGTAGGATATGCCAAGAACGGTGATGCCCCGCGCTGTCACGGTGCGCTCAAGCGGAATGCCAAATGCGCGACGACGCATTGGGCGGGGTAACTGGGGCGGTAGCCCTACGGTGCCGCCCAAGCGCTCCAATGCGTCCGCTGGGGTTTCGCCAAAGAGACCACGATGGGGGGTCTGATGGTATACGTCCACGACATACCGGATAAAGATCAGCGCGAGCTGATCGTCCGTTAAAACGGCGGTTTTTTCGGTTGGATAATCACCACGCTCTTTCGGGTTGGAAAAGGTCCGACCTGGAATGTAGGGCATTGCACGTTTGGATATTGTGCCAAAAACACGCTCTATAACGGCCCGAAAATGAGGTTCTCCCACAGTTGCATGTGTATATGTCGCATGAATTTCCTTAACGGCGCGGTGTGTAGCGCCAGCTCGAAATGCCGGACCTGTGTCGCTTTCAATACACTCGAAAGGAAAGCCTCGCCAATCGCATTGCGCACCAGCCGCTGCAGCTAAATCTGGCTTGTCTCTCGTCGCCATTTCGAGGGCGCGTATGGCGGCTTCTGAATTTTGGGACGATGCAACCACGAGGCCAACGATATAACGTGTGGCAACATCAATTACGACGTATAGCCAGCGCCGCCCCCGTGGTAGCTGGTCGATCGTTTTCTGATCCAGACCTTCGCGTATCGGTCCATTTAAACAGATCGTCCGCCCATCGACTTCCCACTCGTCCATTGCGAATGCTTGCCCGGGTCGAGTCGCGCGGCCCGTTTTCCCGACCCCGAGATATTTGTGTTTCGCGAAGGCTAGGCCTTTACGGCTAGCATCGACTTCAAAGCGATCAAATCGGCCGAGCCAATCGGTGAGAGCCGTCTTTCCGCGAGTTTCCAGCTGTTTCTTGTCCCCAGCTGCCCTGCGTTTGTTTTCTTCTCGGACGGCCTGGATGGTTTTTTCGACCACCTCTCGCCCAGAGTGTCGCTGATTCAGCAGGAACTCTCTTAGGTGCTGTTGAATGAACAAGTAGCTGTCTTGATCAATGTCGATTTTTGACGCGCGGCCCCGCCGATCAAAGAGGGCATCGATGCGACCCCCGGCAGCTTCGACTGCGCGACGCCACCTAAGGATGCTTTGCGGAGATGCGTCGCAAGAAAAGCCCTCGTTTTTCGAGCTAAAATAGCGTTTTTCGTAGATCTCGTGATATGCCGCCCATTCTTCAGCGGCATAGGCTTTGATAGTTTGATACTGTTCGGCCACGTACTCGGGCTTTAAAATTAGACCACCTTCGGCATAAAGGCGGTTGATGCCACACACGAAAAACCACCTGTTGCATACGAGTGTTTTTTGCGTCTGCGAGGCACCCTCAAGGCAGGCGTAAGACACTGGCTGCGCCTTTGCCTCGGCAACGGATTTATTGAGTTTTTCGTAGTTCCAGCGCGGACTGTTGACGATTTCTTGGAGTGTTTCCCAGTCGAAACGTTCGACTACGTCTAAGCCGTCATCTCTACGAAAATAGGCATATTCGCCGTCAGCATTTTCATAAATATAGGGAGCGCCGTTAATATGATATTTCGTGACTTTGTCAAAATTCATGCGGATGGTCATTGTGGCCTCCTAACGATCGAGTGGAGGTTAATGTGGCCTGTGCTGACGAGAGTGATGCGCTCTTCGTAAATGGCTCGAAACGCAGCGCGAAAACCGCGTGGTCCTGTTTGGCTGATCTGTATCAGGTCTGATATTGTCAGCTCACCTGCTAGTTTTTGCACCGCATCATCAATGAGCGCGTCAGCCTCCAAATCCGGGCAGAGGGCAAATCGCAGATAAGTTGCCGCGTTCGTGGCTTTTACCCGCGAAAAACTCTTTTCGGTAACGAGGCGGACTTCGTCGGCCGTCCCCTTTGGCATAGTGCTGCAAATCCGTCTGATTTCCGTGAAAAAGCGGCCCGACAATAATCTTGATGTAGGTTTGATGGCGACAGCTTCGCGGCGGCCACACTTGTTAGTTTTGAGTAGGTCGAAAAAATGGGAGCCCCATGACCCGTCTTCTTTTCGGTAACGAATAGGACCATACTGTTCCTGTACCTGCCGGACATTTTTATCGACGAGCGTAAGTGCTAAGTGATGGTACTCGAGCAGGCTATCCAAGCCATAGACACGCGGGAAGGTCGTTTCCAGGTCTGGCCAAACCGCAAAAATGCGACATGATCCACGCGATCTTGGATTGATCGTCCTGTTCCCTTGATAACTCGCGACAGCAACATCGTTTCGTTCAAGCTCTCCAAGCGTACTGGAAAACGCCTCTGTCGGTCCATAAGCACGCCTGAATGCCTCAGGCATTCCCGAGATATCACGGGGTATCAATTTGTTGACCCCGTTAAGTGTACGTTCAATTGGCATATTCATTGCAAAGCATCCCTGTTTCCGCGCCTTCCAAGGCCGGATGATAAGGACACGCAGGAGCAAGCCGCTCGCGCATGCCTGTTGACTTTTCTTTGCTGTGGTGGGATGAAAGAGGTGCTTAAACCTTCTCAAGGGCTCTGCACGCTTCGCGCTGCGGGGCCTTTGTTCTTTCATCAGGTAGGTTTGTTTATGTCATCAACGTCTCTCCTTCGGTTTCGCCGAGGAGCGTTGCAAGCTCTTCTGGGTCTTCGCCAAGCAATCGCGCGATCTCAGAGATCACCGGAAAACTCTTCCGATGCCCGCATATTACAAGGCTGATCGTCGATGGGCTGCGCCCCAAGTCTTTAGCAAGATCTTTGATCGTCAGCCCGACCTCGGTCCGCAAACGGAACTTGATGACTTCTGCCGTGTTGCGAATTTTCATATGCGAATTCCAGGCAATCTTGATTTACGGATACTCCGAATCATGTGTCTTCGCGAATCGCAAGTCAATCAAAAATGGGGGGTAACCTATTGATTTAATTGAAATGTCTAGTGTCATTTTGACTTTTAACATTTGGGTCGTCGTGGTGCGGGGAACGTTGAACCACTTGAACCGGTGCGCTCGAAGTGTGCATATCATGAGGGGCTTTAATGTGATGTGGGCGGATTGCGGTCGTTCGCTGCGGCCTGCACCAATGGCAGGTAGCTGGAACATCATTGCCAGCCTTTCAGCAGACCCAGACCGAAGCCCATACTTGGCTTCTTCATCGAAAATTTTTTATGCTCGTGTCAGCTTCAGGTTGAAGGCAGCCATTAAGGCAAAGATAGTGAGAACGGCGCGCATAACACGTCTTTTATAGTTTGGCAGAATAGGCATACATCTATGGTTTCTTTCCTAGAGATTTCACCGGAACAAATCCAACGCCTAGACGAACACTTGCTAGTGGAGCTACTCCGCAGGCTTGCCAAAGCTGAAATGCTGAAAAACGAAATCCCTTTGAGGGATGTAAATGTCCCAACGCAAATACATATACCCGATGGGGGTGAAGACGGCCGCGTCTCATGGAGCGGCGGTGTTAACGAGACAGACTTTCTCCCTAGTAGGCATACGATTTTTCAATGCAAAAAAAGTGATCCTGGGCCTGCGGGTTGCAAGAAAGAAACTTGGAAAAAGGGAACAGGAACCGCAGACCATCCGGCAGAACTAAACGAGGCTTTGGATGAGGCCTTAGCCGCTAGTGGATCCTACATCATCGTTACCGGCAGCGCCGTAGTCGGCACCAAAGTTACTGACCGGATCAGCAAAATCAAAGAAGGCATTAGGGATGCAGGTAAAAACCCTGATTTATTATCAAGTATTAGAATTTATGACGCAAATAAGTTATCTGACTGGACCTCCACCCACCCGGCAATTGCACTGTGGCTAAATAGCATTTTGCAAGAAGTCGATCTTGGGGGCCTGCAGTCTTTTGACCTATGGTCGCAAGATGGCGACATATCGCAGGTGCCGTTCCAGAGCAGCGAAGAGCCACGATTTCGCCTGATAGGCAACACAGCCCGAGCTTTAAGATCTGAGTTAGGGATCGATCAAGAGGCGATCAATTTTGAACAACTTCAGGCAGTGATTGAGCACTTCTTTGCATCTGGCCGAAACTCCGTTCGCGTTGTTGGTCCGTCTGGTTTTGGGAAGACGCGCGTCGTTCATGAACTATTCTCGAAGACAGGTGATAGCTGCCCAACACTCGATACTTCGTCAGTTGTATTTTGTGATTTTGAAGATGTCTCTCAGCGCCTTGGTAGCCTTGCCTTAAATCTAGTCTCAAGCGGAGCCGAAAGCATCCTGATCGTCGACGATTGTCCTGACAGTTCCCACAATGATCTATTCAAAAAAGCTCAAAGAAAGGGGGCCAAAGTAAGACTGATCACTTTGGATGTGGAAACCCAGTCTCAGGGTGTCTTTGGAAACCTTGTCATCGAACTACTACCCGCTTCAGATGACCTTATTAAAAGGATTGTAGAAGGCAGCCCTTATTCCAACGCGAAGAATGACGTTGGCTTCATTCGCGACCTAGCTCAAGGTTTTCCCAGAATGGCTCTAGTGGCAGCAGAAGCGGCGGAGAACGGAGACACAGCGCTGGTTTCGGTTGACGCATTGGTGAATCGGATTGTCTGGGGTAAAGAACAGGAAAATGCGGAAGCCCTTCGATCGCTGCAGTTCTTGAGCTTATTCACGCTTGTCGGCGTGGAAGGAGATATGCAATTTGAGCTTGAGCAATTGGCAAGCTTTATGGAAACACCGGCCAAAGACATCTTTCGCAATTTGGCAGCTTTTGGTGATCGTGGTATTGTTGGAAAAGTGGGGGACTTTGCCGAAGCGCGTCCACAGCCGCTGGCAGTAAGGCTAGCCGTTCAATTGCTTGACGCTTCGCCGGAGGGCGAACTCAATCGGCTTTTTGAAAAGATCGGCACCGACTTGCGTTTCAGATTGCTCAGTCGGCTGAGGTGGCTAAGTTTCGATCATCGTGTTGCCGATCTTGCATTGAGTATTGTCGAAACGGTTATCCCAAGTATCGATGCGCTCAACACAGACGAAGGTTCCAAATTCATGGATCGGCTCGTTCATCTGGAACCCGATCTGGCAATAGCTACATTTGAGAAATTCCTTTCCCACTTATCAATCGATGAGCTCTTGGAGTTCAGAGACGGTCGCCGCAATACGGTTTTGGCGTTAGAAAAGCTTGTTTTTCGAAATGATAGTTTTGAGTCGGCGGCCAAATTATTGCTAAGTCTGGCTGCAGCAGAGAACGAAAACTGGGGGAACAATGCTCACGAACAGTTTGTTGGACTGTTTCAACTGCACCTATCAGGCACTGAGGTTGAACCTGCAAGACGACTAGCGATCTTAGATTCTGGGCTGAAGCATGAAGATGCCAGAGTAAGGTCGGTTTGTATCGATGCGCTCGGCAAGATGCTGGACACGGGGCAGTTTTCAAGGTCTGTTGGCAACGAACGGATTGGCGCAGGACCAGCCCTCCAAGACTGGCAACCCGCAATCTATCAAGATATTTTCGATTTCTATAACGCAGCAATTGATCGACTTACAGATATCGCGTTGGAAGCGAACGTCGAGACTTATGAAAGGATTACTTCGCATCTTGGAGGCAGTATTCGTGGATTGCTTTCGTAACCCAATATTTTCGATAATCTACGAAGCCAAGCAACTAAAGTTATTGAGAAAAATCCTGCATGGACCGAACCAATCAAGTCTATAAACCAATGGTTATTCTTCGACAGCAAAGAAGCTCCGACGGACTATGTCACTCAGGTGCGTGACTGGTATGAAGAGTTGTTTCCAGACTCCAAAGTGGACCAGCTGTTGCTTTTGTCCGGAGGGTGGTCCGGCGACTTCCACGATATTAGTGCCCCGTATGATCGCGAGAGCGACACAGACCATGAGTATGCAACAAATTGCATTCGCGAGATTGTCTCCACTCTTTCGAGAGATGCGAACGACAACTCAGAGTTAGTTGGCAAGATTGTCCGTGGCGAATTCAACAGCGCTTGGGCGCTTGGACATGCGCTGGCCAGCCATGTTGAGGATCCCGAAGCATTGATGGGTTTGGCTTGTGAGGCGCTTCGCCCCCCAACAGAAACGGCAATATGCCTAAAAACATTTTGTGGCATAATATCTGGGGGCTTTGCTAAATCGCGCGATGCCGGAATGGCCTGCTTGGAGATCGCTCTGAACGCGCCTGAACTAGACGGTCACGCAATTTCGTTGATTTCAGCGGCTCAAATGGATTCTGAAATTGCATCACGCGTTGCACAGTTGGTTACGGATGGTCTGTGCGATCCACGATATGCTGCAACGCTGAGTTGTGGCCGCGGTTTTGATGATCTTGACTTTGAGGTTGTACAGCCGCTTGCAGATGCAATCAAACAAACTGGCCCAGAGGGAATATGGTCCGCCTTGGACTTGGTTTTTATGTACAGATACGGACAACCCGAAAGCTTTGTGGAAAAAGCTTCTTATGTGAAGGAACTTTGCTCTAATCCCGACATTTTCTCCGTTGAGGCTATCAGGGTAATGGACGCCCATCATTGGGAAACAAGCATTGAAAAACTCTTTAGTTCGGATCAGGTAGACGACGCGTTCGTGGAAGCCATTTGTGATCGCTCGCTGGAACTGGCAACCAAAGCGGAACATGACGTTCAGCTGGAAATGGATGATGCAGCGTGCAAGGTTTTATTACTCGCTGTGCAGTACGATCCCGCCCTGGTGTGGAACAGAGTGCTGGTAGCATTTGACAATGCAGATACCCTAACAGAGTGGCGGTTACATAACCTTCTAAAAGGTTCGGATCGAACGCTGGGTCAAGCTGGAATTCTGAATGATCTTCCTGAGGAGATATATCTGAATTGGATAAGTGAGAAGCCCAACGAGCGGCTTGAATTCGTGCTTGAATGGATCGAGTTGGTCGAGCAAGAAGACGAAAGCCGTCTCTTTTGGGCTTCTCAGTTTGTTTCGCTGATCGAAACCTACGCGTCCGACGTTTCTCAGCTTGGAGTAATCTATAGTAGGCTGCTTTCCGGAGTAAGTTGGGGTCCGTTTTCTTCTCGATTGAAACCGTTGGCTCCGCTTTTTCAAAGCCTTAGGAACAACAAAAACTCAACAGTAAGAAAATGGGCCAACGAATGCGTCAGGAGCCTAACCACAAGTATTGTGCAAGAAGAAAGAAGGGAAGCAAATCGGGAAGCAGAGCTACGAGGTTAGCATTCCTTAGATGTATTATGTCTGCTTTTGGAACCGAAGCGGCTACACACCCTGTGGTGTTTGAATGGCAGGAAAGGGCCGTTCCTTCCATTTGGCACCCGACCGTGGAGCGGCAAGGCTCCTCGTGCCTGTCAATATCTGACCTTGAGCCGCACCGCGCCTGCAGTCCGGCTTGGGTCGAAGATGCTTGAGGCACAAAAAGCAGGCCACCTGACGATGACGGCGCGGGACCCAAGTCGCCGCCGATTGCTAGGCCGGAGAGTGGGTGAATGCCACGGCTTTGGAACCGGCAATAACAAAACCAAGCCCGCTCTGGTCCGGGCAGATAAAACAGAGCCCATATAACCCCACACAATCGCAGGAGGGCACCTTACAGACCGTTAGCGAAACAAACCTACGGCAATTGGTCAGATCGTCAGGGGGGCGCCCAGAGTCCGGAAAATGACCAAGCGTCACAACTGTGCCAGAACGCTATCCGCGACCGCGGGTCTGAGTGCCAACAGATCGTGCGAGCGCGAGTGCCGCCTGGGTGAGGCGGAAACGAGCCTTTGTGCCGCACTGCGACGACACCACAAAAACGGCAGATTTCCGTGTCGCCGAACGTGATGAGGGCGATTTCACGGGGAAGCCAACTCACACCCTGCAGGTGAATGCAAAGCCGCTTGTCCCCCTGAAAACCCTTTTCAGCGACCACATCGCTGTGCGCCTAGCCCTCGACAAGCATAAGGACAGTGCAGGGGGATGGCGCTTGCTGCATGCCGTTCAAGATCTCGACCACACAGTTGACAGCGGCATTCCCCAGCTTTCACGTGCCGTGACTCTTTTGTTTTGCTTTTGGGAACATATATTTTGCATTGCGGCGATTGAGTGATTGCCGCCTTGTCAATCTGGCCTTCAACCATAAACGCACGGCTTGTCCCTGCAATAGAAAGCGAATACTTCTCACCATATGCAAAGCTCAATCGTCTCCAAAATCATGTCTCTTGTGACCGTCATCAGCGAGACGCGGAGCCCAATGTCATTTTCGGAATTGGTCCAGAAAAGCGGATTGAACAAAAGCACGCTGCATCGGCTCTTGGCGATCTGCACCGAAGAGGGATTGGTCCAGTTTGACAAGACCAATAAAGTCTACCTGCTCGGCCCCAAAGTGTTCGATCTCGTGCGTAACGCCTATAGCGGTTACGACATACAGACGATTGCCTTGGGTGAAATGACCCAACTTCACGACCAGTTTGGCGCAAACGTGACACTGGGTGTGCCAAGCGGATTTGAGGTGGTCTATTTGCGGGTGATTGAGGGAAAATTTGCCCTTGGCAGCACCCAACGCCCCGGAATGCGCGAACCGATGCATTGCTCTGCCTCAGGTAAAGTGCTCATGGCGTTTTTACCCGAAGAGATCGTCGCCTCGAAACTACAGGGTTACGAATTCACAAAGTTCACTGACCGGACAATCACGGATCTGGCCACGTTTAAAACCGCCTTGGCAAAGGTCCGCGTCGACGGGTTCGCCTATAATGACCGCGAAGAATACGACCATTTCCACGGCATTTCAGCACCCATCTTCAACCACCTCGGAGAACCCGCTGCGGTGTTGAACATATGGTCTTTGGTCCAAACCCATGCGACCGACGAATTGCTTTCGTGGGCACCATCATTGATGGCGGCGGCAGCGCGCGTCACAGGGTTGATCGGTGGCAAGGCGCCCTAGGCGGGCCCTAACTTCGGAATGGACGTTATAACAAAGTGCTTTTTGATATAGGTTTCGACCGTCCATTCGGTCCGGAGCCCTGCTTCCATTACAAACGCGTCGCCAGCTTCGACAGTGTAAGTATTGCCATCCGAGGCCTTGATCGCAGCAGACCCTTCGAGAATGTGGCAACACTCAACGAAATCGGTCATTGTTGCCGTGAATACACCTGCGGTGCTTTCCCATATCCCGGATTTGATCGCGCCCCCATGGCCGTCATAGATCATTTGGCTGTGTTGCACGGGGCTGCCGGCGACGACGCTGCCCGTCAGGTCTTTTTCGATGCGAGGCGGGTTCATTTCGCTAAATTTTATGAATTTCATCAGGTTAGTCCTCAAAGCGGGTCAACAATTGTGTCGAGTTTATCGCGCAGCGTCATCGCAGGGGCGGCCAAAGGTAGCATCTTATTGGCAATCCAATGAAACGGCGCGGGTGCTATTGGTGAGACGGGAAATGGCAAATCATGATCATCGGCACCAAGCGCCTTGCGTGCCAAACTGCGCCCCATCACAGAGGTCATCGCGATGCCGCGCCCGCTAAATCCAACACCGGCCAAGACACCCGACGCAGGTTCGTGAAGATGTGGCATCATTTCGGGTGTGACCGCGATGCGCCCCGCCCACGTTCTCTCGATCTCGATATTACGAAGCTGCGGGAAGACTGTGTGCAGGCCATTCTTTAAGCGCCCAACGCCGCCAAGAAGATCGGGATCGTCGCCGCTGCCAACGCAACCAAAGACGAGCCGACCATCACGATCATACCGCGAATAGAAAATGGCACGACGGCTGTCGGCGATCGTTACACTCTCGGGAAGGACGGTTTTGCGTTGCTCAGCCGAGAGGGGCGCAGTCGCCAGCGAAATACTCGTCATCGGGTAAAACGTTTGCTTCAGGCCGCGCCATAAATCATCGGTATAGGCGTTCGTCGTTAAGATGACCTGCGGCGCACAAACAGTTCCCCCTAAGGTCTTCACTTTCCAGTTTTTGCCAGTGCGCTCCATTCCTGTGACCGGACTTTGCGCATAAATCGTAACCCCGAGGCGCTGTGCCGCGCGGGCGTAACCACGGGTCAAGGACAGCGGCTGCACATGTCCGCCGTTCGGGTGGAACAGGCTAAATCGATAAGCGCTGGACCCGCTGCGTGCCAAGGTGGCCGCGCGATCTTGCACCGTGATATTGGCCCCAACCGCGTTCCACGCTTCGGCCAAAGCCTCTAACCTGTGCTGCGCTCGGGTGTTATGCGCCGCTTGCACCCAGCCATTTTGGACCGGATCGCAATCCACCTCGTATTTTGCAATGTCGGCGAACAAGGCATCCGCAGACCCAATCGTCGTGTTAACCAATCGAGCAGCGCAGGCATCGCCAACGCGCTGCGCAAGCTGGTTTGGCGTCGCACGCCACATCGGATTGCATTGGCCGCCGCTGCGCCCAGAAGCGCCCCAGCCAATGTCGTGAGCATCAAGCAAAATAACTTTTGCCCCACTTTCTGCGAGACCGATCGCGGTGCGAGTCCCAGTGAGACCGCCGCCCACAATGACAAAGTCGCAGGTTATGTCCCGCTCGAGCCGAGACACCTGTGGTGCCCTCCCTGCAGTGCGGTGCCAGTGAATGGTTTCAGTAGAAGACTGGGGCATCTTGATCTCACTTTCTAGTTTCACATTGCGAAACTTATATTTTGTAAAAAGAAACATAGAAAGCGGCCACCATTTGGTCAAGGCGTCCTTTGGGTGCCCAAGTGCGTTCACAATCCATTTGACGGATTAGGCGAATTTCTTTTACGATCATCATACAAAAACAAAGTTTCACAATACGGAACAATAGGGAAAACGAAATGCTAAAGAAAACACTTATGGCTGTTGCAGCAAGCACTGCTTTGATGGTCAACGGCCCTGCTGCAATCGCTCAAAGTCTAGAACTCACCGTTGGCTATTTCCTCGAATGGCCGATGCCAATGATGGCCGCGAAAAATGCGGGCACATACGACGAAGCTCTAGGCATGAAAGTGAACTGGGTTTCGTTCGACACGGGCACAGCAATGTCGGCAGCCATGGCCGCTGGCGATGTCCAAATCGCCGTATCCCAAGGCTTGCCACCTTTCGTTGTTGCAGTCTCCAGCGGTCAGGATCTTCAAGTCGTTGATGTCGCCGTAAGCTACTCCGACAACGATAACTGCGTCGTTGCGACCAATCTGGAAATTGATGCCTCGAATGCGTCTGAATTGGCAGGCAAAAAGGTTGCCGTTCCACTCGGCACCGCAGCGCACTATGGGTTCTTGCGTCAAATGGACCACTTCGGAATCCCAGTGGAGTCACTGACAGTTCTGGACATGGACCCCGTTTCCGGTGCGGCGGTGCTCAGCCAAGGTGCCGTTGACTTTGCTTGCGGCTACGGCGGCGGTCTTGCGCGCATGAAGGAGAGCGGCAATGTGCTGTTGACTGGCGACGAAAAAGAAGCGCTTGGCATCTTGGTATTTGACGTCACGTCTTCGCCAGCAAGCTACATTGCAGAACACTCTGATGTTGTGTCCAAATTCCTGGCTGTGACGGCTGCCGCAAACGCCGAATGGGCTGCGAACCCATCCGATGCAATGCTTGCTGTGATTGCGCAAGAGGCTGGTATGGATGTCGAAAGCGCACGCTCTGCGATTGCCACTATGAAGTTCCCAACAATCGAAGCGCAGCTTTCAGATGCTTGGTTGGGGGCAAACGCCGCGATCTTTATGAAAGGTGTCGCCGACGTATTCGTAGATTCCGGTTCTATTGATGCGTCGCTGGACAATTATGAGGGTGCAGTGAACACAGGCCCACTCAAGGCCGCAGCTGCCATGTAATGCGATTTCCCACCCGCCAGTTCACGCTGGCTGAGGCGCATTAGAATACTTGGCTCGCTTTCCTCGGGGCGCCTCCAACAGGCTGAGCCTTTGGCCTCAGCCTGTTTTTGTTTCCAATTGCTTCGGGCATCTTGGCCACTCATTGCTGATCATATTGAACAATTAAGCTGAAACGTCTGAAAAGTTTTCGCTTCCGAGGCAAGCAAAGCAAAACGTCGGTGTTTGTAGGTGTAGTTCCTGCCCAGAAGTGCAGGCAGCCCTAAAACGGACCTTAGCTGCGGAATTGAAAATCGGTAGTATGGGCTAAGAGCCCGCATTCGCGGCCAAAAACCGCAAGGTCCGCTCAGGGCCGTGAGTGACACACTGAAGAGAAACTTAGCGATCTATGTGGTGTCGAAACGGCTCTACAGGTTCAATTGGTTGCCTGAAGGGCTCAGGGCGTTAGAGGTTTGTGATTCTCGTAAGGCTGCGCAATTTAAGCTGATCGCGCGGTAGCTTGAATTCAGAATGTGTGAATTTTGGTATTTCACCTCAGTACGGCAGAAACTCAACAGTTAATAGAAGAGAATGGGCAGTCTAGCCCAAGACCTCAGTCTTGCCCGGTCAAGGTTTCAAGTTGGACCGATTAGGTTCCAATTTTGACCGAACATCATATTTGAGGTCATTGGCTGGGATGGTAGGATTCGAACCTACGGTACACTGTACCAAAAACAGTTGCCTTACCACTTGGCTACATCCCAACGTGGAGCGGTATTTAGTCTGAGCCCGCTGTCTGCGCAACCCCTTTTTGAGATGTTTTTTGAAAAAACCTGAAATGGTTCTGAAAAAATGGCGCGCTGCGTGAAAGAGGGGCGGCCTTTCGCAATCGTCCAGTGTTTTCGGACAGTTGCGAAAGCCTTCAAGTGCTTCCGGGCACTGCTTTTTAGGCCCGCGAAGTTACGCAGAGACCTGTTCGCGCAGCACGGCTGCGGTGAGCGAGGCGATCAGATAGATGCCGGAGAAGATCAGCATGGCCAGAAGCGTGTTCTCGAATTTGCGCGGGTAGGTCGGCTCGTCGGGCGCCACAGGGCGCGAGGAGAGCGAGAGGTAGCGCACCTGTCTGTTGGCTTCGACACGGGCCGCTTCGAGCGCCTGAATGGCGGCTGAGGCCATGGCCTGTCGTGTTGCCAAATCGACCTCCGCCATGCGCAGTTCTGCGGTGATGCGGGCCAGAGAGTCGGCGCCCTCGTTTGCCTGTGTCAGTTGTGCGCGCAGGCTTGCAATCAGGGTCTCCAGACGACGGATGTCCCCTTGCGTGCCTTCCACGCGGGCCTGGTTCGGGCGGTCGTTGTCGAGGAGCTGTTGCAGTTGCAATTTCTTCTGCTGCAATTGCGTTTCGAACGTGGAGACCTGCGCCATGATCGAAGAAGTTTCCGCATCCGGCGAGATGATCCCAAGCTGCTCCTGCAACTGCACGATCTTTTCCTGCGCGGCGAGCATTTTGGCCTCGGTGTCCTCAAGACTTTCGCGCGCGCCTTTCATCTGATCTTCGCGCAGACGCTGGGTCAACTGATCGACCTGTTCCTCGGCATATTTGATCAGGTGATCGGAAAATTCCTGAGAGGTCTCCGGATCAGCCGCGACGACTTCCATGCGCAAGAGGCCTTCGGTCGGATCGTAACCAATGGTGACGCGGTCGAGAAAGACCTTGTAAGCTTGTTCGTTGGTCGGATTTTTCGGCAGCCTCTGAAGCGGATCGATGGCATCGGAGGAGAAATGGTCTTTGAACCCCGCATCGGCATCAAGCCGGAGCATGGCGTCGCGCGAAGTCAGGTAGTCCTGCACGGCAATCGAATCCTGCGAGGTGGCCAGAGATGTGCCTGACAACAACCCGCCGAGACCGCCGCCTGCCGCCGAGGGCGATTCAGATTGCTGAATGATGAAGGCTGATTGGGTGGCATACATCGGAGTAGCGATCGTATAGAAATAGATCCCTGCCAAAATTGTCGGGATGCCCACAAACACGGCCAGACGTGCTGCCAGCAAAAGCATCTTGCGGCGGCGTCTTTGTGCGATGTCCTGCTGGATTTGCGAAATCTCCCCGTCGCGGGTCAAGCGCTCAAGGATGTCTTTCGAGGGCAGGGTGGATTTGTTGTCGACCGTTTTCGGCAGCTTGGCCTCGCCTGTTGGGGCCAATTCACGCGAAGGCGCTTTGCCCTCTGTGGTCACGAGGTCAAGCACGGTGCTGCGCTGGAAGGGATCAATGCCTTTTTTGCGCAAAAGCCGGACAGCGTCGAAATCGGAGGTGACGGCTAGCCCGTGTTTCTGCGCCACGCGCCGCGCCAGACGCAATTGTCGTCCGGTGAGACCCTCGCGCCGGATCGCATCAATTTCGGCATCAATTGCGGCTTCGTCGGCGGGGGTGACTTCACCCTGCACGGCTGTGTCCTGTGTGGTGTCTCCATCCGCGGCGCTCAGGTCCAGAGAGCGGGCGACTTTGCCGCGCTTGCTTGCGCCCTTGCCCGCAGGTCCAGAGGCCACCGCAGCGGCAGCCGAGCCGGGGAAGGGGGCGTCGCCAAAGCCATCGGCGCTGGCATCCGTGTCAAAGAGCTTGTCATCCGGCCCGAGTGTGGCCTGATTTGCGGCAGGTTTTACAATCTTTTCTACCTTCGCCGTGCTGGCAGATGCGGCCACGCCCTGCGCGTCTTTGGTGCTGCGGGCTTTGCGGCGCACGCGGAATTTCTGGGCTTTAACCTTGGTAGTCATAGAGTGCCTTTGCTTCTTCCAGCGTGTCGAACATATGAAGCTGACCGTTTCTCAATACGGCCGCAGAACGACAGAATTTTTCAAGTGTGGCGGCTTGATGCGAGACCACGACAATGGTGGTGCGTTCAAGCCGCTCGCGCAGGATGCTCCCCGCTTTGCGGTTGAAATTGACGTCAGCGGTCGAAGGCATGCCTTCGTCAATCAGATATATATCGAAATCCAGCGCCAGAAGCAGTGCAAAAGACAGGCGCGAGCGCATCCCTGACGAGAATGTCGATACGGGCATTTCGAAATATTCGTCCAGTTCACATAGCCAGCGGCAGAACGCTTCGACATAATCGGGGTCAAGGTCATAGAGCTGCGCGATGAAGCGGACGTTTTCGCGGGCGGTGTGTTTGCCGATCAATCCGCCCATGAAACCGAGCGGGAAGGACACACGACAACTGCGACGGATTTCGCCTTCGTCGGGCTTCTCCAAGCCGGACATCATGTTGATGATTGTGGTCTTGCCGGTGCCATTGGGCGCGAGGATGCCAAGAGAGTTCCCGAGCTCCACGCGAAAAGACGCGCGGTCAAGGATTACCTTGCGCTGCTTGCCTGTCCAGAAGGATTTACTGACATTGTCAAACTCGAGCATCGTTACGCGCCTTGATACTGCCTCACCACGCAAACCGCCAAACAGAATTGCGTGAGAACAGTGTTAATAGACCATTTCGGCTATATTATGTCGCCGGAGCGGCGGCAAATCCCTTTTTCACCCTGAAAATGTGGCAAGAATGGGGCCAACCCTCGAAATTTGGCTCCAAACAGGAAACAGTTGCGGGGTCAGGGGTGATGACTACGCGGATTGTTTCTTCACGCCACACAGTTTGCCAGCAACAATCGCGACGATCGCAGCAAAGAAGGAGAAGAGCGCCCCCATCTTGGCTGCGGCCTGCACCGGTGTGCTGCCCAGCATGGCGTCTGCGTCGAAGGCCACGGCTGCGATGAACAGTGAGACGGTAAAGCCAATGGCCGCCACGCAGCCGATCACGAAGAGGTCAATCGTCCGCATGCCCGCAGGCAGGCCGAGGCGGAAGACATGCGCTGCGAGAGCGCCCATAAGCAAGATACCAAGCGGCTTGCCGATCAGCAGCCCTCCAAGCACCAGCCAGGTCGGCGAGCCGATGGCATTGAACTCGACGCCCGCATTCAAGAGACCGAAGAAAAAGAGGATCACTTCGACAGGCAGTTTGAGCTTGTGCTCGATGTCGTTGAGAAGATCGTGCAGATGCTCCTCGGCGGCGGCAAAAATCCCGAAGGCCCGATCCGCGTGTGGGATGGTTGGAACGATGGGCAGCAGGCCCAGAGCCGGATGAATCCCCGCACGCATGAAACCATACCACGACAGGCAGGCCGCAATCAGATAGGGCCAGAAGGACAGGTGTTTGCGTACCCATGTCGAATTGGGCCGAAGCTGGTTGCCGACATCAAGCTTGCGCGGGAGCCAGTTGGCGAGAAGAAACACCGTGCCCGCTGCGATCAGGGAGAGCAGCAGCCATTGCGGCGCAAGCGCACCGGTCGGGTAGAAGATCGCGAGGATCACAAGCCCCGCCGCATCATCAGCAATGGCAAGAAGCAACAGGAACCGCACCGCAGGGTGTCCGGCCCCAAAAACCATGCGCCCCACAAGATAGGAAAAGGCGATGTCGGTTGCCGTCGGCACGGCCCAGCCGTTTTTGACCGCGTCAAACGTATCCGAGCCAAGAAGCATGGCCAGCCCCAGATAGACCGCAATCGGCCCGAGCATCCCGCCGAAGGTCGCGACCAGCGGCGTGGCGGCCTTTTTCCCGCGCAAGCTACCGTTTTTGAGGATCACGGCCTCCCAGACTTCTTTCGCGGCAATGGCAAAGAAGAACGCCATGAACAGATCGTTGAACAGGTAGTGCAAGGTCAGGGTGCGGTGGACATGACCGTGTTCATCCACATGGGCGTGCCCGATGAAGAACTGGTCTGCAATCGGATATTCAACGAAAGCATGGTAGGAGTGCGGGTCCACATTGGCCCAGATCAGCGCCAGAATCGCACCGATGATCAGCAACAGTGAATAGTTGGCGATAAAGTTCCAGACCTTGTACATTCTCAGCCCCTCTTAGCCCGATGCAGTTTCCTCCCGACGCCGGTTTCATCATTTGAACACGCAAGGGTGTTCGCAGATTTGATGAAAACAGGCCGTCCCGTTTCGCGCTTGTAAAGCGATAGTCCCGTAGGAAAATTTTATAAGCGCTCTTGTCGGGATAATTCAACCGGGCTCACAGGGCAAGCGCAGGCAGGATGTGCCGCGCTTGCCAAAGTGTTGTATGCTGTTCGGGGCTTCTTAGAAGGCCGACCAGATCAATCCCGCCAGAACCGCGCCGGTGAGGGCAAACCCGATATAGGCGGCAAAGACCCGCGGCTTGACCAAGGCCCAGACCGCGACCGCTGCGGGGATGCAAGACACGCCACCCGCAACCATGAAGGACATCGCCGCCCCCTCGGCCATGCCTTGCGAGATCATGCCGGACATCAACGGCACGGCGGCAAAGCCGTTGAGATAGGCTGGTGCTCCCACCAAAGCGCCGATGAGGATGGGGCGTATGCCTTCGCCGCCCATGACATTGGCGATCACGTCAGCCGGCAGGTAGGAGAGCATCACGCTTTCCAGCACATAGGCCACCACCATCCATTTGCCCAAGAACAGCAGGTTTTTCACAAAACTGGATTTGAAGGCGTCAATCCGGCTGTTCTCGCGCCAGAACCGCCATTCGGGCTTTCCGCGCAGCCCTGATGTGGCGCAGCAGGAGGGCTTGGTGAATTCCTTGAGAGGATCGGCGAAAAGCGCAGACCCGCCCAGCAGCTTGACGCCAAACCCGCCCAGAAGCCCGATACCCACGGCGGCCACGGTTTTGGCGATGGCAAAATCCATGCCCAACTCGCCTGCGGTGACAAAGAACATCGCAGGATCCATGAGCGGCGAGGCCAGCCAAAAGGCCATAACCGCAGAAAGCGGCACCCCGACTGCAAGCGAGGCGGCAATGAAGGGGATGACCTGACAGGAGCAGAAGGGTGAAATCCCGCCCACGATGGCGGCAACCATGATCATGTGGATTTCGCGGCCTTCAAATGCTTTGGACAACAACGTCTCCGCGCCGGAAGCCTGCACATAGGCCGTGGCAAGGATGGCGAAGAGTAGGAAGGGGGCGGCATGCCAAAGCGCGGCCAAGGTGAATTTGAAGGTCGGGAACAGGTTGGCCGGATCGAGGATCGCCACGGCGAGCAGGACAAGCCCCGTGACCAGCAACGCCTTGTCGAGTTTCTTCCAGAGCTGCGGCAGACGGGGCGGGGTTTGTGTGAGATCAGTCATGGCGGGCCTCCTGATCCGTGATTGGCGCCTCATGACAATGATGCTCTGGTGTGCAGGCCTCATCTGTGCAATCGGCGCAACATTCATCGAGCAGGGCGGTCAGCTGGCCTTGCAACGTGTCATAATCCGCTGCGATGCAAATGACCGAGCGCCCCTGTTTTTCCTGTTTCACCACATCCACGGCGGCGAGTGTTTTCATGTGATGGGTAAGTGTGGCCCCTGTGATACCAGTGCGATTGCCCAACTCTCCGATAGAGAGGCCTTTGGGACCTGCGCGCAAAAGCGTGCGCAGGACGAGGAGACGTTGCTCCGATCCCAGTGCGGAAAACAGGCTGGCGGCTTCGGCAAGGTGGATGTGTTCAAATTGCGAGGCATTTCGTGGCGCGGACATGGGGACTCCTGTCGGCTGTTGTGCGATTAATTTCTATATTTCTAAAAATATCAAAATGAGTCAAGTGGTGTTTTCGCGGCCCCCGTATTAGATTGATCGAATGAGTCTTGCCCAAGAGATCAAAAACTGCCGCCTTTGTGCGGAGCGTTTCAAAGCCACTGCCACCGCACACAGCCCACGTCCGGTGGTGTGGTTCCGTCCCGGTGCGCGTATTCTGATCGCGGGACAGGCGCCCGGCGCACGGGTGCATCAGAGCGGGCGGCCCTTCACGGATCCTTCCGGAGAGCGGCTGCGCGACTGGCTGGGGCTGGATGAAGCCACATTCTACGACCAAGATCGTATTGCGATTGTGCCAATGGGGTTCTGTTTTCCGGGGTATGATGCCAAAGGGTCGGATATCGCGCCCCCTGCGCTGTGCCGTAACACATGGCATGAGCGGGTAATGGCGGAACTGGGTGAGGTCGAGTTGATCCTGCCTGTCGGCCTTCACGCGCTGCGTTACCATTTGGGCCACAAGGGCAGTCTGACCGAGGCGGTCGCGAACTGGCGCGCCCATGCGCCGCGTCTCTACCCCTTGCCTCATCCGTCCTGGCGCAATACGGCTTGGCTCAGGAAAAATCCGTGGTTCGAGGCCGACCTTCTGCCCGACCTGCGCGCCCGTATCCAAGAGTTGCTGTGAAAGACCTGCTATGACCGAAGAAACCCCGATCGATCTCGCCCATGCTACTATGGAGGCCGCGCCCCAAGACGACACCGCGCGTTTACGCTTCTTTGAACGTGTCGCGGATGGCGAGTGGTTCTTGCTGCTCGAAGAAGAACATGACGGCGAAGGCCCGATCACTCCGCGCGTGTTTCCGGTGGAAGAGGACAAGTTTGTGCTGGCCTTTGATCGCGAACAGCGTCTGGCAGAGTTTGCAGGACATGCGCCCTATGCGGCGATGTCGGGGCGGGTTCTGGCCGAAATGCTCGCCGGTTCGGGCTATGGCCTCGGGCTGAACCTGACCGTGGCGCCTTCGGAGATGCTTTTGCCCGGCGCTGCGGTGGACTGGCTGCACGCGACTTTGGGCAATGCGCCTGCGGAAACCCATGGAAAAGCTGAAGAAATTTTCCCACCGGCGGGACTTCCCGAAGTGCTGATCACGGCGCTGGACGCCAAGCTCGCGATTGCGGGCGGGTTGGCGAAACTGGTGTATCTTGCGGGGGTTAAATACGAGGATGGGGTGCGGTCGCATTTGCTGGCTTTTGTCGATCATGTGCCGGGGGCCGAGGACGCCTTGGCCAAGCTGGTCTCCGAGGCGCTGATCTTTTCCGGTGTGGAGGCAGGTGCGCTGGATGTGGCGTTTTTCAAATCCTCCGATGCCCTGTGTGCCCCTCTGGCGCGGTTCGGCCTGCGGTTTGACCTGCCGGAACCGGAGCCGCTTCCGACCGGACCTTCCGCGCCGGGGATGGACCCGAATACACCGCCGAAACTGCGGTGATTTGAGTATTTTCAGCAGCAAAGGAGAGCGCCGGACCGTGTCACTTCGGACCGGCCTCTTTCATCTGCGCAACGCATTGAATATTAGAGTATTTTCCGGCTCAATATCCGGCGGACCGATCCACAAGATGCAGGAATGGCAGGCCAGCTTCGCCGCGCCGGATGTTCTCTGCAATCACCTCTGAGGCCGTGTCCTCGCGCGTCTCTGCGGCGATGTGGGGCGTGACCGTGACCTTGGGGTGGGACCAGTAGGGATGCCTCTCCGGCAGGGGTTCGATGCGGAAGACATCAAGCGTGGCATGACCGACTTGACCGCTGTCGAGTGCTGCCAGAAGCGCGTCATCGTCAATCAATGTGCCTCGCCCCGGATTCACGATCCGCGCCCCTTCGGGGAGGTGTTTCAGACTGTCGGCATTGAGTATGCCTTGTGTCTGACTTGTGTCGGGCAACAACAGCACAAGGATTTCCGCCGTTGAAAGCGCGCTCTTCAAGCCTTCCGGCCCTGCAAGACAGGTGATCCCGTCGATCTCCTTGAGAGTGCGCGACCATCCGGTGACATCAAAGCCCAGCTCCGCCAGCGCCAGAGCACAGGTCTTGCCCAAAGCGCCCAGCCCCAGAACCGTGACCGCACGATCTCTGGCCAAGGGCGGGGCGGTTTGATCCCATGCCCCGTCGAGACCGAGGATGTAGCGGTCCATTCCGAGGTGATAGCGCATCACATGGCCGGTGACATAGTCCCGCATCCCCAGCGCCAGCCCCGGATCGACCATCCGGCACAGCGGCTGCGTGAGGGTCGGGTTCGGGGCGATCTTCTCGACACCGGCCCAGAGGCTCAACACCGCTTTGGCGCGGGTGAAGGGCGAGAAATCCCGCAGCGTCTCATTAGGCGCATAGATGATGTAATCGACCTCTTCGGGTGCGGCCTCGCGGGTGAGACGGGCGTCAATGCCCGCCTGTTGCAAGGCCCGCGGCAGGGCGGCTTCGTAGAGCGGCCAAATCCGGTCGGGTGCGGAAAACAATAGGGTCAGGGTCATCGTTTGCCTCGCGGTCTGTGGACATGGGCCGATTGCAGGATGCCGAACGCGGCCAGCAGCACCAGCATAGCCGAGCCGCCATAGGACACCAGCGGTAGAGGTACGCCGACCACGGGCATCAGCCCCATGACCATCGACATATTGACCGCAAAGAACAGAAAGAACGTCGCCGCGATCCCGATGGTCACAAGAGAGCCGAACCGGTCCTTGTTGTTCATCGCGGAGATCAGGCAGAAAATGATGATGCCCGCATAGAGCGCCAGAAGGGAGAACCCGCCGATGAAGCCGAATTCTTCGGCCAGCGTGGTGAAGATGAAATCCGTGTGTTTTTCGGGCAGGAAGTTGAGCCGCGATTGCGTGCCCTGCATAAAGCCGCGCCCTGTCCAGCCGCCGGAGCCGAGCGCGATCTTGGCCTGCGTGATGTGATAGCCCGCACCCAGTGGGTCGGCGGAGGGATCAAGAAAGGTATCGATGCGGCGGTATTGATAGTCGTTGAGCAACTGCCAGCCGGTCCCGCGCGAGGCGAACACGGCGGAGACCAGCCCCACGCCCATGGCAATGACCACGCCGAAATAGATCCAGCTGACGCCAGCGGCAAACATCACGATGGCCCCGCCCGCCACCAGAAGGATGGAGGTGCCGAGATCGGGCTGTTTGAGCACCAGAACGGTCGGCAGCAGGATCAGCGCCACGGGAATGGCGACCCACAAAGGGCGTGAGACTTTCTCCAGAGGCAGCCAGTCGTAATAGGCCGCCAGCAGCATGACCAAGGCGATTTTCATCAACTCGGAGGGCTGGAGCTTCATGAAGCCCAGATCGATCCAGCGCTGTGCGCCCATGCCGACGTGGCCGAAAAACTCCACGAAAACCAGCAGGATAAAGGTAAAGATATAGGCCAGCCCCGCGATGTTGCGCCAGAACCAGATCGGCACCATGGCGATCATCAGCATGGCGACCATGCCAATGGCGAACCGCTTCATCTGGGGTTCGGCCCAAGGCTGGAACGAGCCGCCCGCGTTGGAATAGAGCATGAGAAAGCCGAAAGAGGCCACCGCCGAGAGCAGCAGCACCAGCGCCCAGTTGACATAGAGCACTTTGGAAATGCCCGTCGGGACGGTTTTGAGTGTGCTTTCGAGATAGCTCATGCGCGGCTCCTCTCGGTGCTCTCGTCTTCCTTGCCCACCAGAGGCAGGGTGCGGAAGCGTTCGCGGATGGTGTTGCGTTGCGAGCTCGGGTAGGCGTCGAGCGGCGGCACGGCCCCGTGCAGGGCAAAGAGCATCACATCCCGCGCAATCGGGGCAGCCACGGAGGAACCGCCGCCGCCATGTTCCACCACAACGGAGACGGCGTAGCGCGGCGCATCATAGGGGGCGTAAGAGACGAAGAGGGCGTGGTCACGCTCTTCCCACGGGACGTTCTTGTTGTTGACCACAGTGTTGCGGACCTGAGAGGTGCCTGTCTTGCCCGCCATGCGCTGGGTTTCATCCGCGATGCGGGAGGCATAGGCCGTGCCTCTGTTGGAATTGAGCACTTCGAACATGCCCTGACGCACGGAGCGCAGCATGTTTTCGTTGATCCCCAACTCACCGCCGCCGCGGATCGGTTGTTCCATCCCGTCGATGGAGCGGACGAGGCGGGGCACAACTTCGCGATTGGTGGCAACGCGAGCGGTCATCACAGCCAGTTGCAAGGGAGTCGTCAGGACAAAGCCCTGTCCGATGGCGGCGTTAAGACTGTCGCCGACCACCCATTCCGCACCGCGATTGGCGAGTTTCCATTGTTTGTCGGGCATGAGGCCGGAGCTGATCCCCGACAGGGGCAGGTCATAGGATTCGCCCAGTCCGAGCCGCCGTCCCATTTTGGCGATGTTCTCGATTCCGGTCCGTTGCGCCATTTCGTAGTAATAGACATCGCAGGAGTGGCGCAGGGAGGCGGCGAGGTTCATATTGCCGTGGCCTGCGCGTTTCCAGCAGTGGAAGCGGCGGGAGCCGACCTCGACATGGCCGAGGCAGCGCACGGTTTCGTCGGGGGTGACAACGCCCGCTTCGAGAGCGGCAAGGGCGGTAACCAGTTTGAAGGTCGAGCCGGGCGGATAGGCGCCTTGCACCGCTTTGCCGGGCAGGGGGCGGTGGTCGTTTTCCAGCAGCGCATTGTAATCGGCCACCGAGATGCCGCGCACGAAGAGGTTCGGGTCAAAGGACGGTGTCGATCCGGCCGCGATGATGTCGCCGGTTTCCACGTCCAGCACCACGGCGGCGGCACTTTCGCCACCCAATCGGGCCTGCACAAAGTTCTGCACCTTGTGGTCGAGGGTCAGCTGGATATTGGCGCCCGGCTGGCCTTCCTGACGGTCGATCTCGCGGATGATCCGCCCGTGGACGTTCTGTTCCACGCGCAAGATGCCGGCTTTGCCTTTGAGCACGTCTTCCATCCGGTGTTCGACGCCGGATTTGCCGAGCTGGAAATCGGGGATGTGGTAGATCGGGTCGACCTCTTCCATCTGTGACAGGGCATAGTCGGAGACGGGGCCGACATAGCCCACCAGATGCGCGAAATCGCCTTTGAGCGGGTAGTGGCGCGACAGGCCGACCTCCGGCGTGATGCCGGGAAGCGCCGGGCCGTTGGCGGCGACGGCGGAGAACTGTTCCCATGTCAGCCGGTCCGCGATGGTGATCGGGGTGGAGGGGCCGATCTTGCGGTTTTTGAGATCGTCGCGCACGCGGGCCTGTTCGGCGGGGGTCAGGCCGATGAGGCGCTCCAGTTCGGCCAGCACCTTGTCGAGTTCCTGCGCATCCTGTTTGCGGATCACGACTTTGAAGGTTTGTTCGTTCTCCGCCAGAGCGGTGCCGTTGCGGTCATAGATCAGGCCGCGCGCGGGGGGGAGAAGCTGGATCTTGATGCGGTTCTCTTCGGCCAGAAGGCGGAACTGGTCGGCCTGATCGACCTGCAGAAAGCGCATCCTGAGCCCCAGAACCCCCATGAAGGCAAGCTGGGAGGCGCCAAGAAACAGTGCGCGCCGCGTGACCTTGCGCGCTGAGGCGGCATTTTCTGTGGGGGAACGTTTCATCGCACATACCTCATTTCATCGGCTTCGGCGGGGCTGATTTTGGTCATGCCGAATCCGTAGCGCGACAGGGCCACCACCACCGGATAGCTGAGAAGTGTCGAGACCTGTCCCATAATGGCAAGCCCCAGCGAGCTTTGGTCCACCATGAACAGCGCGAGGCAGAGCCGGTAGCCTAGCGCCATGGCCAGCATCACACCGGCCACCATCGCCCATTCGATCGCAAAAGGCAGATCGCGCGATATCTGCTCGCGCCGACGCAGGAATTCCAGCCCCAGCACACTGAGCATTGTCCACAGACCCGGCGGGCGCAGAAAGATGAAATCGGCCAGAAGGATCACCGGCGCGACCAGAAACACCGGCACATAGTCGGGACGCCGGAGCACCCATGCAAACGCCACGGACAGGATCAGATCCGGCCCCGGCCAGCTTGCCGCACCGACTTTCAGGGGCAGAAGATAGAAAAACGTCACCAAAGCAGCGACGAGCAGAAACCCTGCGCGGAAAGACCATGTGCGAACCGTGCGTGGATCAACCATCTTCGGGCGCTCCGTCCTGCTCCGGCTCGGCGCCCGCGCTGGTCTCCGCTGCGGCATCCACAGGGTCAGAGGCAATCAGGCCACCCGGATCGGTGATGCGCTCGCTCTCATGGGTCCGCAAAACGCGCAGATAGTCGAGCCGTTCATAATCGGCCGCCAAGATCACGCGCAAACGCCGATCCGGACCCTTGGCCACCTGACCGATCAACAGCCCCGGCGGAAAGACACCGCCATCACCGGACGAGACCACGCGATCGCCCGGACGGACAAGCTCGGGCGTTTCAATGAAATCGAGCGAGGGGCGGATGGTGTTGTCCCCCGACAGGATCGCGCGTTGCCCTGAGGGCTGGATCGTCACCGGAAGGCGTGAATTGCTGTCGGTAAGCAGAATCACCCGCGCCGTATTCTGGCCCACGCCGGAAATCCGGCCCACCAGACCGATCCCGTCCATCGTCGCCCAACCGTCGCGAATCCCGTCCCGTGCGCCGACATTCAAAAGCACGGACTGGCGGAAGGGCGAGCCGCTGTCGGCCATCACAACGCCGGTGACATAGGTGTAGCGCGGGTCGATCCGCACCTTGTTCAGATCAAGGAGCTTGGCGTTCTTCTGCTCAAGCTGGAGGGCCGCTTCCTTCCACGCCTGCATCTGGCGCAATTCGTTGCGCAATTCCTGATTTTGTTCGTAAAGTCGTTGATAACTCTCGAAATTCTCGATCATATCGACGGTTTTCGTCACCGGCACCAAGGCCCATTCAAAGGAGGGCACAACCCTGTCCACGAGATTGGCACGCAGCCGCTCGACGCGGGGGCTGTCGATGCGCCAGAGGATGAACAGACCCATTAGGCACAACAACATGATCCCGATCAGCAAACGCCGGATCGGGCGGACGTAGGTCTCCGCATTGCCCCTGTCTCTGGCCAAACTGTCCTCCGGTTCAGGCCGCCCGAGGCGCGCCTAATCGGCGCAGGCCCTCAGCTGTCGTAATCAATAACGTGCCGGAGTTGTTTCTCATACTCCAGCGCTTTGCCAGTGCCCAAGGCCACACAATTCAGTGACTCGTCGGCGACCGAGATGGCAAGTCCGGTCTGTTCGCGCAGGGCCAGATCCAACTCGCCCAAGAGCGCCCCGCCACCGGTGAGCATCACGCCACGGTCCACAATGTCGGCGGCCAGATCCGGCGGGGTGGTTTCCAGAGCGGTCATCACCGCCTCGCAGATCTGTTGCACGGGTTCGGCCAGAGCCTCGGCCACTTGTGCTTGGTTGATTTCGATCTCTTTCGGCACACCGTTGAGAAGATCGCGACCGCGAATAGTCAGAACCGCGCCGCGCCCGTCATCGGGCATCCGTGCGGTGCCGATGGTGGTCTTGATCCGTTCGGCGGTGCCTTCCCCGATCAGGAGGTTCTGCTGGCGGCGAAGATAGGCGATGATGGCATCATCCATCCGGTCGCCACCGACGCGTACGGAGCGCGCATAAACGATGTCGCCCAAGGACAGCACGGCCACCTCGGTGGTCCCGCCGCCGATGTCGACAACCATGTTGCCGGTCGGGTCGGTGATCGGCATCCCTGCGCCGATGGCGGCGGCAATCGGTTCCGCGATCAGACCTGCGCGGCGTGCACCGGCGGACATCACGGATTGACGGATGGCGCGTTTTTCAACGGGGGTGGCCCCGTGCGGCACGCAGACGATGATTTTCGGCTTGGAGAAGGTGGTGCGTTTGTGAACCTTGCGGATGAAATGTTTGATCATTTCTTCGGCGGTGTCGAAGTCGGCAATCACCCCTTCGCGCATCGGGCGGATGGCTTCGATAGAGCCGGGGGTCTTGCCCAGCATGTGCTTGGCGTCTTCGCCCACGGCGAGCACCTGTTTGCGCCCGTCCTTGACGTGATAGGCCACCACGGACGGTTCGTTGAGAATGATGCCTTTGCCTTTGACGTAGACCAGCGTGTTCGCTGTTCCCAAGTCGATTGCCATGTCAGAAGAGAATAAACCCGCAAATCCCGCCATTGTGTTCCCGATGCCCCATCAAGCCGCAAAAAGGGGAGAATCCCCCGTATCGGCAGACTTATAGGGGGCGCGGGGCTGGGGGAAAAGGGGCGGCATAGTCCGAGATGGCAAGGAACCGCCACTTTCCGCCTGTGATGACCGGTTTGTGAAACCTGCGCGGGTCTTTGCGCAGGTTTCAGAGCCGTTTCCGGCTTGTCTTTTCGGGTCGTGTGGTCCGGCACCTGTTCTCAGGCGCGCAAGAGCACCTTGCCTTTGCGTCCCGGCGTCTGGGCCGCCTGCATCGCGGCGGGGGCGTCGGAAAGGTCAAAGATGGCGTCGACATCCAGCGGAAGTTTGCCTTGCGCGGCCAGTGTGACCAGTTCGGAGATCAGCGCCTTGCGCGTTTCGGGAGCCATATGTTGCGAGACTTTCGCGCCCCAAAAGCCTTTGACCGTGATGTGTTTGAAGATGAGCTGGCCCGAATTCAGGATCATATCGCCACCGTCGGCTGTGCCGAAGGTCACCAGAAGGCCCTCCCAGCCCAGCAGGTCGACGAGATCATTGGCGGTGCTGCCGCCGACACTGTCGATGGCGATTTGGGCCCCTTGTTCACCGATGATGGATTTGGCCTGATCCTTCCAGTCGGACTGATCGGTCGAGACCACGTTTTGCACACCGCTGGCGCGTAATTCCTCGGCGGCGGCTTGGCGGCGGACGATGTTGACCACATGGATGCCGCGCGTTTTGGCGAGCGCGTCGATGATCTTGCCCACCGCTCCGTTGGCTGCAGTTTGCACGATCCAGTCGCCCGCTTTCGCCTTGGCAAATTCCAGCAGCGAGATGGCGGAGAAGGGCATGGCGACGAGTTGGGCGGCGTCTTCGTCCGACACGGCGTCAGGCAGGGGCAGGACGGAGGCGGCGGGGGCGGTGAAATAGTCGGCCCATGTGCCCATCGTGCCCGCAACGGTGACACGTTTGCCGACCAGCGCGCTGTCGACCTCGGGGCCGACGGCTTCAATCACCCCCACGGCTTCGGTGCCGCCGGTGGCAGGCAGGTCCGGTTTGACGCCATATTCGCCGCGCACCGTCCAGAGGTCGTGGTTGTGGATCGCGGAGAGGATCGTGCGCACCAGCACCTCGCCGGTCTGGGGCGCGGGCGTGTCGGTTTCGGTGACGGTGATGACTTCGGCGGGATCGCCAAAGGTGGCATGGGTTGCGCTGCGCATAGGTGGCTCCAGTGGGCTTGGTGTGTTTGTGTCTTGTGAGCAGAGCTAAGGCCTTGCCCGCACAAGACAAGGGGCGCACCAAGGCGCGCCCCTCGAAAAGTGAACCAGAGAGTTCAGAAAGCTGTGATCAGCTTGCGTCGGTGTATTTGACCGTTTTCACATCCGCGTCCGGTGCGGATTTCTCGCGCCGCACCAGAAGCCGGTTGACCGCGTTCACATAGGCTTTGGCCGAGGCCACAACCGTATCCGTGTCGGAGCTTTGACCGGTGACGATCTTGCCATCCTCTTCGAGACGCACGGAGACCGTGGCCTGCGCATCGGTGCCTTCGGTCACGGCGTGGACCTGATAGAGTTGCAGGCGTGCGGTCGTCGGGAAAATGGACTTGATTGCCTTGAAGGTCGCATCCACCGGACCGTCGCCCTGACAGGTTACCTGTTTTTCCTCGCCATCGACTTCGAGGATCAGATCGGCGGATTGCGGGGCTTCGGTGCCACAGATCACGCGCAGGAACTTGACCTTGATGCGCTCGTTCTGGTCCGCCGCGCCCGCGTCACGCAACAGCGCGATCAGGTCGTCGTCGAACACTTCTTTCTTGCGATCGGCGAGATCCTTGAAGCGGACGAACACATCCTTGAGCTGGTTGTCCTCCATCGGATAGCCCAGATCTTCGAGCTTGGCGCGCAGGGCGGCACGGCCCGAGTGCTTGCCCAAAGGCAGGGAGGTGCCGGTCAGACCAACATCCTGCGGGCGCATGATCTCGAAGGTTTCCTTGTTCTTCAGCATCCCGTCCTGGTGAATGCCGCTCTCGTGGGCAAAGGCGTTCTTGCCGACGATGGCCTTGTTGAACTGCACGGGGAAACCGGAGACCTGCGAGACGCGCCGCGAGATGTTCATGATCTTGGTTGTATCGACGCCGGTGGTATAGGGCATGATGTCCCCGCGCACTTTCAGCGCCATGACCACTTCTTCCAGCGCGGTATTGCCCGCACGTTCGCCCAGACCGTTGATCGTGCATTCGATCTGGCGTGCGCCGGCCTCGACAGCCGCCAGAGCATTGGCGGTCGCCATGCCCAGATCGTTGTGACAGTGGGTCGCAAAGATGATCTCGTCGGCACCGGGCACACGTTCGAGCAGCATCTCGATGATCGCGGCGGATTCGCGCGGGGTGGTGTAGCCCACAGTGTCGGGAATGTTGATCGTGGTGGCACCGGCCTTGATCGCAATCTCGACCACGCGGCAGAGATAGTCATGCTCCGTGCGGATCGCATCCATCGGAGACCATTGCACATTGTCCGTCAGGTTGCGGGCATGGGTCACGGTCTCGTGGATCTTGTCGGCCATCTCGTCCATCGAGAGCGCGGTGATTTCGCGGTGCTGGGGCGAGGTGCCGATAAAGGTGTGAATGCGCGGCTGGGCGGCGTGTTTGACCGCTTCCATACAGCGGTCAATGTCGCGGATGCTGGCGCGTGCCAGACCACAGATCACGGAATTCTTCGAGTTCTTGGCAATATCCCTGACCGCTTCAAAGTCCCCTTCGGAGGCAATCGGAAAGCCCGCTTCGATGATGTCCACGCCCATTTCGTCGAGCATGGCCGCGATTTCGAGCTTTTCGTTATGGCTCATCGTGGCACCGGGGCTTTGTTCGCCGTCGCGCAGAGTCGTGTCGAAAATCAGGACGCGGTCCTGTTTGGATGTATTGGTCATTTTGAAATCTCTCTTATGGTCCTTAGCGTTGCGATCCGGCGCATCTGGTCACCTCTGAGCATCGCGCCGACGGCACGCTCAGAGGCAGCTAAGGAGAAGAAGCTCACGACGAAGGGCTGCGCGGGTGCGCAGGGGCAGGGTGGAGATATGTGCCTTATTCGTCATGAGGGTGGAATATACTGTCTGAGGTCCGGTTGAAAACCCCAAATTCTCTGTCAGAGGCATTTCTTGCCGGAAGGCGGTGCGGTGCAAACCCGCCTTCCGTAGAAAAAACGTTTTACAATATAGCCTTACTCCGCAGGTGTGGTGTCGGCTTCAGCTTCGGGTTTGTCCTCGGAGACCAGCGCCCCGTCCACCCATTCGCCGGAGACCACCTTGCCGTCGGCATAGGTGATGGTGCCGTGGCCATTGGATTTGCCCGCGACGAACATGCCCTCGAACACATCGCCATTGGCATAGGTTGCCTTGCCTTGTCCCTGAATTTCGCCCGCTTTCCATTCACCCGTGTAGGTGAAGCCGGAAGACATGGTGATCGTGCCGATGCCTTCGCGTTTGCCGGCAACGTAATCGCCTTCGTAAACAGTGCCGTCGGGATAGGTGCCTTTGCCCTTGCCCTGACGCTGGCCATCGACCCAGTCGCCCTCATAGATGTAACCGTCGGGATAGGTCATCTTGCCCTTGCCGTGGTTCTGCGCGTTCTGGAATTCGCCTTCATAGACCAGCCCGCCCGCATAGCGCGCCACGCCAGTGCCGTCGATCACGCCGTATTTCCATTCGCCCTCATAGGTCGTGCCGTTCGGGTAGGTGATCTTGCCCTGCCCGTGGGAAAGATCGTCAAGGAATTCCCCGATATAGACAGAGCCGTCGGGATAGGTCACTTGCCCCTGTCCCTCGATCCGGCCTTGGGTCCATTCGCCGACATAGAGATAGCCGTCCGCACCGGTAAAAGTCCCTTGTCCGTCGCGTTTGTCGTCGTCGAATTCGCCCTCATAGACATCGCCATTGGCATAGGTCACCTTGCCCGTGCCCTGACGTTTGCCGCCGACCAGTTCGCCCTCATAGACATCGCCGTTGGGCTGGGTGATCGTGCCTGTGCCGTTGCACTGGTTGTCGACCCACTGGCAATCGAGAATCATGCCCTCGTCCGTGACCAGAACGCCTTGGCCGTGCCGCTGGTCGCGGGCCAGTTCGCCCTCATAGGTGGCGCCTTCGGGGTAGGTGATCTTGCCCTTGCCCTCCTTGACGCCATTGACCCAGCCGCCTTCGTAGATATAGCCCGTGGGGCTTTCCAGTCGGCCCTGCCCGTGATGTTTGGCGGAGAGGAAGCCGCCCTCGTATTTCACGCCATTGGCATAGACCGCAACGCCGGAGCCGGTGGCCTCGCCCTCGACCCAGTCGCCCTCGTAGGTGCCGCCATCGGCATAGGTGATCTTGCCATAGCCGTGGGGTTTGCCCTTGTCGAAAGCGCCTTCATAGACCGATCCGTCGGTGAAACGCGCAATCCCCTGACCCTTGATCTCGCCCATGACCCATTCGCCGGTATATTCGTAGCCGTTGGGCAGGGTGTAGGTGCCGACGCCGTCGCGCAGCCCCTCTTTGAACGTCCCTTCGTAAATGCCGCCGTCTTCGAACTGGTGGGTCTCGACCGCTCCCGTGTCCTGTGCGTTCATGGTCAGGGGCATGGCCCCGATCATTGTTGCCGCGAAAAGCGTAATGCGCATCCGTGTCACTATGTCTGTCCCATTCCAGATGAGTTGCTGTCGGGGTCTGCCTGTGGCGTCCGTGGCGCTTAGGTGGACCTTGGCCCGTAGAGAGCCTGTCGCGCGCCAGACTAGGGGCTTGGGTCGCGGGCTTCAAATGTTTTTGGCATGAACGTCTTTCCCTTGGGCGTCATTCTGCTAAACCTTGGCCCGAGATATCAGGACGCATGAGTGCCATGACCGAGAAATTCCGCCTTACCCTTGCCCAGCTCAACCCGACCGTGGGCGCGATAGATGCCAATGCGGACAAGGTGCGGGCCGCCCATGCGCAGGCGAAGGCCGCAGGGGCCGATATGATCGCCTTTCCCGAACTGTTCCTGATCGGGTATCAGCCGCAGGATCTGGTGATGAAGCCGGTTCTGGTCAACACGGCCATGGCCAAAGTGGAGGAACTGGCGGCCCTGACGACCGATGGTCCGGCCATCGGTGTCGGTGCGCCCTATTCTTATGGTGATGCGCTTTACAACGGCTACTGGATTCTCGCCGAGGGCCGCGTCAAACAGGTGCTGCGCAAGCATCATCTGCCGAATTACAAGGTATTCGACGAAAAACGCCTCTTTGCCGAAGGTCCGCTGGAAGGTCCCTATGCCATCGGCCCGCTGCGCATTGGCTCGCCCATCTGCGAAGATGCGTGGCACGAGGATGTGGCCGAGGCACAGGTGGAAAGCGGGGCGGAGATTCTGCTGGTGCCCAACGGTTCGCCCTACTACCGCAACAAATTCGACACGCGGTTGACCCATATGGTCTCGCGGGTGGTCGAGAATGACGTGCCTCTGGTCTATCTTAACATGGTCGGCGGACAGGACGATCAGGTCTTTGACGGCGGCTCCTTTGTGCTCAACCGGCACGGCAAGCCGGCGCATATCCTGCCGGTCTTTGACGAGGCGCTGCGTCATGTGGATTTCGAGAAATCCGAGGGGCGCTGGTGGGCGACCGATGGCGAGATCACGCCGCAGCCCGACGAGTGGGAGCAGGATTACCGCGCGATGGTCGACTCTTTGCGTGACTATCTGGGCAAAACCGGCTTCAAAAAGGTTGTTCTGGGCCTGTCCGGCGGGATCGACTCGGCCATTGTCGCCACGATTGCCACAGATGCGCTGGGCGCGGAGAATGTGCATTGCGTGATGCTGCCCTCCGAATACACGTCGGAAAGCTCGCTGGACGATGCCAAGGACATCGCGACCCGTCTGGGCTGTCGCTATGACTTCGTGCCGATCTCCGAAGGCCGCGACGCCATCACCAACACGCTTGCGCCGATCTTTGGCGATCTGCCCTTTGACACGACCGAGGAAAACATCCAGTCGCGCCTGCGCGGGCTGTTGCTCATGGCGCTGTCGAACAAGTTCGGCTCCATGCTTCTTACCACTGGCAACAAATCCGAGGTCGCGGTGGGCTATTGCACGATCTACGGTGATATGAACGGCGGCTATAACCCGATCAAGGACCTCTACAAGACGCGGGTGTTCGAGCAATGCCGCTGGCGCAATGCCAATCACCGCGACTGGATGAAGGGGCCGGAGGGTGAGGTCATCCCCGTATCGATCATCGACAAACCACCCTCAGCCGAATTGCGCCCCGACCAGAAGGACGAGGACAGCCTGCCGCCCTATGAGGTGCTGGATGCAATTCTCGAAGGGCTGGTGGACCGTGACGAAAGCGTGGCCGATCTGGTCGCGGCAGGGTTCGACCGTGATACGGTGAAACGGATCGAGCATCTGCTCTATATTTCGGAATACAAACGCTTCCAATCCGCGCCGGGCACGCGCCTGACGCCGCGGGCCTTCTGGCTGGATCGCCGCTACCCGATTGCCAGCCGTTGGCGCGACCCGAGCTGATCCCTTCTGCCTTCTCCTCTGCATTCACTCTCTTAGCGTTAACCTTAATATGATTAACCTTAACGCGGGGAGAAAGAACGTCAGGTGAAGGCGCATGGATTTCTCGCGGCAAAGCCTCTTGCCCCCTGCATCACAGACCGTTAGAGAACGCGCTTTCGGACCGGAAAGGGCGCGCATGGAACTCACCGTTGGCATTGACTTTGGCACCTCCAATTCCGCGCTTGGACTGGCGGTGAACGGCACGCCGTGGCTGGTCGAGCTGGAGCCGGGAGAAAAGACCCTGCCCACCGCCGTGTTCTTTGATGCCAAAGGCGGAATGCGCCTCGGATCGGCCGCCAATCGCGCGCTCATCGACGGAGAGGAAGGGCGCTATATGCGGGCGCTCAAATCCGTGTTGGGCACCCCGCTTCTGCGCGAGACCCGCCCCATCGGGGCCAAACGCCAGAGCCTTCTGGAAGTCATCGCGCTATTCCTCGCTACCCTGAAAGCCCGCACAGAAGACCAGTTGCGCCAATCCGTGACGGGGGTGGTCTCCGGTCGTCCGGTGCATTTCCACTCCAAAGATGCCGAACGCGATGCGCAGGCCGAACGCGATCTGCGCGAAGCCTATGAAATGGCGGGGTTCCAGCGCGTGCGCTTCCTTGCAGAGCCTGAGGCGGCAGCCTTGGCAGCGCAGGATTTGCAGCCCTCTGAAATCGGCCTTGTGGTCGATATCGGCGGCGGCACATCGGATTTCACCCTGTTTCGCAAGGAGGGTGGCAAGGTCGATGTTCTGGCCTCCCACGGCATCCGGCTGGGCGGGACGCATTTCGACCGCGCATTGAGCCTCGCCTATGCCATGCCTCTGCTGGGGGCGGGGACGCAGTTGCGCCGGACCTTGGGCGACGGGCTTTTGCCCATGCCTGCGACATTGTTCAACGATCTGGCCACATGGCAGAAAATCCCCTTTCTCTACACGCGCGAGACGCTGGGCAAGGTGCGCGATCTCGAACGCCACGCGGTGGAGCCGGACAAGCTTTCCCGCCTTGTGGAGGTGATCGAGGCCGAGTTGGGGCATGATCTGGCCTTTGCGGTCGAGGCCGCAAAGATTGTGGCCAATGGCGGGCGCGATGCGCAGATTGATCTGGCGCTGATCGAAAAGGGCCTGTCCGCGCCTTTGGTCTCGCAAGCTCTGGCCGATGATCTGGCGGGCTATCGGGCGGAACTGTCGGAGGCGATCAGTGAGACCCTGACGCTTGCGGGCCTGTCTGCGGAGGCGGTGGGGGCCGTGGTCTATGTTGGCGGATCAAGCCTGATGCATGTGGTGGAAACGGCCTGTCGCGCCGTCCTGCCGGAAGCCCGCGCCCTGCGTGGCGAGGCGTTCACGGCAGTGGTGGACGGTCTGGCGATTGCCTCGGCGCAAGGTGCCTGAGGTCGGGGGCCACGCCAGAGACCCGCGCCGGATCAGAGCGCGATCAACTCGCAACCGGACAAGAGCCGTGTGACATCCTGAGCAGTGCAAAGTTGTGTCCCTGCGGTCAGAACGGCGGCGGCTGCGGCGGTGGTTCCGTAACACAGGGCTTGCTGCATCTCTTCGCCGCGCGTGAGCGCCAGAGAGAAAGCGCCCACGAAACTGTCCCCTGCACCAACGGCGGAGACTACCTCGGCGGGATCAATGGCGCGTGAGGCATGCCAGCGCCCTTCGGCATTGGCCAGTGTGGACCCGTCCGAGCCGCGCGCTACGATGACCGTCTGCGCCACGCCTTTCGCCACCAGATCGGAGGCAAAATCGGCTGTCGCGGCGCGGGAGGGCAGGGCATGGCCCACCACATCCTCGGCCTCGACATCATCCATGCGCAGCACAGAAGGGTTGGCCGGATGTTTCACCAGTTCGCGCAAAGGCTGGCCGGAGGTGTCAACGAAAAGCTGCACGCCTTTGGCCTCAAGCCTGCGGGACAGGCGGGCCGTGTAATCCAGCGGCACGCCGGGCGGTTGGGAACCGGAGAGCACGACCACTCCGCTGGACGGCGCGGCCTGTGCGATGGCGTTGAGGGATTCCTCGACCATTTCCTGATCCCAATGCGGCCCCGGCATCACGAAACGGTATTGCTTGCCGGTATCTTCCTCTGTGACCGCCATGGATTGCCGCGTTGCCCCGCCATTGACGGAAAACGCGGTGAAGCGCACGCGCTCTTCAGCCAGAAGCCGCAAAAGCTGTGCTCCCGTCTCGCCACCCACCGCGATAAACGCCGTGCTGTCGCCGCCCAGAAACTTGATCGCGCGAGACACATTGATCCCGCCGCCGCCCGGATCGGCCTCCGGCGTCTGACATCGCAGTTTCGGTCCTGCCTCGACACGAGCCGTAGCGGTTGAAATATCCACCGTCGGATTCAGCGTGATTGTCAGAATATGTGTCATGTGCGTGTATCCCGTTCGCCAGCGAGTCAATCCGGAGCCTAGCTTACATGCGGTAGCGATAACAACTTTGATCAAGGTCAGGATCAACGCCGGATCTGTGAAGATTTTTCAGAATTGGCATGGAAATTCATCGGCTGGAACGGCGGTTCAGGCAGAATTTGCGCGGCTGAGGCGGCATGTTGCATGTTCGGGACATGAAAACGGCCGCAGCGGAGGGGCTGCGACCGTGATGAGTGAGGCCGTCGAAAGTAAATCCGTGACGGCGTTCCGTCAGCTTTCGATCATCATCTGATAGCTCGCGGGCACATATTCAAAACTGCTGTCAACGGCGCGGACATAGCCGATGGCGGGGAAGGGCATGTGGTAGCCGATGAAGGGCACGCGATCCGCAGCCATCATGTCGAGCATCTTACGGCGGGTTTGTGCGGCGGCGGCTTTGTCGGCGTCAAAGCTGACCTCCCAATCGGGATGGGCGAGCGAATAGACGTAGTGATTGGCAAAATCGACCGCAAGGATCAGGCGCTCTCCTTCGCTTTCAATGTGGAACGCCATATGGCCGGGCGTGTGGCCGAAGGCTTCCATCGCGGTGATGCCGGGGGCGACTTCGGAGCCGCCTTTGAGCAGGTCGAACTGTTCCTGAAGGGGACGGATTTTCGCTTCGAACCCTTCGTTGCCGGTGCTTTCCCAATGGCCCATTTCAACAGAGCCCGTGGAATAGGCCGCATTGGCAAAGGTCGGCGTGCCGTCATAGATGCCACCGATGTGGTCGCCATGCATGTGGGTGATCACCACGCGATCCACCTGATCGGCGGTATAGCCTGCAGCCTCCAGCGCGGCGGTGATGCCTGCGGGGTTCAGCCCTGTATCGAACAGGATCAGTTCCGCGCCGGTGTTGATCAGCGTGGGGGTGAAGAAAAACTGGGCCGCATCTGCGGGGATGAAGGCGGCTTCGGAGGCGGCGGCGAAATCCTCATCCGTGGCGTTCAGCCCGAAGATCTTGTGCGGCTCCGCGACGGTGCGGGTGCCTGCCAAAAGCGTCGTGACCTCGAAATTTCCGAGCGCAAAACGGCGATAGGGCGCAAGCGAAGCCCCCATTATCGGCGCCTCTGCCGATGCGCCAAAAGGCAGGCTGGAAGCGACGGGTAGGGCGGCGGCCCCCAAAAGAAGGTGGCGACGTGACAGGTAGGGGCTGGACGGTTGTGCTGTAATTTTCATCTGTGATCTCCCGATGTTGTTGTCACCAAGGATAGCACGGGAAGGGAAAAGATCGCATGACATTTTCGTCAGATCGCAGATGCCTGACCGACCTCACGGATCAGTCGTATTCCCACCACTTGTCGATCGTGGCGATGTCGTCATCCGACCAGCCGAAATGATGCGCCAGCTCATGCACGGTGACATGGGCCACCATCTGTTGCAGCGTCACAGTCCCACGCATACACCATTCATCGAGAATGGGCCTGCGGAACAGCCAGATTGTGTCCGGCGCAGTGGCCTGATCCATCGTGGATTTCTCGGTCATCGGGATGCCTGTATAAAGCCCCGTGAGTTCGAACGGGTCGGCAATGCCGATCTCGGCCAGCAAATCTTCCGGCGCGAAATCCATCACAGTCAGCGCGACATTCGCGGCCAGCACTTTGAAAGCCGGCGGAAGATCCGCCATTGTGGCGCGGGCGATGTCCTCGATTAGGTCGAGATCGGGCGCGGTTGCATCAAGAAGGGGTGATGTCATCATAGAACTCCGGTTGGGGCTTGCTCCGATATGGACTCTTCGGTCACGATATGAAAGAGGAAGCGCAACAGGAGACCTACGATGATCGTCACACGTTTCGCGCCTTCGCCCACGGGCTTTATTCATGTCGGCAACCTGCGCACTGCGCTGTTCAACTATCTGATTACCCGAAAGGCCGGAGGGCAGTTCATTCTGCGCCTCGACGACACGGATCAGGAACGCTCGACTCAGGAATATGCCGACGGGATTCTGGAAGATCTCGAATGGCTGGGCTTCACTTGGGACCGGCTTGAGAAACAGTCCACGCGTCTGGATCGCTACCGTGCCGCCGCCGATGAATTGCGCGCCAAAGGCCGCTTCTATGAGGCGTTCGAGACGCCGACAGAACTGGACCTCAAGCGCAAGAAACTGCTCAACATGGGCAAGCCGCCGGTCTATGACCGCGCCGCTCTGGAGCTGACCGACGCCGAAAAAGACGCCCTGCGCGCCGAGCGGGGCGACGGGGTCTGGCGGTTCAAGCTGGATCAGAAACGCATCGAATGGACTGACGGTATTCTGGGTGACATCTCGATTGATGCCGCCTCCGTTTCCGATCCGGTGCTGATCCGTGCCGATGGCCAGTTCCTCTACACGCTCGCCTCTGTCTGCGACGATGTGGACTATGGTGTGACCCATATTGTGCGCGGTTCCGACCATGTGACCAACACGGCCACGCAAATCCAGATCATCGAAGCGCTGGGCGGCACGGTGCCGACCTTCGCCCACCACTCGCTTCTGACCGGACCGCAAGGCGAGGCGCTGTCGAAACGTCTCGGCACGCTGTCTTTGCGCGATCTGCGCGAACAGGGCGTCGAGCCGATGGCGCTTTTGTCGCTGATGGCGCGTCTGGGCTCCAGCCAGCCGGTTGAATTGCGCACCTCTATGGAAGAGTTGATCGAAGGGTTCGATCTCTCCACCTTCGGGTCCGCGCCGACGAAATTCGATACGCAGGACCTGTTCGCCCTGACCTCGCAGATCAACCACACCAAACCCTTCGCGGATGTGGCTGACGATGTGGCCGCGCTGGGCGTTCCTGCCGAGATTGCGGAACCGTTCTGGACCGTTGTGCGCGAGAACATCACCGTGAAAGCCGATATGAAAGGCTGGTGGGAGTTGTTCCGCGACGGTGCGACACCGTTGGTGGCGGACGAGGACAAAGAGTTTGTGGCGCAAGCCTTCGCCATGTTGCCGGAGCCGCCCTATACCGCCGAGAGCTGGAAAGAGTGGACCAGTGCGGTGAAAGAAGCGACGGGTCGAAAGGGCAAAGGCTTGTTTATGCCGCTACGCAAGGCTGTGACCGGCATGGAACGCGGACCGGATATGTCCCACGTTCTGCCGCTTTTGCAGAAAAAGCCCTCTCTTTAATCTGACTTGTTCAAAAATTAACAGAAAACCGTCGCCGGAATCTCCGTGCGGCGGTTTTTTCGTCTTAGGTTTCCGATAGGAAACTTTCTCCCTTGCCCCGAATCCACAGCTCCACTAACGTCGCCTCAACATCGTGCGTCGGGAGAAGGGGCCACCCCTACCGAAGGAGCAACCGCCCCGGGAAACTCTCAGGTAAACGGACCTTCGCACGGTCAAACACTCTGGAGAGAGGGGTTGGCCCATCGGGCCGGACCTCCGCCGAAGGGATAACGATCTCAGGCACCAAGACAGAGGGGGCATCCAGCGGGGGAACCCGCCTTGTGATGCCGGGCGTGTTTGCGTCGGGCGAGAAACCTTGGAGGCTCGTTGATGACCGAACTTTTGCGCACGCCGCTTTATGACTTCCACCTCACGCACGGGGCCAAGATGGTTCCCTTCGCGGGCTACGAAATGCCTGTGCAATATCCACTGGGCGTGATGAAAGAGCACCTGCACACCCGTGCTCAGGCCGGATTGTTTGATGTGTCGCATATGGGGCAGGTGATGCTGACCTCCAAGGAGGGCCACGACGCCTTGTCCCTTGCGCTGGAGGCTCTCGTGCCGGTTGATGTGCTGGGCCTGAAACCTTCGCGGCAGCGCTACGGGATTTTCACCAATGACGCGGGCGGTATTCTTGACGATCTGATGATCTCGAACACGGGGGAGGGGTTGTTCCTTGTGGTCAATGCGGCCTGCAAGGCGGAGGACATTGCCCATCTGCGTGCAAACCTGCCGGATCATGTGACGGTGCAGGAGATCACCGACCGCGCGCTTCTGGCGTTGCAAGGGCCGATGGCGGAGGCGGCCTTGGCCCGTCTGGTGCCTCAGGTCGCGGATTTGAAATTCATGAACAGTGTGCGGCTCAAGGTCGGTCAGGACGAATGGTGGATTTCGCGCTCCGGCTATACGGGGGAGGACGGGTTCGAGGTCTCGATCCCTGCCGCCCGCGCTGCGGAAATTGCCGAAGCGCTTGTGGCGATGGAGGAGGTTGAACCTATCGGCCTTGGCGCGCGCGACAGTCTGCGGCTTGAGGCGGGGCTGTGCCTTTATGGTCATGACATAGACACGACCACCACACCGGTCGAAGGCAATATCGCATGGGCAATCCAGAAGGTCCGGCGCACAGGCGGCGCACGGGCAGGGGGCTTTCCCGGCGCGGAGCGTATCCTGAGCGAGTTGGACAAGGGAGCCGCGCGCAAACGTGTAGGTCTGTTGCCCCAAGGTCGTGCGCCGATGCGCGAAGGCACGCCGCTGTTCGCCACGGCAGAGAGTGACGTGCAGATCGGGGAGATCACCTCCGGCGGCTTCGGCCCTTCGGTCGCCCGCCCTGTGGCGATGGGCTACCTGCCGGTTGACTATTGCGCCTATGATACCGAAGTTTTCGCAGAATTGCGGGGCAAACGCCTGCCGGTTACGGTGGCGCCGATGCCCTTCCGCCCTTCAACTTACAAACGCTGATACTGATCTAAAGGGACCACTGAAATGGCCGCTGATATCAAATTTACCGAAGAACACGAATGGCTCCGCGTCGAGGACGATCTGGTCGTCGTCGGCATCACGGAACACGCCGCAGAACAACTGGGCGATGTGGTGTTCGTCGAACTGCCGGACGAAGGCGCGACCGTGTCGAAAGACGACGAGGTCGTGGTGATCGAGAGCGTCAAGGCCGCCTCCGACATTCTGGCGCCGCTGGATGGCGAGATCGTCGAGGTGAACGAACCTTTGACCGAAGATCCGGGCAAGGTGGGCGAAGATCCCTTGGGGGATGCGTGGTTCTTCAAAATGAAGATCGAGGATATGTCCGCGCTCGACGATTTCATGTCCGAAGCGGAATACAAAGCCTACATCGGCTAACGCCTTTCGGGAAAAGCGTGAGGCAAGATTTTCTCGAAACGTCCCAACTGTTCAACCGTCGCATAGCGTGTCCGCACAAGCCCGCCTTACCCTTGTGTGGACACGCGTCAAGGAACGCAATCGTGGCCTATACACCCTCATCCTATAATCCCTATGATTTTGCCAACCGCCGCCACATCGGCCCCTCTCCGGCGGAGATGGAGGAGATGCTCGACGTGGTCGGCGTGTCCTCTCTGGATGCGCTGATCGACGAGACCGTGCCGATGGGCATCCGGCAGATGGAGCCTTTGAACTGGGCGCCGATGACGGAGCATGAGGTGCTGGGCCATATTCGCAAGGTGGCCAAGCGCAATCTCGTGATGACCTCGCTCATCGGTCAGGGGTTTTACGGCACGGCCACGCCGCCCGCGATCCAGCGCAACATCCTTGAAAACCCCGCATGGTATACGGCCTACACGCCCTACCAGCCGGAGATTGCGCAGGGGCGTCTGGAGGCCTTGTTGAACTTCCAGACGATGGTCAGCGACCTGACAGGGCTGCCGGTCGCCAATGCTTCGCTTCTGGACGAGGCCACCGCCTGCGCCGAGGCGATGACTATGGCGAAACGTGTGTCGAAGTCGAAAGGGGCACGGTTCTTTGTGGATGAGAACTGCCATCCGCAGAATATCGAAGTAATGAAAACCCGCGCGGCCCCTCTGGGCATCGAGATTGTCATCGGTGATCCGGCGGCGCTGGAGCCGGAAGATGTCTTTGGTGCGATTTTCCAATATCCGGGCACCTACGGCCATGTCTCGGACTTCACCGACCAGATCGCCGCGCTGCACGCCGCCAAGGCAGTCGCGATCATGGCGACGGACCTCATGGCGCTGACAATGCTCAAGGATCCGGGCGCGATGGATGCCGATATCGCGGTTGGCTCGGCGCAACGCTTTGGCGTGCCTATGGGTTTTGGCGGCCCGCACGCGGCCTTCATGTCCTGCAAGGATGCGATGAAACGCGCCATGCCGGGCCGGATTGTCGGTGTCTCTGTCGATGCCAACGGCAACCGCGCCTATCGCCTGAGCCTTCAGACCCGCGAACAGCATATCCGGCGTGAGAAAGCCACCTCCAATGTCTGCACGGCGCAGGCCTTGCTGGCGGTTATGGCGTCGTTTTATGCGGTGTTCCACGGGCCGCAGGGGCTGCGCGCAATCGGTGAACAAATCCACGCCAAGGCGGTGAAACTGACCGAGGGGCTCAAGGCCGAAGGGTTCAAAGTCTCGCCGGATGCGTTCTTTGACACGATCACGGTTGAGGTTGGCGCGATGCAGGGCGTGATCCTGCGTTCCGCCGTGGCCGAGGGGATCAACCTGCGCAAGGTGGGTAAGAACCGGATCGGCATTTCGATGGATGAAATGGCGGATGACGAGGTCATCACAAAGGTCTGGCGCGCCTTCGGGCATGAGGCGAAGGTGCCGGAGGGCTTCCCCGGTCTCGGTTTCCCCGAAACGCTTTTGCGCGAGAGTGATTATCTCACCCATCCGATTTTCGGCATGAACCGCGCGGAAGGCGAGATGATGCGCTATATGCGGCGGTTGGCGGACCGTGATCTGGCGCTGGATCGGGCGATGATCCCGCTCGGCTCCTGCACGATGAAGCTCAACGCGGCTGTTGAGATGATGCCGATCACATGGCCGGAGTTCAATGCGATCCACCCCTATGCTCCTGTGGACCAGTCCGAAGGCTATCGCTACATGATCGAGGACCTGAGCGCGAAGCTTTGCGAGATCACCGGCTATGACGCCATGTCGATGCAGCCCAATTCCGGTGCGCAGGGCGAATATGCCGGACTTCTGACCATCATGGGCTATCACCGCGCAAACGGGCAGGGCGGGCGCAATATCTGCCTCATCCCCATGTCGGCCCATGGCACCAATCCGGCCTCTGCGCAGATGGTGGGGCTCAAGGTCGTGGTGGTGAAGTCGGCGGAGAATGGCGACATTGATCTGGAAGATTTCCGCGCCAAAGCCGAAGCGGCAGGCGACAAGCTCGCCGCCTGTATGATCACCTATCCCTCCACCCACGGGGTATTCGAGGAGACGGTGAAAGAGGTCTGCAAGATCACCCATGACTATGGTGGTCAGGTCTATCTCGACGGGGCGAATTTGAACGCGCTGGTCGGGCTGGCGAAACCCGGCGAGATCGGCTCCGACGTGAGCCACCTCAATCTGCACAAGACCTTCTGCATCCCTCATGGCGGCGGCGGTCCGGGCATGGGCCCCATCGGCGTCAAAGCGCATCTTGCACGGTTCCTGCCCGGCGCGCCCGACGGATCGGGCGAGGTCGGCCCTGTGTCCGGTGCACAATACGGCTCGGCCTCGATCCTGCCGATTTCATGGGCCTATTGCATGCTCATGGGCGGCGCAGGGCTGACGCAGGCGACGAAGGTGGCAATCCTCAACGCCAATTATATCGCCGCCCGTCTCGATGAGGCCTTCCCTGTGCTTTACAAGGGCAAACAGGGGCGTGTGGCGCATGAGTGCATTGTGGACCCGCGTGCTTTCGAGAAGACCACAGGTGTCTCCGTGGACGATATCGCCAAGCGGCTGATTGACAGTGGTTTCCATGCACCGACCATGTCTTTCCCCGTGCCCGGCACCTTGATGATCGAGCCGACGGAAAGCGAGACCAAGGCGGAGCTTGACCGGTTCTGCGAGGCGATGCTGTCGATCCGGTCCGAGATCGCGCAGATCGAAAGCGGGGAACTCCCCGAGGACATCAACCCGCTGAAACTCGCGCCGCATACGGTGGGCGATCTGGTGGCAGAGTGGGACCGGCCCTATCCGCGTGAGCAGGGCTGTTTCCCGCCGGGGGCCTTCCGCGTGGACAAATACTGGCCGCCTGTGGGACGGGTGGACAACGCTTATGGTGATCGCAACCTGATCTGCCTCTGTCCGCCGCCGGAACACTATGTCGAAGCGGCAGAATAGCGGGAGAGTGTGTCCGAAGGTGTTTGCGGAAAGAGCGTCATTCTGACCTCTTGAACTGGAGGCCATTCGGGCACATATATTCTGCAATACGAATGTGAATGGGAGGCCACCGCAATGGTCGCTACTCTTGATAAAACGGATGTCAAACTCGCTTGCCCGACCTGTGGTCAGGTGAATCGCGTGCCCGTGGCAAAGCTCTCTGCCGGTCCGAAATGCGGCACCTGTGGCGAGCCTTTGATGTCAGGCAAAGTGGCAGAGCTTGACCCGAAAGGGCTGAAGGCTTTGTCGACCAAAGATGATCTGCCGGTTCTCGTTGATTTCTGGGCTCCGTGGTGCGGCCCGTGCCGGATGATGGCACCGGAATTCGCCAAGGCCGCGCAAGACCTCAAAGGCCGCGCGCGCTTTGCCAAGATCAACACCGAGGACCATCCGACCGTGTCGATGAAAAACGGCATCCGCGGCATTCCCGCGCTGATCCTCTATCAAGGCGGTAAGGAAGTCGCGCGCATCGCAGGCGCACGTCCGGCCCGCGACATTGTGGCCTTTGTCGAGCAAAACGGCAAAATGCCCGCCTGAAACCTGTTTCGGGCCGCTTGACTTTTCGGCCCGAAACTTTCAAATCTTGCACCAGCGTGGGGTTGTAGCTCAGTTGGGAGAGCGCGTCGTTCGCAATGACGAGGTCGTCGGTTCGATCCCGATCAACTCCACCATTTTCCCGTTTTGTTATTGGACCATAAGAGTTCATCTTAGGGTCAAGTATGTTCTGAAATACAAGGTGTGGTGGCAGTTTTGCAGGTTCAGAACAAACGCGCTCCGTCTCTGACTTTTCGCGGAAGGTCTTTGTTGTCAGGCATTATTATGCGCCGGCACAAAGAAATAAATCAGACACAAAGCGCCGCTTGTTGGACGGGCGTTAATTGGGCGCAACGTTTTCACTCCTAAACAACAGCTAAGCGCAAAAAATCCGCCAACTCATGATCCGCACGGGCTAGTGCCACAAAGGGAGCCGGAGTTTTGAGCTCAGGAGTGAACGCAGGCGCCTCCACAACGCCGCCTGCCGCACGGATAATCGCGATTCCGGCTGCGGCGTCCCACAGGTTCAACTGGCGCTCGAAATAGGCGTCCACAGAACCGGAGGCGACGCCGATCAGGCCAATTGTTGCGGCTCCTGAGCGGCGGTATTCCCCGCCTTTGGAGATGATTGCCTCCAACAAGTCAGCATGTTCCTTGAAGTCTGTGCGCGGGGACCAGCCGACGGCAACCAGCGCATTTTTTGCCAAGCCATCCGAAGATGTTTTCAAAACCTTGCCGTTTTTGCGCGCTTCGGGCTTGTCGGACAAATGTCCGACAAGCGTCTGCCTATAGTCGGGCGCGCAGATCACGCCCAGCACGATTTCCCCGTCAATGGCGCAAGCGATGGAGACCGCCCAATCGGGCAGGCCACGCATGAAATTCGTTGTCCCGTCGATTGGGTCAATGATCCAGACCGCACCGGCGGCAGTGTTGCCGTGCCGCCCGCCTTCCTCACCGATAACAGCATCCTCGGGGAACTGTGCAGCGATGCGCGTGCGGATTAGTTTTTCAACGGCCAGATCGGCGGCAGTCACGAAATCCTGCGGCCCTTTGGCTTGCACGTCCAACCCTCCACGGGCGGTGCGCATGGTGGTGGCAAGCTCGCCTGCTCCGCGGGCGAGGTTTTCGGCAAAGGACAGTCGGTCGTGTATAGTCATCTTGTCTCGGTCTTTCCGGTGGTGCCGCGCAGGATCGGCTGCAGTGGCGGGTGTTCCCGTCGTATCGGGGCGTCGGGGGCTTGTAGCCGCGCCCGCATCATGGCGACAGCCAGCTCGGCTTGGGCGCCCGCATCCTGACGCACGGTGCTCAGATCATAGGGGGCCCAACTCGCCTGTTCTATATCATCAAAGCCGACGACGCGTATATCTTCGGGCACGCGTAGGGCAAGGTCGTGTTTCAACCCGTCCAGCGCTCCGCAGGCGAGCAAATCGGTGGTGCCAAACAGCCCGTCACACCCTTGTATAAGCTCGGCATGTTGACGGATGGAGGCGCGTCCTGCCGCGTAGGACTGGGTGTCGCAGGACAGTTGATGACAGTTTAACCCCTTGGAGCGCACCAGTTCGCAAAAGGCGCTGACCCGCCCCATCACCGTATAGGTCCGGTCCTCGGGGCGCAGCACGGCAAAGCGCCGCGCGCCGGCTGTGTAGAGCATGTCAAAGACTGTCTCGGCGGCTGCACGGGTATCAAGCTGGATACGGTCGCCGCCATCGGGTTCGGGGTTGCGGTTGATGAGCACCAAGGGCACGCGCAACCGTTTACATTCGTCAACTACGGCGACGGGCGGTGTGTCGGAGGTCACGATCATCCCCGCCAGATTGTAATCGAGCATGGAGGAGAGAAGCGGCTCCAGATCATCTCTGTGATCGGCGGTAAGGAGCAGCGGGCGGAATCCCTCTGCAATCAGTGCTCGTGATAGATGTTTCACCTGACGCGCGCGGAAGGGCGTGTCCAGACGCGAAGCGAGAATCGCAACCAGTTGCGATTGTTGTGATTTGAGGTTTCGGGCCAACGCATTGGCGCGATAGCCTAATTCTGTCGCAGCTGACATGATCCGGTTTCGGGTTTCTTCCGAGATACTCGCTCCCGGTGTGAAACAGCGCGACACAGCCGAGCGGGACACTCCGGCCAGACGGGCCACGTCATGCGAGGTGGGGCGACGGTGTTCAGGGGGACGGCGCTCTGTCATGCGCGCACCTGTCGGGCCAATGCATAGGGATGGTCCACATTGGCAAGATCGGGGGCGGCGGCGATGACCTGCGCCAATGTAGATGGATCCCCCTCCATCGCGGCGACCATGACTTGTGCCCCAGCGTCACGCACGGCAGCGAAATCTTCGGTGCCTTCGGGCAATATGAATTCCACGATCTGGGGCGCGAGGTCGTCGAGCGTCTCTTGCAATGTCGCATAATCCTGCCGCCGTGCCATGATCCGCGCGGTCGGTGCGCGTGCGCGCAACTCTTTGAGCGCTGCGTGATTGAACGACCAGAAGAACACGCGCTCTTGCAGACCTGCATCGCAGACCGCTTGCCAGGCCGGCGCAGGTGGTGCGGATTTCAACTCCAGATAGGCTTGCCCGTTGTAGCGGTTCAGCAGAGCAAACACCTCCGCCAGCGTCGGGATTTTGGTGCCCGTGAAATGCGGGCTGAACCAGTGGCCTGCGTCGAGGTCGCGTAGAGCGCCGAGCGTGTGCGCGGTGATGGGACCGTGACCGTTTGTGGTGCGTTCCAGTGTCGGGTCGTGGTGGATGACGATCTCGCCATCTGCGGTCTCTTGCAGGTCGCATTCGATATAGTCAAACCCCGCCGCCAAGGCGCATTCAAAGGCGGGCAGAGTGTTTTCGGGCGCAATCTTGTTCGCCCCGCGATGGCAGACCGTCTGGAACGGCAGTCCGCGTCCGGGTTGGTTGACCAGTTCGGGCCGGTCGGAACAGATGCCGATCACCGGGCGCGTGCGGATTGCGGCCATACGTTCGGGGTCTTCCTCATGCCAGATAGCGATGGTTTGACCATTGGCAAAGGCACGCTCGAATAGCTCATCCGTCAAGGTGTCTTGCGGGCGTTCCATCCGTTCCCAACACAGGTGGATCACATCGGCCCCTTTCGCATAGGAGAACGGCTCGGCCCCTAAGGGCACAAGCACGGAACGTGGGTAGGGGCTGTTTGCCTCAGCCAATATTTGCGCCGCTTGCGGATCAAAGGCCCCGAGGATCGCGCGGGTGATGCCGTGCTCTTGCAGCATGTGCAGGGTCGGCAGGGTGGCATTTGTGTCCTTGATATCGGCGTAAATTCCCGCGCCCAGCTTGGCCGCCTCCGCCACCACATCGCGCAGCCGCGGGCAGGGGCGGTGTTCGGCGGTGGTGTGGGCGAGGATATCGGCAAAGGGCGTGTCGATGATCTTGCGCCCGTCCGAAAGGATTTTGTCGTGAAAGGCAATGATTTCGCCATCGGAGGTCACACGAATATCGACCTCCCACATATCCGCGCCGATGCGACTGGCGATGCGGAAGGCCTCTAACGTGTTGTCGGGCGCATAGGCGGCGGCTCCACGGTGGGCGATGGCGTAGGGGCGTGCGGGGCGGGTCCAGTCTGATGCGGTCACAGGCGTACCCCTTCGGCGTCAAACAGGTGGATGCGGGAGAGATCAACCTGCCAGTTGACCGTTTGACCCAAGGCAACGTCATGACCTGCAGGGACGATAGCACGCAGGCGCTGGCTGTCGGGCAAAGTCACGTCGATCAGGTCTTCGCGGCCCTGTGGTTCGATGAAACTCACTTGTCCGCTCACGGCGGGGCCTTGGTGCTGCGGGCCGAAATGTTCGGGGCGGATGCCGAGGGTGATCGCCCCTTGCGCCATGATGCCCGTGGGCAGGGGCAACGTATTGTTGCCAAATGCCAGCCGCCCGTTGGCTTCGGCTTGTACAAAGCTGATTGGCGGATTGCCGAGGAAGCCCGCGACATAGCGCGAGGCGGGGCGTTCATACATCTCGGCGGGGGTGCTGATCTGTTCGATGCGCCCGTCTTTCATCAAGGCGATGCGGTCACACATGGACATGGCTTCGATCTGGTCATGGGTCACGAGGATCGCGGTGATGCCTGTCTCGCGCTGGAGGCGGCGGATTTCCGAACGCATTTCAAGGCGTAGCTTGGCGTCGAGGTTGGCAAGCGGCTCGTCGAGGAGCAACACGTCGGGTTTGCGCACCAGCGCACGGGCCAAGGCCACACGTTGCTGTTGTCCGCCCGAGAGTTGTTGCGGTTTGCGCTTCAACAGATTGCCGATTTGGACAAGTTCCGCCATCTCCCCCACGCGGCGCTTGATTTCCGCAGCGCTCAACTTTTGCACCCTGAGCGGAAACCCGATGTTTTCGGCCACGCTCATATGCGGATAAAGCGCGTAGTTCTGGAACACCACGCCCACGGGCCGGTCCTGTGGCGGCAGGCGGGTCACGTCGCGGTCGCCAAAGTGCAGCGTGCCGCCGTCGATCCGGTGGATGCCGCTGATGGCAAAGAGCGTCGTGGACTTTCCGCAGCCTGACGGGCCCAGCAGTGCAATCATCTCGCCCGAGTCGACCGAGAGCGACATATCCTCGATGACGGTCGTGTCACCGAAGCGTTTGGTAAAGTTTTGCAGTTCGATCCGCATCAGCCTTTCGTGCCTCCGCCATAAATGTTCATGAGCCGTTTCTGGAACAGCAGGTAAACGGCGATCACGGGCAATGCGTAGAACATGCCGATCGCCTTGAAGAGCCCGTAGTCGGGGCGTGTGTCATCCGCGATGACCGCGTTCATATAGGTGGCCAGCACCTGCGCATCCGCACCGGGGGCCAGCACGAGCGGCAGGATGAATTCCGACCAGCCCGCGAGGAAAGAGAAGATGAGAAGCGCCGAGAGGCCCGGTTTGACTTGCGGCAGGATCAACTCCCGCCAGACGCGGAAGCGCGACGCGCCGTCCTGCACCCCTGCCATCTCGATTTCCCATGGCACGGAGTCATAGAAACCTTTCATGATCCAGATGCCGAAGGGCAGTTCCAGAGCGGCCTTCACGAGGATGACGCCGATCAGGCTGTCATAGAGGCCGAGGAATTGCAGCACGATGAAGATCGCGATGATGAGTGTGATCGTCGGGAAGGCGTGCAACATGATTAGCCCCGCCAGAAAGAACCGCCGCGCGGGGAAGTTCAGGCGCGAGAGCGCATAGGCCGCTGTGGTGGAGAAGGCGCAGACCAGCAGGGCGGTGGCGGCGGCAAAGACGAAAGTGTTCAGAGTCACCCGCCAGATTGACGGGCGCGCACTGTCGATCCGCTCCCACAGGAAACGCCAGTTCGTAAGCTCCCATTCTTGCGGGATGATCCCTCCCGGTGCGGGACGCGACACGCTGTCGATCAGTTGGAAACCATACATGATGACAAGCGGTGCCGAGATCAGCGACAGCGCGAGGATCAGCAGCCAGTTGTCCTTGAGCGATGTGGTCATTGTTCTATCCTCGGTTTGGCGACGAGGTCGCGGAAGTTGAAGAACCGCAGGTAGAGCGCGGAGAGCAGGATGCCGATGATCACCAGCGCCAGCGCATAGGCCGCGCCCAGCCCGTATTCGAGATTGCCGCCGTAGTTCGACAGGGCTGTGTGATAGGCCGCGAGCGCCCAGACTTCGGTCTGACGACCCGGCCCGCCATCGGTGGCCAGCAGGATGTATTCAAACGAGGTCAGCAGCGAGAGGGTTTGATAGGAGGTGATGAACAGGATCGGCCAGCGCATCTGTGGCAGCAGCACAAAGCGCACCTGTTGCCAGCGGTTGGCCCCGTCGACCTGCGCGGCAAAAAGTTGCGTTTCGGGGATCGCGCGCAGTGACGATGAAAACAGGATCATCCCCAGTGAAGCGCCGACGCATCCGTTGATCAGCACGATAAAGGTCCACGCGTGCGTGGCCGTGTGGCGCATCCAGTTGATCGGCTCGATGCCGAAAGGACGCAGAATGGCGGAGATGAACCCTTGATCCCACGTCAGCCATTGCCACATCAGCACATAGAGAACAGGCGGGAGGATGCGTGGCAGGAACCAGATGGCGCGAAAGGTCTGCGCCGTGCGTGTCGGCAGGTAAAAGGTTGAGAGCGCCAGAAACAGGCCGAAACCGACATTGAACGCCAGTGTGAGAACCACATAGAGCGCCGAGTTCAGCGCATAGCGCCATGTGGCGGGAAGCTCCCAAAGCAGTTCGAAATTTTGCGTGGTAAAGGTCCAGCCGGTATAGGCGGCTTCGGTCAGCGCGGCTTGATCGGCTTCGGGGATGCCAAGCGCGGTGATTGCCTCGACAAATGCGGCCTCTGTCGGGAAACGCTGACCGAGGATCGAGATGCGGAACAATTCGGCTGCGGTCTTGCGCTCGCGCACGGAGCGGATCGGGTCGCGGCGCAGGTCTTTGAGCGCGCGTTCCATCGCCCGCCTGTCTTTAAAGCTGTCCCCACCGTGGAGCGCCTCAAGCTCTTGCGCACGCTTGTCCCCGAACTCTGCGGCAAACAGCGCCAGCGTATCTGCGCGCACGGCATAGCCGGCCCCCGCCAGCATCTCGACGGCTTCCTCGCGCACACCCGCCGTAGGCAGACGGCGCAGGTCGCTTTCGCTAATCTGGTATTCACCGCCCAGAATTCCGGTGGAGGTGCTCATGTTCGTGAAGGCAAACACCACGGTCAGAACGACCGGCAGCAAAAAGAACATCACCACCGCCAAGAGCGCGGGGCTGAGAAAGCCCAAGCCCAAAAGGGTCTGTCGGTTCATGTCGCACCTCGTGATTGAATGGGAGCGGCGGCACGCGGGAAAGGCGCGCCGCCGCGAGGGGATCGTCGCGCGGGTTAGCGGATGATCAACTCGTCACCGAGTGTGGCGGTGAGCTGCGCTTCGACTTCGGCCACGGCCTCTTCAGGCGACTGGACGCCTGTCCATGCCGCTTCGAGCCCTTTGAACATCGCCTCGGAGAAGGCGCCGTAGGACGGGTGGTTCGGTTGGGCGTTGGCGTGGGGCAGCAGAACCTCTGTTGCTTCAGAGGCCCAGCGGTCGCCCGCGTAAAGGTCGAGCGCCGCTTCCGCTTTTCCGATGGCAAGGTGCGAGGATTCAATGGCGTGCAGCGTGTTCAGGCGCGGTTCGGAGGCGATGGCCACAAGCTGCGCGGCAATCTCTTCGGCGCGATCGTCTTCCTGATCGGTCACAAGATAGACCAGCGGATGGGTGATCGTGTTGGCACGCCCCGCCTCATTGCCTGCGGGGATAAGGGTAAAGCCGATGGTGCCGAAGAAGTCGTCGTTGCCTTCCTTGCCGGTGTAGCGGCCATAGTGCCACGTGCCGCCATGCCAGAACGCTGCCTTGCCGCTGGCGACTTCGGAATACCATTGGTCCCATTCGGTGCCGATGTGGTTCTTGCGTGTCACGCCCGCTTCAACGGCATCGACGAAGAACTGATACATCTCGGTCATAGCGGTGCGGTCAAACACCAGTTTGCCCGTTTCAGGGTCCATCAGCTCGCCACCGAAGGATTGATAGAATTGTGCATAGTCCGGACCGTTGGAGACGCGGGGATAGAAACCGTAGCCCTCTTCGACGAGGCCCATGTCCACGGCCTTCTTGGCGTCTGCGAGCATGTCGCGCAGCGTGTATTCACCAGATTCAACGCGGGCGGCCATGGCATCCATGTCGTCATCAGTATAGCCGAGCTTCTTCATGGTTTCTTTCCAGAAGAAGAACGGGCGGCTTTCGGCGTCTTGCGGCACGCCCCATTGCATCCCGTCAAAAGCGGCGATTTCCATGAGGTTGGAATAGACGTTGTTCAAGGGCCATGCGTCCAGATCAACGTAATCCTCGACTGGCACGATATATCCCGCGCTGGCCCAAGGGGCGATGTCCAGATGCGAGGTCACTACAATATTGGGTGCATTGCCAGCTTCGGCGCCGAGCGTCACGGCCTGTTTGAACCCGTCCCAACCGTCGAAGTCGCGTTTGCCTTCGACGGTGATGTTCAACTCATCGCCACGGATGGCGGCTTCGCGGGACAGAAGGTCGGCGGCAATTTTGATGTTATCAATGCGGTAATGATCACTGTCATTGGACCCGCCGGCCCAGACTGTGATGGTAATGTCTTCGGTCAGAGCTGGCGTTGCGGCCATGGCGGAGACCAGCGCAAGGGCGCACGTCATTTGTTTCATGGGTCGATTTCTCCAAACACTATGGGATGTGCCTCGGAATTTGCACACGTGTGCATAGACTTGGCGAAATCTGTAACAGTGGTTTGAGAGATGCGTGACGATTTTGTAAAACAAGATACATCATGGGCGCTTGTTGTCGCATGAATTGCCCCGAGTTTGCCGGAGGCCTATAGCTTCATTTCACGCGAAGCAATCGACCGGATTGGCAAGATCTATGACATCGAGCGCGAGATCAACGGTTGTCCGCGTTGTCGCCCTAGAATCTGCGCGACCGGCGACTGGCTAGAAGACGTATACTGAATGCTTTATGTCCAATAAAGCTCACGCCAGAAATGGAACCTGCACTCCAAATGTTTCGGCAAG